>NZ_JBALDN010000017.1:0-167213 GCF_036917375.1 Nostoc sp.
ATTTTATCGTACAGACTAACTAATTTAAGATGATTGCATTTACGGGCTACAGCCTAGCCACACAAAGGCTTTAACTGTTTTCGGAGATGTCTATTTTGAACCATCTCCTCTCATTTACCCAGAATTGAATACACGGACTCGCTAATACTGCACTATCTACACCAAGTTGAAAGCCTCCGCACCCTGTTGACATATTTACCATATCCAGCGGTAATAAGCCAAGTTGTAGGTTATCAGCATCACTATCTACCTTAAGTTATAAATTATTTTGTCTCAAGATAGAACAATATAATGATACCTTTCCCTCTTTTGGATATTACTTAAATTTCTAAAGATGAATTTCAAGGTTAAATAACTATGTACAATGGACACAAATATTTATCATAAAAACATCGTCAGATAGAAGAATCAAAAGTTATTTAAAACTAATGTATAGATATTGCAGGGCTTTTCAAGCAAGCAATAACTAACAACTACGTAACATCTTTTAGGAGCAAATAATATGAGTATCGAAGATAGAGCAAAAGCTTTTGCTAAAAACGTCGAAGGTAAAGTACAAGAGGCAGTTGGCGAAGTAACTGGCGATCCTAAAGATAAAGCTGAAGGTAAAGCTAAACAAGCTGAATCCCAAGTCCGCCACACCGCTGAAAATATCAAAGATGAAGTTAAAAAGACTTTAGAATAGTACAGCGCGATCGAGGTTTTTCTCGCTGTAACAAGTTGCTTAAATAACTAGATTCTGGCGATAGTGTAATAGGTGGAATTTTATTTAGGAAGAAGGTTTAAGTTAAATAATTATTTACTGAACCTTCTCCCTTTATCAATTCTGTTTTTTAACTAAGATTTTTAGGCATTTTCACAATAGCGATCGCCAAAAAATTATCAATGTATTACTGAATTTTTCAAAGGTGCTAATTTATGATTAATATTATATTTACCTATCTTTTAACAGACATCTCGTTCACGTCACAAGATAACTCTACTTATTCTATTATACTGACAGCTTTATTAGGATTAGGCTTTCTCGCTGCTACGACTATAGGATCAATTGCCTGGTACAATTCCAAACGTCCTGTAGGTTGGGAAGATAAAGAACGTCCTGAGATTGTTCCAGAAATCGATCGGTAATAATTTTTTGTCAGCCTAATTTTAGTTTTTGTTATCTAAAGGTAGGCGGATAGTAAATGTACTACCCTTACCTGGTTCAGATGTCACATCGATTGTGCCTTGATGTGCTTCGATAATACAGCGAGAAAGATATAGTCCCAAGCCACTACCAGAACGTTGGTGTTTTCCTTGACGAAATCGCTCGAATAATATTGCCTGATCTGGTTTAGAAATTCCTGGCCCTGTATCTTGGATATCAATATTTACAGCTAGCGGAGTCAGATAACAGTGAATATTTACAGAGCCTTTGTCTGTAAATTTGATAGCATTGCCAATGAGATTTGTCAAAACTCGCCGCAGTTCTACGCGATCGCCCATAATGGTGCTTGCAGTTTCATCTCGATCGATGTTTACAGCTAATCCTTTTTCTTCAGCTAAAGGAGTTAATTCTTGCGCAACCTCACCAACTAATTCCTGAATATTGCAGGGAGAAATCTTTAATGTTTTACAGCCCGCTTCATGACGATAAACTTCTAACAAGGTATTTACCATTTCCAGCAGGTCTTGATTGCTGCCAATCATGGTATTAATTATTTCTTGCAATTGTGGCGAAACATCGCAAAACCTGCCTTCCAGCAATAATTTTAAGACGCGGTTGGAGGCTACTAGGGGAATGCGTAAGTCGTGAGTAAAACGGGAGACAAAATCCGCTCGGAGATTCGCCATCTGATCTCGTTCGTCGATACTATGCTTGAGGCGCAGGAGCGATCGCACCCTTGCATGTAGTTCATCAGGATCGAATGGTTTGCGAATGAAGTCATCTGCACCAGCGTCTAATCCTTCAACAACGCTAGACTCATAGTGAGCCGTAAGCAGCAGAATCGGGATAAAGGGCAACGCCTGATTTTGTCGGATGCGCCGAGTAAATTCATAACCATCTAGCTCCGGCATCATCACATCTAAGAGAATTATGTCTGGCGGTGACTCTTCAACCATAGCCAGAGCAATCTTACTATCTTCTACCAAGCTAATTTCATAGTCCTCATCTTCTAGGACTGCTTCTAAGACCAGTAGATTGTCAAAAATATCATCGACAACGAGAATTTTATCTTTTTTGACAGTTTTAGGTAAAGACATGGCTAAATAAAAAAGAAGTGCTTGGCTATCCCTAGCAAATCTAGTAATAGCTTACTTCACCAGCGCTGAGATTATTAAGGATTAACATTTTCTTTTAGAGTTTCCTGAGTTAAATAACTATTTTATACGTAATTAAACTTACTTCTACTTTGTTGAGTGTACTATATTATTCAATAAATTACTTTTTTATAAGTATATTAGCCGCCTGAATTATCCAATTAATATGAGTGCCTGGGTGCTAAAGTGAGTTATTTTAGTCCCTTTTATGTGCATAATACCGCTTAAAGTAAGGCTAACTACTTAATAATCACCTGTTTCTACTTGCTACCAGATTTTTTATGAAAAATTGTTTAGCATAAAACATCCAGCGTTAGGTTAATGTATAAAAATATTTTTTGATTAAATTTTTATATTGTCATATCGGAACTCTTGCCTTAGAAAGGCTTACAAGATAAGGTTATTTATGTCTAATGGTAGATGAACTTCAGGTAATAATGCCAAACGCATTGCTTTTTGTATAAGATCCCGAATAGAAGAACGAGATTATTTTAATCTGTACTTTAGATAAATAACAGTAAAGTTAAGCAACTATGAGTGAAATCAAGATCCTTGTGATTGAAGATCACAACCTGACAAGAATCGGCTTGCGGTCTGCCTTACAAACTCAGCCAGAGTTTAACATTGTTGGTGAAGCAGCCAATGCAGCTGATGGTATCAAGCTTCTGAAAACTCTCAAGCCGGATGTTGCTACTATTGACATTGGTTTGCCTGATATGGATGGCATTGAGCTAACACGCACATTTAGGCAACATCAGGCAGAGAATGAGGACTACACAACAAAGCTGCTAATTTTAACGATGCAAAATAGCGAACAAGCAGTTTTAGCAGCGTTTGCAGCAGGTGCAGATTCTTATTGCATGAAGGATATAGAAACAGAGAAACTAGTAGAGGCTGTGCAAACTACTTATGCAGGTAGCTCATGGATCGATCCAGCGATCGCAGACCTTGTACTACAACAAATACGTCAAGATTTCCCCGATGGCAACAGAGGTGCATCTGGAAAAAGAGTTTTGATTGAAGGTATTGACCCAGATGTTGAGAAAAGTATAGTCAGCTATCCTTTAACTCATAGAGAAATGGATGTTTTAGAGTTGATTGTCGCTGGCTGTGACAATGCAGAAATTGCCAAAAGGCTCTATTTGACAGTCGGTACTGTCAAAACTCATGTTCGAGGTATTCTCAATAAACTCTGTGTTGCTGACCGGACACAAGCTGCTGTCCGTGCTTTGCGGGCGGGATTAGTACCGTAAGCAAGTAAGTAACCATCATCAACTGCGTACACAAGAACACTTAACAAATAAAAATATTTCTTTCCCAGTCTCCAGTAAATTGTTTTTTGGCCAAAGCAGTTAACTGGGACAAAGATTTATGAAGAAATTGTTACAAAGTTTAGTAGAATGACATAATTGACTAGATAAGTATTTTTCTATACATACATGATAGCGGATCAATTTCCCTGGCTTACCGCGATTGTCTTACTGCCGCTTGTTGCTTCTCTGCTCATCCCTGTGTTGCCTGATAAAGATGGTAAGCGCGTGCGGTGGTATGCACTAGGTGTAGGTATTGCAGATTTTGCATTAATGTGCTATGCCTTTTGGAAGCATTACGATGCCAGCAGTGCTAGTTTTCAAATGGTGGAAAATTATGCCTGGGTGCCTCAGTTAGGTTTTAACTGGGCGGTATCAGTCGATGGGCTTTCAGCGCCACTTGTGCTTTTAGCCGGATTTGTCACCACACTCTCGATATTTTCCGCTTGGCAAGTCGATCGCCGACCCCGCCTCTTCTATTTTTTGATGCTGGTACTGTATTCGGCACAAGTAGGGGTGTTTGTTGCCAAAGACTTGCTGCTATTTTTCATTATGTGGGAAGTAGAGTTGATTCCCGTCTATCTACTAGTCTGCATTTGGGGTGGGCAAAGGCGTCGTTATGCAGCGACAAAATTTTTGTTGTATACCGCAGCAGCTTCTATATTTATTTTAGTGGCAGCCCTAGCAATGGGGCTATACGGCGGCGGTGATATGACATTTGACATCACCGCCCTCGCCAGCAAAGAATATCCCCTTAATCTACAACTACTACTTTATGCAGGATTGTTGATTGCATTTGGTGTCAAGCTTGCTGTTTTCCCCATGCATACTTGGTTGCCCGATGCCCACGGCGAAGCATCTTCTCCTGTATCAATGATATTAGCTGGTGTATTGCTGAAGATGGGCGGATATGGACTGATTCGCCTGAATCTGGAACTACTTCCCGATGCGCACATTTATTTTGCACCAGTTCTAGCCATTTTGGGTGTTGTCAACATTATTTATGGTGCATTGAACTCCTTTGCTCAGACCAATATGAAGCGGCGTTTAGCTTATTCGTCGAT
The DNA here is from genome assembly GCF_036917375.1 of Nostoc sp. Taxonomy (GTDB): domain Bacteria; phylum Cyanobacteriota; class Cyanobacteriia; order Cyanobacteriales; family Nostocaceae; genus Nostoc. Next base: position 4,676 of record NZ_JBALDN010000017.1, read on the forward strand.
TTCTCACATGGGGTTTGTACTGCTTGGGATTGCGTCCTTCACTGATTTGGGAATCAACGGTGCGATGTTGCAAATGATTTCGCATGGTTTGATTGCATCGGTGCTGTTCTTCTTAGCAGGTGTTACTTACGATCGCACCCACACAATGGTAATGAAAGATATGGGCGGTATTGGTCAAGCCATGCCCAAAGTCTTTGCCCTATTTACAATCGGAGCGATGGCATCCCTGGCACTTCCCGGTATGAGCGGTTTTGCTGGCGAACTCTCGGTATTTGTTGGGATGACAAGCAGTGACGTTTACAGTTCGACTTTCTGCACCGTCACAGTTTTTCTCGCCGCAGTTGGAGTTATCCTCACACCGATTTATCTACTTTCCATGCTGCGAGAAGTATTTTATGGTAAAGACGCAGCGCTGCTATGCGACATTAATAATGCAGGCTTGGAAAATCGAGAAGATGAGGGAACAGTTTGTTTTGGTACAGACTGTCTCGTGCCAGAAGATGCAGTCTACGAGGATGCTAGACCTCGTGAGGTATTTATCGCCGCCTGTTTTCTGCTGATGATTATTGGTATTGGTTTTTATCCCAAGATGGCGATGCAGATGTACGACGTGAAGACCGTTGCAGTCAATGCTAATCTTCGCCAGTCTTATGCCATAGTCTCGCAAAGCAATCCCCAGATTTATGCTAAAGGACTTTTAGTTCCGCAAATTTCCGAGGTTGAGGTAGCGCCCGTTTTAGGAACTTTGAAGTAATCTTTTCTTCTGTGGAAACAGCAATAGCTAACTTCGAGAACTTCTAGGTATCTTTCTGAGGAAGAACAAAGTATTGATAGCCTATCACTGTGGATAGGCTATCAATCCCCAATCAATCTCAGGATGCCCAACATGTTTTTTCTGGGAAAGATCCTTTTTTCCAATCTTGCCAAACCTTTACTGCTGCTCGTTGAAAAAACGCCTGCGAGTTTTGCTCTGGTGCTTCTTGAAGTTCCTTAATTTCTCCACTAAATTTATTTATCCACAAAGAGCCGAGACGATCTTCATGTGGGCCAAAGCGGTAAGTGACGCCGATATCATCCTCCTTTTCTTTTAGAATCAATACGTAAAAAGCCATAATACTTGATATTAAAATATATGCTTGCTGAATTTTAGAAAAAATAGTAATTAAAACTATTATCAATGTGCAAGTGTAAAAATAATATTTTTACTAACGTTATTTATGTCTTTGTGATTAAAAATCATTTATGACTGCCAAAATGCGAATATTTTTACTCTTCAGATGATTTTTTAACCGTGTTAAATACATTTTAAACCATCAATGAGGATACTTTAAGTTGGGTTTAGCAGCAGATATAATCGACTTTTTCTCTGTTTAGAACAGCTTTAGGCTGATACACTGCATTCAATCAGTATTCTTGAACCTCAATTTAGCAACTTACATACAAAAAACTACCATAATTCATGAGCAAATCAACCCTTTACATGGGATGCTAGTTGATGATTAGTGAGTTTTGCCAATGTCTGTTGTTTCTACCATCACTGTTAGCGTTCCCGCCACAACTGCGAATTTGGGGCCAGGTTTTGATTGCATCGGTGCAGCTTTAAAGCTGTACAACGAGTTCAAGTTCACTCGCCTGGAAGAAAGTGGGTTAATTATTCATGTCACTGGTACCGAAGCTGAACGAGTCCAAACTGATGAAAGCAATCTCCTTTACCAAGCGTTTGTCAAGTTCTATCAACACATAGAGCAAACACCGCCAACTGTGAAAATAGAGATTAAGTTAGGCGTCCCGTTGGCGCGGGGTTTGGGTAGTTCGGCGACAGCAATTGTTGGTGGGTTGGTTGCGGCTAATCAACTTGAGGGTGCTACTCTGTCTCAGTCGCAGGTGATGGAGTTAGCGATCGCAATGGAAGGACATCCTGATAATGTAGTTCCAGCCTTGTTGGGAGGATGTCGTCTCGCTGCTACTAGTGGCGCAGGTTGGGAAATTTGTGATGTTCCCTGGCATAAAGATGTTGTGCCAATTGTAGCTATTCCTAATTTTGAACTTTCCACTTCAGAGGCGCGAGGCGTTCTGCCAACTGAGGTAAGTCGTGCTGATGCGATTTTCAATACCGCCCATTTGGGCTTATTGTTGCGCGGCTTGGAAACTGGTAACGGACAATGGTTAAAGACAGCTTTGCAAGATAGATTGCATCAGCCGTATCGCAAAGCCTTGATTCCTGGTTATGATGCTGTCAACATCGCAGCCGTTAGTGCCGGTGCTTATGGTATGGTGATTAGTGGTGCGGGGCCGACACTGTTAGCTTTGGCGGATAAGTTACACTCAAAGGAAGTGGAGGCGGCGATGTTAGCTGCTTGGCAAGAAGAAGGAATTACAGCCGAGGTGCGATCGCTTTCTTTAGATACCCAAGGCGCAAAAAGTTTTTAATATTTTACTCAGCACTTAATAACTCGATTTATGGAGCAAACTCAGGCTGAAATAGCGGCGCTTAACTCTCAAATTCAAGCTCTTTTAGAAGAACGCGCCGCACTTACTATAAAAAATAATGTCATCTCTGGCGAGAATGATTCACCCCAGGCGATGGTGGAAGCTTACCGCCGTCAAGCCAGAGAAAATGCCCAATTATCAGTTGAACTCCAAGGCATAGATGCAGCGATCGCCGCTTTAGAAGGCAAGATCAAACAAAAACAAGGTAAGTTAGTGCGTTGGCAAGGTGAATCCAAACAACTTATCCTACAGCAGCAGCTAGAGGAAGCGAAAGAAGTGGCTCAGGTTCATGCTGAACGCATCAATCAACTAGCAAGTGAACTGGCCGCAGAAGTCCGTTTTCTTAAGGCTTGTGCCAATCAACTGAGTCCAATGTATTGGCAGATTTATTACAAGCCCTTTATTACTGGCTTTAAGACAATCTCTGTTCCCTATGTCCGCTCTGATGGAGAAGTGTGGACAATTGTCAACCGGATTGTTTAATGCTTTAGTTTTTGCGTTGGTATGCAATATATTCACTTCTCTTTTTTTAGGCTATCCATTACCCGAATCTTTCTCAACAAAAATATAACTTACTTAAAACTAGAGCAAAAGCATTGATAGTTATCCACTCAAAATCTCCAGTTTGTGGTTAGCGATCGCCTAGAAAATTTTTGTAATTTACATCTTCTGCTTTTGTCAAATATTCACATATCGCTTTGTTCTACAATCCTGTTCCTGGCTTATTTACAGCAATCTTAAGAAAAATGTGACTAATGCATAGCAATTTTCAAAGAGGGATTTAGGCTCAGTCCCCAAAGATATTTATTCCGAAATGGGATGCTCCCTCATGCTCAAAGATAAATGCTGCCTTTCCTCACGAGTTCCTCAAATTGTTTTGCTATAAATATAGATATACAGCGAAAACCTTTAAGAGATTTAAGATTTAAAAGTCGCTAAACATAGTTGAGGGATTAGTCATTTTTGACAATCCAGCATCTGGAAACCCGAAACCGTAAAGACCAATTACCAATGAAATCGGAGGTCTATATGATGTTTAAAAAGATTCTAGTTGCATTAGATCGATCGGAAATAGGGCAACAAGTTTTTGAGGAAGCATTGGATTTAGCAAAGTTAACACAAGCTAGCTTAATGTTACTTCATGTTCTGTCTTCCGAAGAAGAGGGTAGTCCTTATGTACCTATGCTGTCTAATATGGACTACTATCCAGGATTAACCAGTCAAAGCTTTGAGTTATACCAACAACAGTGGGATACCTTTAAAAATCTAGGAATCCAGATGTTGCAATCTTTCTGTGCCCAAGCAAACACAGCAGGTGTGACCACGGAATTTACACAAAATGTTGGTAATCCTGGTCGCATTATTTGTGATTTAGCCCATAGTTGTGACGCTGACTTAATTGTTATGGGGCGTCGGGGTCATTCTCGGCTGATGGAACTATTTCTCGGTAGTGTGAGTAACTACGTTCTTCACCATGCTCCTTGTTCAGTGCATGTTGTGCATCTTTCAGTTACTCCTAAAGGAGATGAAGTTGTCAAAAAAACTACAAACGCTTTTAGCGTTAACTAACTACTAAGCTGTTCCACATTTAACTTGCATAATTAGGGTGGCAAGACTTCGGCGCGATCGCTACTTCTCTGCAAGAGACTGCGCTAACGATAACGCTCAGTATGCCGCCTACCCCATAAAAGTTAGTTATCTTAATCAACGATCTCTGTAAATTGAATCTCCACAACTGCTCCCTAACTACACTGTATTGGGCTAAAATTGAGCGTGGGCGTAGCCCGTCATAGACATCGCTTTTAGTAAGAAATAAAAAGCCCGCTATACAAAATTAGAGTTGAGAGCGAAAAGTGGATCTATGGAAGAAGATACTATCAAGATCGTTGGTTTTCATGCTCATGTTTACTTCGATCCTGCGAGTCGGGATGCAGCTGCGCGTGTACGTGAAGGATTAGGCGCTAGATTTGAGGTGCAACTCGGACGCTGGTTTGACAAGCCCATCGGCCCCCATCCAAAAGCGATGTATCAAGTTGCTTTCTTACCGAATCAGTTTGAGAAAGTCGTTCCTTGGTTAATGCTCAATCGTGAGGGATTGGATATTCTCGTTCATCCTGAGACAGGGGATGCTGTGGCAGACCATGCAGTTCATTCCCTATGGTTAGGAGAAAAGCTAGATTTAAATATTGAGTTTCTTCAACAGCTTAGTCCGACTTTATCTAATTAAGAAAACTAAACGACGTAGTTAGGTAAAAGTTTTGCTTTGAGGCGTGAAACTTGTTCTATTGTAACTAATTATGCTGAAATTGAAAAAGTAAAATTTCTTAATAAATATACGTTTCAGCTTATGCATAGGCGCTTTAGCGGTTTGCTACAAATGCAATCAAGGAAAAATAAGAATTGGTATTAAACCCTTAATTGCAGATAACCGTTTATTAACACTTTTGTTAAAAATAGAAATAAGACATCCGCTTTGCAGAATGCTATGCTGTTAATCAGCATTATCATAAAAAAATTGTCTGATGAAAAACATCTCTGCGAAAGAAAAAATTGCAGGCATTTCCCAATTTGGCAAAATTAATTTCAAAGTCACGAAGAAACAGATTTTATTTAGTACTCTTATTCTCTGCCTTGGTTTGCTGGGACTAGGTGGTTTCTGGTTTAAATCCAGATATAAATTTGATAATCAGATGAGTGTAAAACTACAAGAATTATCTAATGTCGATTATCCAGCCAATCCTGCACCATTAGGAAAAAATTTTAAAAGATATTCTAATCGAAAATTAACACTGATTAAGAAAGATGATACGCATTTCGATTTCGTATTGGAAGCAACAGATAAAAACACGGCAAAAATAGTTATAAAAAATGTTGATTTAGAGCTATTGGTTCCTAAAGCACCTGAATGGGTTAAAAAAGATCGAGGTTTAGAAATAATCGCTTTTACAGATAGGGAGTGGAACAGACAACAGATTAGTTTTCCTGCTAATTCCAAAAATATAGAAATTGTAGGAGGAGATGGTTTTGAAAAACAAAATATTGTAGAGATAGCTTTGGCTAATAATTGCTTAAATGCTGGATTTTGGGAAATTTTACTTTTTACTAAAGAGGATAATAACAAAACCCTTTATTATCAAAGTTGGTTTACTTTCCCAATTGGACATTACAAAAATATTTTTGAAAAAATTAATAAGATTTCATATTGGCAGCATTGGTGGAAATTAGAACACTGGCAAGATCCGAGTGGCACAATAGTAAAAACTAATCTTTTAAGAAATGTCATCGATCAAAAAGAAGTTGTTACTCAGTTCCCCCTTGATGAAAAGATAATTGTATCAGGAGAGCAAAGTAGAAAAGTTAGAACTACGCTAGTAACCAACATCACCAAATGGAGAGATTTTTACGACGTTAAAAATGAAGTTAAGTTTGCAAGTTTTCGAGCGCCAGGATTTTACGATCAAAATAAGCCTTGGGGAAATCAATACTGGAGAATAGGCAAATTTGACAAAGCCATTTTAAGGAATATTAAACCGATTGGCGTGGAACAAAATTTACAGGAAATTGAGTTAGGATTCACAGATACTAAGACTGGCGAAAAAAATAGATTATTCATTAGTGGCATTAATCTAAAAACGCTTCCTCAATTGCCTATAACAGATTATTCCAAAGGTTTATATATGCCGATGGGAATTGGGATACCTCCTTTTTATCAAAGCTATGAAGAATTAACTAAAAATCATCCAGATGTCAGCCCCTATTTCAGTTTTTTACTAGATTCACAGGGGCGATGGATAGATCATCACCACTTAGCAGTTGATGGTTCAGTAATGCACCTTGATAAAGATAACTCAAATCTTTTGCATCTTTACTTGCTATCCTACGAAAGAAATACTTTAATAGCTCATTTTTTGATCGATTTAACATAGTTATAGCTATTCTCGGTTGAGTGGGGCTTTTGTTACTTTAGGGAGAAAAATTAATAAAATATTCAACTAGCAAGAGAAAAACTGAGCGAGGAAGCCCGAAAATCATTCATGAAGTCGATTAATTTCAAATTACCTACTTGAACACAAGGCGCGATCGCTCTTAATTACTTTCTGGTTAGTCTGCAAATAATCATGTAGCAAATCGCAACCCCGCGCCAGTAATTTATCCAGTTGGATATCTGCTAAATCTCGGAAAATTACTGTGCCATTACCACTACCCGCAGCCAGAGTCTTGCCGTCATGGCTGAAACTGACGCTGGTTAACTCATCTTTATCGCCTTTCAAAGCAATCAGCAACGTTCCTTCTCGGTTCCAAATCCTCACTTTGTCATCACTGCTAGCTGCCAGAGTCTTGCCATCGGGGCTAAAACTGACACTGATAAAACTATCGCCATCGCCCGTAAGATTATCTAGCAAATTACCGTCTCGATTCCAAATCTTCACTGTGCTATCAATACTCACTGAGGCAAGACTTTGACCATCAGGCGACCAAGCAACTCCATTAACTCGACGGCTGTGACCAGTTAATGTGTATAGCAATTTACCATCTAAACTCCAGATTTTCACGGTTTTATCATCGCTGGCTGAGGCTAGCAACTTGCCATCTGGGCTAAAGCTTACCCAATTCACCGCTTCTTGATGTCCCTGCAAAGTGTTGAGCAGTTTACCGTTGCTACTCCAAAGTTTTACTGTTTTATCTTTACTAGCCGAGGCAATTACTTGACTGTCAGGCGACCAAGCTACACTCAAGACGGTATCATTATGACCCTGTAAGGTTTTTAGTATTTGACCGTCACCACTCCAAAGTTTTACTGTTTTATCTTTACTAGCCGAGGCAATTACTTGACCATCGGGCGACCAAGCTACACCCCAAACTTGACCCTGATGCCCCGTTAATATACGCAGTAGTTTACCGTCTCGACTGAAAAGTTTTACAGTTTTGTCTCGGCTTGCTGCTGCCAAGGTGCGATCGCCTGGGCTAAAACTGATGCTAGTTATCCAGTCATCAATATCAGCTTTCGGCTTTCGCAGTAACACATCGTCCCAATGCCAAAGTTTAATAGTTTTGTCCCGGCTGGCAGAAGCAAGGGTGCGACCATCTGGGCTGAAGCTAACACTGTTAACCCAATTATTATGTCCCTTTAGGGTTCCCAGCAGTACGCCTTCAGAACTCCAGAGTTTGATTGTTTCATCAGTACTTGCAGAAGCGATCGTATTTCCATCGCGGCTAAAACTGACGCTGGTAACTCCAGCACTATGGCCTGATAAGGTTCGCAGTAGCTTCCCCTCAACATTCCACAGTTTGATTGTCTGGTCTAAACTAGCAGATGCAATTATTTTCCCATCAGGCGACCAAGCTACACTTTTGACTGCATCCTCATGTCCCTGCAAGGTTTTGAGCAGTTTACCATCGCGACTCCACAGTTTCACCGTCTTATCAGCACTTCCAGAAGCTAAGGTTTGACCATCGGCTGACCAAGCGACACTTAAGACTGCACCATCATGTCCCTGCAAAGTTTTGAGCAGCTTACCATCCCGACTCCAGAGTTTCACTGTCTTGTCTGTACTCGCAGAAGCAATAAGCTGACCATCTGGGCTGAAACTCACACTATTCACCACACCCTGATGTCCTAATAAGGTAGCAAGCAGTTGACCTTCTCGACTCCAAAGTTTTAACGTCTTGTCTTGACTGGCGGAAGCTATGATTTGACTATCTGGGCTGATACTGACGCTATTAACTACATCCTCATGCCCCGACAAGGTTTTAACCAAACTACCATTGGTACGCCAGAGTTTGATTGTAGTATCCGCACTGGCTGAGGCAATTAAAGAGCGATCGCTGCTAAATGTAGCACTATTTACCCCAGATATATGCCCGTCCAAGCGGTTATATTCTCTTACCCCTGAAACTGCTTGATAAAGTGCCGTCTGTACTTGCTCTCTTGTATAGGAATCTACCCAGACTGTTTGTTGTAATTTTCCCCCTGCCTTTAAAGCTTCTTTTAAGGCATCGATACCTTTTTGCGAGGCAAAGAGGGCTTCACTGGATGCACTCAGGGTTTTAATTTCGCTATCTACCGCTGTCACGATAGAAACACTTAATCCCAAGATGGCGAGAACGGAAGCGGTGAGAGCAATTTTCAGCGAACGATTTAATTGAGCTTCACTAAGTCTTTGTTTCTTTTGACTTTCTGCAAGTTTAGCTGTTAACTCTTTTTCTTTAAGTTCAGCTCGTAATTGCTCAATTTCTAACTGACTTAATTCTTCCCGCTTGTGTAATTCTCGCAATTCTGTTAACAAGTCTAATCCCTGTTGGGGATGAGGAGCTACCAATTTGGAACGCTGCTTATTTTGACTAAGTTCGCTTTTCAGCCGCTCAATCTCAGCTTTACTTTGTTCTACTTTGTAGCGTAACTGATTTAGTTGTACCTGTAAGCTCGATTCTTGTTGTTGCAGGTAGCGAATCAAGTCTACTAAATAATCGTGAATCAGTTGATAGCGTTCTGGTACATCAGGGAATAGTACCACTAAACCGGAGCTAACTAAAATTTCTAAGACTAACTCTAATTTGTCGGCATCTTCTAATTCTGATAGCTGCGACGCTAACTCAGCACGAGTTTTAAAAGGTCGGTTGTTACTTTCATCTGTTAATAAGTATAAGACAAGTAACGCGGCTCGTTCATTTTCTGGGCCGCAATCTTTAATTAGTTCCTTAATATATCGTTCGATGAGTTTATTCGGTCTATATGGCTGATATTCTTCTAGTGTAGTAATGCGTTCATCTTGAATTTGCGCTCCCACAACTTGTAACTCAATGGGGCGGACTTCTCCAAATTCTGTGGATAAATCTTCGATTAAGGCATCAATTAAAGCGGGTTCTAAATTAAACTGCGATCGCTCCGTCAATTTTTGGATAATTGCTTTTGCATATTCCGGCGAAAAATTATTTAATTGGTAGCGAATATGCTTGTCGAGAATATTATTATTAATCGCTTCCAGAGCCGAAAGATGTTTAAAGTCTAATAAACGATGTAAATAATCTTCTCGCAAGGAAAGGATGACTTTGACAAAGGGTATATTCAGGCAATCGCTAATAAATTTATCAAACTCTTGCTTTTGATTGCGATCGCTATAACCAAAGAAAAATTCTTCAAATTGGTCAAAAATTAAAACTGTAATCAAATGACGATCGGCATTTTCTTGGAGTTGTTGTAAAATACCACCGATGGTAAACGGTGTGTCAGAGTAAGGTAAAGCCTCCGATTCAATGGCTGCTTCTAGCTTAATATCAACATAAATCGCCAGGGATGCGTCACTAGACATCGCCTCACTTAAAGATTTCCCTAATTCCCGTGCCCAATCGGTATAAACTTGCAGTACCACAGGCACGGCTATTTGATCGCCAATGGCTCGATTTTGCAGCGCTGGAACTAAACCCGCCGTGACGGTAGAACTCTTACCCACCCCCGATTGACCGTGAATCACCGTCAACTTTTGATCGGCGCGGCTAATTCTGCCAATTAAGTTATTAATATCACGCTCTCGACCAGAAGCCGCAATTTCTAAAGCAACGCTACTACTCCCAGAAGGTGACATTAATGCTGGATTTGTCGCCTGTCTTTGGGGTTGCAAACGCCCAGCCCCAATAAAAGCCCGAAAACCATACTGTTGCTCAACAGAACGCCGTTTCTGTCGAATGTAATAGGCTTCTAAATATCGCCCTTCTTCAAAGTAGAGCGATCGCAGTCTCCGCAATAAGCGAATATAACGATGGGCATCGTATTGATGGGCACTGCTTTCTAAGGCTGCTGGCAGTTCTTTTGTCGCCTTATCTAAGTATTCACGAGCAACTTCTAGCTCGCCGACATTTCGCTGTGCTTTCGCCAACACTAAATAGTAAATTTGTGCCAATAATAATGGAAATAAGCAGTTATAAGGGTCGTTCTGCTTTTGCGCCTCACCTAATTTCAGCAGTGATACGTGTGCTAAGATACTCGCCTGTACCCACCGCGACTGTTCCACAGCCACTTGTGCCAAAAAACCGTAGTCACAAGCTAATTGGATTTGACTACCATAGGTTTGATGTAACTCCAAAGACTTTTGAGCAACTGTCTGCAATTCTTCCCACTCTTGCAGATATTGCAAAACCTCTGCAAGTTGATTAATAAATCCAGCAACTACATCTAAACGCCCAGCTACCTGCAAAATATGCAAGCATTGCTGAAAATAAGATTTAGCAGTGTACCAATGACGGCGATTTTCTATTTGATTCTGCTCTGCAAAACGGCAATAACACAACCCAATATAAAACAGCAAAATTCCCTGTCGCAAAAGTAGGGGAGATGGAGGAGATGGAGGAGATGAAGAAGAAAATACTTCTTTATCCCCCTGATGTCCCTCTGCTTCCCCTGCTCCTCGGTCACTGAGCGTAGCCGTTCGCGTAGCGTCTCGTAGAGAAGTGCTGCCCCTCTGCTCCTCCGCTTCCCCTTTCTCTGCCAATTTTTGCCAAACTTGCAAGCTTTGCTGAAAATGACTTAAACCTGTATTGATGCGATCGCTAATATAATTATCTAGACCAAAAACAAATTCTAAACTAGCGTGTAGTTCTGGCTCTAAGGTAATACCACGATTGTGCAACTCTCTAATCGCAAAGTGGAGTTCATAACTATGTTCCCAGACTTGCTCGACAGTGGAATAATGCTTTGCAACTTGAGGAGATTGGTGTTGGGCAGCATCGTTTGCTAACACTGTGGCAAATAAAGAGTCAGTTTCCTGTTGCAGAAATTGCAGCAGCGATTGAGTTGTCATTTCAAACCGAATTGGTGTCGCCGCCCAACTAGCAAAATCTGGTGCTAAACGCGCTACCTTTTGCAACACTTCGTCATTCACCCATACAATCATCGGAAATGGGTGGCGTTTGCGAAATTCATCCCGAATATGATTGATAGACCTCAAGAAATCGTCGAGTCCATCTACTGACTCTAAACCCAAAATCATCAACGCCGATGGCGGATTCGCTTCGGTTAGCAGTTGTAAATGAATACTTGTATAAAGACTTCTGGCATTATGCGGCAGAACTACCTTTTGAATGCGGTGTACTCCTGAAGAGAGTTCTTCGAGTCGTTGCAGCATAAGTTCTTGCAAAACTCGATAATTGCAGCACACCAAAACCAGGGAAAATTGACCGCTAGAAAGGGTAATTGCTCTCCCCAAACTCCGCAGAGCACGCTCATTAGCTGCTCTGATATCTACTTGTGCGTGTCGTTCAACCATGATTTAAATTTTTCCGTCTCTGCTAAAACTGGGTTGACGGCAAACCAAGCTCCTTGATGATCGCGGTATTCAAAGACAAATAGACTTCGCAAGAGGGTATGGTATTCTATATCGCCTCTAACTCGTTGCTGTTGCACCACCTGAAAGATTAATTCCCATTCATGGGGGTCGATAGCATTGGCTCGGTAATCCCGCTGTCTTTGAATTACCAGTTCGACACATTCCCGCTCAAAGGGTGGATCTTGTTCTCGCAGACAGTCAAACAGTAAACCTAGTAAGTCGCGGACATGACCGCCACTCATAAGGCACAATCGGTCTAAGGTCTCTAAACTATCAAACACCTCTGTAATTAAGCCTAACCGATCGCTAGGTAAAATGTCTGGAAAAGCTCTAGCTAGAACCATTTGCCGCATCAGTGCTAGTCCTTGGGGAAAAATCTCGCCTGAGCGCAAACGCACAGGTATCATCGGTAACATTTTTGGGGCAACTCCACCGCCCAAACGATGCTGAAGTTCGGCGCTATCGTTGGAGAAAGTTAAGGCTAAAGGAATAGTGTAGACTACATGACAATTCAGTTTGCGTAACTGTTCGCCACGTTGAATAAATAAGTATTCTGGCAGCGATCGCCCCGATGGTAAAGGTCGAATTGCAACTCGATCCAAGTTATCAACAATCACCACCAATCCTTTTTTACCCCTGGCTTTGAGTTCTTTGTTGGCAGGTTCTAGTAATTCTTGATTAATTGACTGTAAAATATTTGCGGTTCGCGGTTCTAGATAATCTCTTAACCGTCGCCGCAATTGAGGACTTTCTTTTGTTTTAGCTGTAATTTTGGCAATCCCTACAGACAACTCTGCTTCTACCCCAACGTCAATTGGCGTTTGCAGAAAATCCACAACTTCACCAAACAACTTGCTAAAGTAGCGAGGCTTGAGCCTAATTTTCATCGCTTCTAGGCTTTCACTCACCTGTCCAGCGATCGCTAATAAAATATCAGTCACATCCACATCAGCCATTTCTAAGACATGGGTAGACTCAAAGTAAACTACATGAAATTGCTGCACTTCTAACTCAGCTTTGAGCCGCAACAACTCCGTTGATTTTCCACAGCCAAGATGTCCGGTAAATAGTTGACAAGTTGGCATATCCGGCGATATTTTAGCGATCGTGCGCTGCAAAGCTTCGATAATTTTGCCACCCCGTACCGCAGCAAAATCAATATAGTACCTGCGATCGCTAGGGTTTCCTATAATTAGAGGTCTGCTGGGATTGCAAGCCTGATAAAATCTTTCTAAATCTAGGAGCATAACTAATCAAGTTCACTCAGGAATGGGGATACAAAAATTTACTAGATAAATATATTGATTTTAGGTAATTTATGCCTTATTTTAATCAAACTACTAACTAAACTAGCAGCATTCAGGATAATTGATTATATCTATAGTTCGATATAGCACATCTTAATAGTGATATTTTAGTTAAAATAAGCAAAAATACTACTATAAGTACAAATAGCAAAAATATCTAAGATTAAATAAGGTACTCTTATGAATATTAAAAATATCCAACACAAAAAAAGGTACTGTTAAGTACAATTTTGTCGCTCTCTTGAACTCATCATCGGCTTGATTTATTGACGAGCTTTCATTATTTTTACAAAAAAATAATCTAAAATCCTTATAGCATAAAGCTTTTAACAAAAACATTGGTTAAGTCAACTTGAGTTCAAAGTCACTTTTTAACTAAATTTTGCTTCTCATTCTGAAATCAGCACAATAGTAGGGGAAAGGGTAAGGGGTAAAGGGGAAAGGGATGGAATTTCCTCTTACCCTTTAACCTTTACCCTTTCCCCAACCGGAAAGCAAAAGTCACTTTTGCAAGAGGTTTATTGATGAAAATATGATTTTGTTAATGAAAACTATAATTTTGTTGATAAAAATATGATTTTATTGATGAAAATCATGATTTTGTGATGAAAATCATGATTTTGTTAATGACAGCCTTTGCATTCAGAGTGACGACCTCTGAAGTATTGACAATTAGGAATCTACAGCCCCATTGAGTATAAAATTATCCTGTCATGTAGCTTGTCAGGCAAAATATGCTTGATCAGCGCTCCAATTTTGGCATCCTGTCCAACAAGATAGCGCGTCTTGGGGTTTTTTGCAGTCAGCGCATGGACAACAACTTGAGCGACAATATCCGCAGAAATTCCCTTAGATGCGAGAATCTGCATTTTCTTGCGGACAATGTTCATCGCTTGACCGTAGAGATTTTGTGCCGATTGTGGTAGATCGTATTGTGCTACTTCCGATTGACTAAGAGACTTTTCCCAGATTGGGGTAGCAATAGAACCAGGTTCAATAATTGAAACCGAGATTCCCCAAGGTCGTAACTCCATGCGCATTACATCAGTGAGTGCTTCCAAAGCAAACTTAGAAGCATTATAAGCACCCAAAAACGGCGTTGGACTCCTACCAGCAATGGAACCCATATTGATAATTCGACCCCGACTTTGGCGTAGAAGACCAAGAAATGCTTGTGTCACAGCTAATTGTCCGGTGACATTAACCTGCATCTGGTGTTGAAATTCAGCGATCGCTAATAATTCTAACGGGCCAGGAACAGCAATTCCGGCATTATTCACCAGACCTAAAATCCCCACACCACCAACTGCATTTGTTACCAGATCAACCGCAGCTGCGATCGATTCAGCATCAGTAACATCTAAAAAAATCGGAATCAGCCTTTGCGACCCTTTCTGTTTGAGTGTTTGAGCATCAACATCTTGACGCACTCCAGCAAAAACAGTGAAGCCCAATTGGTCTAAAAGCAAAGCACATGCTTGACCAATTCCCGTTGAGGCTCCTGTAACCACCACTGTACGTTGATTTTCTACAACCATTAATTTTCTTTGATGATGGGGCTGCCGTAATTACGAATTACAAATTAGTATCAATAGACCTTTTGCAAAAGTGACTTTTGCTTTCCGGTTGGAAAAGGTTAAAGGGTAAGAGGAAATTCCATCCCTTTCCCCTTTACCCATTACCCTTTCCCCTACAAATGCCAAGAAGTCTAATCTTTGCAAGTGCCAGCCCGAAGGCAATCTTCGGTTTGGTCATCTCTAGCCGATATTTGCCACGGCAAGATGCGTAACTGAGCATTTGTACTGTAAGCAATTAGAGCAGCTATTGTGGGATACTGGTTTTTAACAATTGTCACGTCACTACTAGAAGTATTGCCTAGCCCAACATTGTAAAAATAAACAGGCAATGCCATCAGGGCAATGCAAATTATCCGGTTCATACCCAACCTCAGTTAACAATTTCCGATTACCATCTGTATAGATGCCACCTAGATGAACCGGATTTTTAAAACTGAGTATTAAATGTTGATGTTGTACTAATTTACTCAGCGCAGTAGTCTGTCAAGTTTAAATTGATGGGTAAGCCAGTTCGTAGTCAGGACTTTAGTCCTTCATTCTCTAAACACTGAAGTGCTTACTTACAAACTCATCAGAATTAATCGGACAGACTACTAGCCGCAGAGACATGATTTCTAATTTATCGGTTCCACCCTTTCTATTTTAGGTTAGGCATTGCCTACAAGATGTCTTCCTACTAACTTATGCAGATGCAAACCCAAAAAACAGGACAAAAAACCCACAGCACCCAAAAACATATCTTAGTAGCTGCATTCCCCAGATAAAATAATGAAGAGTGCTGAGTCACCAAAATGGTCGATGACCGACAAAAAAAGATACAATCCCCTAAATTTATTTATGGCATTGTTAATTTTGAATACTTCGACTGCGCTCAGTACAAGTTTTGAATTTTAAATTCGGAGCGAAGCGACGTGACGCCTTCACAAGACGTAGATACTGTAAACGTTCCTAACCTTGACTCAGAAGGATATGACAACTCAGACACCGATCCTCTTGATGAGTTGCCTGATGAAGTCGAAATGTCCCTTTTCGACCATCTAGAAGAATTGCGGCAACGGATTTTCTATTCGTTGATTGCCGTAGCAGTGGGCATTATTGGCTGTTTCTTTGCCGTTAAGCCGATTGTCCAGTTACTTGAGGTTCCAGCACAAGGAGTAAAATTTCTTCAACTTGCACCTGGAGAATATTTCTTTGTCTCCCTGAAAGTTGCAGCATACACTGGCATCGTACTTACTAGTCCTTTCATTCTTTACCAGATTATCCAGTTTGTGCTTCCAGGACTGACTCGCCGCGAACGCCGTTTACTGGGGCCTGTGGTTTTGGGTTCGAGTGTGCTATTTGGAGCAGGTTTAGTATTTGCCTATTTACTTCTTATCCCCGCAGCCTTGAAATTTTTCATCAGCTATGGAGCAGATGTAGTCGAACAACTTTGGTCAATTGATAAATATTTTGAATTTGTGCTGCTACTGTTATTCAGCACAGGTTTAGCATTTCAAATTCCGATTATTCAACTGTTGCTCGGTAATTTGAACATTGTCTCGTCAGAACGAATGGTTTCTGGTTGGCGTTATGTGATTATGGGAGCAGTGGTTTTAGGAGCCGTCCTCACACCTTCTACTGACCCCTTGACTCAAAGTCTCTTAGCGGGAGCAGTTTTAGCGCTTTATTTCGGTGGTGTGGGATTGGTAAAGCTTACAGGTAAATAACATCTGGTAACATCTGGAATAGGTTCTCAGGAGGGCTACGAAGACGGACATCTGATGAAAAAGATATTTATAGGTTATTTATTAGCGTTGACATTATTAACCGCTTGTAGCAAAGCAGCCACAGATAGGCTTACACAAGAACTACAAACTGTAAAATCATGGAGAGCTACAAGCAAAATGGTTGCTGATGCTTGGGTACGAGGTGCTGTACCAAAGGTCTATGCGAAACAAACACTCAAGAAAGCACAGCAAGAGTTCCAAACAGAAACCGACAACATAGCCCAAATAGAATCATCTACAGCTATTCCCCAGCCTTACAAGTTAGCACTTTTGGGTCATATTAAACGGTTAGCAAAAATCACAGAGCAAATGTCAACCGCAGTCGAACAAGAAAATTATTCTGTAGTGGCACAAAGACTTGAGGATTTATCGCTAGAAGGACGAACGCTAGACTCGCAACTACCACAGCAGAATAAACCATGAAGAAAGTTTTGGAAATCGCGCTGGGCATTGTGACTAGTATAGGTGGCTTCTTAGATGTGGGTGCGATCGCTACAGCAGCAGAGGCTGGATCTATTTTCGGCTTTCAACTAATCTGGGCGATTATCCTGGGTACAATTTGTGTGATTTTTTTGGTAGAAATGTCTGGGCGGTTAGCAGCAGTTAGCAAACATACATTAGCTGCTGCGGTGCGCGAACGTTTTGGGTTTAATTTTTATATTATTCCACTGATTGCCGAAGTCATAGTTGATTTTCTAGTTTTAGCAGCGGAAATTGGTGGTGTTTGCATCGCCTTACAACTGCTAACGGGTATTAGCTTTCAGTGGTATGCTTTACCCGTTGCCTTTGCAATTTGGTTGCTCATTTGGTACGGCAACTTTGGCATTATTGAAAATGGTATTTCCGTATTAGGCTTGGTGACACTAGTTTTTGTTGTCGCTACTTTCAAGTTGCATCCATCTTTAACACAACTTGGCAGTGGTTTGTTGCCAACTCTGCCACAACAAGATACTGCCCATTATTTATATCTTGGAGTTGGCATTTTGGGTGCTTTGATTAGTCCCTATTTATTTTACTTTTACTCATCTGGGGCAGTCGAAGATAAATGGGATGAAGGGTATATCGGTGTAAATCGCGCAGTTGCCGGTTTAGGGATGAGCTTTGGTAGCGTTGTATCGCTAGGGGTGCTGATTGTGTCAGCACTAGTACTCAAACCCAAAGGCGTTGAAGTAGATAGCTACGAACAAGCGGCGTTGATGTTGACAGAAACTTTTGGTTACTGGGGCTTTGTACTATTTGCCGTGTCCTTGGGCATTGCTTGCTTTGGTGCAGCACTGGAGGTGACTCTCGACACAGCTTATATTGTTGCTCAATCCTTTGGTTGGAATTGGGGCGAAAATCTGAAACCAAAAGATGCCGCACGCTTTAGTTTGGTCTACACTGTGTTTGTCTTTCTCGCTTCTTTATTAATGGTATTTGGCATCGATCCATTGCAATTGACTTTGTTTTCAATGGCGATTACAGCAGTGATTTTGCCGCCTGTGATTGTGCCATTTTTGGTATTGATGAACGATGAATTATATGTCGGCAAGTATCGCAACGGTTGGATAAGTAATAGTGTTGTGATCTTTACAATCGTGCTGACATTCGTGTTAGCGATCGTTGCTATTCCCCTAGAAATTCTTGGAGGCTGATCGCTGCTGTGGGTTCTAGTTAATAATCAACTGGAAGTGAAAGAAAATGGACATTATTAGAGATGTACTCGATAACCAATTAGTTGACAGCGATCGCCGCCATCTGGGTAAAGTCGATGGAATTGTCATAGAGTTGCGCGATGGAGAACCGCCACGACTTGCTTATATCGAAACTGGGATGACAACTCTTGCACGACGCATTCATCCACGTTTAGGAAGGTGGGTAGCAGCAATTGAAAGTAGCTGGGGTGCTAAACAAAGTGAACCCTTTAGAATTCCGTGGTCAAAAGTGCGAGATGTTGGTATTGATGTCGAAGTCGAGATTGAAGCTGACACAACTCCGGCATTAGCTTATGAAAAATGGCTTCGGGAAAACATTATTAGCCGAATTCCAGGGGCAGAACATGGCAACTCGTGAAATTCATCTAGAATTACTACTGGGCAAACAAGTATTGGATTCAACTGGCAAATCCGCCGGACGCATTGAAGAAGTACGTGCCGAACAGCAAGGTAAAGAATGGGTTATTCAGGAATATCTGATTGGAACCACTGCTGTGTTAGAAAGACTATCGGCTTGGACAATTGGGTTGAGGATCTTACACTTCCTTGGGGCACACAAGATCCACAATGGCTATACAATATCTTGGGAGCAGCTAGATTTGACTGACCCTGAAAAGCCTCGTTTGCTCTGTACTTTAGATGATTTAAAAGCATTAGAGAATTCCAAAAAATAAAACTTAAAATCTAGCCCATAAGGCTAAATTTAGCGCCGAAGCATAAAATGCTATTAATAATCACTGCTATTTTTACCTAACAAGGATTTCAAACTTTTTAGTAGACGGATTGAGTATACTACGTAATGAATATTCCGTTTTTATAATATTCAAACACTAGTTCTCACTTCTTGATAGGCTGCAAATAGTTCCCAGTGCACCCAATTTAATGAAACGTATAGTAGAGTTTGTAGACAAACACTAAATAATAAATAAGTATATATTCATACCCAACTTGTTGGTCAATTTTTTAAACCTGAGTAGGCTTTTTTGTAACTACTCTAAAAATGGGCAAACCGGGAGTTCTCTCACTTTTTGCTAATCAGGAGACTGTGTTCAAGCACACCTCCTATTTTTTCTTTTTTGTCGGCTCTTTAATCTAAAAGGATGTTTGAAAAGTCATCCAAGGTATATTTGACTACTCTGGCTATCGAGAAGTTGAACGAGATCGTGAGGGTTAGGGACTTGCGATCGCTTCTCTGAGTTGCATTTAAGGCTCGAACTGACCCTTTTCAAACAACCTCTAAACTAGTTTCTATTAAATAGAGTTAACTATCTTTACTTAACTCAAATAGACTTTTTCCATTAGCAAGAGGCAAAGCATAAGCTATCTCACCTAGCTCGGCTCTCTCTGTGCCAAAAAATGTACCTCGATGCTCAGGAGTGATTAGCAACTGAGCCGTTTTAGGAGTTGATACTAAACTAATGGATATCTCGACATAACCCCGCAACTCAAAATTAGCCTCTTTTACAAGTTGCTCATTAGTAGCATCCGGTTGCAGAATAAATAAGCCTGTATCATTAGCATTGAGGGGAAATGTAAAGCGCGACTTTTTTATCTCTCCTTTAGGGTCAATAGAGTCAAAATCACTGCTTACAGGGCCATTTATACCAGTAGTATCTAGACGAGTGAGAATTTTGTCAGGCTCTAGTCCGGGCGTTCTGGTTGTAACCACAAGGGCCAGAGATACGAGTTCATTAGTGACATTAGAAATCGTTAGGAAATAGCCTTGGAGAACTGTTCTCGCTAGTGGGCTAAGTTCAGGTCTTGTACTTGTAATGCTCTTTGGAAGTTGAGGCTTAAGAAGAATTTCAAATGTTGAGATAAAAGCCATTTGTTTTTCCCTTAAAAACGTGTATGTTTTTTACCTTACCAATAAGGTAAAAGGATTATACAGGACGATATGGTATTTTTGAATAAAAAATACTAGAAAATACTTAGAAATTTATTAACGTTAATGCAATAATCGGTCACAATATCCATTCCGAAGAACGTTCGCCCAAATCTAGAGGGATGCTAACAGCTTTGCCGAGCCGGGGGCGATCGCGTGTTTGGGTAATAAATGTTTGTACTTGTGTTGACCCACCCAAGGCATGAAGATAATTGGCAATGCTATCGAGATGTTCTTGGTACTCCGCCTCGCTCAAGGGAAAAGAAGCTTGCTCCAGATATTTCCACATTACTTGCAAAAATATCTTTCCCTGTGCCCGTCGAAACTGGACATCGTAAGAATATCCCCACTTATCAAGCAACATCTGGCGTAATTCCTGTCCTGTCATAGCTTTTCTCAATCAGATTTTACATTTAGTTATGATGTTAAGTTCCGTGACTCCAGTATGATAAGGATATAAAGAAATGTAATGCTAACAGAAAAGATGCTTTTTATATCTTGGAACAAAGAATTATGGCATCGTTGTGAGCGCTAGCATTTCGACTTAGACAAGAGTTGCTCAAGTATTAGTACTTTTGTCAAAATGCTTAACAAAATACACAAAGAGCGCGTAGATTATGGCTCAATTTTCTGAATCAGCAGACGTGCCCGATATGGGGCGTCGTCAGTTCATGAATCTGCTCACTTTTGGGACTGTCACTGGAGTAGCTCTGGGTGCATTGTATCCCGTTGTCAAGTACTTTATTCCACCAGCAGCAGGTGGCGCTGGTGGCGGTGTAACGGCAAAAGACGAGTTAGGTAACGATGTTAGTGTCACTAAATTTCTAGAAAACCGGAATGCAGGCGATCGCAACCTAGTCCAAGGACTAAAGGGAGATCCTACATATATTGTGGTAGACAGCAAAGAGGCGATCAAAGATTATGGCATTAACGCCATCTGCACCCACTTAGGTTGTGTCGTCCCTTGGAACGTTGCTGAGAACAAATTCAAGTGTCCTTGTCATGGTTCTCAGTATGACGAAACTGGTAAAGTTGTTCGGGGGCCAGCACCTCTGTCTCTGGCTTTAGCCCATACCAGCGTCAACGACGACAAAATCGTTTTAACCCCTTGGACTGAAACCGACTTCCGTACAGGTGATGCACCTTGGTGGGGTTAATCAGTGCTGAGTTATGAGTGCTGAGTGCAGAGTAAGGGAGTGAAGAAGCAGAGGAGCAGAGGGGCAGAGGAGATAATAGTAACTCCTAACTCCTAACTCAGCACTCAGCACTCAGCACTCAGCACTAAGTACTAAGTACTCAGCACTCCTAATGACCAATGACTAATGACTAATTCAATTGTCGCCCTTATAGAGATGAGAAATGTTTTCCTAACAGCGAGGTTAACTCGCAGTGCTAGAGCGATTGTAAAAACATTGCTCATAGCGATCGCTACTGTGACATTTTACTTCACCAGCGATCTAGCTCTTCCCCAGTCAGCTGCCGCCTATCCTTTTTGGGCACAGCAAACCTATCCCGAAACCCCCCGCGAACCAACAGGGCGAATTGTTTGTGCCAACTGTCACCTAGCCGCCAAGGTTACAGAAGTGGAAGTTCCCCAATCGGTGCTACCTGACACTGTATTCAAAGCTGTGGTGAAAATCCCCTACGATCTGTCCGCCCAGCAAGTTGGTGCTGATGGTTCTAAGGTTGGCTTGAACGTCGGTGCAGTACTGATGCTACCCGAAGGCTTTAAGATTGCTCCTGAAGACCGTCTTTCCGAAGAACTTAAAGAAGAAGTTGGCGACACTTTCTACCAACCCTACAGCGAAGACAAAGATAACGTCGTCATCGTCGGCCCTTTACCTGGCGAACAGTATCAGGAAATCGTCTTCCCAGTTCTTTCTCCCAACCCCGCAACCGACAAAAACATCCACTTCGGTAAATATTCAGTTCACGTAGGTGGTAATCGGGGACGCGGACAAGTTTATCCCACAGGCGAAAAGAGCAACAACTCTGTTTACAACGCTTCCGCTACTGGCACAATTACTAAGATTGCCAAAGAGGAAGATGGAGACGGTAACGTTAAATATTTAGTAAACATCCAACCTGAATCGGGTGATGTTGTCGTTGATACGATTCCTTTAGGGCCAGACCTGCTTGTTTCCGAAGGGCAAGCAGTTAAGACTGGTGATGCTTTGACCAGCAATCCAAACGTCGGTGGATTCGGTCAGATAGATGCAGAAATCGTACTGCAAGACGCTTCCAGAGTCAAATGGATGATTGCATTCATCGCTCTTGTAATGTTGGCTCAAGTTATGCTTGTGCTGAAGAAGAAGCAGGTTGAAAAAGTTCAAGCTGCTGAGATGAATTTCTAAATTCTTTGCTAAATCATTACTTATAGGACAGGCAAAATGCCTGTCTTTTTTATATGTTATTTATACTAAGCCTAGAAATAAGCCTAGAAATTTGGGGCTTAGGATTGTTATAGAAAATTTCCCTACTGGAGACACGACATGGATGAGACAGCCTTAGTTGTAGGCGCGAGCGGCATCATCGGCAGCAATCTTGCGAGAGAACTGATCGCGAATGGATGGACGACCTATGGGTTAGCCCGAAATCTTAAAAAAGGGGTGGAACGGTTACATCCTGTTGCTGCCGATCTGCTCGATCTAGCTAGCCTGAAAACTGCGCTGTCAGACATCGCCCCGACGCACATCTTCATCACGACGTGGATGCGTAATGCGACCGAGGCCGAGAATATCAGGGTCAACGGCACGATGGTTCGCAATCTGCTGGATGTTCTGTCACCGAAGGACTCAGTGCAGCACGTCGCCCTCGTCACCGGACTCAAGCACTATCTCGGCCCATTCGATGCATACGCCAGGGGCGGATCGCTGCCAGAAACTCCATTGCGCGAGGAGCAGCCCCGGCTCGACATCGAAAATTTCTATTATGCTCAGGAAGATGAGGTCTATGCTGCCGCCGCCCGTGACGGTTTCACCTGGAGCATTCATCGCCCTCACACTGTCATTGGAAAGGCAGTCGGCAATTTGATGAACCTCGGCACGACGCTGGCCGTGTATGCCGCGATCTGCAAGGAAACCGGGCGCCCGTTCCGTTGGCCAGGTTCTGAAGCGCAGTGGAAGGGCATCTCCGACATGACCGACGCGCGGGTGCTGGCGAAGCACCTAGTCTGGGCGGCGAAGACCGAAGCGGCCCACAACGAGGCGTTTAACGTCGTCAATGGCGACATCTTCCGCTGGATATGGTTGTGGGGGCGGCTGGCTGACTGGTTCGGCATCGATCCCATCGGGTTCGACGGCACAATTCATCCGCTCGAAGCCGAAATGGCGAATGAAGGTGCTGTCTGGCGCGAGATCGCAAAGCAGCATGGCCTCGCCGAGCCGGATCTGAGCCGTCTATCGTCTGCATGGCACACCGATCTCGATCTTGGGCGTCCGATTGAAGTCATGACCGATATGTCGAAGAGCCGGAAACTCGGATTCTCCATATACCAGAAAACAGACGAGTCGTTTTTTGACCTGTTCGAGCAACTACGCGCAGATCGGTTGATTCCGTAGAACCTCGGTGGATGGCACTGGTAGCGTTTTATGGGTGCTGAACGACAGGAACTCGGACTAACTAGCGGTTACAATCTGGAATTTCTCGTGATTTCTCGGCCTCCCAGTCATGGCGATCGCATTTTGAGCGATATTATTGAATCTAGCCCTAGTTGAGTTGAGGTACCACCAATGACAGCCTCAGTAGAGTATATCCCCATTACCCCGATTGAGTACCCAGATGAGGATGGTAAGCCGATGGCTGAAGGTGATTTACAGCGCAAGTGCCTCGTATACGCTACCACTGTGCTGGAAATTTATTTTCAAAATCACCCAGATGTATACGTCGCTGGTAATCTATTTATTTACTACGAAAAAGGTTATCCAGAATCGGTTGTCGCACCAGATGTATTTGTGGTGTTTGGAGTGGAAAACCGTGACAGACGCTCTTACAAAACCTGGGAAGAAAATAATCAAACCCCAAATTTTGTTCTAGAGATTACCTCAAAAACCACCCGCAGCAAAGACCAAGGTGCAAAGAAAGGAATTTACGCCTTTCTGGGAGTGCGTGAATATTTTCAATATGACCCCACAGGCGATTATCTCAATCCCCAACTTCAGGGTTTACAGTTGGTTGATGGAAATTATTTCCCAGTGGCAACCAATATCTTGCCAGATGGTATAGTGTCCCTATCCAGTGAAGTTTTAGGGCTAGAATTGCGTTTAGAGGCAGGAAAACTGCGCTTTTACAATCCAGCTACGGGTCAAATACTCCTAACTCATGAAGAAGAAGCAGCTGCACGACAAGTCGCAGAAGAGAAAGCGCAAAGATTAGCTGCTAAACTCCGAGAATTAAATATCGATCCAGATAGCCTTTAGCTAATAATATAGGGTGAGCAATGCCCACCCTACTACTGTTAATTATTTTTTGTGAGACTATAGCGGACGGTAGACGCGATAGTTGATTTCGGGGAAGATATTATCCATTAACTCGACTTTTTCCAGCCAACCACTATCAATTTTGCCAACTTTAACGTCTTCATAGAGCTTATTAAACCGCATTAGGTGCGATCGCGTCCGTCTAACTGCATAGGGTACCATCGTTCCCGTCCGCATAATAAATGCCCAGTCGGAAGATTGTGCTAATAACAATTCCCGCGCTGCTTGGTTTAATGCTCTCCACCCCAACTCATCTTCTGGTTCCAGTTGCGAGATTTCAATCATCCGTTCAGCAGCTTTGTGTAAATGCGGATAAACCCAAGCGTTCGTCTCATTCAACCAATATTCGTGGAAACCCTTGAAACCCCAACTCGACTGCGAAGGACGACAGACTTGCTGACTTGGCTGATCTCGCAAATAGTCTGCTAAATGGGTCATTTGATATGTTTTTTGGTCATACCACGACTTGCGGAATAGGTAATCGATGAACCACGGGCCTTCATACCACCAATGTCCAAATAACTCTGCGTCATAAGGCGAAACGATAATTGGCGGACGCTGCATTATACCATAAAGATGTTCAGATTGCCGCTCTCGGTTATACATAAAGTTAGCGGCGTGTTCTGCTGCCTTTTCCCTAGCCCAATAAGGATCGTAGAGTGCCTTATCTGATAGACCTAAGCCACGCCCCGTAATTTTGTGATATTTAATACCCGTATTTTTACGCTGGCCATTGGGCATAATGTAGGGCTTGATGTATTCATATTCTGCTTCCCAACCCAAATCTTTGTAAAATTCTCGATATTCAGCTGCCCCAGGATAGCCCACCTCAGAAGACCATACCTGTTGGGAAGATTCATGATCTCGACCAAAGACAGCAACACCAGTTTCTGTATAAATGGGGGCATAAGTGCCAAAGCGTGGACGGGGACGAGCGTAAAGGATGCCATGCCCATCAGTGAGGAAATAGCGTAACCCAGCATCAGCTAGCATCCGCTCTAAACCTTCATAGTAGGCACATTCCGGCAACCAAATGCCTCTGGGTGCTTGTCCAAAGGTTTGTTCGTAATGTTCGCAGGCTACCTGAATTTGCGCCCACACTGCTTGTGGATACATTTTCATCAACGGTAAATAGCCGTGAGTAGCCCCGCAAGTGATGATTTCCA
Organism: Nostoc sp.; assembly: GCF_036917375.1. Lineage (GTDB taxonomy): Bacteria > Cyanobacteriota > Cyanobacteriia > Cyanobacteriales > Nostocaceae > Nostoc. The sequence continues at coordinate 30,359 of NZ_JBALDN010000017.1, forward strand.
GGTTGTTACTGTCTTGGAACTTCTTAAAAGCTGTCACCAAGTCACCGCCGTAGCGTTCCCATAGCTGACGCGCTTCGCTAAACTCAGTCGCGTAATGTTCGGCTAAATAACGAAGATGCCCGTTGTTGACATTATGTTCTACTTCTAGTGCTACAAGTTCTTCTAGTTGAGCTAAGTGTAATTCATAGCGTTCTTGAAGCAGAGGATCGCGAAGCATCGACACTAAAGGGGGTGTCATACTCATCGTGATTTTAAAGTCGATACCGTCTCGCTTTAAGCCTTCAAATACTTTCAATAAAGGGATGTAGGTTTCTGTAATGGCTTCATAGAGCCATTCTTCCTCCAGCACGTAGTCACTTTCCGGGTGACGAACGAAGGGCAGATGTGCGTGGAGTACAAGCGCGACGTAGCCAATAGCCATAGTGATTTTGGGGTGATACTTATAAGTTGAAGGTCGAGAGGTTTGGCAGAAATTAACAATATTTTAAGACTTTATGGGGATCGTAAAGTAGATTTATAGCAGTTTTCAATTAATTTAAAAGCCTTATGCCAATCTTTCAGCCCGTTAGCATTCCTGTTCTAGTTTTTGGTTGGCTTGTTGCAGTAGAAAAATCAGGTTTCTAAGTTACAGTCTTTTTGTGACCTTTACGGCTTGACAGTTTAATAATTATTTTTGAGCCACGTTCGAGTAGTTTCAGTTTCAGTCCGCGCTTCGCCGTGAGCGCTCAGTCGAAAGGTTTTAATCTACCCCTGAAATTCTCTTCTCTACGAGACGCTATGCGAACAATTTTGAATGCATGAATTTTGCCTTCTCCAGTAAAGTTGAGTTGTTAGAGCGATGCCTACGGCGATCGCTGAGTGCAGCCGTACCCCTCAAGCTACGCGGAGCGTCTCGTAGAGAAGTGCGGGCTACGCCTACGCCAGAATTATACAAAAAATGCTGAACTCGAACGCCGAAACCTAGAAACAATGATGATGTGATTTTGCGATCGGCCAGCAAAGTTGCGATCGGTATTTAATTGCGTAGCTTCGTAATTCTAAGTCTGAGATTGTCCAACGGACTTTATTTAGATATTGTTTGGTTCATAGCATTATTTTTCCATGCCTAGTTTAGAGATAAAATTCTATTTTTTAGAATAATTGCTCAGGATCAATACCTGCGGCTCGTAAACGTTCTGCCAATATTGCGACTCGTTGACGTTCTTGTTCTAGTTGTTGATTTGTTTGCTCTAATTGTTGATTTACCTGCTCTAACTGTTGATTTGATTCTTCCTCTGGCAACATTACCAGCTGTCCATCTGGTGTAAAGAAGCGTAATTTGCCCAAATATACTGCCAAATACAGCCCTAATTGCTGACTCCACAACCAACCTGAATCAGTGGGTACAAGGTCTTGATATTGCCCATCAACTAAGTGAAATCCCTGTAATTCTAGGTTATTTGGATCAAACCAAAAGTAATCTGGAGTGCGAAATGTATTTTGGTATATTTGCTTTTTCAAACCTTTATCAACCGAGGCAGTGGAATTAGATAATAGCTCAATAATCACATTGGGGTATTTGCCGTCTTCTTGCCACACAACCCGTATCTATGCTATCGTCACCAACCTTTGCATTATCAATGTGTAGGCGCAGCCCGCACTTCGGCTGCGCTCAGTGACCACCCTAGACATCGCACTCCTTATTCCTCATCCCGATATAACTCTTGCAAGTCTTGTAACTGAGTCTTTCGGGAAATCCGGCGATATTTTTTACTTTCTAACTTGGGTTCGTATTGACTCTGCCCTTTGCCTTTGCTTTTGCTTTTTAACTTCATGGTGGATTCTGGATCGGCTTGTTGGTGTAGCTGTGTTTGATGGGCGATCGCAGCGTCCAAAAATTCTAAATAATGTTCGTATCGTTCCCAGTCTCCCCGCACAACGCACTCAGGCTCGTCTCGATGCAGACAATCACTAAACCGACAGCTAGCAACTGCTAACCGCTTTCTGGCTTCTGGGAAATAATGGATTAATTCTTCTGGGATACAATCCATATCAGGCTGATTAAAACCGGGAGTATCAGCCAGTAAACCACCACTAGGCAACTCAAATAATTCTATATGGCGAGTGGTATGACGACCACGAGCTAGTTTTCCAGAAACTTCTCCGACTCGCAGCTGAAGAGAGTCAATCAGCGTATTAATCAGGCTGGATTTACCCACACCGGAAGGGCCAGCGATTACAGTAATTTTATTGCTCAAATATCTGGCTGCTTGGTCGGTATTAATACCATCTTTAACGCTGATAAATATCGGTTCATAGCCCCAACCTAGCAAGCGATCGCTAACTTGTTGTTGTTCCTGCGATGAAATTAAATCACTTTTATTCAAGCATAAAAGCACATCCAAACCAGTAGACTCAGCTTTAATCAGAAATCGGCTCAACTGATAAGGTTCCAAAGGTGGATCGGCAACGGCAAATACCAAGAGGATTTGGTTGACATTGGCGATCGCCGGACGATCTAACTCACTTTGGCGAGGTAAAACATCAGCGATCGCACCCCGTCCCCCAGCCCAATCTGGTTCTTCTACCACAACGCGATCGCCTACCATCACCTGTTGTCCAATTTTTTTCAGGCGTGTTCGCCGAGTACAAAGCAGCAGAGGAGGCGAGGGCAAAGAGGCATTTAAATCCAGTTTCTCCTCTGCTTCCCTGCTTTTCTGCTCCCCTGCCTCTCGATCCATCTGTACTCGGTAAAAATTAGCTTGTACAGCCACCACCGTACCCAATAACTGTCCAGTTGCAGCAAAAATTTCCCCTGTCATTGGCTAGCAACTGGACGGCGCACTAACAGAGAAAAATAACTAGTGCAGTCTGTAATTTGTTCCACCTGATAACCTGCCATTGTCAGACTATCAGGAACCTGCTCAATCGGCTCGCCAGGGTCTAACCAGACTTCTAGCAAACCTCCCAATGGCATTTTCTCCAAACGTAGTTTTGTCCGCACGAAATTAATCGGGCAAGGGGTGCCGCGTAAATCAAGTTGAGCATCGGGAGTTAAAACAGAGGGCATCATCACTTAAATAAATTTCCCAAGAATCCTTCTAGGCCGCCTTTACCAGTGCGATCGCCCTTAATTTTAGCTAGCTTCTCCAGCAGTTCCCTCTCCTCTGGGGTGATTTTATTGGGAATATCAATTAATACGTTCAGCATGTGATCCCCACGACTTACGGGATTACCCAAGCGCGGTACACCGCGATTTTCCAACTTCATCACTGTATTCGGCTGAGTTCCAGCTGGAATGATTAGTTCTACTGGCCCATCTACTGTATCTACCTCTAACCGACAACCTAAAATCGCTTGCAGGTAGCTAATTTTGATTTCCGAGAGAATATTAATCCCATCTCGTTGAAATTCCTCGTCCTCATTTACGAACAAGTAAACGTATAAATCCCCAGGAGGACCACTACGTTGACCGGCATCTCCTTCACTAGAAATCCGCAAACGCGTGCCATTATCCACCCCTGCTGGAATGGTAATTTTGAGTTTCTTTGTGACTTGATTTGCGCCCTTACCATCACACGCGTCACACTTATCTTCAATTACCATCCCTGTTCCATTACAGGTGGGACAAGTTGATACTTGAGTGAAACTGCCAAAGGGTGTTCTAGTCACACGCCGTACTTGAGCCGAACCGCCACAAGTCGAACAAGTCCGAGGGCGGGTTCCAGGTTTAGCACCAGAACCGCTACAAACTTCACAATTTTCTAGATGGGAAATGCGAATTTCTTTTTCGCCGCCAAATATCGCTTCCCGAAAATCTAACTTCAGGTCTAGCCGCAGGTCATCACCCCTCGCAGGCCCACTGCGGCGTCTTTGTTGGGTGGGATTACCCATACCGCCAGCAAAGCCACTAAAAATGCTTTCAAAGATATCGGCAAAACCACCCATATCGCCGACATCTTGAAAGCCCGCGCCAGCACCCGATACACCCTCTGGACCAAAGCGATCGTAACGAGCGCGGGTTTCGGGTTCTGAGAGTACCTCATAAGCGCGGTTAATTTCTTTAAAGCGATCCTCCGCCCCCGGTTCTTTGTTCACATCTGGGTGATACTTCCGGGCTAGACGGCGATAGGCTTGTTTGATTTCTTCTTTGTCAGTGTCACGAGAGACACCCAGGATTTCATAATAGTCGCGGGCCATATAGCAAAGGTAAAAGTTAGAAGGAAGAAAGCTGAAGTCAGTAGAACGTCATTCACGGTCACTTGCTACCCTATGGATTAAGTGTTTTGGCTACAGATAGAGCAACACATTATCCTGTTAGAGGGCGGCTTGCCGGAAGGTAGGCAGAAGATAAAATTAATTTTTGTTAATAACTGATTTTACCCTTTACCTTTTACAAAAATCACCGACAAATCTTGAGCAACAGGTGCTTTCCTCGTGGGAGACGACAAAAGCTATAGAAGTTAGGAACAGGGGAAGCCTCTGCTCAGACTTCTCACTGCCGAGTCGGCTGTCTCTTTTACAATTGTGCTACGTAGGAGAGGAAAACCTCGCCCATCAACCAGAGGGGCTAGCCGCACCATTAGGTGTGGAAAACCACCCTTAGCTTTGGATTGGCTCTGAACTTGCACATTGCCTAGCCCAAAGTAATTTGCTTCTACAATCTAGCAAACGACTGGGGTCTTGTGAAACTTCGTGAAATATTTAAATATATTAAAATATCTTAATAAAAATTTGCAAATGAAGAGAGCAGGGGAGCAGAGGAGCAGAGGAGAAGTTGCAGTAAGTTTTTCCCCTCTGCCCCTTTGCCCCTCGGTCACTGAGCGTAGCCGTTGGCGAAGCCTCTCGTAGAGAAGTGCTGCCCCTCTGCCTCTTGTGCCCAATGCCCAAACCCTAATCTATCGCCTCATAATCAGCCTGAGCTGTACTTTCTTCATCAAAATCAAAGTTGAATTGTGGTATTAGTGTGCCATTCATTGGTGAGTCTACTTCTGGGGTAAAGTGACCAGATGAACTCCCCTCAATCTCATCAGTTTGGCTGTTAGCTCGATTGTAAACATCAGCACCAATTGCAAACAAGGTTTGTTGGAAGTCATCTAAGCGCTGTTTGAATTCCACTGTGGAAATGCTGGAGTCAATCATTGCTGCTTGGAGTTGTTCAACTTTTTCACTGGCCAAGGTTTTCATCTGCTCGCCGATAAAGTTGCTATTATCCTTGATCGTAGATTCATAACTGAACAATAAATTATCTGCTTGGTTTTTGAGTTCAACCAGTTCTTTACGTCTTTTATCTTCTTCGGAAAAAAGTTCGGCCTCTTGGCGCATCCGTTCGACTTCGTTGCTACTCAAACCACCTGTATTGGTAATCCTGATACTCTGTTCTCTACCTGTACCTTTATCTTGGGCAGAAACCTTCAGGATGCCGTTGACATCGATTTCAAAGGATACTTCAATTTGCGGTACGCCACGGGGAGATGGGGGAATTCCTGCGAGCAGAAACTTGCCGAGACTCTTGTTATCTCGTGACATCGCCCGTTCACCTTGGAGGATGTGAATTTCCACTGAGGTTTGCCCATCAACTGCGGTGGAAAAAACTTGCGATCTACTTGTAGGAATTGTGGTGTTGCGTTCAATGATTTTGGTAAACACTTCACCCAAAGTTTCAATTCCCAAGGACAGAGGGGTGACATCCAGTAGTAAGAGATTATCGACTTCGCCACCCAACACACCTGCTTGAATAGCTGCTCCCAATGCTACAGCTTCGTCAGGGTTGATGGAGCGATCGGGAGCTTTGCCGTTGAAAAACTTAATTAGCGCGTTTTGAACTGCGGGAATACGGGTAGAACCACCTACCAAAATAATTCGATCAATGGCTTCTGGTTTGAGATCCGCATCTTTGAGTGATTGGATCAGTGGTTCGATGGTCGCTTCAATTAATTTCGCGGCGAGTTCTTCAAATTTAGAGCGACTGAGTTCCATCTCCAGATGCTTTGGCCCGGTGTCATCAGCTGTGATAAAGGGCAAGTTGATGGAGGTATTCACCATACTGGAGAGTTCAATTTTTGCCTTTTCCGCAGCTTCCCGCAGGCGTTGCAGCGCCATTTTGTCTTTGGAAAGGTCGATTTTCTCTTGTTCTTGGAAACGTTCCATCATCCAAAGGACGATCGCATTATCAAAGTCGTCTCCACCCAAGTGGTTGTTACCACAAGTCGCTTTAACTTCAAAAACGCCATCCCCAAGTTGCAGGATCGATACGTCAAAAGTACCGCCTCCCAAGTCAAATACTAAAATTAGCTGCTCTTGGTCTTGCTTTTCCAATCCGAAAGCTAAAGCCGCAGCTGTTGGTTCATTAATGATTCGCAGGACTTCTAGTCCAGCAATTGTGCCAGCATCTTTAGTTGCTTGTCTTTGGGCATCTGTAAAATATGCTGGTACGGTGATCACTGCTTGAGTGACTTCCTCACCCAAAAAGTTTTCCGCATCCTGCTTCAGCTTTTGCAGGATCATCGCAGATAATTCTTGTGGCGTATAATTTTTTGAGCGAATTTGGACATCAACAGTCTCGTCTCGACCTCTGATGCAGTTGTAGGGGACGCGATCGCGTTCTATTTCAGTATCTTCCCAACGCCGTCCGATGAATCGTTTAATACTGTAAATTGTGTTTTCAGCATTGGTTACGGCTTGGCGCTTTGCCAATTGACCAACCAAGCGATCGCCACTCTTCCCAAATCCCACAATACTTGGAGTAGTTCGTCCACCTTCAGAATTGGAGATCACAAGTGGTTGACCACCCTCCAAAACTGCGACGCAACTGTTAGTAGTGCCTAAGTCGATCCCAATAACTTTTCCCATATTTGCCAGTATTTTTACTGAATATTTCTGCTGTAATATGTCGCGGAATAACTTTTTTGCTAAGAACAAAGGCTAGCGGATAACGTCTGTGGAACCTCTGTTGCTGGTAGCAATCAAGAAATTGAAACACAGAGAGTTATCCAAAGCCTTGTCTAAGTTTAGGTACGCGATGCTCGTCCTTGCTATAACCCAGGCACTTGAGGTCAGTGAGGCGAGCGACTACAGCTTAACTGCTGGCTGAACTCGACTGATCTTCTGGTGCAAAAGGTGTATCTTCCTTGGCAGCAGCTACTTTGACCATTGCATGGCGTAGCACGCGATCGCCCAAGTAATATCCGCGCACTAACTCTTCTAACACTGTTCCTTCAGGATGTTCATCCGTAGGTTCCCGCATTACTGCTTCGTGCAGGTTAGGATCGAATTCTTGACCTTCGGGACGCATTGGTGATACACCCAAGCGTTTCAAGCTATCTACTAATTGTTTGTAAACGCCTTGGTAACTTTTGTGCATGGTCATTTCGCCCTCAGACTGCGGTTTGAGGTGCGATCGCGCCCGCTCAAAATTATCGACTATTGGTAGCAATTCCAAAATCGTATTCCGCTTCACCTGCAACTCTAGGTCTTCTTTTTCTTTGCTAGTGCGTTTCCGGTAATTCTCAAAATCAGCGGCAATCCGCATATATTGAGTACTACGCTCTTCTAATTGCGTTTTGACGGACTCGATTTGTTGAGTCAGTTCTGCCAAAGCTGCTGTTTCCACTCCAGTTTTCTCAGTTGCAGCGACGCTATTTTCTGAATTGACAGCAGTATCACCTGATATATTTGTTTGGGCTGCCACTTGCTCTGTCACCTCGCTGCCAGATTCATTGAAATTAGTTTGGGCTGGGAAGTCACTCTTCATTGCTTGCTTTACCTCTGTTGGTTCACCCAATTGCTGGCTTGTATTGTTTATCTGTTTATTTTCATCGATCATTGTCTATTCATTCCAGATCCTATTTATGGCAGTGTATCTCCACAGCTTGCAACCGTCGTCATCCACGACGTGCCACTGAGGCTGATTTTATTGCCGAGAAGTTTCTGGAAGTGATATAACCGTCCTCTTATTGTGACAAATGGTGAACACGTTAGCCCAGACGCTACTAAGGCGGGAACCCGAACGAGTAATTTGCAATAGTAGCGCTGAATAAGACTCGCCCCTCATCTTATTTGAAAATATCTTTAATTTTGAATTCGGAGCAAAGCGACTTCAGGAGTGATGAGTGCCGTTAGCAGGGCGTTGAGCCAGTGCAATTATTACTTTTTTGACTCAGCACGGGCTAAACCTTAGCTTTCCGCTAACAGCACTCGTTACTCAGCACTGTTTAGGTGACTGAGGACTTTTTTGGCAAATGAGAATTCTGTCTCACAGTAGGGGAATACTTTAAGCAGAGGTTCCCCCTACTCATTCGCTCATTTATGACTTACTCGTCACCACAACGGCGCAGTACCGCTCTAACTACTAGAACAGAGTTTTCGCCCTTCGGCAACAAGCTAGTGCAATCTGGCTATGTCAATACCGAACAGATGAGGCAGGCATTAATTGAAAGCCGCAAATCTGGCAGGCCCTTAACAGAAGTATTAGAGTCAATCACTGGGCAACAACTATCGCCTGAGTTACTCAGGCAATACAAAAAACAGCAGCTATTTGAACTGAAAATATTATACGGAGTTGAATTCCTCGATCCAGAAGTCAATTCCGTTGGCAACACGATGATGGGGAACCTGATTGAAACCCTCATCCCAGTAGATATCTGCCGTCGCCATCGTTTAGTACCACTATCGAAACACGAAGACCAAACCCCGCCCTCAGTTTTAGTGGCGATGGTCGCTCCAGATAATCTAGAAGCTTCCGATGACCTGAACCGCATCTTGCGCCCTCAAGGTTTGGCCTTGCAGCGTATGGTGATTACTCAGGAAGATTACCAACAGCTCATCAACCAATATTTGGATGAAATGGCTGTTAAGCAGAAGCATCTGGAACAAGAAAAGTTTACAGATATTAATCAGGATTTAGAAAACCTCGGAAATCTCGATATTTCAGATGCTCCTGAAGAAATGGAGGCCGATCTAGGGGCAGCGATGAAGGGTGCGGAGGATGCCCCAGTCATCAACCTAGTCAACAGAATCCTGGCTAAAGCTTTGCATGAGGGTGTTTCTGACATTCATATCGAACCGCAAGAAGAAAACTTACGCATTCGCTTTCGGAAGGATGGGGTACTGCGCGAAGCTTTCGATCCCCTACCCAAAAAAATCATCCCAGCGGTGACAGCCCGATTTAAAATCATCTCCAATCTAGACATTGCTGAACGCCGTCTACCCCAAGATGGACGCATCCGGCGGATGTTTGAGGGACGTAAGGTGGATTTCCGGGTGAATACCTTACCCAGTCGCTACGGGGAAAAGGTGGTACTGCGGATTTTAGATAACTCCTCCACCCAATTGGGATTAGATAAGTTAATTACCGATCCAGAGACTTTGAATATTGTCAAGGATATGGTTAGCCGTCCCTTTGGGCTAATTTTGGTAACTGGGCCAACTGGTTCTGGGAAAACAACGTCGCTGTATTCTGCACTCTCTGAAAAGAACGATCCCGGAATTAATATCAGTACTGTAGAAGACCCAATTGAGTATAGTCTTCCAGGGATTACTCAAGTACAGGTGATTCGGGAAAAAGGATTAGATTTTGCTACTGCGTTGCGGGCTTTCTTGCGGCAAGATCCAGACGTACTACTGGTGGGTGAAACGCGGGATAAGGAAACGGCAAAAACAGCGATTGAGGCTGCCTTGACCGGTCACTTAGTATTAACTACCTTACATACCAATGATGCCCCAGGAGCGATCGCTCGTTTGGGAGAAATGGGAATTGAGCCTTTCATGGTTTCTAGTTCCCTAATTGGCGTTCTAGCTCAACGTTTGGTCCGGCGTGTATGTTCTGAATGTCGTGTCCCCTACACTCCCACAACTGAGGAACTAGCTCGTTATGGTCTATCAGCTTCCTCTGATGTGGGAGTCACCTTCTATAAAGCTAACACCTTGACATTAGATGCGATCGCAGATGCCAAAGCCAAAAATCACCTTTGCCCAAAATGTAATGGTGTCGGCTACAAAGGGCGTTGTGGTGTTTATGAAGTCATGCGAGTCACCGAAAACCTACAAACTCTGATCAACGAAGATGCACCCACAGAACGCATCAAAGAAGTGGCAATAGAAGAGGGCATGAAAACCTTGCTGGCTTACAGTTTGGACTTAGTGCGTGAAGGTTCCACCACTCTAGAAGAAGTAGAACGAGTGACGTTTACTGATACTGGCTTGGAAGCAGAGTTAAAAGCCAAACGCAAGACTGGTCTTACCTGTCGGAGTTGCGATGCCACATTGAAACAAGAATGGCTGGATTGTCCTTACTGTATGACAGCTCGGTTTTAAGACTAGTCATTGGTCATTAGTTGATGCTTAGTAACTTTAAACAAAGGACAAAGGACAACTGACAAATGACAAATAAAAAACATTAAAAGGAAGCAAAACTATGGAAATGATGATTGAAGACTTGATGGAGCAGTTGATTGAAATGGGTGGCTCGGATATGCACTTATCCGCAGGTTTGCCTCCCTACTTCCGCATCAGTGGCAAACTTACCCCTATAGGTGAGCATGTATTGACAGCCGATCAATGTCAAAGGCTGATTTTTAGTATGCTCAACAATACCCAGCGTAAAACCTTAGAGCAGACTTGGGAGTTGGATTGTTCTTATGGTGTTAAGGGTTTGGCTCGTTTTCGGGTCAATGTCTATAAAGAGCGTGGTGCTTATGCTGCTTGCTTACGAGCATTAAGTTCCAAGATTCCTAACTTTGAAAAATTAGGCTTGCCAGATATCGTGCGGGAAATGTGCGATAAGCCCAGAGGACTTATTCTGGTGACAGGCCCTACAGGTTCTGGTAAGACAACTACTCTAGCGGCAATGATTGACTTGATTAACCGCACCAAAGCAGAGCATATTTTAACGGTGGAAGACCCGATTGAATTTGTTTATGAACCAATTAAAAGCTTGGTTCACCAGCGCCAACTAGGAGAAGATACTAAGAGCTTTGCTAATGCTTTGAAGGCAGCCTTGCGGGAAGATCCAGATATTATTCTGGTGGGGGAAATGCGTGATTTGGAAACGATTTCTTTGGCGATTTCCGCAGCGGAAACAGGACACTTGGTATTTGGTACGCTACACACTAGTTCCGCCGCCCAAACTGTTGACCGGATTATTGACGTTTTCCCCCATGAAAGACAAACCCAAGTGCGGGTGCAATTGTCTAACTCATTGGTGGGGGTATTTAGTCAAACCTTGGTGTCCAAGAAAAACCCTAAACCCGGTGAATATGGCCGGGTGATGGCTCAAGAAATTCTGATTGTCACTCCTGCTATTTCTAACTTGATTCGAGAAGGCAAAACATCTCAAATTTACTCAGCGATTCAAACTGGCGGCAAATTGGGAATGCAAACTCTGGAGAAGGTTTTAGCTGATTTTTACAAAGCAGGAACGATTTCTTTTGAAGCGGCGATGTCTAAGACTTCTAAGCCTGATGAAATTCAACGTCTCATCGGTACTTCTGTACCACCGCAGGCAGCAGGTGCGAAACCTGGTGCGGCTGCCAAAGCACATTAAAGAAATTGGGGATAGGGGAGATGAAATATGCTTCATCTCCTTGACTATTTTGAATTTTGAAATTTGAATTTGAATTTATTTATGCCAAACTTTGTTGCCCGCGTTCGGGATTCGCAAGGAAAATCTCGAACAGAAAAAATTGTTGCTGAATCCTTGGTGCAAGCTCGTACTAATCTCAGAGATCAAGGTTTTGTAATCCAAGAACTCAAGCAATCTCAGGGATTTCAGCCAGATGTTGCCTTGAAAAATTTCCAGAATTCCTTGGTTAAGGTTTCTGTAAAAGACAAAGCCGTTTTTTCGCGTCAATTTGCCGTTTTGATGAATGCGGGAGTTGCGATCGTTAGAAGTCTGGGGGTGCTTTCCGAACAGTGTAGTAATACTAAATTGAAACAAGCCCTTGTAGACATTAGCACCGATGTTCAAAGTGGAATGAATCTTTCCGAGGCAATGCGAAAGCATCCTGACTGTTTTGATGGATTATACGTGAGTATGATTCAAGCTGGCGAAGTTGGTGGTGTTCTAGACGAAGTATTAAATCGTTTAGCCAAGTTGTTAGAAGATGTTGCCCGATTACAAAACCAAATTAAATCAGCAATGTCTTATCCAACGGTTGTGGGTTTTATCGCAGTTGCTATCTTTCTTGGTATGACTATTTTTCTGATTCCAATTTTCGCCACGATATTTGTACAACTTGGAATCACATTACCACCTTTAACACAATTCTTGATGGATGCTAGCAAATTTCTGAGAAGTCCGGGTGCTATCGTCCTTCTTGCTGCTCTTATCGGACTGAAATTTGCTTTTACACAATACAGTAAAACTCCTGTTGGTCGCATCACAATCGATCGTTTTTCCCTGAAGATGCCATTGTTTGGTGACTTAATTCAAAAATCTTCAGTTGCCCGCTTTAGCCGAACTTTTGGTTCTTTGACTCGTTCAGGCGTACCAATTTTAACTTGCTTAGAAATTGTCCGAGATACATCAGGAAACCAAGTGATTGCCAATGCCATAGACGCAGCCCGTATGGAGATTCAACAAGGAGGCATGATTAGCATTGCTTTACAAAAAGATGCCGTTTTTCCGGCTATGGCAATTCAGATGATTAGTATCGGAGAAGAAACTGGAGAATTAGATGGAATGTTGATGAAAGTTGCCGATTTCTATGAAGATGAAGTCGAGCAAGCAGTAAAAGCAATGACCAGTATTTTAGAACCGGTGATGATTGTAGTTCTAGGGGGAATGGTGGGAACCATTTTGCTAGCGATGTATCTGCCTATGTTTGCGGTATTTGAAAAGCTGGGATAAAGGATTAATAGTTAAGAGTTAGAAGTTATGAGTTAGGAATAGAAACATTTTATTTATAACTTTTAACTCCTAACTGATTAATTGTATTCTTAACTCCTGTACAGACGCGATTAATCGCGTCTCTACTCCTCACTATTTAATAAACTATGACTGTGCAAAAATCTCAGTACGAAGCGAGTTTGGCAGAGTACAGCAATCATCTAGCTGCGATCGCCTTACTAAAGCAATATCGGCCATACTTGGAGATGATTCCCAGTCTGCGCCGTCCTGATGAAAGTGTCATCACTATACCCTTGCCAATTGTTCGGCTTCGCAATCCTGCTACAACAGCCCTACAAACGATTTGCTTACCCTGTGATGTGGCAATTTTGATGTGCGATCCAGAGTGGAAAATCAAAACTGGAGCAGAAATTTTAGTCTTTATTCATCGCGCTCAGGAAGACTTTTCTGATTTGTTAGGACGTTGGCGACAAACCCAAGTTTATCTAGACAATGATTATGAGTGGTTGATGCCTCTGCGTCACAGTCATATTTTGAGTGAGGGAGCTAATACTGTATATCCTCTGTTTATCGTTTTTAGTGATACTTTAGAACGCATCCAAAGAGGTCTTGTCGGAGCCGAACTCCCATTTATTATGCAAACACCGGATTTGCTGGTTGAGGATAATTTCACAGATATTTTCTCTTCACAAACTCCACCAGCTTAGGGACTTACAGCAGAATTCAGAATTCAAAAGTAAAATACGCTTTCTACCTGGGTAACAGACGAATCTTTGTGTACCTCACTAACTTGAAATCTGCTGTATAGTCAAAAAAACATCCCATTCCTGCGGGACGCTCCGCGAACGTAAAAATAGACTTCTTGGCATTTGTCGGGAAAAGGGGAAGGAGAAAAGGTTCTGTATTGTCCCCTTCCCCTTTAACCTTTACCCTTTTCCCCAAGAATGCAAAAAGCACTTTTGCAAAAGGTCTAATGCAAGTCCTTGCATCTCTATAAATGTACTAAGCGTGAAACTACATATTTTTACCCCCGGCTACGCCGTCCCCCTTTTGCTAAACTAGAGGGGTTTTATTATGTGCATCTTCATACAAAATTGTTATTAGTACCCACGTAACAGACTTTCACCTCTACCAAACTACAAATTAGCTCGTCACACATCCGTGAAAAGGCTAGTTCTATAAAAATTTATTGTTACTTTTTGAAGAGTAATGAGGATTTGGCAAAGATTCAGTAATCTTACTGTTGCCAAAACAGAATTGTCATAGAATTAGAGACATTTAAAAGCAGATACTTTATACTAATGAATCGTTTTCCTCAAAAAACAACGAATTCTCAAGAGAGCATTGCACAACAAACTCAGTTGAGTCAGATGTGTGGTTCCAAACGGCTATTTCGCGATCGCTATGAAATACTGCAAATTCTAGGTAGAGGTGGTTTTGGTGTAACATTTTTAGCCAAAAATGCCGTATTACCTGGGAATCCACTGTGTGTGATTAAACAGCTTTGTCCAAAAGTTACTGGTCCCCAAAGTTGGCAAAGGGCATGTATGCGCTTTGAAAAAGAAGCAAGAACTTTGGGCCAACTCGGTAGTCATTCGCAAATTCCCATGTTATTAGACTACTTTCAGGCAAATGGGGAGTTTTTTTTAATTCAGGAATATGTGCCGGGTTTGACTTTGGCGCGAGAAGTACGGCAAACTGGGCCCAAAAGTGAAGCCTCAGTTAAGCAGTTCTTACAGGAATTATTACCTGTATTACAGTATCTTCATAAACATCATGTAATTCATCGGGATATTAAGCCTCAGAATTTATTGCGGTGTGAATATGATGGGCGCATAGTGCTGATTGATTTTGGTGCGGTAAAAGAGAAATTAGTTGATGCTTGTGAAAACTCAATCAATCAAGCTGCAAAGACCAACTTTATCGGTACTAAGGGATTTGCACCACCAGAACAGTTTTCTTTACGTCCAGTTTATGCCAGTGATATTTATGCACTGGGTGTAACTTGTATTTATATGTTGACTGCTAAAAGTCCTTTAGAATTGGACTATGACCCAAAGACTGGTGAAATATCTTGGCAAAAACAGGTCAATATCAGCAACAGTTTCGCCCAGATTTTAGGAAAAATGGTGAAAATTACCTTGGAGGAGCGATTTAAGAGTGCCGATGAAGTTATAAAAGCTTTAAGTAATGAAAGTTATTTGCCTACTTTGGCTAACTGTTTAACTACCCAAAAACTAAATAATAAAAGTATTACACAACACGAAATTACACAAAACAAAATTACACAACATGAAATTACACAACACGAAAATTATGATGTATACATGCCACCTGTAGCTAGAACTGCTAGCGCCATTCGGAAATGGAGAGCAAGATTCAAGGAAACAAGATAACATACAGCAGAATTCAGAATTCAGGATTCAGGAGTAAAACATGCTTGATACCTGGTTAACAGACTTAGCTTGTGTATCGCACCAACTTGAAATCTGCTGTAAGTTGCAGCTTTTTTTTGCTCAAGTATCAAATGAATAATTAATTATGGGTAATTTAAAATAGCCAAAACAAATTTAGTAAGCATTTTAACTATATTTGATAGTCAGTAATGATTCATTAATCGGGATTTATCTTCAATACTCAGTAAGTTATCGCTTGCTAAGATACAAGCAAAATTACTAGGTTTAAAAGTTCCTAAAAATATTTTTATTCAGATTATTATATAATCGATAGAATAATTAATCTTATGGCTCTCGTAGTTTTCCACAGATGAGGAAGACTGACTACTATTTACAAAAGCTAACTATATAAGTAATTCCCCAATCCCCAAAACAGGGTTTATCTACCACAAGTAAGCGAGAGTCAATTATCTTAAGGGAAAGTTCGGGGCAAACTTAGCCTAAGTTGTCATGCAGTCGCGCCTGTCAGATCATGATCTGCTGCTTAAATCCCGATTGCTCAAATCCCCTGAATCCCAATGGAAAGAAGTTTTGCCAAAGTTGTAGCACCCCGCTGGTGTCACTTTTAAGAAATCGCTTTCGTGTGATCCGAGTCCTTTCAGATGAGGGGGGATTTGGCAGAACCTATCTATCAGAAGACGTAGATAAACTTAATGAACGCTGTGTTATCAAGCAATTAGCTCCAAAATTCCAAGGAACTTGGTCGCAAAAAAAGGCGATGGAGTTGTTTGCAGAAGAAGCGCAGCGACTACAAGACCTGGGGGAACATCCCCAAATTCCGACTTTGATAGCTTACTTTGAGCAAGACGGCTGCCTATATTTGGTGCAGCAGTTTATCAATGGAGATAATTTGTTAAAGGAGTTGCAACAGCGCAAGGCTTATAACGCTAGAGACATTCAATCTATTTTGCTAGATTTATTACCCATCCTAAAATTTATCCACGATCGCAAAGTTATTCACCGAGACATCAAGCCAGAAAATATTATCCGCAATAAAAATGATGGACGATTAAGCCTGATTGATTTTGGCTCCTCAAAGCAATTTACCGCCAAAGTTCAGCAGAAATCTGGCACATCCATTGGCTCGCATGGTTATTCTCCCCTAGAACAAATTAGAGATGGCAAAGCTTTCCCCGCCAGCGACTTGTTCGGTGTGGGGGCTACCTGCTTTCATCTACTAACGGGAAATTCCCCGTTTCAGTTGTGGATGGAATCTGGGTACGCCTGGGTAAGCAATTGGCGGGAATATTTGCGGAGTCCATTAAATCCTGAGTTGGATTTTGTCATCGACAAGCTTTTAAAAAAAGATATCCAGGAACGTTACCAGTCAGCCGAAGAAGTCCTGAGAGACTTGACTCCCAAACAACTCCTCGCCCTGCCACCTGCGGGTAAGTCATCTGGGAAATTACCACCAACTAAAGCACCAGTTTTACCAAAAAGTTATCCCTTGCTAAGAATTTTAATCTTGGTAAGTGCTTTCATTCTGTTATTTGGATTCAGCGAATCTTGGTATAAAAATTTTCGCCGGATTCAAACCAGTTTGGTCTCTAGGTTGATTCAACAAAATAGTCCTGGTAAAAATGACGCGATTTTGAGTCAGATTAGCTTGGGTAAGGTTTCCTTGGATAACACCCTCAAAGGACACGAAAACTCAGTTTTATCTGTCGCCATCAGCCCTGATGGTAAAACCATAGCCAGCAGTGGCGACGATCGCACAATCAAACTTTGGAATCTGGCAACTGGAAAACTAATCGCTTCACTCAACGGGCATTTTCAGCAGGTGAATGTCGTAGTAATTAGTCCAGATGGCAAACTTCTGGTTAGTGCCAGTGATGACAACACCATTAAAATCTGGAATTTGGCAACGCGCAAACAAATTCGCACTCTTATAGGGCATTCTGACTCAGTTCATGCCCTAGCCATCAGTGCTGATAGCGAGACTCTAGTTAGTGCTAGTGATGACAACACAATAAAAATCTGGGATTTGGCAACAGGAGAGCAAATTCGGACACTAGCAGGACATACATTCTGGGTGCGGTCAGTAGCTATTAGTCCTAATGGTGTGATTCTGGCCAGTGGCAGTTTTGACAAGACGATCAAAATCTGGAATCTAGCAAAAGGATACCCAATCCGCACACTAGAAGGAAATTCTCAAACAGTGACAACTGTGGCTATTAGCCCAAATGGTAAAACTTTAGCCACTGCTAGCCGCGATCGCACCATCAAACTTTGGAATTTAGCTACCGGTAGAGAACTTCGCACCCTAGCGGGACATGGCAACACTGTCACATCCGTAGCCTTCAGTCCCGATGGTAAAATTATTGCTAGTGGTAGCCGCGATCGCACTATCAAACTGTGGAATACAGCTACAGGAGAAGAAATTCTCACATTGGCGGGGCACACCAACACCGTAACGTCCGTTACCTTCACTCCTGATGGCAAAACCCTTGTTAGCGGTAGTGAAGATAACACGATTAAGATTTGGCGGTTGTCTCAGTGAGTGGGGATTAGGGATTGAGGATTGGGGATGAAGGAAAGTTATACCATTTTGGATTTTAGACTTTCCTGCGGAACGCTACGCGAACGGCTACGCTCAGTCGAACGATTTTAGATTTTGGATTGTGAAACATCCATTGAATAAGTGTTTCAGTTTCCCATCTGTCGCAATCATTTTTCAAATTGGTATTGGAATCTCGTTCATCCACTTTTGAACTGGATGAATCCACCTCTGAACTCCGTTCATCCACCTTTGAACTGGATGAATCCAGATCAAATACTCGTTCATCCACCTTTGCACTGGATGAATCCACCTCTGAACTCCGTTCATCCACCTTTGAACTCAATACGGTTCAGTTAAGGGTTATTGGTGTAGGTAATTGGTCTTTAAGACGCGATAAATCGCGTCTCTACATGAGGGTTTTGGGCTTATCTGAACCGTATTGCCTTTGAACTGGATGAATCCACCTCTGAACTCCGTTCATCCACCTTTGAACTGGATGAATCCACCTTTGAACTGGATGAATCCACCTCTGAACTGGATGAATCCACCTTTGCACTGGATGAATCCACCTCTGAACTACGTTCATCTACCTTTGAATCTCAAACCATTCCCCAGTCTCCAGCCCACGATCCCCAATTGCGATAAACTGTCTCAAATGGGGAGGGGTAATAATGAGCAGCATCACCAACCATCGCCGCGATCGCAGGTTTGGGATTAAAATAACGAAGCTGTTTTCAGGTTAGCAGTAAGTATTTGAAAAGCACGCACCCGGATGAGTGCTTATGCCCCAATACGGTTTGGTTAAAGGCGAAAAAGGAAAGGGAAAAGGTTTTAAATATATCCTTTACCCCTTACCCCTTAACCTTTTCCCAGAATACAAGGAAAGTAAAGAGTGGTTATCCAAACCATATTGATTTATAAATAACCTCTAAAACTAACGAGGCTATCAGGAACTGCTAACCAAACTATACTGTTTAGTTGATTTCTGCAACGACTTAGCTCTGATTGCGCGGAACATTCCGAATCGGCACAGACCAGTACTGAATGCTAGCCGCATCAGTAAGAGGGTAGGTACTTCTCGCAGAGATTTAATGAAACCAGATAGACCAAAACGCACCAATCCCTCTGGTCGGGTCACTCCTTGCCAGATGGAATCTAGCCAAGAGGGAAGTGTTTGTTCCGTCCAGTCTGTCGTTATCACTTCCCCCTCGACTAATCCCGTTGCTGCCAAAAGCTCGGAAAAGCCTTCAATACTGGAAAAAGCCGGATGCGACCACTGATCTAATAGTTGCCGCATTACCCGTTTCTCCCAAAAATTGAGCGGTTTTTGGCGATCGTCTCTTTGATTCCAATCGGCTAAAACCATCACTCCACCGGGTTTTAGCACCCGTATCAACTCTCTGGCAAAAATGGCTTTATCTGGCATGTGTGGCCCAGCTTCAATCGACCAAACTACATCAAAACTAGCATCTGGGAAAGAAAGTGCCATTGCATCATCCACAAGAAACTGCACATCAAGTTCCTCTTGGGTTAACTGCTGGGCGCGTTGGACTTGTTGGGGACTAATGGTAATACCTGTGACTGCAAAACCGTAATCTCGTGCCAAGATGCGACTGCTACCTCCAATTCCACAGCCAACATCTAAGACAGTGGTGCCAGGGGGTAATTTATCTAAACCACCCCAACGTACCATTTCATGCACAAAGTCAGATTTAGCAGTGAGAAAATCCTTTCGTTGTGGTGGCGAACCATAATGACCTAAGTGGATATGTTCACCCCAGTAAAATTCCAAAATTCCGTCTTCAGTCCATTCGTCATAGGAATTGGCTACAGAGTTAGATGATTGATAAGGCCTCGCAGTGATTAGATACAACGCTAGCAAAATCGTCATTAGTGCCAAGAAAACTCCCAGCGTCGAAAAAAACCAACTCATGGAAATAAAACCTTAATCTTTTCTAACAAGTTTATCCAATTGTTAGACTGCAAGCTGTCCAATTTTCTCATCGAAGCAGTGTTGAGTTAGCGATGTTAAACCATTCATACAAATGGAGGGTTTTGAAACCTAAACTTTCAGTTACCCTGAAGTTAGTTGCCTAATTAATATTGATTGTTCCATAACATAGAATAGATGACTGAACAAACTTCTAGAATTTGTATCCTTGGTGGAGGCTTTGGTGGTCTCTACACAGCCCTGCGGTTAAGCCAATTACCTTGGGAATCTACGCAAAAACCCGAAATTGTTCTAGTAGATCAAAGCGATCGCTTCCTATTCTCTCCTTTACTTTACGAATTACTGACTGGCGAACTACAAACCTGGGAAATTGCCCCACCCTTTGAAGAAATTTTACAAGGCACAGGGGTGCGTTTTTATCAAGGTGTTGTGTCTGGAATTGACATCGACCAGCAACGGGTAAATATCCAAGAAGGCCCGGAAATTCCTTACGACCGATTAGTGCTGGCGCTAGGAGGAGAGACACCACTAGATTTAGTCCCTGGTGCGGCAGCCTACGCCTACACATTCCGCACCATATCTGATGCTTATCGTTTAGAAGAACGCCTGCGATTTTTAGAAGAATCGGATGCTGATAAAATTCGGGTAGCGATCGTTGGGGCTGGCTACAGTGGTGTAGAGTTAGCCTGTAAGTTAGCCGACAGACTAGGCGAAAGAGGACGCTTTCGGATCGTTGAAATCGCCGACCAAATTTTGCGAACTTCCCCAGAGTTTAATCGGGAAGCAGCAAAGAAAGCATTAGATGCCCGTGGTGTATTTATTGACTTAGAAACCAAAGTAGAATCAATCGAGCAAAATAGCATTTCCCTAGAGTACAAAAACCAGTTAGACACGATTCCCGTGGATTTAGTAATTTGGACTGTAGGAACTAAGGTTGCGCCCGTAGTAAAATCTCTTCCTCTCAAGCAAAATCAGCGCGGTCAAATCACCACTACATCCAATCTGCAAGTCCTCGATCGTCCAGAAATCTTTGCCTTGGGAGATTTAGCAGACTGTCATGATGCTGAAGGACAGCAAGTTCCTGCCACCGCACAAGCAGCTTTTCAACAAGCTGATTATACTGCTTGGAATATCTGGGCAACTTTGACTAATCGCCCCCTCCTTCCCTTCCACTACCAACAGTTAGGAGAAATGATGGCACTAGGAATAGACAACGCCACTCTCACTGGTTTGGGAATTAAACTAGATGGCCCCTTGGCATACGTCGCCCGCCGTGCTGCTTATTTATATAGATTGCCAACTTTAGACCATCAGCTGAAAGTTGGTTTTAATTGGCTATTCCGTCCGATTATAGAAACACTTTCTCGATAACTTTCAAGGTTGGGAATTGATCGGGAGGCAGGGGGGAGGGGGAAGGAGGCCTTTCTTTGGTAAAAAACCAATACATTTGCGATGATTTGTTTAATTTCCGCCAATCTACTTAGCAGATGCTAGACTCTACCCACAGAAGCTCTTAACAAGCCAAAATCTAAAATTCAACATTCAAAATTTTCAAACTTTAATGGAACAACCGAAAGTTATTTTTTTAGATGCTGTGGGGACACTTTTCGATGTCAAAGGTGGTGTGGGCGAAGTTTATAGTCAGATAGCCCAGGAATTTGGCGTTACAGTTTCAAGCGAAACATTGAATACAGCTTTCATCCAAAGCTTTAAAACAGCGCCGCCGCCGATATTTCCAGATGCAGAACTGCAAGATATTCCCCAGCGTGAGTTTGATTGGTGGCGGATAATTGCCTTGAACACTTTTGAAAGGGCAGGTGTTCTCAAGGAATTTTCTGACTTTTCGGCTTTTTTTAGCGAACTTTACATTCACTTTGGCACTGGCGAACCGTGGTTTGTCTATCCCGATGTTTTACCAGCTTTAATCAACTGGCGGCGGTTGGGAGTTAGCCTGGGGGTGCTGTCCAATTTTGATTCTCGGATTTACTCAGTATTGCAAAGTTTGGGATTGAGAGAGTTTTTTACCTCCGTCACCATTTCTACCCAGGTACGTGCAGCTAAACCCGACCCGCAAATTTTTGCTATTGCCTTAGATAAACATAAATGTTCCCCAGAGGCGGCATGGCATATCGGCGATAGCATTGTAGAAGATTATCATGCAGCTAAAGCAGCTGGACTCAGAGGCGTTTGGATCAATCGTCACTAGATCGCAAACTTTCATAAACCTTCGGGAAAATCATGGTTTTAGTTCACGTCGATTATAAGGCTAACAGGGTTAAACCCAACATGAACAAGGATTAAATGTTGGGTTTTGTTCCTCCTCAGAACTCCGTTCATCCTAATTCCCAATTCCCAATGCCCAATACTTCGACTTCGCTCAGTACAAGTGCCCCATTCTCAATGCCCAATGCTGCCCCAACACTCGTATGATCGAGATATCAGGAAAACATAACAGCCAGATTTTTACCGCAAAACATGGGCAGTATTTGGGAAATCGATTTTTACTCTCGTCCGATTTTGGACGATAATCAAAAAAAAGTTTGGGAAGTCTTAGTCTGCGAAAGCCCCTTGGATATCAGCGCAAAAGTAGACTCTTTGTTTCGCTATGCTCAATATTGTCCCAGTACCCAGGTAAATTCGGGCTGGTTGCGGACAGCATTGCAGGAGGCTATTGACCAAGCTGGAAAAGCACCAATTAAAATCCGCTTTTTCCGCCGCCAAATGAACAATATGATTACTAAAGCTTGCCAAGATATAGGCATTCCCGCCCAGCCTAGCCGCCGGACTTTGGTTCTCAACCAATGGTTAGAACAGCGGATGGAAGAAGTGTATCCTCAAGAGGCAGGGTATCAAGGGGGAACTAATCCCTCAGTCCGCTTGGAGAAACCTTTGCCGCAACGTTTACCAGATGCCTTGGAAGGACAGCAGTGGGTATTTGTGACTTTAGATGCCGCGGATTTTGCTGATATGCCAGAGTGGGAAATTGGCTTTGGTGAGGCTTTCCCTTTAGAGTTGGCGAAAGTTTCACCTGAAGCTCGTATTCCTGGTATTTTGATTTTCTCATCGAGAGCGTTGCCCTTAGCTGGCTGGATGTCTGGTTTGGAGTTGGCTTTCTTAAGATTTGACGCTAGCGAAGAGGCGAGATTGCTTTTAGAAACTGGTGTAACTGAAAGCTGGATTGTGGCAAATATCAAAAAACCTCAAATTTTAGCGGAAGCCAAAGGTTTTGAAGCAGCCAAGCAAAAAGCGAATGGAGTACATTTTATCGGCGTACAGTCCGATCCCAAAGCAGAATCTTTTGCTGGTTTTTGGCTGTTGCAAGAGGTTAATCTGTGAAAATGGGCATTGGGCATTGGGCATGGGGAATTTTCAAAGGACTAATGACAATACGGTTCGGATAAGCATTTTTCACTTTCCTTCTTGTCTGGGGAATGGGTTTGCGGGTAAGGGGGAAAGGATGTATTCAAAACCTTTTCCCTTTAACCGAACCGTATTGGGACTAATGACCAATGACCAATAAGCAATAACTAATGACAAATGACAAATGACAAATGACTAGATCCGTTGAGACATGACAATGATTTGGGATAATTAACTGCGTCCATCAGTGTCGATCTGCGGTTCCAAATCGTAACTGTAAAGAAACACTGATGATTTTTGGATAGTTATCTGCGTTCATCACTGGAAAGTGTGTAGGCGTAGCCCGTCGTAGACATCGCACTTCTGTTGAGACAGCGTTGATATGCGGTTCAAAATCCACAATTCACTAAGGGTCATGGGTTCTGAAAATTTGTCACAAGATACACTCGCCGAACAGTTGCTGGAACTAGCTATAAAATCTGGAGCAGAAGCTGCTGAAGTGTATCAGTCGCGATCGCTTTCTCGCCCAGTGTTTTTTGAGGCAAACCGACTCAAACAGCTAGAAACTAACCAATCTGAAGGCACAGCACTACGGCTTTGGCGAAACGGGCGTCCGGGACTAACGGTGGCTTACGGTTCTGTCTTAGCTGAAGTAATGGTGGAAAAAGCTCTGGCTCTGAGTCAACTAAATCAACCGGAAACTGTAGAATTAGGCTCTAACTTTCAGCCTGACTACCCCGATTTAGGAGAAAGTTTTCCGATAGAGGTTTTGGTGGACTGGGGCAAAGAAGCGATCGCACTCATCCGTGATGCCTATCCCGATGTTGTATGTAATGGTGACTGGGAATGTGATATTGAAACCACCAGACTAGTCAACACCAAAGGTTTAGATTGTCACTATACAGACACTACCCTTAGCTGCTATATATCAGCAGAATGGGTGCGTGGTGATGATTTTTTAAGTGTTGCTGATGGTCAAACCAAGCGCGGGGAACTCGATCCAGAGAGATTAGCTAACCAAATTTTACAACGGTTAATTTGGTCGAGTGAAAATATCTCACCTCCTACTGGTCGTGTCCCGATTTTATTCACTTCTAAAGCCGCCGATATGCTTTGGGGTACTGTACAAGCCGCTTTGAATGGCAAACGAGTTTTAGAAGCAGCTTCACCTTGGGCAGAACGTTTGGGTAAGGAAGTAGTTGCACCTAGTCTCACCATCTACCAAGATCCAGAAGCTGGCCCTTACAGTTGCCCTTTTGATGATGAAGGCACTCCGACTCAATCTCTGGTATTTATCCAAAATGGGACTTTACAGCATTTCTATAGCGATCGCACTACTGGCTCCCAACTGGGTACTAACACCACTGGAAATGGTTTTCGCCCTGGTTTAGGTAGCTATCCTACCCCTGGTTTATTTAATTTTCTCATCCAGCCAGGTTCGGCATCGCTACCAGATTTGATTCAACAACTAGATGATGGCTTGATTGTGGATCAAATGTTGGGTGGTGGCGGCAGTATTTCTGGAGATTTTTCGATCAACGTCGATTTAGGCTACCGCGTCCAAAATGGTCAAGTAATTGGGCGCGTTAAGGATACGATGGTTGCAGGTAATGTTTACACAGCCCTGAAGCAATTGGTTACACTAGGCAACGATGTTGATTGGAATGGTTCTTGTTATACTCCGTCTCTGATAGTAGAAGGGCTATCTACCACGGGAAGAAGCAATTAATTCGTAATACTTCGGCTACGCTCAGTACAAGTTCGTAATTCGTAATTGGGGAGAGTGCTTTTGTATAGCGATCCTAAATTATTTGTGAATAACAATATCCCCGACTTCTTAAATAAGTCGGGGATATGAGCCTTGATATAGACTTTTAAACCATCCTCTAAGATTCCACTAAACAGCTTTTTAGAAAAGATTTGTAATCCAAAATTTAAAATCCAAAACTGGTATGAATCAGCGTTTTCGCACCTGGTGGCAGCCTAGAAGAGGTTTAGCGATCGCCGAAGCCTGTATTATCGGTCTGGTTGCTGCCCTATCTGCGGTATTCCTGAAAGTCGGATCGGGATGGCTGGGGACATGGCGAGTGCATACTACCCACCTTTTGCCGGCATGGCTGGTACTACCTGCAATTGGTCTTATCCTGGGATTTCTGTCTGGATGGTTGGTGGATAGATTAGCACCAGAGGCTTCTGGTAGCGGTATTCCGCAAGTCAAAGCAACTCTTGCCAATGTGCCTGTGACATTATCTTGGCGGGTAGCAGGTGTGAAGTTATTCAGTGCAATCATCGCCATCGGTTCTGGCATGACTCTGGGACGGCAAGGCCCTACTGTCCAAGTGGGGGCAGGTTTGGCAGCGGGGATGAGTCGTTGGGTTCCCACTTCCCCAGATCATCGACGGCAAATGATTGCAGCTGGTGCGGGTGCAGGTTTGGCTGCTGCTTTCAATGCCCCGATCGCAGGTGTATTATTTATCGTTGAAGAATTACTCCAAGATTTATCAGGATTGACTCTCGGAACTGCTATTATCGCCTCCTTTATTGGTGGGGTGATATCCCGACTTTTGGGTGGTGGCTCTCTTGACCTTAACTTGCAATTAGTAAAATCTTCCAGCCAATTCTCCATCCCAGAAATTCCCTTTTTCATCCTGTTAGGTATTTTGGCAGGCTTGTTTGGTGCATTGTTTAATCGCGGCATTATATTTAGTATTAAATTTTATCGAAGATTACACATCAGCTTACCTTGGCGGGTGGCTTTAGCTGGATTCATCTCTGGTGTTGTCGTAGCCATGCTCCCCCCCTCCTTCCGTGATAATACGGGATTGCGTGAGTCATTAATTACTGGAGATTCCCATCCTAGCGTCGCAGCGATCGCCTTTGCCGCCCAGTTCATCCTCACACTGATTGCATTTGGTTCGGGAGCGCCGGGAGGATTATTCGCTCCTAGTCTGATTTTGGGTTCTTGCTTAGGACACATCATCGGTGTATCTGAGTTGTATATCACCGGAGTTGGTTCTCCTACGACTTACGCCTTAGCGGGTATGGGTGGATTTTTTAGTGCTGTCTCGAAAGTGCCAATCACAGCCATTGTGATTGTCTTTGAGATGACTACAGATTTCAACTTAGTGCTACCTTTGATGATTGTTTCTGTAGCAGCTTACCTGGTTGCGGATAAGGTAGTGCCTGGTTCGCTTTATGAGAAACTTTTGGAGTTAAAAGGTATTACTCTCACCAATGAAGTTGCGATGGAAGGAGCATTAAGCAAGTTAACTGCAAAAGATGTGATGCAAGAACGGGTAGAAACTCTAGATGCAGAGATGACCTTGGAAGAAGCAATGCAAGCTTTTGCTCGTTCCCATCATCGCGGTTTCCCTGTGGTAGAAGATAGCAAGTTAGTGGGAATTGTAACGCAATCAGATTTGTTAAAAATCCGCGAGAGTACAAACCACACACTTGGCGATCGCAATCTAGCCGATATTTTCTTAAAAGAAATTATGACATCTGTCCCGATGACAGTATCACCAATTCACACCCTCAGTAATGTACTATATTTACTCGATCGCTATCAAATCAGTCGCTTACCGGTGGTAGATAGACGAAAACTGATTGGGATTATTACCCGTGCAGATATTATTCGGGCGGAAGCAGATCATCTCAATTGTGAAAATGCGACACCGAAACTGCGACCAGAACCTTCATACATAGTTTACCAGACGCGATCGCCCAGCACTGGTAGAGGTAGATTATTAGTACCCGTAGCTAATCCCGAAACAGCAGGTGTTTTATTACAAATGGCAGCAGCTATTGCCCGCGATCGCCATTATGAAATAGATTGCGTGCAAGTGATGCTGATACCCCGCCACAGTTCTCCATCAGAAACACAGGTAAGAACGGCAAAAAGCCGCCGCTTGTTACGACAAGCAGAAGTCTTAGCAAAAAAATGGAAAATTCCTTTGCACACGCAGATTCGAGTTACCCACGATGTGGCGCAGGCAATTTTGGAGACAATCAACGAACAGCACATCAACCTAATTTTAATGGGATGGAAAGGTAACACATCTACCCCTGGTCGGATTTTTGGCAGCGTTGTTGACACCATTATTCGCCAAGCCACCTGCGAAGTCGTGTTAGTAAAATTAGGCACTACTCCCCACTCAACACTCCCCACTCAGCACTCAGAACTCAGCACTCAGCACTCCTTTAACCGTTGGCTAGTTCCAATGGCTGGTGGCCCCAATTCCCCACTGGCAATTAAATTGCTACCAGCTTTAATTACATTAGGAAACGATCCGAAAATTCGCCTGACACAGGTGTTTAAGCCATCTGAACTCAAGCCAGATATGTCAATTTCAGAACAAGCCATCCGCCATTTGATGCGGCGGCGCAAATTGTCCAGTACTGTAGTTGCTCTCCCCGTGCAAGCTAATTCAGTTGCAGAAGGTGTGATTAACCTAGTGCAAACCGAAGGTTATGACGTTGTAGTTTTGGGCGCATCCCGCGAGGGATTGCTACAGCAAGCGATTCAAGGTAATATTCCCGAAGCGATCGCCTCTGGTGTAGAAAGTACAGTGATTTTGGTCAGGGGTGCAATTCAAAAGTAAAAAACATAGATTTTAGTGAGTTTTTTAATGATAAAATACACCAATAATTAGAGCAACAATTATTGGTATTAAGATTGGAATAGCAACTATAAGTCCCCACTTACCAAACTTAATTTCCTCACCCTCAGATTTGAGAAACGCAATCCAACCTACAACTCCCATCAAAACCCAAAGAAAGCCAAAGGCAAGAAATATAACAAATACTGAATCGTCCATTTTTTCCCAATTTTTCTTAAATTGTAACTAATTACTACTAATTAACTTTGCTAGACTTGCACGAAACTGGCTAAAATCAAAAGCTTCAATAGTTTTTTGTTGTAAATATTTTGGTTGGTAAATTACTGGATTAGAGCAATCACCTTGCAGGATTTGAATTAGATTATCGGCAATTTCTTCAACATTATCAGGATCGACCAAACATCCCAACTTCCCGTCAGCCAAGGGATCTATAGAACCATCTTGATTACCCGCCAAGACAGGTTTACCACAAGCTAAAGCTTCTAGAAAAACAATTCCAAATCCTTCTCCTTTACTAGGCAGAGCAAAAACATCGCAGAGATTGTAATGATCGCACAATTCTTGCTCTGGAACAAATCCGGCAATTGTCACACAATCTTGGAGATTTAAGTTGGTAACTAAAGCTTTGATTCGAGGTATATCATCTCCTTTACCTGCAAGAATAAAGTGAACATTAGGAAGATGCGATCGCACTTTAACTAAAGCATGAAGGATTTGGTCATAACCCTTGTATTTTGCCGTGCTTCCTAGCCGCGTTACTGTTAAAATTACAGGCTGTTCATCTGTTAAATTATATCGTTTGAGTAAGTAGGTAGGTTTAGAATTTATTGGAAACTTACTAGCATCAAATGTATTAGGTAAAACAACTATTTTTTCTGAATCAATATTTGTATCTTGAAGCAAGCGCTGACGAGTATAATTACTAACACTAATGATTTTATCTGCTTTTTCTAAAGCAAATTTTGTTGCCTTATTTTGAATGTCCCAAACTTCTAAGCCATGAGCAACCACCCAGTAAGAAGTTCCAGTGAAAAATTTGACAATATAACAAACAATCGCATAGTTAACATGAGTGGAAATCACTATAACGGGATGTTGAAGAATAGCTAAAATAATTATTTTCGTAGCAAATAAAATTGGTTGCAATAATTTTGGTAAATCTCCAAAATAATGAAATATTGTTGAACTTAAAAACTGGAATTTATCTGGCTGTTTTAAACTATACTTATCATATTTAAGAAACACATCATAATCAGCTTCAGGATATATATCTTGTAAAGCTTTTAGCAAAAATTTAGAGTAAACTTGAATACCTCCCTTGAAATCAAATATGTTTGGAAATATTAAGTAGAGACGAGGTTTAGCACTCATATTTTTTTGGCATTTTCAATAATT
Organism: Nostoc sp.; assembly: GCF_036917375.1. GTDB lineage: Bacteria > Cyanobacteriota > Cyanobacteriia > Cyanobacteriales > Nostocaceae > Nostoc. Next base: position 59,466 of record NZ_JBALDN010000017.1, read on the forward strand.
TCAGGTTTTAATTGGGTGACAACATCTTTTCGATAATTGATAGCCGCTGCTATAAAATAAAACTCAATAGTTGTAAAAGTATAGTCTTCAGTAAAAACATCTGGAATTTGAGACACTAAAAACATAATAATTGGAACAGTAATTAAAGGATTAGCATATTTAACTTTCAATGCTATTCTCGTTAAAAAATTAGTAAATAGCAATAATCCAGGAATTCCTTGTTCTGCTGACACATTTAAAAATATATTATGTGCGTGATAACTTTTTTTACCCCAAACTTTCACTCCTATCTGGTCTGGAAAAACTCCTATGCCTATACCAGCAAATGGTCTTTTAATAGTTTCATTAATAGCTGCCTGCCACATTTGAAACCTTGAAAAACCTGCTCCTACAAGAGTAGGAATCTTTTTTTTATTTGGATCGACTGAACTTGAATTTTCTAAAAATATATTAGTTAAAGGAAATATTTTACTATCTGTCAAACCAATTCTCCGTGTAGAAACTGGTACAGTTACAATGAATAAAAACAACAAGCTCATTAGATAAATCATTTTTTTCAAACTAATAATTTTATATATCAGTAAAAGAAACATCCCAATTATAAAAATTACCCAACCATTCCCGCTGGCAGACAAAGCTAAGGGAATTATAAAAATGAATTCGCTTATATGTAATTCAATTTTAGAAATTTTATTCTGTTTTTCTAAAATCAGACTTAAACATAATCCAATGGCGACTATAACCCCAAACTGATTAGGGTTTTGCATAATTGAACCAATCTCAGGATAAAAGCTGGGGAACTTTAATAATTTAAAAATCCAGTTATTAGGAAGTAAAAGCTCTAAAAAACCCAAAGCTGCAATTATCTGTAGTAAGTACAATATGCAACGATAATAAAATGTTAAATATGGGGCGGTTATATTCTTAAATGTTAATACTAAAAAAGCAAAAAATAATATGTAATAAGTTGAGTATTTTAGACTATAAGTAATAGCAATATGTGGAAAATCGCTCATTAAAGAGGAAAACCACATCCACAAATACATCAGACTTATAGATATCACAATTATTTTATGCTTTTTAACAACTTCTGGTATAGATTTTAAAGATAAACTAATGATTCCAAAACTAAATGCAGGAAGTAATAAATAATGAATCCCAATATTTATTCCTGGAAATTTAATTCGCCCTAAAAGTGAAGAAAATAGTATGAGTATAAAAAATACATTAATCATAACTTTTATTTCAAGATATTTTTTGGAAATATAAAACTTATATCAACCAACTTTTGTAGGTTTAGAAATAGATTTTGAGATTTTTTTAAGCTATAATTCTGAACATGTAGAGAATATTACCATAATACAGTCTTCGCTAATATCATCTTTTGAAGCTATGATTAATTTGATCTTTTTACACAGCTAAAAATTCTTTCTTAGGTAGAACCCAAAAAAGTCGCAATCTATTCCGAATGTACACTATCAGATATTTTTAATTAATCATCTGCCAAATTTTGAGAATGTTCTCACCACTTCCACCACCGGCAATGGTTTGTCCATCTGGGCTAATGGCAACGGCATAAATATATCCAGAACCTGTCTTCAAAGTGCGGATTTCCTTTCCTGTTACTGGGTTCCAAAGTTTGATTGTCTTGTCACTACTACCACTTACAAGGGTAATACCATTTGAACTTTTGCTTGGCAAAAAGGCGACAGAATTAACCTTATCATTATGTCCTTTTAAGGTGTGGATTAACTTTCCTGTTTTCAGATTCCATAATTTAATTGTCTTGTCTTTACTGCCACTGGCAAGGATGACGCCATCGGGGGCAAAAGCGACTGAAAGAATCGACTCTGAATTTCCCTCTAAGGTGCGGATTAACTTTCCTGTCTCCAGATTCCACAATTTAATTGTTTTATCCCAGCTACCGCTGGCAAGGGTTTTACCATCAGGACTGAAAACTACAGATGCAATACCACTGGTATGTCCCTCTAAGGTGCGGATTAACTTTCCTGTTTCCAGATTCCATAGTTTGATTTTCATATCCTTACTAGCACAGCCACTCGCAAGGGTTTTGCCATCAGGACTGAAAGCCACAGAAGTAACTCCATCGCTATTTCCCTGCAAGGTGCGGATTAACTTTCCTGTTTCCAGATTCCACAGTTTGATTGTCTTGTCCGCACTCCCACTAGCGAGGATTTTGCTATCAGGACTGAAAGCTATAGTCCAAATCCAATTGGAATGTCCTTCTAAAGTGCGGATTTCCTGTCCACCTGTCAGATTCCATAGCTTGATTGTCTTATCATCACTGGCACTGCCAAGGGTTTTACCATCAGGACTGAAAGCTACGGAATTCACGTCACTAGAATGCCCATTAAAGGGTTTGGGTGAATAAGAATTTTCTGAGACGTTTTTTTGGGGCTGAATAGGCTGAGAAATAGGCTGAGAAATAGGTTGAGGAGCCTCGCTGACTGTCTGGGGACGAGACTGAAAATACCAGACTCCCCCTAATCCCAACACTAAAATGCTAGAACCTAACAGCAGTTGACTTTTTAGATTGTTATTTAATTTTGGTGAAACTGGCACCTTGTTTGCTGGGGAAGCTGTAAATGTTGGTGTCAGTATAGTTGGGGGTACTGATGACAATGGTGATATTTGAGGTGTCAAGTCATTGATGACTTCATCAGCCGATTGATAACGCTTTTGGATATCTAGTTGCAACAGCTTATCCAAAACTTCACCCAACTCTACAGATATAGAAATCCCGTCTCTACCTGAACTGGTTAAATGTTGCCGCCAAGATGCAACCCAACCATAACCCTGATGTATCCACAGTTGAGATGGGCGAACTCCAGTCAGGAGATGAAAACAAGTAGCCCCCAAACTGAATAAATCACTGGCTGGGTAAGCTTTTCCATCTTGCATTTGTTCAAGTGCAGTGTAACCGTGTGAGCCAATAACAGTGCCCATTCTAGTCTGCACTGTTGCTGTCAACAGCTTGGAAGCTCCAAAATCAATGAGGATTAATCGCCCATCACTTTGACGGCGAATAATATTCTGTGGCTTGATATCTCGGTGAATCACTCCCCGCAGATGGATAAACTTCAGTACCGGCAGTAAATCTAGCAAAAGTTGGCGAATCTCCGTTTCGTTATAGTTTGCCCGCGTTTCCGATTCTTTGAGCAAGTTTTGCCCATCGATAAACTGCTGCACCAAAAAGAGATAGCTATTTTGCTCAAAATAAGCCAATAAAGTTGGAATTTGCGGATGTTCTGCCAGTTCTTGCAGTCGGCTCGCTTCTTGTTTAAATAGTTCAACGGCCTTGGTTAACGGCCCAGTTCCCTGAAGTTTTGGCGCGAATTGCTTAACAACACAGCATTCATTCAGTTTGTGTACATCTTTGGCTAGATAGGTTCTACCAAATCCGCCCTCGTCTGATAAAACCTGAGTGGGACGATAGCGACCTCCTAGCAGGGGTATCAATTCCGCTCTACAACTGTGGCAATAGTTGTTTTTATCAGGATTTAAGGGTTTTGGGCAATCGGGATTCACACAACAGAGCATACTGGGAATCCATTTCAGTTGGGGTATATATTCATCTTAAGTCATGCAGTATAATCTCTCTTGTTAGTAAATATCACTGAGACACCATACAAATCCCCAATTTCCTTACCTCATCAGGTATTGAACAATTTAGATAAATTGCAAAAAATTGTGTTTGAGCGATGCCTTTTGACGAATTGATAGGAGTCAGGTCTGCTTGTGTATTACATCTGTATGAGCAATTTAGTCAGGGTTACAAAAATATCTGAGCAAAATTCCGAAAAGCAACAATTTAAGTTTGTAGCTCAGTATATACCTATGAAATTGAGATTTCCTCTAGTAGTCTAAATTGAAAATACAATTTTTCCGATTTGATTGAGGCAAAAATTTGGGTATGTAGGATATGCGAATTCATTTGATTACAGGCGATGCCTTTAGCAAGCCGCTAAGGTATATACGCTAAATTTCCCTTTTCGTTTACATAACTGCTGTGGCTAAAACAGCAACTAGTATTAATTTTGTCTTTTGGAAAAGACAAAATTATCAGCAAAATTAGGAGCGTAATTATGCTATTAGACAACAAAAACTATCGTCGCAAATTAAGTCATGTTTTAATTGGTTGCGTGAGTAGTAGTTTGTTAATCACAAGTAATGTGCTGCCTATAAGTGCTTTGGTAAAATCTCAAAGTTATCAAGACTTCATAATTGCTAAATCACCAGATGAGAGACAACCAGAAGCAGTAAAAAAAGGAATTGAGCAAATTCCTGCTTCTCAGGCATCAATATCTCCAAGACGGAAGATATCTATTGAGTCACCAGTACAACAGGCTCCTCGTGTCTCGTCTCATAGAGAAACTTCTCAGCGAACTTCCAGGGTTTCAGATAATAGCTCTACTCCTAGAGCATCTAGACGTAGGACTTCTAACTCAAATTCTAATCGTTCCAATGGTGGTAGCTCTGCATCTAGATCGTCTAGAGCTAGAATTGCTAACTCAAACGCCAATCGTTCTAATGGTGGCTCTGGGAGAGTTCGCAAGCCAAGTTATAATGTCGCTACAAATGGGAACCAAAATCTCGATAATTCAGCGATTTCTTCACCTGCAACACCAACTTATAAACAGATCAACTTTGTAGATGTTGCATTAGGTATTCTGAGTAAAGGTGACTTTCAATCTGAAGGTAGATATTTTCATTTCTATGAGTTTGAGGGCAGAGAAAATCAATTAGTTCAAATTAGATTGATTGGCAGTAATGATACACGCAGATCCAATAACTTGAGTTTAAAACCCTTGTTGTTTCTGCACGATCCTGATAATAATATCATTGTTAAAAAAGGTGCTTTGGATAAAAGCAGTAGTGGCGATGATGCATTCATTTTTGCGCGACTGCCTAAAAATGGCATTTATAAGATTGCTGTTACTAGTCAAGATCCTGGAGATACAGGTCGCTATAGCTTGGCTCTTAGGAATGATAGAGCTAGCTATACTTTAGATGAATCAGATCAACTAACTGCTAAAAGCTCAACCTTGAAACAAAATGGAGGCGCTTACAATGTTTCTAATTTTCAAGGTAAAAAAAATCAGCTGATAAGTATTCGTGTAGATAGTGTTGATGAAGAGTTTTCTCCTTATGTAGCTTTGCTAAATTCTAAAGGACAGACGATCGCGATCGATAAAGACAAAGACAAAAGTGGTGTCTATAGTGCTTTAATTGACCGAGCTAGGTTGCCTGAAGATGATACATACTATATAGTTATTACTTCCAAAAATCCACAGGAACGCGGTAAATATAGATTGACTATTTTCTGAAGTAATTACCAATTCTGGTATTGAGACTATTGCTATGAGTAAGATATAGTCAGGAATGTTTTTTATTTACCGTAATAGTCTCGATACCATTGCACAAAGTTACGGGTTTTGAGGCAGGAGGCAGTGTTTCGACTACGCTCAACTAGCCGCGTAGTCGAAACTCAACAACCAAGCAGGAGGTAGGAGGCAGAAGGTAGAAACTCTTTATATCTGATGAATCAGTCCTGCATTTTGTACCTCACTTACTTACAATCTGCTGTAAGGTCAATTTAAATACATTTTGTTATAAAGGCTCTGAATTGCAGAATGGACATCAAACTGAGATTTCTTACGTAAGATACTTAAATTATTGCAAGCCAAAGAATTAGCAGCATCTGGTCATCTACAAACAATTGACTTAGAAGCAGCACCAGAAGAGTTAATCAATACAATTACGAACTTACTTCAGTAGACGGAAATGTTCTGCGATGCCTGCGGCGGGCGTAGCCATCGCGCACAGAGCGATACCTATAAAACCGACTGTTGTCAAAAAACCGTCATTTAACAGTCGGACAACATCAGCAAAAGTAATACTGGCAACATAACTATTAACTTAAGTAGCTTCCCAAAGTTACATGAGTATTTTATAAAACGTTGATGAGAAAATTCTCATTATTATTTTTGTAGCAATTGTGTAATAAATTTAACAAAAATCTTCAAAAATTCAGTTTAGTAAGTTAAAGCGGACTTTTCCAAAGCGCCAAAAGTTTTTGAGAGATTGGTTATCAATTAAATCCCTAGTTATATAACTATTGTCACGATTATATAAGTGGAGATTCGCTATATTTAATAGTTAACGGCTAAAAGGAGTTAAAGAGATGGAAATTAAGCCAACTGACCCATCGCTAGCACTCATGGAAATTCCCCCAGGCTATCTCAATATTATGGGTTACGTCGATCAATCAGAAGTTAATGGCCCTGGTTGTCGTGCAGTTGTCTGGGTACAAGGTTGTCTGCGTGAATGTCCTGGCTGCTTTAATACTAACTCCTGGTCTTTTGAACCTAACCAATTGATTGCTGTTGATGCTCTTGCCGAAAATATTCTCAGCAATCCCCGCAACACAGGTGTAACATTCTCAGGTGGAGAACCATTTTGGCAAGCAACTGCACTAGCTTCTTTAGCCCGGAAGGTAAAAGCTGCTGGTTTAAATGTAATGTCTTTTTCTGGGTTCACTCTTAAGCAGCTACAGTCACAATCTGCGCCGCCAGGTTCCCAAGCATTGTTAGAACAACTTGATATTTTAATTGACGGGCCTTTTGTACAATCTCTGGCAATTAATTCTCCCAATTCTCCAGTTTCTTCTAGCAATCAACGGGTTCGGGTGTTGAACCCGGCTTTCCAAGACAAGATTACTTGGGCTAGCGACCAGATAGAAATCCACATCCTCAAGGATGGTGGACGCATTGTCACTGGCTATCAAGGTGGACTGGAACTAACGTAAGGGCACGGACAGGGGAGCAGAGGAGCAGGGGAAGAAGAGGGAGTTAAAACTTAAAAATTGAGCTTTTGAAGGTCAAAGTTCACCTTCTGAGGGTCAACTTCCATCTTCTGAGAGTCAACTTTCACCTTCTGAAGGTCAACATTGAGCTTCTGAGGGTCAACTTTCACCTTCTAAAGGTCAACATTGAGCTTCTGAGGGTCAACTTTCACCTTCTGAAGGTCAACATTGAGCTTCTGAGGGTCAACTTTCACCTTCTGAGGGTCAAATTTTTAGATTTCTCCTCCCTCATCGAAAAACTGTCTTTAAAATGCAGCTTTGTTTGGGACGGATTATATTTAAAAAAAATACATATTTAAATTTGACTAGACCATTTCAGACGATTTTTACTGAACACCGCGTATTTTGGGCTGTTTTACTCTTTGGTACAGCACTGGTGGTAACGCTAGCACTGTCGCTTTCTCAAGGAGCAGTACCTTTAAGTATGTCGGAATTTTGGCAAGCCATACTCCACAAAGGCGATCCGGTTAAACAGACGATTCTCTGGGATTTACGTCTCCCGCGCATTACAGCTGCGATCGTTGTCGGTGCAGCTTTGGGAATGTCAGGAGCGTTGCTGCAAGGAATGTTACGTAATAGTCTTGCCGATCCATTTATTTTGGGCATTTCAGCAGGTGCAGGACTACTTGTAATTCTGATGATTGTGTGCCACATATTCCCGATCGCAATTCCTTTAGCAGCATGGATAGGAGCAATTTTAACTGCCGCGATCGTTATTTTACTGGGTCGTTCGGGGTCGGGAATTTCTGTTGAACGGTTGATTTTAGGCGGAGTAGCGGTGAGTTCTTTATTTGGTGCTGTACAAAGTACATTGCTGCTTTTAGCTGAAGATGGGCAAATTCAAGTTGCGCTCAGTTTCCTGGTTGGTAGTCTTAATGGACGGGGTTGGCAAGAAATTGCTACGACTGGCCCTTATATCATCGTTGCGTTGATCGGGGGATGCTTGCTAGCGCGATCGCTAAACATACTTGCTTTGGGAGATGATTTAGCTGTGAGTTTAGGGCTTTCGTTGACGCGATCGCGCTTGTTAATTGGTGGTGTCGCCACTCTATTAGCCGCAGGTGCAGTCAGCATCAGTGGCTTGGTTGGATTTGTCGGTCTTGTTGTCCCTCACGGTGTCCGCCTGATTGTTGGTACAGATCATCGCTTTGTTTTACCACTTTCCGCCCTTGCAGGTGCATGGTTACTCACTTTTGCAGATTTACTCTCTAGATTAGGAGCAGTAGAACTACCAGTAGGTTCCGTTACTGCCTTGCTGGGTTCACCCCTGTTTATCTGGTTACTTTATCGTCGTTCTTCTGCTGGGTTTAATAAATTTTGAGCGATCGAACCGCAATACTTGTCGGTTAAGGGGAAAAGGGGAAGGGGAAAAGGGGAAGGGGAAAGGGGAAAGGGGAAAGAAAAAACCTTTAACCTTTACCCTTTAACCTTTTCCCTAAACCCAATTCCGAGTTAAAAATCCAAAACCCGAGCATGAGACCGCTATCCATCCCCACCGTATATACGGATCGGGTTTTTTGCGCATTCTGATAAACTGATACAAAGCCTTCTTCAACTATTTAAGCCAAAATTCTCCATAGTAAAACACACCTATATAACCCTACTTTCTTATCCCCCCTGCTCCCCTGCCCCCTGCCCCTCTGCCCCTCTGCCCCTCTGCCCCTCTGCCCCCTACCCCCTCAAGGAGGTTAATCGATGTTATGCGTTGAGGAATTAATCAACTTAGACCCATTTCAACAACTTCCCAAAGAGCGATTGCAGTGGGTTTGCGATCGCGCTCAAACAGTTGAACTTTCTGTCGGAGAAGTGTTGTCCCATGAGGGAGACCCTGTATGTCGCTTATTTATCTTAGTCAAAGGTAAAATCAACATCACCCGCCGCAGTGAAGGAGTTGAAATTCCTATAGGGCAGCACGAAGCCCCATCCTTTTTTGGCGAAATTCCAGTACTCACAGATGAACCTGCACCTGTGACAATGCGGGCATTTTCAAATTGCCACCTTTATGAAATGAAGGGAGAAGACTTCCGCAAACTGCTGCATGAATGTCGTGATTTTGAGCGGATGGTCTTCCGAATTATGCAACGCCGTGTCCGGGGGCTAGAGTCTTTCATTCGTGGGCGAGAAAAGATGGCAGCTTTAGGGACACTTGCCGCCGGTCTAGCTCATGAACTCAACAACCCAGCCGCAGCCCTGGTTCGGACTTTAAAAGAAATGCCAGCCGCCATCCTAGAGTTACAACGAATGAACTTAGTTTATGGGCAACGCAATGTTGAGGAAGCCCATACTCAACACTGGTTGAGAGTACGCGATCTAGGCTTTGATGCGATTTTGAATAATCGCCTAGATCCGGTGACACTAAGCGATCGCGAAGAGATATTGCTGGAATGGTTAGAAGACTATGGTGTAAACCAAGCATGGAAATTAGCAGAACCTTTAGCAGAAGGTGGCGTTGAGGTTGAAACCCTAGAGCAACTCATGGAACGTTGGCGCAACGACGACACAGAATTGCGAGAAATGGGATTGCACTGGCTAGCGCTTTCCTTTGAAGTTATGTCGATGATTAAACATGGTTTGCGAGGATCTGAGAGGATTTCCGAACTTGTGCAAGCGATGAAGTCTTATTCTTACCTCGATCAAGGCACTCAGCAAGAAGTAGATATACATCAAGGCTTGGAAGATACCTTGCGATTGTTTGCTCATAAACTCAAGTGCGGTGTCCAAGTGCAACGCAATTACGATCGAAATCTTCCAAAAATCCTTGCCTATGGCAGCGAACTGAATCAGGTGTGGACAAACTTAATTGACAACGCCATTGATGCAATGGAGGGTAAAGGATTGCTAGAAATTACAACACATCATTGCGATCGCTATGCTCATATAGACATCATTGATTCTGGCAGTGGAATTCCACCTGAAATTAAAACCCGTATTTTTGAACCTTTCTTTACCACGAAATCAGTAGGACATGGTTCAGGACTTGGTTTAGAAACCGTTCGCCGAATTGTAGAAAATCGGCATCACGGTACGCTTTCATTTGAATCGCAGTCAGGTAGAACTTGTTTCACTATTTGCCTACCTTTATCAAATAAATGAATCAACCTGCCTTGAAAATAAGGCAGGAGGCAGGAGGCAGGAGGCAGGAGGCAGGAGGCAGGAGGAAAAAACTTTTCATTGTTCCTTGTGAGCGATCGCACTCCAACCAAGCACCATTGCGATCGTCATCACACTGACCAGCACAAACCGAATTGTTGAATGGAGGAAGCGATTAAATAGGAACATAATATATAGAAAAGTGATTGAAAAACTGATATTAATGTTGGCGAGCGTCCGACTTTAATTTTCTATCCTCAATTAATTTTAGAGATTTTATAGTTATCAGAAAAAAATCTGGCGATTGCATCCTATACAAAAGCTTTAATAATGCAAAAATGGCAATTTTTTTTTAAAATGTTAGTTAATATTTTGGCAATTTCAACCCTTTAATATATCACAAAGCTTTTTTGCAAAAGGTCTTTTAATCATCTTGCACAAATGCAAAATTTGCCCACACTGCGGGATCTTGCTACATCCCCCAACCCCTTCTCCCAATTTCAAAGTCCCTCTCCCAAGGTTGGGAGAGGGATTTAGGGTGAGGGCTAAAATTACTCCTCACTTATCGACTTTATTTCTTCTGGTAGTAAGGTAGTTTCATCTTTAGGACGTTCGTCATCTACGGATTTGGCTATAGTTATATACGGTTTGATAATTAGACTGACACCGATTGTCCAACCTAATGAAACCATCCAACCTGCGAGAATGTCACTGGGAAAATGAACCCCTAGATAGAGACGACACCACGCAATCGCGATGATGTATAAGCTGCCGAATATGAGAACCAACCAGCGCCAAGAGGTAGCCCAAGTTAAGAATAGTAAAATTGCTACCAGTGTTACACTCGTCATCGCATGAGCGCTGGGAAATGCAAAAGTATACTCAGGTGCAATTGACTGCCACAATTGTGGACGCACTCGATGCATTAATTGCTTTGCGGTGCGGTTGATGATGACGCTTCCTGCTGAGGCAGTGAGTAAATAAGCTAGCGATCGCCAACGTTTTTGAAGTAGTAACATCAGTGCGATCGCACCCAAAATCAGCATCGCCATCCAAGGCAACCCAATTGTAGCTAGGGTGACAGCTAAAACATCTAACTGTGGGTTTTCTGTAGAATGAACTGCTAACAAAATCGGTACATCCCACGGAAAGCCCGCTTGATTCTCCCATATATTTACTGTCAGGATTTCAAAAATCTGCAAAGGTAAATAGACTCCGATCAAAAGGAGTAATAGCGATCGCCAACGAGCAATTAACAGGTTTTTGAGAAAATCAAGCGGTGATTGACTCTCTTTATTGATTTGTTTCTCTTGTTCCATATCTAAATTAAAAAGGCGATCGACGACTTCACTGATTACAAATTACTGGAAACTTGAGAAGTTCCACAATGTTTACAGTACGACAAATGCTTATAAGTAAGATTATGACAGTTATGGCATTCAATGTACTGATAATAACCGCAGTGTGGACAGTAAGTATCAAGATGTCTAATTTTCTTGGCACAATTGACACATCTTGATTTTTGAACTCTGCTAGCTGCTTGGACTTTAGCGTTAAAGACAAATTTTTGAAAAAACTGGATGATTCCAAAACCAATAACTGGAATCAGCAAGATATAAACATAATTTATCAGGAAAAGTAAACCACCAAAAATGGCGCTGATTATATCAAATAAAAATTTGAATATTGCACCTATTTGGAGAAATTCAAATATTTTAACGATTAATGGGATAAAAAAGATAACTAGTAAATGCCAGCTAATTAGCGAAACAAGTCCATATCCTCTTCTTTGGGCAAATTTATGAACTGATAAGGCAATGAGAATTAGTGGTAAAAGAAAGAGGGACTGAAAACCAAGTTGGATACTTGGATACCAAAATGATGCCTGATGATAGCCTTTGTCAACTTCCTGAAATCGATTATCATCTTTAATAAATGTTATAAAACTAATGCTTTCTGATTTGGCAAGCAGTTCATTTTTCAGAGTAGAAGTTTCTTGTTTCAGAGTAGAAATTTGACGATTATTTTCTTCTAATGTCTGTTTAGCTTTTTCAGCACTAACTTGATTAATTGAGCGATCTCGACTCTGACCTGCAATTTTTTCTAATAGCGTTGAGTCATATTGAGATTGAATAGTGCTATTGGCTTGTTCAAGCCTACTGGTTTTCGCTTGTTTTTGAGCGATATTTCTAATGATTTGCTGCTTTTCAGGATTGTTAATCTTATCTTTGTAATCGGCATATTGCAAGCACGTTTGAGAAACCTTACCTAGATGTCCTGCTTCGGCTTGTTGATAGTTTTGCCGGAAACTAAATTGACTGTTCGTGTCAGATGGCAATGAAAGGCTAACAATTTCATAGTCTTTATCTTTAGTAGTTTTTGCTCGGTAATTTTGCCACTCGGAATAACATGGATAAGCCTCAGTCGGACTGATATGCCATCTGCTAATATCATCGAGTCCGGTAAAAACATTAATTAAGATAAAAATATCAACTATAATAATGACAATCAAACTTACTTTATTCAGTGGTTCGTTGTTGATTGTTCTTGAATTACTAAAAAATTGACTTAAAATTCGGCGAATTCTGGCAAACATATTGTCTTTTAAATAAATGTAAATTTAATCCGACTCAATTTTATGCGATCGTTAGTGAATAGCTGGATAAAAATACATCTACCCATCTGAAGATTTGTTAACTGCTGACGAAAAAAAATCCCCAACAACTTTTACGAAATCGGGGATCTGTAGTTTTCAATTCTCCCAAATCAGGCTGCGGTCAAAAATATCATGACTTTACCTGGAGTTGGCACAATTGATGACTGTTCGTAGACATTGCTTTGTTTGTGGAGATTTATGAAAACGATGCCTACGGCGGGCTACGCCTACGCACCTGTGTACTCGATCGCGGTGCGACAAAGTTTGAAGTACTTCAACACGATTTTGGAGTACTCCAACACGACTTCGGAGTACCTCAACACGACTTCGGAGTACTTCAACACGACTTTCAAGTACTTCAACACGACTTTCAAGTACTTCAACACGACTTTCAAGTACTTCAACACGACTTCGGAGTACTTCAACACGACTTTCAAGTACTTCAACACGACTTTCAAGTACCTCAACACGACTTCGGAGTACTTCAACACGACTTTCAAGTACTTCAACACGACTTCGAGGTATCTGTTGCTTATATAGCAATACGGTTCAGTTAAAGGAGACAAGGGTTAGGAGGAAACAAGGGAAAGGGGGGAGACAAGGAAGAAATTTCTTCTTGTCCTTCTTATCCTTGTCCCCTTGTCCCCTTGTCCCAGTGAAGAGAAGATTTCTATTTTTTAGTCAAAACCTACGTAGTATTGCAATTCTACTCAACCCTATTTAGCAGCGAAGTAGGCTTCTAATGCCTCAGAACCACCAATTAATTTACCATCGATAAATACTTGGGGAACTGTTGTTGCACCCGCAACTGCTTTTAACGACCGTGTGGTGATATCCTTACCCAAGGTAATTTCTTCGTAGTTGATGCCATGTTCCTTAAGCATCGCCTTAGCACGGGCACAGAAAGGACAACCCACTTTCGCAAACAGGGAAACTACTTCGGGCTTAACTGCTTGGGGATTAATGTATCTGAGCATTGTCTCAGCATCCGACACCTTAAAGGGATCTCCTGGCTCTTCTGGTTCAATAAACATCTGATTAATTACACCATCTCTCACCAGCATAGAATAGCGCCACGATCGCTTGCCAAACCCCAGGTCTGATTTATCTACCAATAGACCCATGCCTTCAGTAAATTCACCATTTCCATCAGGAATTAGTGTGATATTTTCCACTTCTTGATCCTTTGCCCATTCGTTCATCACAAAGGCATCATTAACAGAAATACAGATAATGTCATCGACACCATTCTGTTTGAAAACTGGAGCTAATTCGTTGTAGCCAGGAAGATGAGTAGATGAACAAGTCGGAGTATAAGCACCTGGTAAAGAGAAGACAACTACTGTCTTATTAGCAAATAGTTGATCGGTTGTCACATCCACCCACTGGTTGTCATTGCGAGTATGAAAAGTGACATTGGGTACTCTTTGTCCTCGGCGATTGGGTAACATAATTTTGCTTGCCTTTAGTAATCAATTCCAGTCATAACCTATCATGGGAGAACTGGTACAATCTAACTATCAATCGTCTAAGAAACTTCATTAATGAATGGAGCGATCGCTGCTACAAATTCAGCGGTTGATTCATAGGGTAAAACATTACGCCCATTTATTTTTACACCTCGACTTTCAGGCAAACAAGCAAGATAGTGAGCCAAGCGTTCATCTGGCGTTTCTTTTTTATTGTCTTGGCTAATACTGGATGCAATTTCGCCCATAACTGCTAATGTTGGTTGCTGAATTGAGGCCATAAAACTAGTATAATCATCTCGCCAAAACCCTGCTAAAAAAGAAAATACTGCATGGCGACTAGCAGGATTTTCTGCACCTGCAAGCAATGTATTTAACCACTCTGCATCCACAGCAGTTTCAGAAGCAAAAAGTTGGCGAATCGAAAAAGAACGTAAAAATTTTGGGGTGCGTGCATACCGATAAAAAGCACTGCCAAAAGGCGAATCTAACACATTCCAAAGGAATTTTTCTTGCCATTCTGGTGGTTTAGTTGTCATCAAAGCCCACGTTGGCGGCCCAGAAAGTACCAGTCCGGCAATTAAATTTGATTCCTTTTGGACTAATTGGATAGCAACTGGCAATAAAGCGCCTTGTACTACTAGAATAACCGGTTTTTGGACTACTGTTTGTAAAAAGAACTGCAACTGTTCTGCCCAATCACTAGGAGTGTAAGCTACACGGGGCATATCACTTTCACCACATCCTAGTAAATCAGGGTTGTAAATTGAATTACGCTGACCTGTACTATACCACTCGCGACAAAATCGTTGCCAAAATCGCCGCGACAATCCCACGCCAATCGGATGAATTAATAGTAAAGGAATGCCCTCAGATGTTGTATTAATTGGTTGATGAACTTCGTAAGCACAACGATAATTCTGCCAACTGTAAAACTGGCTAGGAGATGCTGTCAAATTGGTTGTGTTAGCTACAGCAGATGTTTGCATAATTCCTAGTTTTTAATACGTGCTAAAAAATCATCTGTGGATGAATAAATTTGTATCCAGCTTCTTTGAGCTTTTCATTCGATACCCAAGCATTATAGGGGCGAGTACTCTTGATAGATGTATCCCATTCTACTTTGGGTAAATTATGTTTTTCAAATAAGCTATCTAGCAAGTCTCGGCTGGTGAGATGTGCATCATCTACCAGATTGTAAATTCCTTGCAAACGACGCTGACGGGCAAATTCTATCGCACCAACAATATCATCTAGATGAATCCAATTTGTGGTGTCCTCACCATTGCCCGGACGGGTTGTACCAGAATATCTACCAAATATTTTCAACAGTTCTCTACCAGTTCCATAAATCCCTCCTAAGCGGAATATACAAACACGGAGATTTTCGCTAGATGCCGATAGCAACACCTCTTCTGTTTTGCAGAGGATTTGGGCATTTAAATTAGCAGGTGCAAGCGGTGTTTCTTCATCTACCCATACACCATTTCTGTCACCATACACGGCATAACTACCTGTGTATATTAATTGTTTTACACTCTTAATCTGCTGTAAGCACGAAACTAAAGTTTGGGCAGTTTGTAGATAAGTTTTTTCATAAACTTCTCCACTTTTTGCCCCAATACTCAAAAGTACAATATCTTGATTGTGCAAAACTGATTTTAGACCATCTATGTCATTACCATAGGTAACTACAACTCTTTGAGATACTGATTGGAGGGCGGGTACACGCTCAGGCGAAGTTGTGGTTACACTGACAACAAAATTCATATCTTGCTGCCAATATTGAGCAACTTTATAACCAACATAACCACAACCAATGATTGCAACGTTCATGACAAATTAGACACAAATAAATTAAACTACTGATTGAGAGGATCTTCTCAATTAATTGTCTGGAAGTAAATAATTTTAACAGCCCAGAGCTAACAGTCAATAATTAACAGGACAGAAATTTTTACCTAATGACTATTTCGCTAATTCTTTCTCAATTATGGCAATTATTTCTGGTGAATTTGGCTGGACACTACTATTAAATCGAGCTACCACTTCACCTTGCTTATTAACTAAAAATTTTTCAAAGTTCCAAGCAACAGCTCCCGTTGGCTCAACAGCTTTAGTAAGTCGCTCATAAAGTGGATGCTGCTGTGAACCTTTGGCATGAACTTTATCAAATAGTTCAAAGGTAACACCATATTTACTCGTACAGAATTGCACAATTTCTTCGTTGCTTCCTGGTTCTTGCGCTCCAAAATCGTTACAAGGAAACCCTAAAATGCGTAAACCTGCTTCTGCATACTTTTGGTTCAACTTTTCTAACCCCTCGTATTGCGAAGTATAACCGCAGAAGGAAGCCACATTTACAATTAAGAGTATCTTACCAGTGTAGTCCTTTAATTGCTTATCTTCACCGTTGATGGTCTTGACTGCAATATCCGAAATTGTGTTATTCATCTGAAATCTGATTGATAGGGAATATTGCCAAGTCTCCCATATTACAGGTACTGTAAACTCGGTTTCTTTAAGGATAAGGAAATTAGGTTTGTTAGCCTTGTTGTAACAATTCTATGTGAGTCGTGTAGTTGCAAAACGCTGTATCTTGGATAAATAGCTCTACCAAGCTACTATCTCAGCATAAGTGTGGGAAATATGCGTTGCTTTTAATACAAAATTTTGATTGTAGTTGTGAAATGATATACCTTCTAAAGTCAGAAAGAATGAATTATTTGTATAAAAAGTTAACAATATCTAGAATTTTCCAATCGATCGTATCGGAAAATACGTAGCTATAAAAGATATAATTGCTTTTTTGTTGCATCATAAGTTATATTTCATCACAAAAACCAAAAAAATGTGTTTTATGATACAGTTTTTTTTGTTTGAGTAAATAGACAATCAGTCAAATTTATCGGTTTAGGTATAAATTTACCAAAGTGAAATCAGCAACTCGTCTCATAATTTCTGTGAAGGAATGTTTATGTTTTGATTTAGTCAGAGTTTTTAATATTAGACAAAGTGTGTTTCCAAAAAAATAAATAACTGATACGGAGAATGAGATGATGATTTCTTAAAAGTGTTGAAGAAAAGCTGAATTATTAAATTATTTGATGTTGCTAAGTATATTACTAACATCAATTATTACTTTGACAGCAGAAAAAAACCATTGAATAAACGCATTTGTGCCTGGCATCGCCTACTGGCGTTAGCGATCGCTTTAATGATGTTTGCAGTTTTTGCCCCCATAATTGTACAGGTGGCAGATCCTCCCACTATTCGGACGGTAGTTTTTTCTGCTTAACCTGTTTTTTCCCTTTTTTAAGGATGGTTTGGAGGATGATGCTCAAATTCATGTACAAACAAAAATCGAAAACAAAAAATAGGCATTTGTCTGCAAGAAATTACGTTATCAACTCACAATCCAACTCTAAAGTCAAGCTATTTAATCTGATTAAGCGACTTTCTCCCAGTTGGCAAGCTTGTTTACCTATCGCTTGTTTGATTGTGTTGGGTTGGGGTTATGCCGCAGTTGCCCAAACTCCAGCCGCAGCGCCAACGACAGCAGAACTCAAAATTGCTATTGACACCCTGTGGGTAGCGATCGCTGCTTTTTTAGTGTTCTTCATGAACGCTGGTTTTTGTATGTTAGAAACTGGCTTCTGTCGCCAGAAAAATGCTGTCAATGTTCTTTCCAAAAACTTGATTGTATTTGCTCTGTCTACCGTTGCCTTTTGGTCAATCGGTTTTGCCTTAATGTTCGGTGATGGCAATGACTTCATTGGATTGAATGGGTTTTTCTTAAAAGGAGTAGATAACAGTCCCGCTACAAGAGAAGCTTATAAAGGTGTCTTCAATGCCATTAATTGGGCTGGTGTACCTTTAGCAGCCAAGTTTTTATTCCAGTTAGTGTTTGCTGGAACGGCTGCAACAATCGTTTCTGGTGCAGTAGCCGAACGGATTAAGTTTGTTGACTTCCTAATTTTCAGCCTCTTACTTGTAGGTATTGCCTATCCGATTACCGGACATTGGATTTGGGGTGGTGGTTGGCTAGCAGATAGAGGCTTTTGGGATTTTGCCGGTTCTACGGTGGTTCACTCTGTAGGTGGCTGGGCAGCTTTGATGGGGGCAGCATTTCTTGGCCCCCGTCTTGGTAAATATCAAGACAAGCAAGTTGTAGCAATGCCCGGTCACAACATGAGTATTGCTACGTTGGGCTGTTTGATTTTGTGGCTGGGTTGGTTTGGTTTCAACCCCGGTTCTGTAATGGCTGCCGATCCTGGTGCGATCGCTCATATTGCTCTAACTACTAACATGGCTGCCGCTGGCGGTGGAATTGCCGCCACCATCACAGCTTGGTTGTACTTAGGTAAACCAGACCTGTCAATGATTATCAATGGTATTTTGGCTGGCTTGGTTGGGATTACAGCATCTTGTGCTTACGTAGGTGTCGCTAGTTCTTTAGTAATTGGTTTCATTGCTGGGATACTGGTAGTTTTCTCTGTAACATTCTTTGACCAACTTGGCATTGATGACCCAGTGGGAGCTACCTCAGTTCACTTAGTTTGTGGTATCTGGGGAACCCTAGCAGTTGGTCTATGGTCTGTTGGCCCTGGTGTTTTTACTTGGTATACACTTGGCCCAGAAAAAGGTTTATTTTCAGGTGGTGGCTTTGGACAGTTTGGTGTTCAGTTGCTGGGCGTTGTCTCAGTAGCTGGCTTCACTGTTTTACTCAGTAGTATTTTTTGGTTGGCACTAAAAGCGACTTTAGGTATTAGAGTATCCAAAGAAGAGGAATTAGAAGGTTTGGATATCGGCGAACACGGTATGGAAGCCTACAGTGGATTTCTCAAAGAAGGTGATGCAACGGTATTTTCTGATGAACAAAGCTCAATTGGGAGATATTAGGGAGAATATTTCCTTAGCTCACCCTCTGGCATATTCTTAAATTTGAGCTACCAATACACCATTAGTTGATTGAACTGATTTTGCCAAATTCTCTACCCAAGTGGGGAAAAGTAGGGGGTATAAAATCTCCTGCCCTCTGCCTCCTTCAATAATTTAGCGATCGCATTTTACCTTGTGAAAATTTTATGCTTAAAGGCTTAAGAGTTAGTATGCTGCTATTAGCAGTGATGGGAAGTTTGGCATGGTCATTTAGTGCCAAAGCAAATTTTAACGGCAAACTCACCGTGGAAATTGATGGCTTGAAGAATAAAAAAGGACAAGTCTGTGCCAGTATATTTGCTAGCAGTGAAGGATTTCCTAGCGATGGCGATCGCGTCTTACAAAAGCAGTGTACCAAGATTACTGAAAATCCCTTACCAATTACCTTTGATAACTTGAAAGCAGGTAGTTACGCCGTTGCTGTCTTTCACGACCAAAATAATGACCGCACTCTCAATAGCAATATTTTTGGTATACCAAGCGAAGGTTTTGGATTTTCCAGCAACCCAGAAATTCGCACAAGAGCGCCCAAATTTAGCGAAGCAGCATTTTTAGTGGCAGGGCCAGATACCAATATCCACATCCAGTTGAAATACTTTTAAGCTGATAGCAGATTCAGCTTGGTACACTGCCAATAAGCTGTTAAGTACTTAATTTACACGTTGAGACCGCAGGGGAGCAGGTGGTCACTGAGCGTAGCCGAAGTGGGAGCAGGTGAGCAGGGGAGAGGGTTTGAAGTTCTTACCCACAATTTAAATTGTGCAACTTGTATGCATAACAGCTTACTTATCGGGTTTTGGGGAAAAGGGAAAAGAAAAACCTTTAACCTTTACCCTTTAACCTTTTCCCCAAACCCAATTTAAAGTTCAAAATGCACAAAGCGAACAGTATTAAGTACACTACCAATCTCTATGCTTGTGAATCACGGTCGGAATCTTCCTGTAGACTCTGTTGCTCCGGCAAGTCACGTATTCGTATTCGATTCATCTGAGTTAAAGCATATCGTGCTGTTGCTTGCACATCGGCATCTGGGTCTTGTAGCGCATGGTGCAACATCTGACTCATTTGACCCATCATGTCATAAACGCGCGTCAGGTCACGGATCGCATTTTGCCGCACTTGTGGACTTTCATCTTGAATTGAAATTGCTAAAGCACGGTTCATTGGTTTGAGTGTGCGGATGCCAATTTCTGACAAGGCTGCCAAAATTAAGCTCCTTTCTTGAGAATCAGCATCAATTATCAGGTCAACCAGATGCTGAATTGCCCGCGAATCTCCCTGCTGACCCAAATCCCAAATAGCCTTGCGCCGCTTCGTTGGGTCAGAACTGCGTAAATCTTGAATTAATTCCTCCACGATATTGAGTTTAGCAAGACGGGAAGTTTTTTCTGGTAGCAGTAATTGTGTAGAAAATTGTGGTGGTGGTGGTGGTGTTTGTAGACTAGTGACAGTCTCCAGCAAAGGTGGTGTAATCAGTTCTTTGTTAGCTTCACTCAAACTTTTAGGCTCGGATATTTCGGACTTTTGCACTTGCTTTTTCTTCTGAAACGACCTCAGCAGATAAAAAAGTGCGCCACTACATCCTAAAACTCCAATGGTAAATAGTAACCACCAGACAAAACCTCTCTCGGATGCTTGGGGATTTGCAGAAGTCGGAGCAATAGCGGTAACTATTGGGGAGGTAACTTTTGGAGAAGTAACTATTGGAGAGGTGAAAAATTGCTTTTTAGCCTCTATTGCTGCTTGCAGTTTCACCTGAGTCGCCGGGCCAGCAATCCCATCTAATTTTAAACCCTTTACTTTCTGGAATTTAGCTACAGCGATTTCCGTACTGGCGTTATACTGTCCATCTACTACACCCCTGTAGTACCCCAACTGCTTTAATTGGGTTTGTAGTCTCTGCACATCTGATTTTCGACTACCATATCTCAAAACAGCCGGACTAGCAGTAACTGTCGAACGAGCTTGTGCAAGTTCTAAAATTTCAGGTGCTAGGTTAGGTGTAGCTGCACTTGAGCGATTTGGGTAAAAACCCACGCAAGAAAAACAGGTAAATATCAGAATTGAGGAACGGCATAGCCTCATATTGCAAGTTCCAGCCTGAACGTGCTTTTCAAATCTTCGATACCACAATAGCTTCTAGACGACCAAATGTTAACTATCATTTTTAATTGGAAATAGGGCATTGGGCATGGGGCACTTGTACTGAGCGACTTGCCTTGAGCGGAGTCGAAAGGAGCCGAAGTATTGGGCATTGGTTATTCATTATTCTCCTCTGCTCCCTCATCTCCCCACTGAATTACGAATTACGAATTACTAATTACAAATTACTAATTATTTTAACAAGTTAGGGTAATATTTCTGGTTCAGATTCTCTAACTGCTAGGCTGATGGGGTTCAATTTTTTAGCAGATGCTTCTAAAACTGGTTGCTGTATGTTAGCTATCTCGCCGACAGTAACTGTGTCGTTTTGTCCTCCTAAAGTATCACGTTGGTTAATGAGATAGATGCTGATTAAAGTGAGAAATACTCCTACCCACTGCAACGGACTGAGGACTTCTGAGAGGAAAAGATTGCCGAATAGTAGCGCAAAGACGGGTGTTAGGAAGGTAAGAGAACTAAGACTCGTGAGACTGCCACTAGAAGCAAAGTAGAAGAATAACCCATAAGCGATCGCACTGCCAAATACGGTAGCATAACCCAAGGCCATGAAATCAGATCCTCCCAGATTTTCCCACTGCTGGGATTCAACAACTGATGAAATTCCCCATAGTGGCAATCCGCCCAAAATCATGTGCCATCCCGTAGCGCTTACAGGGTCAGCATATCGGCACACAAATCGAATCAACACTGTTCCCACTGCCATTGATAGTGCTGCTAACAGCATTAACCACTCGCCACTAGCAAACAAATCTTGCCAGTTGCTGATTGTCATATTTGCGCCTGAGTCGAAAAAATGTAAAATCCACTCATCAGGTAAGCCAATCAAACTAATACCTGTGACTCCCAAGCCTAGCCCCAGCCATCCCCAAAAACCAATCTGTTCTTGGAATAGCCACAACGACAGCAAGGCAACAGCCAAGGGTTGCGAGTCAATCATCACAGACCCTAACCCTGCACTAGTTCTGACTAATCCCTCTGCCAAAAAGCCTTGAAACAGCGTTCCATCTACTAGGGCAAATAAGGCAATCCACAGCCATGTAGCCCAACCCTTCGGCTGGGGTTTACCCATAAATGCTGCTGCAATCAGAATTAACATCCCTGCTGGTATCAGACGCACACCTGCCATGAATAGCGGTGTGGTATGGGGTATCACACCTTTCATGGCTACCATTGCCGTCCCCCATAGGAAAAAGGGGGCGATTAACAAGAGGGGGGCGAAGGGAAGTCGAGATGCACTGAGTTTCAGTTGCATGGGTTTGCTGATACCTTTGTTTAACAAGCGCAAAAATTGCTTTACCCAATTTTACCGAATTATGTAGTTTTGCGATCGCCTTTGGCGGGTGCTTGGCACTATCGCGTAGCGTCTTGGAGACGGTGAAATCTCTCCAGCCTGAGCCTAGTACCGCAAGGCGGAAGTCAAAAGAATTATATTCCCAGCTTCTTGCACCGTTTGAAATGGTATGTTTATTTACGCCATGCTCTACTAGTGCGATCGCTTGTACCAGAAATACGCTGTAACTCAGATTTGATTTTTGAAAAAATTACTTACTCTTAAAGCTTATGTATGAAAAAATTGCTATCCCTATTTTAAGTCTCATGTTTGCAACGCTCATGTCGAATGTGGTAGCTGCTGAGACTGTAATGAAAAAAGTAGCCAGAACAGGAGTATTAACAGCTGGTACTAGTAGAGATGCGCTACCTTTTGCCTATGTGGATAGTCAAGGAAAGTTAAATGGCTATTCTGTAGATATGCTGACTCTGATTAAAGAGCAATTAGAAAAAGATACAGGAAAAAAAATTAAACTGCAATTAGTTGGTCTTAGCCCCTCTGAGCGGATTCCAAAAATAGTTAATCAACAAGTTGATATTGTTTGTGATGCTAGTAGTTTTACATGGAAGCGAGATAAAAAAGTAGATTTTTCTGTCAGCTATGGTGCGACTGGAACCCAATTATTAGTTAAGAAAGGAAGTAATCTAGGTTCTCCTGAATCACTTATTGGTAAAAGAATTGGTGTGCTGGCGGGAACTACAAATGAACAGGCGATCGCTCATGTACAACCCAAGGTTAAGCTAGTATATTTTAAAACTAGGGCAGAGGGATACGCAGCTTTGCAGCAAGATACTATTGATGCTTTCTCATCCGATAGCATTCTTTTAGAGGGATGGCTGCAACAGCAAAAAAATCCAGATGCTTTTGCGATCGTACCCGATCGTCCCTATTCACGAGAAGGCATCGCTTGCATGGTGCCAGAAAATAACTCCAAATTCTTGGATACAGTTAACTATTCTCTGGTAAAGTTCATGCAAGGATTCGTCAATGGGAATCAGCGATATGTCACTATTTTTGACCGTTGGTTTGGCCCTCAAGGCGCTGTAGCGCTCAATCGAGATTTACGTGATTTGGTAGTAGAAACTATGCAATTGGTCATAGAATTTCGTGAGGAAATTCCTAAAAGTGACCTGTGATATTATGTCCGGTTAAGTGGTTGGCAGATTAGATGATGGAGGTAAGTTTGGAGAGAAAGTAGTAATTTACTCTTTCATTCCCTTCTGCCTCCTGCCTCCTGCCCCCTGCCTCCTGCCTCCCAATACGGTTCGGATAAGCATTTTTCACAATCGAGTGTGGTCTGGGGAAAGGGTAAGGGGTAAAGGGTAAAGGATGTATTGAAAACCTTTCCCCTTTTCCCTTTGCTCTTTAACCGAACCGTATTGTCCTGCCTCCTGCCTTCAAATTAATTTCGGCATCTGCTGGCATCCCCATTTTGGCGCAGGGTAAATCTGATTCCCTATAAGGTTTTTCGGGGTTAAAGCAGCTATCAGGGTTTTGAACTTTAATCCTAATTCCTACTACTTGTCTGACTCGATCTTTTTGAAAGTAAATATTTTCTGGTGTAAATGAAGCTTGCGGATCGATGGCAATTACTTTACCTTCTAATGGTTTTGTCGGCGCAGAATCAATGAAGATTTTTGTTGTTTGTCCTAGACGCACTCTGCCAATATCGCCTTCGGGAATAAAACCTCTAAAATAGACTGTTTTGGGGTCAACAATTGTCAAAATATTAGTCTGATTGCTAACTATTGCACCTGGTTCGACATTACGGGCTGTCACTACTCCATCTAAAGGACTAACTACATTTAAATCTTTTTTGGAGTCTGCAATCTGGGTGAGGATTTGCTGATTTGATGCCTGGGCATCTTTCACTTTGGCACGGGCAGAGTTGACTTTCGCTTGTGCAGATTTAAGTTGAGCATAACTTTGCTGCTGCTTTCTGACTAATGCTGTTAACTGGGCATTGCGAATATCAGGATTAAAACCTGTAGTATTAACTTGAGTTAACGCTCCTGATGTAGCCTTTAATTGCTGGCGTTCGGCATTCACTGCTGCCTGTCGTGCTTCTAGGGTTGCGATCGCGGTATCTAGAGTAGTTTGGGCTTGATCGAATTGTTGTTGATTTACCGCCCCTTCTTTTACCAATTGGGCATAGCGATCGCGGTTGATTTTTGCTAAATTAACTTCTGCTGCTGCCTGTTTAACTTGCGCTTGTGCTTGCACTAATGTGGCTTTGGCTGCTGCGACATTTGCTTGTGCTTGCTCAATTCTTCCTTGGGTATCTCCTTGGGACTGCCGTAAATTCAGTTTGGCTTCGTTAATTTGGCTGTTAATTTCTTGAATTTCTCTGGTGACTCGCTCTACATCTGAAACTGCTTGCTGTTCATCATACCTAGCAGATGTCACTCTCGCTTGACTACCAAGTAGTTGTTGTTGCAGCAATCGATCGTCTGTGTCGTCTAACTTAATTAACTCTTGTCCCTTTTTAACTGCTGCCCCTTCCCGCACGGCAATTGTCTCAATTCTTCCAGAACGCTTGATCCCAATCTCGGTTTCATAACCCTCAATCCGTCCGCTAACTTGCAGTACATTTGCTGATACTTGCGGTTGAGAGCGCCACACCGCGTAGCCAATACCACCCGCCACCAACAGCACCCCGATCGTTAAAAGGATGGGTTTCTTGCGGCTTTGCTGCTTCGATACTGCATCTTTGAGATTTTCCGGGGATGTTGGGATAGTCTGAGTCATGGTATCACCCTGGATTGTGAAAATATTTTGTCTAAGAGAATTGATGTCATATACTAGACTGTCTAGTATGATAATACAAGATATAAGTCAAAAAGTTTACTCTTCATACTTATAAACCCTACTTTTCAACTAGAAAATCTTTTACCTGCGATCGCTCCCAAGCAGAAGCAAATCTTGCAAGGAGCTATACAGGTATTTTTGAAGAAGGGTTACGCTAAAACAAGTATGGATCGTGTTAGCGCGGCGGCTGGAGTATCTAAACAAACAATATACAGTCACTTTCAAGATAAAGAAGGGCTATTTAAAGCGTTGATAGAACGGTTGACCCTCGCTTGTTTTCAAAGTATTTTTTGCACAGAAAATACATCTCGATCGCACGATCGCTTGCTAGACAGCTTAATAAATGCGGTCATGAGCCAGTCTCTAAATACCGTTGAATAAACAACAGTTGTATACCCGACAACCTTCAACGCTCAGAGATAATAGGTGTATTTGTTTGAGATTGTGAAGTGGAATCACAGGTAAATATTATGCTTAGTCAATTACCGAATTGCATTACTAGCCCTTCGTGGTGGCAACTGATCGGATGGATTGCCGATCCGATTGGATTTCAGCAAAAGTATAGTCAAAAGTATGGAGATATTTTTTCCATGCAACTGAGTGGACTCGGTTCTTATGTAATTCTTAGCCATCCCCAAGCCATTCAAGAAATTTTCAGTCAAGATTCTAAATTTGATATTGGTCGTGGTAATAAAATTGCAGAACCTTTGATTGGGCGAAATTCTCTCATGTTAATAGATGGTGCCCGCCATCGACGAGAACGAAAATTATTAATGCCTCCCTTTCATGGAGAAAGGCTACAGACTTATGCTCAACAAATCTGCTTAATTACCGAGCAAATCGCCAGTCAATGGCAAATCGATCAACCTTTTGTGGTTCGGTCTGCTATGCAGAAAGTTAGTCTAGAAGT
Source organism: Nostoc sp. (assembly GCF_036917375.1). Classification (GTDB taxonomy): domain Bacteria; phylum Cyanobacteriota; class Cyanobacteriia; order Cyanobacteriales; family Nostocaceae; genus Nostoc. The sequence goes on from NZ_JBALDN010000017.1 coordinate 85,719, forward strand.
AATTTTACAAATTGTCTTTGGTTTGAGTGAAGGGGAACGCTATCAACTAATTTTACCTCTACTTACTAGTTGGTTGGATATGACTGATTCTCCTTTGCGCTCTAGTATGCTATTTTTCCGATTCCTACAACAAGATTGGGGAAAATGGACTCCTTGGGGGCAGATGAGAAGTAGACAAAACTATATTTATCAGCTACTTCAAGCAGAAATTGAAGAGAAAAGAACAAAGAACAATCACAGCCAAGGCGATGTTCTGAGCTTGATGATGGCAGCACGGGATGAAAATGGGCAAGCAATGACCGACAATGAATTAAAAGATGAATTGCTCACAATTTTATTTGCTGGACATGAAACTACTGCAACAACGCTAGCGTGGGCTTTCTATCAAATTCACCAAAATCCAGATGTCCTCTCAAAATTGCAGCAGGAACTCGACAGCTTGGGAGAAAATCCAAACCCGATGGAAATTGCCCAACTTCCTTACTTAAGCGCAGTATGCCTTGAAACCCTGCGGATGTATCCAGTCCTTCCAGGGCTTTTCCCACGCATTACCAAATCATCCATAAATATTGCAGGATATCAGTTTCCTCCTGACACAACCTTAATGGCAAGTATCTACCTCTTGCATTACCGGGAAGACTTGTATCCTAATCCGCAACAATTTAATCCCGAACGTTTTTTAGGACGCCAGTATTCCCCTTGGGAGTTCATTCCTTTTGGTGGTGGAAGTCGGCGCTGTTTAGGATATGCCCTGGCTCAGTTAGAAATCAAATTAGTCCTGGCAACAGTTTTATCTAATTATCAACTTACCTTAGTGGAAAATAAACCAATTAAACTGCAACGACGTGGATTTACCCTTGCTCCTAATGGTAAAGTTCGGATGATGACTATTAAAAAACGATAAACTTGCTGGGTAAGAACTTCCGTAGCGATCGCTTTCTCAAGTTTATCCAAATTCTGTTTTAATTTAGCGATCGCCTGCGCCCTTGTTTGTCAAAACTATTGCAAGGCTAAGGCGCTCACTTTCACTTTTGAGGGTTTGTAGTAAGCACTTTAGTGCTTAGAAAACAAGGACTAAAGTCCTTACTACAAACTTGCTTACCTATGAATTTGAACTTGACATACTACCTGAAAATCATTTTTTCGACTATTGTTTGCGTTCCTATTTACTTTTTGCTGTCCGGCTGAAGACTCGATAGTATAGTGACGTACTAGTTTCTTTTAAGGGAAACAGCAGATAGGTGAGAGGATTTATTGCCACAATAATATTTCGGAAGTCGCGCCGTGCCAAAAATAAGATCGCACGTGCAACTTGCTGTGCAGACATCACACCATAAGGATTCAGTTGACTCTTAAATGGGCCAAGAATTAACTTGCGAATTACACAATCCCCATCCAAACGCTTCAGCGTAACAATATCCCCCAGCGCTCTTTTGCTGAGTTCATAAAGCGGACTCAGTGCTGGAGAAACCTCAGCCTCAGAAGTGTTTACCCAGATTTCCTTGGTTGCTTTTGCTTGTGGGCCTGTTACAGTTGTCAAAAATATATCTATCAACCGTAATGCTGAAAAGGTATTCACCTCATAAGAGGAGTTGATAGCCTCTGGTGTGCGGCTGGCGTAGACATTGGTTCCGTGGTTGATAATTAAAATATCTACTTTCTCTAAACTATCCTTCAGATTGGCTTCATTGCCCAACTGCCAGGAAACTACCTTTACTCCAACTTGCTCTACTAATTTTTCTGGATTAGTGGTTAATGCTACGACTTTAGCATTATTCTTGACAAGTTCAGCCGCCAACGCTTGCCCCAACGCTCCTGATGCTCCGGTTAAAGCGATGGTTTTACCTTTAAGAGACAGTCCTGTGCCCAGAATTTTATCCACTAGGGGAAAGACACCACTGTAGTAGGCGTTAACATCATCAAAATGATGTCGCCAATGGTAAGACCGATTCACCCACCAAATGGATGGAATTGTCTCTAAAGGGCCGGGTAGGTGGTTGTAATCTGTATCAATTTTTCCCTGAAAATATCGCACAGATGCGCCATACAAAAAGGTACAACCATAAGCTACTCCCAGCCATAACCCCAGTTGTTGAACAATTAAGGCAACGGCTACCAATACCACCAGCAGTAGACTCGACTCTAAAATGTCGTGATAAAGCTGGGATTCTTGATAAATTTTCAGGGAAACTATTGATAAATCGCGGCGATAAGCCATGTGGTGCTTGTTGTGCCATTTAGCAAGCCAACTGACTTGGTGACACAAAGCATGGTAGCTGTCTCTCAATATCTCAGCAAGTAAAAGCGAGAAGACTGCCCAACTAGCAAACTGTAAGCTGGCATTTAGCCAAACCCAATTAATTTGTAAGCTTGTCTCAATTCCCATCAAGTTTTCAGCTAGCATTTTTATCATGTTTGTCTATACTTGTTTTCTTAATCATTCTTCATGATCTGATAAAATAAACGGAAAATTAATACTTTCAGCTCATAAATTATAAAAAATGCTCATTTAATGCTCAAACATTATAAATTAAGTAATAAATTAACAGTAGTAGGTATAAATTATTACTAATTATTGATGCTCAATATATGCTCACACACTAATCATCTCGTATAAACTCCAAGTACAGCTCTAAGTCTATCTCACACCTTACCATACAAGCATTGCAGCCATTTCTGTCATTAGGGCATCTATTCTTAATTCCTGGTACATTGCATCATTCCCTTACCAGTACTAGGTTATAGAGCATTTTAGGCATTAATCAAAGTATCGTGAGAGTCATTATCACTCACTATTGAGAATGAGTAAAAAAGTAGTACAAAAATATTATTTTGATATCTATCTGCTTGTTATCTTCTGAAAACTCCAAGTAGTACTCTAAGTATTTCCAAAATATGCACAAAAAAAGGACTCTATCTAGAGTCCTTGCTATTAACTAAGCTTTTGAGTTAACTATTCCCCCAATAAATACATCACCTCTTCTAGCTTTTGTTTAGCTATATAGAGATTGAGAAGCTTTTGCTGTTCCCATGACTGAGGCGGATGAAGTGAACGTCTTTCCATCGTGATTTTGATAAGCGCTGCTTGTTCATCAGTTGGAGAATTCATTTGATCGAGTGCAGCACCGATATTTTGGAAAGCTTCAAAACTTAACCGTCTTAATCCTCTACCTTCTTGCATCTGGTTAAGTGCGATCGCAGGGAAGGCTATAAGTGAAGTAACGTAGCTAGTTTTATATCCAGCGTTCCCAGTCGGCTTAAGACCGTAGCGGCGACACAAGTCGCGTAACTCCTGGATAGTTTTGATTTCGAGTTCCGTTCGTGTAAACATAGAGTAGCCATTTTCTAAAAGTGGTATCGGTAGGTAACAACTTTCCACGGTGAATTACCTACCGACTTAAAACTCTATTTGGTTGCGCGCAATCGATTCAAGCTATAGTTACGTTTCTACATAAATGCCTAACCCTAGAGGAACTCCTGAAAATTTAGAACCTGGTCAACGTAAAGGAGAGGAACCGTTAACGGCTAACCTCAGTTTTCGAGTATCAGAATCCATGAAAGAAGCGGTCAAAGCACAAGATGACCCTCCTGAATTTTGTAGAGAAGCTATTCAAAAAGCACTAGATGAAAAGAAAGGAAGGCAACAGTAATTAGAGCTTTATTTCTAAGATTCTGTGTAAGCTACAGATAGTTGAAAAGCAATATACATAACAGATTTAAGGCTAGGTTAGGAAATTGACTCTAGTCTTAAATTTATAGCTGTATCTCTGACTGCGTTAGAACTTTGGCGCTAAGTGCCGATTTATTTTCATTGTGCCTCTGTAGACCCTGTAATCCACAGCCGACAAACACCAAATTACAACCACAAGTCTGGTGAATAAATTGAGCTAACTTTCCCAACATTTTTATTAAGCTGAAAATAGTGTTAACGTGTTATCTATGACCAAATATATTCACGGCTATACTGGAAAGGAACAAGACCGCCTGTTCCGACAAAGCGCTTTTTTAGAATCTTACATTTACAATAAGATTGATTTTTCTAATTGCAATCACATTATTGAAATAGGTTGTGGAGTAGGAGCGCAAATACAAATTTTATTAAATCATTTTCCGCATTTAAAAATTACTGGTGTTGATATTTCCGAAGCGCAGATTAGCCGTGCTGGCGAATTTCTCAAGCCGCATATTGAAGCCGGACGGGTATCTCTACATATTACTCATGGGGAAGTACTTCCTTTCCCAGATCAATCCTTCGATGGTGCGTTGATCTGCTTTGTTCTAGAACATATCAACAATCCCCTCTACCTCCTCAAAGAGGTAAAACGGATAATGCAATCAGGTACTAATCTTTATTGCACAGAAGCGTTTAATACAGGTTTATATATCCATCCAACTTGTCTAGCTTTTCAAACTTACTGGGAAATCTTCAATCGCTACCAAGAGCAATTAAACGGAGATCCAAACGTGGGAGTAAAACTCTCTAACTTGGCATTGCAGTCCGGTTTTTCTGAAACTACTCTTGACTATATTCCTCTTTACTTAGATGGCAGAACTAAAAATATGTCACAGAGGACAGATTTTATTGATTTCATTACTGAAGTTTTGCTAAGTGCCGCTCCAGCTTTAATTGCTCTGGAAAGAATTACACCATCATTACCAGACGCAATGATACTAGAATTACAAGAAATAAAAAATAACCAAGACAGTATTTTCGTTTGGCCATTAGAGCAACTTAAAGCTGTAAAGTGTGCAGAATTTTCGTGTTCAGCATAAGAGATGTCTAATGGTGAAGTTGTTGCAGAGGAATTTAGAAAGCCTGATCAAAACACACGAGTTGTGACAAGCTTATCTCAGGGAATCGCCAGACACAGCCAGATAGAAGCTTCGGTTGCGAACTTGTCAATGCTTGATGTGAATAACATATTTCCCGACATTTAATATAAAAGGAAGTCCTATGTTGAATACTCGTAGTGACTATTAAAACTAAGTAATTTGATCTTATTACTTATCATTGGTTATCAGATATTAAATGTAAAATATTACTTTAATTATTTTTGTGCAATTCAACTCGGTTTCTAACATCATGAAAAAAAAAATAAATTTCATAGTATTTATTACTACCTTCTTAGTAGTTTTACTATTATCAATTACAGTTTATACGGAAACTGGATTAAGTAGTACACCATCTCCATCATCTGCATCATCACCTATACAGTCAAAATCTTCCGAGTCATCATTTATACAGCTAAAGGATCTTATTGCACTTATTCTTACTTCATTAGGAATAGCTGTTACATATCAGAATGGGTTTAATCCACGAGCAACACTTAAGTTGGATTTAGAATTGAGAGAGAAATTATTATTAGGTGAACATCCTCTAAGCAATATTGAAATTATAGATATAGAGCATAAAATACAACATCATTATAAACATATCTATTATAGAAAGGAGTGGGGAGATCAATTAAAATCTGGGTTAATATATCTTTTTTTTGCATTTATTATACTTTTTATACCTTCAAAACTAATGATTAGTAGTTTTTTTAAAATCCCAATTTTAATAGGTTTCAGTGGGTTTTTAATATATGGTCTACGTCTACTTTTAAAGAGTTTCTGGCAATATAGAGAAAAGAAAGAGAAAGAGAAAAGATAGATAAAGGGGGTGAACACAAGAGTAAATTTCCCTAACTGTGTTGGAAATTAATGGGTTTCTGCTAACGGGGATACTGTATATCAATTTCAAGTTTTTTATCTGTGTCTAGCTCTAAACCATTACTAGTCACAGGTGACAACATAGCCAAACTCGCCGCCACCCCTAACACCTGGTTGGTCAGACACTTCCAAATATTCCTGAGTGGAATACCAGCGTATTCAGTTCTGCTAATCACTTCAAACTTACATCTTATACCCTCTTTTATCTCTAAGCTCTTGAAGTATTACTTGAATAACTTTCAATAATAAAAGACCCCTAACTACTAGAGGTCTTTTTTCTGGGAGAAAGTTTGATTATTTATTTATCGTCATAATCTCAGTAGCTATTGTTCGCTTGAGAACGTCCTCTCTATGGACAACAATTAATTCGTCAATTGTTTTCTGCATTGTTTATTTCATCTACAGTTGAAGATGAAAAAATTTCGTATGGTTGATAAGATGCAGCGTGTTTAGTGACTATTGCATCAATTATTTCTTTCGGCATTCCCTCCAGTACATCATTAGCGTGTGTTGCTATCTCTAGTGCCCATAATTCTTTCGGCATTTTAGAACAACCAGACAATATCTCAATGGCGTAACCTAAACCAATTACATTGAGTACATATTCTTCTTTTGTAACTTGTACAAAATTCTCGTTCTTATCACTATTCATGGTTACTCACCTCTGCTAAAAAAACTGTCAATTCTTGCTTTTCATCGTCTGTTAAGTCTTGCAATTGATTGCTAGCGTTACTTTGTAAAAAACTCATCCAATCATCTCTTGTACGGCTAGATATTGCTTCTAGCAAACAAGTGGCGTCATACAAAGATATTAACGCTCGACAATAAAGCATCAAGTCTATTGTTATTTTTTCTCCATCCATCCCTTGCTTGTTAACCTCCATCCAAGTCTTGACATGATAATAATGATGTCTTGTTGTCGTGGGTTAATTTCTAACTCCCCTCTGGCGTGATGATACGCAATTCTGTTTTTTAGCTTTTGTGGACTGATAACTAAACTTATCCCTGGTTTCCCCTTCTCAATTAATTGCTGGTTAAGTATTCGCTGTGTCCCTACTTCTTCCTCAATGAATTGTTTTAAGTGTTCCGTTGTTGCTCCTAACTGCGAAAATATGTGTTTATCTGTATATTTCCAGTAACTATCCATGTGGCTTATAGCTTCACTCGGAGATTTCCAAGTACCAAGAATTAAGCCAGTTACCATCAAATCCACCGTAATTACCCATTGATTGCTAGTCATCTCATGAGTAAATTCTTTCTTACCTTTTCTGGTAAGCATTGACCGATATTTGGCATAAAGTTTGCAATTATCGGTATTGTTCCAGAAAGAGTAAAACTTCTCCTCTATTCCTTCCCAGTGGATAGAGTCGATGTCTAATTTATCAGTGAAGATATCAAAATCTTGATACAGCTTTCTCTCTTCACTATTAAATTCTTCAAAAGATTTATGAGGGATTACTAGCAATCTTCTATGTAATTCTTCAAAGTCAGGGCAAAGATGAATATCATCAACAGAACTAATTATCTTAGGTGAGAAAACAAAAAATTCTCTGTTAGTTCCATCCGGTTGAGCAATTGAAATTTTATCACTTGCCCTTGAATAACCAAAAAGGAGTAACTGATAAATTCTCTCATCTCTTTTGAGGGTAGAAATGTGTAAATTATCCCATGCCAGTATTGCCCCTTCTTTCTCCATCTCTTTTTCTGCGGGGTCAATCCACCTCATGCTATCCAATGCATTACGAATAGCTGAGAATGTATCAGTTGAAGAGAAAGTTTGATTTTTCCCGTGCAATTTATTAGCGAATATTGCTGTTGTACTCTTACCACTACCTTTTCCACCCCAGCTAAAAAGTATCGGTAAAATTAACGCCCACTTACTAGGGATTAAGATGTAAGTTGCAAGGATTGGGAGCATTAAATCTCGCTGAGGAAGTAAAACAGACTGAGATAAAATGCTGCGTACATTTTGATAAAGCGTCAAATCATCATTCCATAACTCTTCCCAAGATTCCATCTCTTGCTTATAAAAATCATTTGGGTCGAGATAGATTGCTGTCTCTTGAGTCATTATGTGTATCCTTTATGTTGATTCTACTTGGAGTACTACTCCAAGTAGATTGGAGAAGACTAAGACATTAAGGAGGTACAAAGGTCAAATACTACTTGTACTTCTTCTTTGTTCTTAGCAATAGAGAGAACATCAGCTAGTTGTGCTAGATTTTCAACAGGAATGCTGTCATCCATTTTATTGATTTGCTCACAAACAAAAGCTAATCTATCTCGCAACCTTTCAAGCTCTGTTTGTGCTGGTTTTCCACTGTAACCACCCTTGTTACTAAAACCTTTTGGCAGTTGTACATCTTCAGGTTTTATATATTGTGGTTCTGCTACTGGGTTGAAAATTGCTGACATTTTCAACATCTGGTTTAAAGTAGTAGGGTCAATTTGTTCCCCTGATATACCTATCCCAGAAATAAATATGTCGCACATAGCATCATCTTGCAGCTTGATAAAACCAGAATAAATCAAGCTTGAGTCCATGCTATCGAGTAACCAACATATCCACTTTTCAAGCCTGGATTGTGCAACATCAACCTTATTTTTTTCCTTGTCTTCCTTCTGGTAATTCTTCCGTGCAACCTTCATCTTTATAAGTTGCGGTTCAAACTTCCAATTTTTTTCACTGAACTTGTTAATCCCAGTAAACCCCGTGGCATACGCGAACAAGTGGTAAAAAGTATCATCCGAACAAAAACCTAATTCTGCAAACTCAAAAATACTGTAAGCTTGTGTCCAGTCAGTATTGCCAACGAGAGCAAATTTATCATCTTTCTTCGGTTCAATGTAGTAAAAATCTTTCATTGTTTTATCGCTCCTTCCTTTTTCTCAACTAACTGCAAGCAAGCTTTGTAAAGTATCTCTGCATGACACTTTTCATATCCATCGGGAACAGGTACATAGTCATGGACATTAATACACCAACAACCAAGAGAAGTATATTTACCTGATTCAATTTCCTGAGAAAGCAAAACAACTCTCGATAAGTACACTTTCTCCCAATCTTCAAGCCCGATGAACTTTAACCCAGAATTGTAGTGTGGAACAAGCTTTTCGAGTAACCAATGCCTGTAATTGTCGAGTGCAGCTTGTGGGGTACTTGTGTAATACCTTACTTGCCTACCATTTTTGTGACTCCAAGGATTACCAAGCCCTAAAGCTTTGCCTGAACGACCAACATATTTAACCGTTGAGTCATCCCATAACTCATCTCGATTGAACATTGAGATAATATTCATCTTTCAACTCTTTTATCTCTGCAAATGGGATTGTGTAAATGTTTGCGGTTCCAATCTTCCAGCGTTTATCGCTAATGATTCTTAGCTCTTGGAATCTTCCCGGTAATGTTCGCTGAAATATTCTAAGCAACTTACAAAAATTGCTTAACGCTTCCTTGTCTGCTAATATCCATCGTCCTTTAACTTCATAAAATACTGTCAGGTTGCTAGTCTCAACCATAAAATCAATATTCCAAGTTAAAGCAGGGAATAAAAAGTTTGCTGGTAAAATCTCTATCGTGTGTTGTCGCTTGACGTTTTCCGCACCGTACTTTTTGCAAAGTTCCCCGTAAACTTTAAACTCAAGAATGCTATCCCAAAATTGAAGCTTTTTTTTCTGTGCTGTAGTTAGAGGAGAACCAGCAAGAAAAGTTTCCCCGGTAGCAGGATTAATCCAAAATGGTTTATTGTTGCACTTGCTTTTTTTTGTTGTCCCAGAAGCTATACGCTTTGCTGACAATTTTTTGCCAATCATTGTATTTCTGTGGTTGCAGTTTTTCTAAAGTTCTCGCTATGTACTCAATCACATAGCTTTCATCAAATTTCACGACCACAGCAGTGTCAATGTATCTGCTTTCACCTTTAATCTTGGTTACTAATCTCATCTCGTAACCTTGCTCTGTCAGCATTGAAGGGTGAAGAGAGAATCTGTAAGGATTTCCGAAAATTTCTGTCCAGTGTATGCGCTTCTCTTCCATGTCTCCACCTCTTAAGTTGATTTTACTTGGAGTACTACTCCAAGTCTTCCAGACCAAACATTAACTAACTTGCAGTTCATCGAGTTGTTCTTGAGCGATACCAATATTTATTTGCTCAATAATTGACGAAGCTTTCTCAAATCGCTTCTGTTGAATCTCCCATGCAGCTTTTTGCAGGATATCAAGCAGTCCTGGTAAATCCCGTATCCGTGATTCTACTTTAGGCAATTGTCCTAATTCTTCAATTTCCGTCGCCAGGGAATTTAATTCTAGTCCTACGTGTCTTAACTGAGCTACAAGTGATTTTTTTACGTCTGATTTAGCTGCCTTCATTTTTGACCCTTGTTTTTACAGTGTTTCTCCAACAATTTCAGCATAGTACTTATTTCATTTTCTAACAACCGATCGGTTAACGAATTGTAATAAGCTGTTTAAAATGCGTGTATATACGCAATTTAAAAACTACAAAATAAGTTTATATGTAGTTTTACTAAGACAATGTGTGGATTTATGCAAAATGTAGTATTTGCAGTATTAACACTGATGTAGATTATCAGTGTTAATACTGCAATGAATAGAACTTATGGTGTCTGCTGTAATTTCATTAAGAGTGCTTTGATACTTGCGGTTTCAGATATCACTCTCTGATGTACAGCCTTAATGCTTGCCTCAAGTGAATCTAAGCTTGCTCCTTGATTCCCGATATACTCCCAAACCTTTAAATCAATGTCTTTCAGGTAGAACTTAGGGATAAACGATATTAAGTATTTATTCTCATCAGATGGAAGCTTGTTAAATCGGTGAACCTGATAACGGTTTAAAGTTACCCTTAAAAATTCACCTTGAGCGTAACCAGCCGTACCAAACCCTACTTGATAAATTTGTAGAAAGTCTCCAGCAGAATACCAATTGCTAGGAGATGACGGTGAGGTTGCAAAAATTCCTATTATGTTTGAAGTAAAATTTATTTTTGGTTCAATTGCAGGAATGGAAGCCTTTTCATTAAAACGATATTCATTAATGATTTGCTTCCATTCGCTAGCAAGTTGAAACATTTTGACAATCAATTATTTACTAAGGAAGATTGAATCCGGGATAAACTTCTATCCCAGCACCAGCTAGTTGTTTTAACTGAGCAGCAGTCAATGGGACTTGTGCTTGAGTACTCGATTCAGCAGCAGCTTTCTGCATGATTGGATATTGTCTTCCGCCAACTACTTTAAAGTAAGGGGAAATATCGTTAGCAGTCGGAATTGCTTTAATTTTATTCGCAGGAATTAAAGTACCGAGAGCGTCAGCAATTACAATAATCGTTGCGAAAGATGGGAACCGAAAGGAAATAGTGTGATAAGTAGATGAATTTCCGATTTGTTTACCTGTTGTAAGAACAACGCGTCTTGTCCCTTTTGAGAGGGAGCCGGGTCTTTCATGTTCTACAGGAATACCATCAGCATTTTTTTCTCCACGCTTAACGCTAGAACCATCAGCCCTAACCAAAGTTCTCGCTTTCGTCGGCTTAACAGTTTTTGACTTCAAAAATGGTACTGCAAACTTCTCTATATCAAGAAATTTTGCAGTGACACTAAGACACGAGAAATTGCCGAGAGGGTCGGGGTTCTCTCTTTGAGTATCATTGCTAGTACTTCTTTTGAGTGGGAAATATAAACGTTTTGTCATCTTATTTCATCCAAATAATTTTTAATAAGTAGGGGAATAATTTAACACCACCCTACTTATCAGAATTAAACTCGCGCTGGTGCAGTGGTATTGAGGTCTACAGCCGCAACAATATTTACTCCATAACTGGCGTTATAAAATTGCAATCCACTAGTAGGCTCAGTTTGGACTGTTCCGGTTGTCGGAGCAGGATAAGCATTTAACGCTTCACCCGTTGCAAGTGTTCCGGCTGCGGTGTTTTTTGCAACTTGTGCGGTGTATGCAGCTTGCAATAATTTTGCAAACATTTCAGCAGTGTCAACACCAGCAGGTAGAGAATCAAGTCCATCCCACCAAGTTTTTAATGCAGAGTCGGTGATTTTAGCGGAGATTTCAGAAAAAGTTAAATCGCTAACAGTAGCCATGTTTTTTAGTTTTTATCAAAACGAATGTAGCTAATATCTAGCAATGCTTTTAAGGGCTTGTCAAGTTCCTTAAAAAGAATTTTTTAACAACCTTTTTCTAATAGGTTAAGATGTTAGAAAATTATTATCGCTATATGACGATACAGGAATTAACAATCAAGCAAAAAATTGCTATCACGCTTGACCCTAATTCCGGGGCTAGTGTTGTCCCGATTTTTAACTATGTGCCGTACTCAAAAACTGGGTACAGATTGATTGATGAATATTTAGAAGTGGAAAACCTAAGAGCAACTAGCTGGATTTACTCACTGCCTCCGGTTCCGTTTCCTGTTTTTGAGTTGGAGGATAGCGAATCAAAGCAACTATTAACAGCGATTAACTTAGAGTGGAAGTCTCCGAGAATTCAACTTGATATAGTTGTGAATATTGACGGTACTTTGAATTGGCAACGAATAGCGGCTTATTCTTTACTAAATAGTGACCCTTACCCATACAGAGAATATTCGTTAGGAAGTCATTCGTTAGGGAATAATTCAATGTTGGGTTTACAAATAAGAGCCGTAGGACATGGACTATTACAAAATAGCGTTAAGGGTCAAGATAAAGTTACAGCTTGCGGTAATTTAGTTCGGCACGTAATTATAGAAAAACTAATAGACACTAGCGTAAAAATTGTTAATAACATTACCGCAATTGCAAGCACGATTGTAAATAGTAATGCGAACAGAAAAGGAATTATATTTTTCAATTCAAGCAATAAAAATATTTTTCTAGATACTGTTAAAGGTGTTTCAATTACTAGTCATTTAGTGAAATTAGAGCCAGGAGATTATTACGAAGCACCAAACCCACTGTACACAGGTGCTTACTATGGAATTGTAGAAAATGGAAGTACAGCGATAGATATCAGGGAGTTTGTTTGATGCTTTCTGATAAACCAATTGCATACAAGCCACCTAGAAAAAAGAAAAATACTCCTTTCTACACTTATGAACCTGAAGAACCACAGGAGAGTTTAGTACCTGTATTTGGTGGTATTTACGCAACACCTAACACACCTGCTGATCCAATGGATTGCGATAGATATCCTGATAGTCCTTGGTGTAGTAAAAACCCTTTTGATGTAAGCAGTCCTATTTCACTTGATATCAATATTGTTCAAGATGAATGTAACTTTGGTGTTCAACTTAGTGGAACACTTGGATTTGTTAAACTACCTCCTTTTCAAGTTGTTTATCGTAATCCTAAATGTCAGCCACTTATTAAAGCTGTAGACCTTCCGAGATGGACGGGCGAAAATATTGTTCCTAATCCTCCAGCATTATGTAATTCAGGTGTTTGGCTACAAATAAATGGAGCAGAGGAGCAATGGTATGACATTACTAGATATGGTTCTGAAACTCCGTCTGAATCACAAGGTACACGACGAATAGAAGTAACTAACTGGAAGTATCCAATATTAGAAAACAATGTGTATGTAAGAGGTAATTTAGCTGATTTAATGCTTGAAGCAATATTTACAGTAACAGAAATTAGTAATACACGTCATTTAAAAGAGTTTGTTAATTACGACTGCGAGGAAGCTTACACTTTTTGGGAAGGAAGGGGCGGTATTGCTGGCGACTGGAACGATGATGAATCAGAGTGGACTCTTAATAGTGTTTCTACTTATCGCTTTTTTTGGGCAACTTATGCGTCAGGAACTCCTATAGTTCAAGTGTTATCGCAAGGTGTTTTTCCTGGCTATCCTATTAATCCTCGTGCAACACCTCTTGATAAGGAAACTTACAACACTAAAATTAATCGGGCTTCTTTTGATAATTATTCTACTCTTGCAAGAACGAGAAATGCATACAGCATAAATAGATGGCATTTTATTTGTAGTGATTATATTAAACCCGATAATCCACCACCACCTAAAATAGAATTGGAAAAATGTGATTGTATGGCTTGTAATGATAATTTATTGAAACTTGTTTTAAAAAGACTTGGTGATTTACCTGCTAAAGTTCCTGATAATTTTACAAAGCAGAGTCCCAAGATGATAGATATTGAATCGTTAGCAGAACTTATGCTCTGGCAGACAAAGCAACTTGATGCCCTTATGGGTGCTTACCCCATTGAAATAGAGATAGAAGACTCTGACTTAGTAAAAGAAGGAAATCAAAACGAAAAAATATCACTGCCGAATCAAGCAGAAGCAATGGCAGAACTTTTAGGATTAATAACTACAATAAAACGCGATACTCACGCAACACTTATTACAGCACTCAAGGCTATGGGTGAAGCTGGAATGACAAAAAATCTTGCTGTACAAACACTTGATGTTGCTTTAGCAAATGCTGAATTTTTGGGGTACAAGCTAGAACAAAAAAAGAAGGAAGTACCTTCATTGTTTACTCCTGGTGGTGAAAATCTCAGCAAAACATTGCAAGAGAAAAATGTAGAGATTGTTTCTTATGAAAATACTGATAAAAATGATTTACAAGATGATTTAAAAATCCTTAAAACTATGGCTGCTCGGTGGAATGCTCAGAACTGGAGACAGATTACAGGAGATCCAGTAGAAGCCTTGAAACAAAAATTGTTTGGTAATCCTGATGCCATCAAGGAAGTTCACAAGGATGGCGAACAAGGCGATTTTAATGATTTCACAGAACAAGCAGAGCGCGGTTTTATCGAAGTATCTGGAATTACCGATACTGTTAATCCTTGGGGTAGACCCTACAAAGAACGCCCAAAAATACGAGAAATAGGAAGCGAGAAAGGACGCTACGACAATGACGGAAAGGAAACGGCTAAATAGCTTTGTTGTAATAACAATCGTGTATGTCATTCACGGCGATATTCTGGGGAGAATATATGGCTATAAGTTTTGAGTTATCAGAGTTAACATCAAGGGTTGTTAGAAGCAAAGTTGGTACTAGAATCATCAAAGGAATGGAGGAGGGAATTAAGAAGAAAGAAGACAACGGTGTTATCAGTTTTGTAGGATGGGTATTTAATGCATCGTGGTCACTTACTGGGTTTTTGGTAGGTAAGCTTACTGGTTTTTTTAAATTTTCTTGGTCTACTTTTTGGGGGTGGTTCGTTGCAGCGAAGCAGTTTATCTGGAATTTTAACTGGAATGCTACAGATGAACAATTGGAAGCATCTATCAATTCTCAATGGACAGCGCTAGCAGGTCAACTTGGTGGAACGCTTGGTAATGCATTTGGTTATATAGCTTGCGGTATTCTTCCCGGTGCGGCGATTGCAGTATTTAATGAACCACTGGGAGCGGTGGTGCTAGCAAAAGTGGGTGAGGAATTTTTAGAGGAATTCCTCGAAAATTTAGGAGCATTGCTTAACAGCGCATTGAGGCTTGGTACTCAAATATTATTTACAGAAACATATAAGAATGTCCGAAAGCTTATTAAAAGCAATAGTAATTTAGTAAAGAAGTTGTTTGGTGCAAATGCTGAGAAAGCTGTCAAGGCATGGGGAAGCAAGGATAGTAAACCGTGGTCTTTTGCAAGTGCTACTGAAGATTTTCTCGACAATACCTTTGGTACAGATGGGGCAATGCGTGAGTTTGCAGAAGAGTTTTTAGAGGAAGCTGACGAAGCTTGCGTAGAGGCGGGGTACGTTGTCGCAAACGCAGTTGATACATATTTATCAGCGCAAATGATTGCAAAGCAAAGTGTACCTCCACTAGGGCATACGCGATATGTAGAAATAACACCGAATCGGGATAATCCTGATGAAAAGATTGTACTTGGTGGAAGTGAAGAACTTCTAAAACCTGTCATTATCCAAACTCTTGCTACTTACAACCAACTAGGTGATAGAGATTTAGGGGTAGTTTATGGAGTTCCAGCCGATGATATGCCGGAAAGAAGATATAAACCAGAGGTAGTTTTAAAATTTTATAGAAAGCAAAATAAAGACCCATTAAAAGGAGAAATTACAGACAAATTATCAATGCAAATATCTTTCAGATTGATGAATAAAAGTAAAACTGATTTTGCAGATGATTTTTATTTAAAAACTCTTGCTGATGTAATTTATCGTAAATTTGCTTCACCACCTTTCAAGGTAAACAAAGGAAAGCAGGTTTACACTTATTGTGATTTTGAGAAAGGATATCAACTTAAATTAGATGTGACAACCCAAGCAGAGGCTAGGAGGATAGTAGAACAAGTTTTAGACATCCAAGGGCACAAGGTTGATGATGATTTATTGAGAATAGGAAGTAAACCGATTAATGGGATAAGTGCAACCCCTGAAAAGGTAACTATTAGGGGCAAAGTAGAAAAACTACCAGTTAGAGGAAAAGAAGGAGTCGTAACCTTTCAACACGCTTATCTAAATGTTGGGGTAAATGTTCCACCGATTAATTTAGTTGATTTAACAGGAAAGAAGAGAAATGTTGTTTACACAGGAAAATGAGGAAAGTTTTACGGTTTTTTTGTCGATTGGAGAAACAATTGAATATTACTCTGAAACAGGAATATATGGAGAAGGTGAAGTATTAGAAATAGATGAAATTTCAAACAGTGTTAAAGTATTGCCTTTGTCAGAAGATTCTTTAATTCTTGTTCCCACTTGGATAAGTGCTGACGACATAATACCTTTCTAGTAAGATGTTTCTCGGAATACTCCAAGTAATACTCTAAGTAAAACGAATATTATCTCACTGCATAGAAGAAAATAGCAATTTAGCTATTGAAAATAGAGTGATTTGTTAACATTAGTTGATGGCGTTGAATTTGCGATAAAGTAAACTTTAATTGTCTGATTCTTTTGGTAACTTGTCTAACAAGCTTAAACAATATGCCGTTATATCCAGCGAGTATAAATATTGACTTTAACGCTACAGAACTAAATGCTGCTATTGCATCAATAACAAATGCACTGGCAACGCTTCAGACTACAGTAGAAGATAACGAAGGGTCAATCACAAGTATTGCAACTGAATTGGCTAATCAAAACACAAGGCTAGGTAATATAGAGGTAGCCGAAAATAGTCTTTGGAGTAATTTTAATGGTCTTGTTTCAAATGTAAATTTATTGAAGCAAGCGGTTGATTCCCAAGACTCAATAATTTCTTATGTTAACAACGAGAATGCTAATCAAAGAGTTCAGATCCAAGATTTGCAAACACAGTTGATTGCTTTGCAAAAGCTATTACCTCAAGGAGTCCAACACTTTCATGATACAAGTAAGGTGCTAGTCGGTAATGCACTATCCCCCGTGCAAGTTGCCGCAAGCTTTTATTCTACTATGTGGCAGCAAAACCCTGCTGCACTGAATGATAGCTTTTCGTTTACGGCGTTATTAGCTTCTGGTACTTACACACGCTATCGATATCTTGGTAAGTACACGCCTCAGAGTTTTTTATTCAATGCTAATCTTCAAGAATTTTCTCAACGTGTCTGTTATCTCTCTAATCAAGAGACGTTGGGTAAAATTTCTTCAGAGGAGTGCTATGAGGAAATTGAGTTGCTATGGCAGCAGTTAACACAGAGCTTTAAGGCGCTAGGAATTGATCAAAAAGACGTTAATTGATAATTGTCAACAGTGTATACACAATGCTATATTTACTGTGTACGTTGTTGACGACGTGGAGATAGAGATGGGGAAAAAAAGCAAGGAATCGCCTATTGTAAGCTTCCGTGTACCACATTCTGTTATCGAAAAGTTAATTACAGAAGGCAGATTAAAGCCTAACCATATAAAGTCAGAGTTATCCAACCTAATAAAAAATGACTGGTTAGCCTCTGTTGATGCTGGTGTAGAACCGACTGTGAGTGTAAATACTGTTTATGAGCAACTAGCAAAAATAGATAGAGTTCTAGAAATACTTGAGGACAATAAGCCAAATGGCATTATTGATGACAATGTAGACAGTGTTGACAAAATTAGCATCCCTGAAAGCGTAGACTCAATCTCGCCAGATAATCAGCTTGTAGAGGTTGCCAACAGTAATGTACATCCTGTACAGGAAATAAATGTTGTTGATGAAAACAGTATTGAGTCATTGAATTTGAAAAGAAATACTTATACGGCACTTAAAGAGGCACAAGTCAACACAATAGAAGATTTAAAGAAATATGGTGTCACAGGCTTGCAAACGCTGAAAAATCTGGGAAATAAATCTGTATCTCAGATAGTTGAAGCATTGCAAAGCCGAGGGATTGAATTACCAGAGTTACCAGACCCAGAACCGGAACACACACCTTCTCTTTGAGCAGTGATACCGAAAGCTACACGCTAGGACTTGATGAGCCGTTTTCAATATCGCAGTGTCAAGAACAAGGTACGTGCGCTACGTCGTTATCCCTGTTATGTCATTTTTGGAAAACAATAATCGAAGCAAAATTCTCAACCTTAGATTGAATCAAGCTTTGAGACTTTATTTACTAACAGAAACTAGAATTTATAGCCAAAACCCAGAAATTAAAGCTCCAAAAGGCTTACAGCGATTGGTTTCTACTAAGGTGAAACAAGAGGGTTATGCCAACAAAAATAAAATTACAGTTTTGCAGTGTCTAGAATGCTTGCTACACAGACCTTTCAGAAAAAAGACTCTCAAAGGTGAGTGTGATTTTAGTTGTTGAGCAGCTATTTAGTGTAGGTGGCATACACAAAAAAACCTCTAGAAGGTTTATTCCTAGAGGTTTTTAATTTATTTGGAGTCTCTACTTAGAGTAGAGTCGAGAATATCTCTCTACATATCTCTATTTTCTATTAACTATATTTATACATATTTATATATTTATTTTTTCAGTCATGCCCTTTACTGAACGATTAGGGATGAAACCTATCGCTCTAATTTATCTATTTAATTAATGTTTTATATTCAACTAAATTAATAATACTATTTAATCAAAATCTTTCAATACTTTTAAATAAAAAAATACTCTCTAAGTAGAGAGTATTAATTATTAATTTTGACTAAAAATAGTTAGACATTCTTAGTCAATTTCTCGATCATTTTTTTCATCTCTTCCATCTGTTCTTGTTGCAACTTGTTTTGTTGCTTAAGTAAATCAATTTCTGATTGCTGCTGAGGTACTTCTGGGTTAATTCTTTCAGCAAATATCGCTACATCCTGATAATGCTTGTTTGAAATTTCTACCTTATGTCCGCACCACTTGCTTACTATTTTTTCATCAATACCCAGGTCAAAAACTGCATGAGTGATGAAAGTGTGTCGTGTGTTGTATGGCTTTAAATACTTTGCAAGTTTGCCTTGATTGATTAGTTCCGTAATTATTCCTCGTTGTTTATTGCTTGAGTCTTTGTCTATACCCTTCCATGCAATAGAGAATCCTATTCTGTTAATTATTTTTCCTCGTTTGCTTTTGAAAACTACCTCGTTAGGTTCACCTTGTGGAATTGATTTCATAAGACTCCACAATTCACCGTCTTTAGGCATTGGGAATCTTCTTACCTCTTCGCCCTTGTAAGTTTTATCGTTTTTAAGCGGATAAAACTTTTTAGTTTGCCTATCATGCGTTCTACGAATTAAAACTCTTTCTTTGTCCCAATCAATATCACACCACATCAGCGCTATTGCTTCACCCGTTCTACATCCAGTAAAGAATTTAAATTTAAGAAAATTCAACTAATGAGGACTTTTTTTCTGGACATAATTTAATATTGTTTCTACCTCGCTCCAAGTATAAGCTTTGTTTTTATCCAACACATCATCGTCATTTTCTGATTCAATTTCATCTTGTGTTTTGCCTTGCACTCCTTTACTAACTATCTCCTCCGCCATACCTTCAAAAGGATTGTGAGTCAATATTTTATTTTTCATACCCAATCTATAAGCTTTTGAAAGATTAGATAAAATATTTTTAACTTGCTTTTGATTTCTATTTTCAACCAACCAATTTCTAATTTTTATCGCATCACTTGACTTGGTTTCTTTGATAGCAGTTTCAAGAAAATTTTTAAACGAACCTTGATAAGTATTTTTAAAGGTGGTTTCTCTTAATCCTGGCTTACGATACTCACAATACATATCCCAAACCTCAAGGATGGATAGCTCTGGCTTAGGTGGGAGTTGGTCATCTGAACTTGAAACTTCCCTAGATATCCTTAACTTTGCTTGTAACCCATACTCTCTCAAAATATCCTGATAGCGTCCTAAGTCAAAATTCCCTTGACCGTCATCTAACTTACCATCCTCTAGTTCTATCTGTAATCTTCGTTGCAACTGACTGGCTTTTGACTCCCAACCACTAACCACCGATATCCCAGTGGCTAGTTTAATCTGACCTTTGTTGCAGTATGACCGAGGGAAACAAGCTTTGATACTCCCAGAATCCAACCGTACAGATACTTGCCCCTTTTTAGCTTTACTAGTGGAGGTTTTTAGACTGCTAACCATAAATGCTCATTCCATGCTCAAAAATTTACTATCTAGGTCTAAAAAAAGCTTAGATACATGATTATATGATAAATTAATCATTCTTCATGATCTGATAAAGGTGCGTTCAGGTCGAGTTTAGAGCAAATTAAAATTAAAGGGAATGGGGGACAAGGAGAAACAAGCAATGCCCAATTACGAATTAGTTACAGGGTATTCAGGTAAATGAAGGATAAGAGTAGGGGCACACCATGTTCATAGGGTTTTAAGTTGTAGCAACTACTATTGCAGCTTTAGCAGTAGTTTTTAGGCTTAATTAAGTAACAGCAAATTCAGTATGCTGTCTGATATCGGGTGGTTGGAAGGCGAGAACAATTTGATTTTTAGGAATACCAGCGTTAACAAGTTCGTTCGCTATACCGTATTCTGTACCGTCTCTTTGAATCCAGATTTTATCGTTGATAATGTCAATATGGACTAAACAACCATGCACCCGTTGATTATTTTCCCAGCCTAATGTTAGTAGTAGGTAATGGTTGGCGGTTTGGTCTATAATTAGCTGTCTTTCTAGTTCTCCGTAGGCGTAGGGTAGTTGGGCGTATTCGTTTAATATTTTTTGAATTATTTGGCGATAGTTATCTAAGGTATCCATTGCAATACCACCTCTCGTTTTGAGTCAAAGACAAGTAAACAAAGGCGTTGATTCTCTAATAATATTTTACCAATTGGTTCTTGAAATAGTTCTGAGTAGGTTTCTTGACGAATAGCCAGATACAAGCGGCGGTCAGGTTCTAAGCGAGTAAGAATATCGTAATATAAGATATATTGTCCTAAAGCATTTTCTAGGTCGGTGACTGGAGAAGCACCTATAAAACTTTTAATTTCGACTGCTATTTTCTCTCCGCTTTTTTCGGCGGCTATGAGTTTTTCTGCACCTAAGTCTATATATAAATCTCTTGTACCCCATTTGAGAATAAATGGATCTTTGGTGATTTGCCAAGAAGCATTTTTCCTGAATTTGCAGTTTTCTCTTTAAATTTATTGCCTTGCTGCGATACCTGTAATAAGCACAAATCTAACGTATTTATTAATAATTTAGAAGGCAACAGACAAATTAATTTATACTATGATAATTTGATATCTGAGCGTTATTTAAATGTTTCTATTTCTTACAAGGATGATGTCCCAATTGCAGAATATTCTTTAATGCAAACAAGTGGTATTTCTGATAGTCAATTTTGTTTAATCAAATCACATTATACTAAATTAAAATTGCTAGAAAGATTTCGGAAGGCTTCACCAGAAGTATTATCAGAAACACAATCTAGTATTAAAACACACATAAAAGCAAAATCCATTGAGCGAGTGAGACAATTTTTATCAGAAGAAGCTGAACGTTTAAGGGATAGATTTTCCAACAATCACTGGAAAGTAGTATTACATGAAGGAATGGCAAACAGTTCTAAGTTTACTGAAGGTTGTTGTTTAACTCAATAATTAAGTACATCTGATTGGAAGATGAGTAATTGATATTTTACTAATAAAAAAAGGGATAAGCCCAAAAGCGTATCCCTCAAAAAATCAATTAATCAATGTATCAAGTTCCACTTGTCCAAGAATTGATGTACTCAATTTGATCGGGTGTTAGGCTATCAATCGTGATACCAATAGCCTGCAACTTCAACCGAGCAATTTCTTGATCGACTTCGACAGGAATTGAGTGCAAACCAGGTTGCAATTTACCTTTATTCTTCACCAGGAATTCACAAGCCAAAGCTTGGTTCGCAAAACTCATATCCATTACCGCGCTGGGGTGTCCTTCAGCCGCAGCTAGGTTAATCAAGCGTCCTTGTCCGAGAACGACAACTGATTTACCATTTTTCAATTTATACTCTTCGGTGAAAGGACGAACTTCTTTGATTTCTTTAGCTTGTGCAGCCAAGTATTTCAAATCAAGTTCCAAGTCAAAGTGACCGGAGTTACAAACGATCGCACCATCTTTCATGACATCGAAGTGTTCGCCACGAACGACGTGCTTGTTACCTGTCACAGTGATAAATATATCACCTTGGGGTGCAGCTTCAGCCATTGGTAGGACGCGGAAGCCATCCATTACGGCTTCAATTGCCTTGATGGGATCGATTTCGGTGACGATGACGTTAGCACCCATCCCACGGGCGCGGAGGGCTGTACCTTTACCACACCAGCCATAACCGACGACAACAATGTTTTTACCAGCCAACAAAATATTGGTGGCGCGGATAATGCCATCTAGGGTTGATTGCCCAGTACCATAGCGATTATCAAAGAAGTGCTTGGTGTCGGCGTCGTTGACGTTGACTGCGGGGAAGGTGAGAACGCCTTCTCTAAACATGGCGCGTAACCGCACGATCCCAGTTGTGGTTTCTTCGGTGCTACCAATCAAATCAGCAATTTGGTGTTGGCGTTCTTGTACCAAAGTTGCAACCACATCGCTACCGTCATCAACAATAATGTTGGGGCGATGATCTAAAGCTATTTGGACGTGGCGGTTATAAGTTGCGTTATCTTCGCCTTTTTGAGCAAAGACGGGAATTTCATGATCGACGACGAGGCTAGCGGCTACGTCATCTTGGGTTGATAAAGGATTACTAGCAATTAAAAGCGCGTCTGCACCACCGGCTTTCAGAGCGATCGCCAAATGTGCTGTTTCGGTTGTAATGTGGGCACAAGCTACAAGGCGTAAACCAGCGAAGGGCTTTTCGATAGCAAAGCGATCGCGGATTTGCTTCAAAACTGGCATTTCGCGTCCAGCCCATTCAATGCGCTGTCTTCCCAAGGCAGCTAGGCCGAGGTCTTTAACCTCGTGCTTTAATCGGGGAGAAGTTGCGGTCATCAAAAATTACCTCAAAAAATTAAAAAAGCTACGTAAGTTTTACGCACTCTACTAGGTTATTCTACTACTGGCGATTTTTGCTTGTATGAAAGCAAATCACTAGCTAATAATCCTCAAAACTAGCTTGACGTTTGATCGCCGGAATGTCAACTTCCTCTCTAGCTTCTTCCTTTTTGTTTTATCTTTGGTAAGAGTAAGACTCTTTTTCGACTTAAATACTGATTTTCAGTATTTTGTCATCTGTCTAAAGATAGAAGGCAAAGAAAAAAACATCAAATTTTCATCAACTCAAGAGAAAACCTCAACTTTAGATAGGTACATCTACCCAAAGGAATTAAGCAGGATAGTTAAAGTAGTAATTAATAGATTTTACTCAAGGAGGTGTTTGAGTGCGCTTTCAATTTTTGGCGTTGGCTTTGCCCGCCGTAGGCATCGCCAGTTCAATGGCCATAGGCGTTGTATCTGTGCCAAAAGCCACAGCCCAGATTCCTTTTGTACCGCAACTGCAAGCTCCCAGCAGTATTAGTAATGATTCAGATAACAGAGTTGTTTCGGGCTGGATTTATTTAGATGGTCGTCGGTTATTTCAAATAGCGGCAACAAGAACCAACTTTCCTGAGCGTTCAGAAGATATTCAAAAGAAGTTGGAGAAAATTGGTCAAAATTACTTTCAATCACCAGCAAACACACCAGTCAAGGTAGATGTTCGCAAAGTAAACGAATTACCAGTAATTTATGTCAACGGTCAATATCTGATGACCGTTACTTCTGAAGATGCGGGACTCCGACAGGTAGATGTATCGACATCGGCAAATCAAGTCAAAGAATCGTTAGAAGAAGACTTGCAACAAGCCAAGCAAGAAAGGCAAATTCAATCTTTAATCGACCAGGGTAAAATTGCTGGCGGTATCGGACTAGCAATGATTGTCATGAGTTGGGGGGTATATAGCTGGCAGCGGCGTTCCCAAAAGAATTTAGAACGCTCCATTGCCTCCCAACCCCAAAAGGAACTCTTCAACTACGCAAAACCAGCAGATCGAGCAATTACAACACAACTAAATCAACGGCAACAGCAACATCTCCAAGAAGCCAAGAGACGATTGTTTCAGCTCAGTCAAGCCGGAATTTGGGGAGGTGGAACCTTCTTTATTTTGGGTCTATTTCCCTATACACGAGGTTTTCAGGTAGCAATTCTCATAGCTGCCCAATTTCCTGTGCGATTAGGTGTCGTATGCCTGGCAACCTATGTAGCAATTCGTTTGACTTACGCCCTGATTGACCGCTTCGCCTCCACCCTGATTAGCAGTGGTGCTTTCCTCACCCCAGAAAGTTCTGCACGGTTGCAACTGCGAGTTTCCACATTTTCTGGTGTAACTAAAAGTATCACTACTGTTATCTGGGTAGGAGTAGGTTTCTTGATCGCACTGGTATCCTTGGGGATAGATATCGTCCCCTTGCTAGCGGGTGCCAGTTTAGTTGGTGTTGCATTGTCTTTGGCATCGCAAAACTTAATTAAAGATGCGATTAACGGTTTTTTGATCATTTTAGAAGACCAGTATGCTTTAGGCGATGTGATTAACGTGGGAGATGTGGGAGGCTTAGTAGAAACTCTGAATCTGCGGATGACCCAAGTGCGGGATTCTGAAGGACGCTTGATCACAATTCCCAATGGTGAAATTAAAGTTGTTGCCAATCTTTCTAGTCGTTGGTCGCGAGCCGATTTAACAATTCCCATCGCCTACCAAGCCGATACAGAAAAGGCTTTGAACTTGATTGCAACTATTGCCGATAAGATGAATCAAGAAATGCAATGGCAGAGTCAAATTTTGGAACCCCCGCAAGTTTTGGGAATAGATCAATTTGGCGATCGCGGTTTGATTATTCGTGTCTGGATTAAAACACTGCCTCTCAAACAATGGGATGTGGCACGGGAATTTCGCCGCCGCCTAAAAATTGCCCTAGACGAAGCGGGAATTTCCATCTCTGTACCTCAACAAGCAATTTGGGTCAATGAGGATCAATTGTTAAATTTTTCGAGTAATGGCAAAGATAATTAGAAATTTAGATTCATTACCGCATTTTTCAGTTGATGAGACTAAATTTTAACTCTCCCGCGATCGAGCTACATTAAACCTGCCTTGAAAATAAGGCAGGGAGCAGTGTTTCGACTACGCGGCAGTTGAGCGTAGTCGAAACTCAACAACCAGGCAGGAGGCAGGAGGAAAAGACATTTTCATTGTTTCTTGTGAGCGCAGCTCATAAAGTCTCTTGCATAAATCAAAAATAAAGAACCCCATCCCGCATTTGAGTAAAGCAAACGCTCCCCTCCCCAAAGCATCGGCTACGGTGTACACACAAGTCCAATTACCCCCTTTATTAAGGGCTACGGTGTACACACAAGTCGAATTACCCCCCTTAATCCCCCCGATGTATTGGGGGGAAACAAGAAATCTAGTTCCCTCCCCTTTATAAGGGCAGGGCTAGGGTGGGGTAAAACTGACGCTAAAACCTCAGTTAATCAGCTATTTCAGACTTGTGTGAGTCATCAGCATAAATGTATGCATTCCCATACGGAGTATAGGAAAAAGAAAATATTTAACATTAAGCCTTAATAAATCCTTATATTAATAAAAAGCTCCTACGTTCCTAACCAGTCTGAAACTTTTCTTTTATTCCTTGATTTATGTTTGTCAATACCTTCATCAGACGGCCAGTGCTGACGACGGTCTGCACGTTCATCATCTTGCTGCTGGGAAGCATCTGTATACCGATTCTTCCCATTTCTCAGCTACCGGATCTCGCCCCAGTGCAAATCACCGTTAGCTCCAACAATATTGGTGCTGATGCTCAAACAACAGAAAATACTGTCACCAACATTATTGAGCGACAAATTAATGGTGTTAAAGATGTATCTTATATATCTTCTAATACGGGTAATGATGGTTCGAGCAATATAACTGTCTCGTTTCCAACTAATGTCAATAGCGATATTGCTCAAGTAAACGTTCAAAATAAAGAAGCACTGGCTTCACCTCAATTGCCAGATACTGTTCAACGAACAGGTGTGACTGTTGAAACAGCATCGAGCAGTTTGCTACTTGTCTATGGGTTTTACTCAGAAAATAATGAGTATGACAACATTTTTATCAGTAACTATGTCGATCTGTATATTTTCGATCAGATCAAACGGCTCCCTGGTGTAGGAAGTGCCAGGGTTTTTGGAGAACGCAAATATGCCATGCGTCTCTGGCTCGATCCCAACAAGCTTGCCCAACATCAACTAACTCCGCAAGATGTGACAGCTGCCCTGCAACAACAAAATATTCAAGTGGGTGCAGGGGCGATTGGTAAGGAACCAGCACCAGATAATCAAAGCTTTGAATTTGCTTTAAGGGCAACCAGTCGATTTAAAGATGCGGCTGAATTTGAGGATATGGTGCTGAAGGTGACTCCAGCTGGCACTAATAGCACCAGTAATAACACTACTAATAACCCCACTAGTAGCATTTTAGTTAAAGTCAGAGATGTCGGTCGAGTTGAACTAGGAGCAGAGAACTATCTGGCTGATGCCAAATTCACTATTCCAGGAAATGCTCCCAAGGCAGCCGTGGGTTTAGGGATATATCAACTTCCGGGTAGTAATGCTCTCAACGTTGCTCGTGCTGTTGAAGAACAGATCAAGATACTAGAGAAAAGTTTTCCACCTGGACTCAAAGCCCAGTTGGCATTTGATACCACTCCGTTTGTAGAAATTTCTTTAGAAGAAGTTCTACACACTCTGGTTGAGGCAATTATCCTAGTAGTCTTGGTAATTTTTGTCTTTTTACAAGACTGGCGTACCACGATCATTCCGACTGTGGCGATTCCCGTTTCCTTGATTGGCACGTGTGCGGCTCTGTTGGTTTTAGGATTTCAAATTAATACACTGACCTTATTTGGTTTTGTTCTGGCGATCGGGATCGTCGTGGATGATGCCATTATTGTGGTCGAGGCAGTTGCAGTCAAACTAGAGCAGGGCATGAAGCCCTTTCAGGCGGCTGTCGAAGCCATGAAGGAGTTAACTGGGGCAATCATTGCCACTTCACTTGTACTCATGGCAGTATTTATTCCAGTTGCCTTCATTCCAGGCACTACTGGGATTGTTTACAAACAATTTGCCTTAACCGTTGCTTGCTCCATTGGCATCTCCACCTTCAATGCCTTAACCTTCTCTCCGAGTATGGCAGCCATCCTCATGCGCCCTGCTCAGACTCCACGGGGGCCTTTGGGGTGGTTTTTTACACAGTTTAATCGGGGATTTAGCTGGTTCACACGGCGATATGTCGGGTTTGTTAGCTACCTTACCCATGTAAAACCGATTGTAATTGGCGTTTTTGTCACTGGTTTATTAGCAACAGTTTTGATGTACAGAGCAGTACCTACCGGATTTATACCAGAGGAAGATCAAGGTTACTTCTTTGTCATTGTCCAGGGGCCTGACGGGGTTTCTTTGAAATACACCGAATCTGTGATGAACAAGGTGGTCAAAGAAGTCACATCGGCTCCCGAAGTTAGAGCTAGTTTTATGATCAGTGGCTTTGGTTTCGATGGCAATGCTTCCAATTTAGGTATTGCCTTTGCTAACCTGAAACCCTGGAAAGAGAGAACTGAAGAATCTCAATCTGTTTACGGCATACTTCAGAGGCTGAACAAAAAACTTTCTACAATTACAGAAGCCAGAGCGATCGCAGTCAATGCTCCTCCAGTGAGAGGATTAAGTACTACAGGTGGTTTTGAGTTTATCATTCAAGACAAAACCGGCAGTGCGCCGATTGAAACCCTAATTGAGGCTGCTCAAAAAGTGATTGGGGCGGCACGTAAAAATCCTGCTCTCCAAGGAGTCTTCACTCAGTTCACCGCAGATACTCCCCAATTTGACATTCAGGTAAACCGCAACCAAGCCAAAGCTCTCAATGTCGAAATTAACGACATCTTTGGGGCGTTGCAAACTTATCTGGGGTCGCAATATGTGAATAACTTCGTGCAGGGACAGCGACAGTATCGGGTATATGTCCAAGCAGACGGGGTGTTCCGTTCTAATCCAGATGATATTGGCAAGCTGTATGTTCGCTCTGCCAGTGGGGCGATGATTCCGTTGAGCAGTTTGGTGAAAATTACTCCCTTTGTGGGGCCGAAAACCATCGCCCATTACAACTTGTACAGGTCAATCAAAGTACAGGGCGCTCCGGCTCCTGGTGCTAGTTCTGGACAGGCGATTAAAGCAATGGAGCAACTAGCAGCAGAGAACTTACCTCAAGGGTTTGGTTATGAGTGGACAGGCACTTATCTCCAAGAGAAGACATCTGGGGGAGCTACAGGCTTGATTTTTGCCTTAGCGATCGTTATTGTCTTTCTGGTGCTGGCGGCTCAGTATGAAAGCTACATTGACCCGATCGTTATTTTGCTGACAGTTCCCCTAGCAGTTTTGGGAGCAATGACAGCGATTTGGCTGCGCTCCAATATTTTCATGGCAGGTAGCCTCTTCCCTAAAGTGGTGGATGATATCTATTGCCAGGTAGGTTTGGTAACTTTAATTGGTCTAGCTGCCAAGAACGCGATTCTAGTCGTGGAATTTGCCAATCAACTGCACGAGCAGGGTATGAGCTACACGCGCGCAGCAGTCAAAGCGGGGCAAGAACGTTTGCGACCGATCTTAATGACATCCTTTGCAGCGTTGTTAGGATTTTTGCCCTTGGTGATTTCTCAAGGGGCTGGAGCCAGCAGCCGTTGGTCTTTAGGAACAGCGCTGTTTGGGGGGCTGATGCTTTCCACGTTCTTGAGTTTGTTCTTAGTGCCAATTTTGTATATTTTGGTTAAGAGCTTGGCTCAGGCTATATTACCTCGGAAGCGAGGAGGTTCAAATCCTCCAGATTCACCAAATGGAGCTTCGGGAACTAGACATGAAGTTCTACCTGCTGGCTCAAGTCAGCCAGAGACGCAACTTAGGTCTCAGGAGGATGGGATAACCTAAGTTTGGGCAAGGGGGCAGGGGAGCAGGGGAGCAGGGGGGATAAAACAGAAAATGGATTAACCTCACTGTTGCGCTAGCTTCCCGTAGGGTACGAAGAACCACTTATTAAGAAGTGGATGGACTCAGCCCCATGTTCCGCTCTGATTCACGGCAGCAGATAAGAGGTCTTTCCCCTCTGCTCCTCTGCCCCTCTACCCCTCTGCCCCTCTGCCCCTCTGCCCCTCTGCTCCTCTGCTCCTCTGCTCCTCTGCTCTTCTGCCCCTCTGCTCCCCTGCCCCTCTGCCCCTTCTCAACTATGCAGCCTAAAAACGTATCAGCTTATCCACAACATCGTCTAACTCTGATACCATTTTCTGTAATTTCCTGCTTGCTAAAAAAATTAGTCGAATAGAATTAAGTACTTAGATAAGGAAGAGTGAAATGGGACTTAGCGACGGACTTTTGAACCCGACCAAAAAGGCTATGGTCATAGATGATTGTTGCAACATGATTGAAGGACAGCTTGCATCCAAGTCAGGCATGAGCGGCATCGCTTTGAAAACTGCCTTTGCTGCTTTGAAAGGGGTTAAGCCAGGGTATATTCCCCATGTCGTTGAGCAGATATTACCGCAATGCTTTACAGCTCTCGATCCCATCTGGAGTAAAGGCGTAGAGAAAGGCGATCCAGTTGAATATTTGAGTGCGAATCGCTCTGATACAGCAGACGCGCTACTGGGTGTTACCGATGCGAGAGTCAAGAACTCAAACCGCCAAATCGTGCGAGGAACCTATGAAAAACTTCGCGGTTCAGCCAAAAAGCACGTAGAGGAAGCAGTGCCAGATTTAGCCAAGGTAATCGACAATTACACTAAGGTCTGAACCAAAGGGTTAGAGACGCGATTAATCGCGTCTTCTAGAAAAGTGGGAAGCGCAGATGCAAAGTAGCTTTTAATCAGATATCGCCTCAAAACTTCACCAACTCCAAATCAATTCCCGCCCGTTGGATGGCTCCTTCTTTTAAGTGCTCTCCAAGATTGATTAAGGCTTTTTGATTAGTATAATATTGCACAGCTTTGTTAATGAATCGATTGCGTTGGCGTAGCCTCTCCTCTGGAGAATCGCTTCCCCTTTTAGTAGTATTTAAGCATTTGCGTCCAGAATCGAAGAGTCATAGTGCTGTAGTAAATCTTCTGGATCGTTGTAAATTGCGATCGCTTGCGACAGTTGTTCATCGCTAAAACCACCGCAACGCAAAGCAATCACAGCTACCCCTGCTTTGCCGGCAGACTCAATATCGTAGGGCGAATCTCCTAGCATCACTACTTTTTCAGGTGTCATTTGCCCTTTGTTCAAGGCAGCTTCTACAATGTCAGGAGCAGGTTTAGATGCTTCGGCATCATCGGATGTAGTGACTTCCGTTAGCAAATCATCTACTTGGGCAATTTTGAGCATAATATCAAGTTCTTCAGAACTTGCTGAACTAGCGACAACCAGATGCAATCCCGATTTTTGCATCTTTAATATTAAGTTTCTGCTACCATTGGCAGCAGTGATTTGCGGTATATATTTGTCAAATAATAGTTTTTTGCGTAGTTGAGCGATCGCTTTGCCAGTTCCTTCTTCACCATTTAATTCTGGCACTACTTTGGGAATCAGTTGATCTCCACCCATGCCCATGAGTGGTCTAACTGTTTCAAATGGCACTTCCAAATCATAAGCTGCAAATGCCTCTACCCAGGTATTTGCATGAGCATCATTACTTAAAACCAGTGTGCCATCAATATCTAAAATCACCCCTTCTAATGCCATGAAAAACCTCGGCTGACGTTTTGTTTCACTAGCTGATGATGGCATGGCAAATAGTTTACTTCATCATCCTATGAGAGGAGAAGGGGGTTAGAGAAGAGATTGGTTCCAATACGGTTCGGTTAAGGTTTTTTGATGAAAATTTATAGATCGCAAGGACGAGAGAAATCGCCGTCAAGAGGAAAGACTGATTATTAGACTTCTTGCAAAAGTCGGGAAAAGGGGAAGGGGAAAAAATTCTGTATTGTCCCCTTCCCCTTTAACCTTTACCCTTTTCCCCTCTTGCAAAAAGCACTTTTGCAAGAGACTCGCTCACAAGGAACAATGAAAATGTCTTTTCCTCCTGCCTCCTCTCCTGCCTGGTTGTTGAGTTTCGACTACGCTCAACTGCTGCGTAGTCGAAACACTGCCTCCTGGCTTATTTTCAAGGCAGGTCTATTGTAGAGACGGCGATTTACCGCGTCTCTAGCTCAATCCCATAACAATATTGAAGGCAAATCATTGTTAGCCAGACGCAGCAATTGATAACCAATTCCAGATATACCGGGTAAAAAGCCAGGATTAAATACAGAATTGGGTAAGTTGGGGAACAGTTGATAAGCTCCAGTTTGCTTGGCTCTAGCCACAACATTTGTTACATTCTGGTGAGCAATTTGATGCCAATCAGGACGGGAACAGATTTTTGCACCGACTAACAGCACTTCCGCCCGACCGAAGTTGCCACAGCACAAGTGATCGATCGCCTGTAAGCCAAAATTCTGAGTAGTTTGGAGAGCAATCTCAATTTCTTGTTGAATTTCCGGCGTTTCCACGATTCTCAAACTGCCTAAGCGTCCTAAACCAATGCCGGCTGCACCATGACACCACTTATTTGCAAAGTCAGGTTGTCCTGGTTGTCCCATTCTGCGGAAGTCGGGCCAGTTGGCGGTGGACTGGCAAAAGACGCTACGCTCATACTCAATTCCTGCTAAACCTGCTTCTAAGTACTTGCCCTCCAAGGTAGCGGCATAAAGTCTGAGCAAGGCATAGGAGATGCCTGCGGCTCCATGAGAGAAGCCAGTTAAGGGCTTATCCCAATAAGTATGCCAAGCTTTGGGCGCACCGTTGTGGCTAACTTGACGGTTAATTAAATGTTGTCCACAGGCGATCGCTTTTTCTAAAACGGTTACTTCTCCTGTGGCTTGATGCAGAGACAATAGCCCTAAAATTGCCCCAGCTGCTCCGCTCATAATATCTAAGTGTTCGTCGGCAGCAATTAATTCTGGCGTCATCAAATCGGCTAATACTTGAGCGTCTGCCAACAGCATTGCATCGTTGAGTAATTGACTAATTTTCACCAGGCTATAGATCATCGATCCTAAACCTGTTGCACCCCCAACGCCCATGAAACGAGCCATGCGTTCCCAAGTTTCGGGATCGATGGTGTGGATTTGGCGACGCAGAGATTGCAATGTTCTAAATGCTAGATCGCGGTAACGGGAATCACCAGTTACTTGACTCAGTGCAGCTAAAAACAAGGCAACTCCAGAGCGTCCATCACAAAGAGAATTGTTTAATACTTGCAGTTGATATCGTTCGGCGCGAGGCACAAAGTCTAAGCCAATCCAGTTAACGCTACCATCAGGGTCAGAAATGGCTCTAGTTTCCAGTTGGGTGGCGATTTCTTTGGCTTCGGCAATCAATTGTTCTGAACTCAGCAACGGTAACGATTCCCCTTGCCATTGCCCACCTTGGCGGCTGTAAGTGGTTGCAATCTTGGCATCGAAGGAGCCTTGAATAATCGCGACTTGTCGAGCTAAGTCGGTTTCATCTAGAGATTGTAACTGGTTGAGTAGGTCTTGGTAACTGGATTGCTTGAAGTAGTTGGGAATGGAAGAAGAACCATTTAAACTCAGTTCATCAACTACCGCGCTAGCCGTGAAGAAGGGAATATCCAATTGTTCCATTGCTCGGAGTTCTGCGCTCAAGATAGGAAAAGCGTTCGGTCTATTTTGAGCCACTAGAAAAGCACGACTGAGAACATCGAGTTGAATACTGTAATCTACGCCATGTTTGAGGTAATCGGGTGCTAAAGCTTTTTGGAGAATGATGCCATAGATGCGGGTGTTGCGGAAGATAAAGCGCACCTGCTGATTTTGCATAGCAGATAGCAAACTTTGGCTTGAGATCAAGAAATCTTTGTGCGCCATCAAAAAGCGATACATCTGCTCAAACCCAGTAGTGATTTGCAGTTGATAATCGTTTGGAGACAGAGGAACTTCACCCAAAAACGGCACATTTTTCCCAATCGGCAAGGTTACAGGCTCAGATAACAGATGCATATTATCTGTGTTAATGTTCTGCCAGCGCGGCACTTTGCGGGGAGATAATCGGGGATCTGTGCTGCCTAGCCCGCTAATATCATAAGCAACACTGCGATCGCCACTAAAGTCCCAACGCGGTAAAAGTCCGGTGCGGAGTACGGAATCCCAAAATTGTTGTGTGGCGGTTGTTTCCAAATCTTGGGTAAGCGGTGAGTCTTCAATGAGATTCGGTTCGTGGTGCAGCAGGGTTTCCATGTCAATCAGCACCAGATGTTCGCCATTGGCAATTAAATTTTCGTAATGGCAATCTGTGGCTCTAAGGGCATAAAGCACACACAACAACATCCCAGAACGCTTATAGAATCGTTTCGCCGCTGCTTCATCAACACAAGGTAACTGTTCAACATGTTCCACCCAACCGTAACCGTTGCGTTCAAGTACTTGAATGACTTTAAAATCTAAGAGATTGCTGTGTTGATTGCACCAATTCAAAAATTGGTTAAAGACAACCTCTAGTCCTAAATCTTTGGGTTTATAAACAAGTTTAAGTCCAGACTCAAAGGTGAGCAAAATCACCGTTCGTCCGCGCTTATGCGGATCGGAAATAGAGGCTTGAATTTCGGTAACTTTGTTTTGAGAAAATGGGGCGATCGCTTCATCAAAAGTTCGTTGAATATCTGTCCTATCTGCAACTAAACGTTCGAGAAATTCAGCAGTGAACTCAACCCAAAAATTGACTGCTGTTGCCACTAACCGACCGAGAACTGGATACTTCTGGAAGAACGTCAGCATTCCATCTTCTAGGAGTTGATTGACGAACTTGGTGTAGTGAGTGTTATTGCTTTCTGTCTCCAGTCCTAGTAAGCCGAGCAAGCTTTGACCAAAGGGACGCACTTGAGAAAATTCAAAATCTAATGTCTTAGTGCAAAGTCCTGCTAATCGTTGCAGTAGACTACGTTCCAAAGAGGTGTAAGCAGCTTGAGAAAGAATCGATAAGGGAAGAGACTCTTGGGTGAATTGACTGTCGCAGCGAGTCAGTAATTGCTGCCTGGCTACCAAGATAGCAGGCAAAAGGATATCTTCAAAAGCGATCGGATTTTGTGAATCGATTGGTAGAAATATTTCGGTTGCAGAATTGAATCCTGTAGCGGTTTGGATGATTTGCTGCAACGTTTCTGCCCACTCAGGCAAAGGTCGATCGGCAAGCAACTCGATACTTCCCAATTTGGAACTAACAGTATCGAGGTCTAGCCCTTCCCACTGTAAGCGTTTGTGCAAAGTATCCAATTTACCTTCTGCTGCAACTTGACACCAGCGATCGCGCCGACGGTTAATTTCTTGTTCGTTGACTCGATCGCCATTAATTGCAAATCTGTTTTCATCAAGACGTTCCCAGAGAAAGCTAGCATTGGCAGCGATCGCCCTTAAATCGTCTGATGTTTTCTGTTGGGATAAGCGAACAACTTGTTGAACCATAGCTGGATTTCTCATAGTGGGAGTTAAAACAGAGGAATCAATGGGATAAGGCAGAAATTAGGAGTAAGAATTATATTTTTTTAAAGTTAGTGAGAATTATGAATGGAATTCCCTCTTTA
The DNA here is from genome assembly GCF_036917375.1 of Nostoc sp. Taxonomy (GTDB): domain Bacteria; phylum Cyanobacteriota; class Cyanobacteriia; order Cyanobacteriales; family Nostocaceae; genus Nostoc. The sequence goes on from NZ_JBALDN010000017.1 coordinate 120,478, forward strand.
CCTTCATAAAAAAGCAAAGAAGGAATTCAATACTTGTCGGTTAAGAGGAAAGGGAAAAGAAAAAACCTTTACCCTTTAACCTTTACCCTTTACCCCCCTCTTGCAAAAGTGCTTTTTGCAAGAGGTCTATACTTTTTTAGCAGCAACCAGCGTGTCCACCACCGCAGGAATCTGTATGACATAGTTTGGGCGCACTATCAGCCATCATCCCGCCGCTAACACTGAGTAATTCCTCTTCACTCAGTTCGTTGGAGTCCACAAAGGTCAACTCTGCCAGTATTTGAGCTACGCTTTCAACCGTGAAGTTATAACCTTTTTCTGTACTGGCAATTAACAACAGTTTGATGGCTTCTGCTTGGGTAACTGCTGCTTGCATGTTCTCACGTAACTGGGTGTTTTGGAGTAGGTTTTTAATTTCTGACAACATAATTAGATTCTCCTATTGGTGGTAATAATTATTGATGAGATTTCCTCTCCCCCTTACTGAAAAAAGCAAAGAGGGAATTTGTTATGCAGCATCTCTTTCTGAGTTGAGCCTCTGTACCAGGTATGGAAATTATCCAAATTAAAATATTGGAAAAGTTGGATCTAAAAAGCTCTTTTAGAAAAACAACCTGACCTTGGAGGTTACAATGCCAAAGAGAAAGAGAAGCTACATACCTTTTTTAGCAGTGTCCGCCACCACAGCCTTCTGTGTGGCATAGCTTAGGCGCACTATCAGCCATCATTCCACCACTAACACTAAGTAATTCTTCTTCACTCAGTTCGTTGGAATCCACAAATGTTAATTCTGCCAGCATTTGAGAAATAGCTTCGACTGTGAAGTTATAACCTTTTTCTGCACTCGCGATCGCTATCACTTTGATAGCTTCTGCTTGGTTAGCTGCTGCTTTTACTTGCTGTTGTAATTGTGCGTTTTGCAGCAATTCTTTAATTTGGTGTAGCATAGGTTTGTTCTCCATTTTTATTGACTTATTTATACGGCAGAGATTGCGCGCTTGTTTGGGGCGGTGTTCTCTGCTTTTCTGATTTGAATTTAGAAATAAATAGGGGAGAACTAGGGGAAATAGTTACGATTGCGGAAAAATTTTTCAGCACAGATTAATTCGGGAATGACATCGATATCTATCGCAATGTACGATGTAAACCTCATCTATGTTGAAACCTAGAGTTTTTTAAAAGATATGTTTATGTAAGTTGGGTGGAGTGAAACGCAACCCAACATTACCACCAAATTTTATGTTGGGTTACGCTATCGCTGCACCCAACCTACAAAACTACGGTTCTCAAGGTAGACGAGGTTTATTTCTGCCTCACAATTGATTGTCCAGAGGATGCAATGCAAGCCCAAGGTTGCACAAACGTTGGTCTTGGTGGTGCGAGTTGGCGCTGTCCTAGCCAGAAGATTAAGGTAGAAGTGGGCAACAGACCTTAAGATTAAGGGTTTAGAATATCTGACTGTCTGATTGGTATATAAAACAAATTTGAAAGCTTGAATCCTAACAAAATTCTTAGTCGATAAGCTTAAATATACCGATTAGACAGTCAGGAGAAACTCTGGAAACTGGATAATACTCTACTCACTACTCTGGAAGGACATGAAGAACGAGCGTTAGATGTTGCATTTTATCCTGCTACTAAAACTAGAGGCACACTACTAGCATCTGCCGGATTAGATGATGTTGTGATTCTCTGAAGTAGATAGACATAATTAAATATAAAATAAACTCCTAGTTTGTAGTAAGCAATTTATCGCTCAGAGCAAGGATTATCAGGACTAAAGTCCTTACTACAAACAATAGACCTCTTGCAAAAGTAACTTTTGCAAGAGGCGGTAAAAGGGGAAGGTCAAAGGGGAAAGGTTTTTTTATTCCTTTTCCCTTTCCCCCTTACCCTTTTCCCTACTTCTGCAAGAAGTCTAATAAATTTATTTATGCCTAGATACTTAACTACAATAAGCCAAACTACTTAATCCAGGAGTATTTACTAAGTCAGTGTTGACTATCCAACCATTACCAGATAATTCTCCAGGGAAACTTCTAGAAAGGTCGATTTCTACCCAAATGTAATTCTCAGATTTGTATGACTTAACTATATTACCTGTAACCAAGTTCACAAACACAACTGTATTTGGAGAAAGTGTTGTAATAAAAGGTTCTCTTGTACTTGGTTGGCGACGTATAGTTTCCTGTCGGACAATTTTCCGACATACACTGCCAATAGTAGGTTTACTCGATATATTTTGAGCGTTGTTATTCGGCTGACAAAATCTCAGCGCAGCAGTTTGAATAAACCCTGAAGTCGGAGCTTTAATTCTGACAAATCTATCTCCACTAACTGGTATATATGCTAAAGTAATCCTTGTTTTTGCCGACAATATTCTGATAGCGTTGGATGATGTTGAAGGTTCTTTGAAAACTGGAGTACTTACTTTAGTTGCACGACAACTTGACTGTGAAGAATTAAAAGGAGCCTGTGTGATTTGAGCAAATACAGGTGCACTCAGAGCAAATGTGGCAATATTTACTAGAGTAAAAATATACAATAAATTCTGAAATTCCACGTTTTTTCCTCAATATCACTTACGAAAAACTGTACATTAGATTCGGAACTTATCAACTCTGATATTAAAAGAGCTTAACCAAATTATTTTTAACTATGAGAATATCATATAATGACTTCTTACTACTAATTACCAACTACGCACCATCTCTTAATTATGAATAAATCCCAGAATAGTGGAATAGTTGAACAGTTTGTTAATACAGTGATGGGAGTAAAACCTGGGAATAAACCACAGTCTCCAAACACATCAATAGCTACTACACAAGAACTAGATATCAGGGCAGTTTTAGTTTATACACTAGGGACTATTCTACAAATATTAGTCATGATTCTCGTGTTATTGGGAATGGAAAAATTAGTAATGCTCATCGATTATTCTTCTTTTCCCAATTGGGTTAGCACTTTATTGGCTGGATTATTTTTTGCTCTATTAAGTATCCGTTCTCGAATTTTTTCCCTTTTAGATAATACCCGTTCTCGTCAGACCTATGACCAGGTAATCAGACCAAGATGGTCTCCTCCACCTTTAGCATTTCCCATAGTTTGGATGATAATTGCTGTTTTGCGGGTGATTTCTTCTGTCTTGGTTTGGCAGCAAATGAATCACCAGTTTTTAGTGTTGCCTTTAATTTTGTTTGTGGTACATCTGGCTTTAGGGGATACTTGGAATACGATTTTTACTGTAGAACGGAGATTAGGTGCTGCTGTACCTGTAGTTATTTTAGGCCCTTGGTTATCTGCTGTGGTGGTGACGGCAATTTATTGGCAAACTAATCCTATAGCAGGAATGACTTTATCGTTTTCTTGTGTGTGGTTAACTGTAGCTGCTGTCTTGGTCTTGAGAATTTGGCAATTAAATGGATCTGAGCCATTGTATCCTTTAAAACTCACACTTGTGGATCAATAAATATCCAACATTAATCTTGAAATGAAAGCTAGGAAAAATATTACTTGACTTTGGATTAATATCATCTACGGATAAATAGTTATGATTTCCACAGTCATTGCACCCCACTTCCAACCCCTCCCGAAGAGCGGGGAGTGCAGACAAAGCATAGCTTTGGTGGGGTGGGGTTATTCAGGTTTAATAAGTAATCAAGCGGACATGATATAACGCATTTAACATACATAAAAAACGGTAGAGTAATTAACAATTTACCGTTTTTTTAACTCTTTAAGAAGTTAGCTTCTAAAGCAATTTTATCTAAATATTTTTTCTTAATCATAAATCGTGACAAGCATCGCCAAGTTCTAAATAGTGCCGAAAGTAACACCCTGTTGTTTGAGCCACTTTCGGTATGCTATAGAATAGCGATCGCTCGGTAAATGTACTTCTGATTGCAAATCCAAAGGTAAGCGTCGGGGTTGCTGGGACTCGACAATGGCAATATCTTGACTAGCAACTTGATTTTGAATATCTAGATAGACTTCCACTTTTAGTTCGCGATCGCTCTTTACCATTAACCAATATTGCGCCACGCACTCATCTTCATCGACTGGTGTAATTGTATAGAAGATATTTAAACGCCGATCTCCAGGCCCAAGTTTAAAGTATGCTACGAGCGGACGGAAAATCCGGTAATCGTAAGTGTTGAAAATCATTGGTGCTGACAGAGGATTACCGGAATTAAAATCTAGTTCCCACAAACCACATTTGAAACTAATCCCATCTGGAAGAGACTCTAATTCATAGTGCGTCAACTCAGGACGACTGGCGTGGGCAAATAATCCCGAATGCATAATTGGGAAGTGTGCCGGATCGATGAAATTTTCCAGCACCCGCAAAGGGCTAGAGTGATAGTAGTAAGGGCCACAGAAAATCTTCTGATAGACCGGATCGTACCACTCAGAAAACGGAGCTATGTCTTGTTTTGGCGTCCCTAAACAAACCCAGAGCAGATCGTAACGCTCTTGAACTTGGTAAGTTTTAACACAAGCTTGGGCGGGGGGCGATTGTTCGGGATTAGCCGGAACTAGTACGCATTTTCCCTCGCTATTAAAGGCTAAACCGTGGTAAGGACAAACAAGAGTATCTTTGTTGACATATCCTAGAGAAAGACGAGCGCCACGATGAGGACAAACGTCTTGCCAAGCTAAAACTTTGTCGCCATTATGCCAAAGCACTATATTTGAGCCTAATAAGCGCTTGTGCAGAACTGTTCCAGGTTGGAGGTCTTGCGATCGCGCTATTACATGCCAATCATTCAGCAAAATCTGGTCTTGCACCATGAGTATCGACACCCGTCAGGTCAAATACCTATATCTTAATCATCCTGTGGAAAAACTATTAAAGCACTTTTAGGATTTGTTAACAGATAAATGTGCGATCCCCATGTATGCAAAAACTCAAAGTGGCGGAAAATTTAGGTTAATGTATAAGTCCTATATCAAAGCGATGGAAAACAAAACAATGGAGCAGCAAACCCCAACTCAAATACAGCAGGATTTACTGATAAAAGCCTATGCTGCTTTCAACGCCCGTCATATTGATTCCGTTCTCGCATTGATGCACTCTGATGTGGAATGGGCGAATGGTATGGAAGGCGGATATGTTCGCGGCCATGCGGCGGTGCGTGATTATTGGACTCGCCAGTGGAGCTTAATCGATCCTCATGTTGAACCTCAAGGTTTTCAACTTGATGAAAGTGAGCGGATAGTGGTTCTTGTTCATCAAGTAGTACACGATCTAGATGGAAACTTGATACACGAGCAAATGGTTCAGCATATTTACACTATCGAGAATGGATTAATCCGACAAATGGATATTCAGGTTTTGTGAATTAAAAAGCCTTAGTTTTAATCTTGTGCAGTTTTTCAACAACCATATTTATCTGGTTACAACAGATGGTTATTTGGCTGGCACAAATTTGCAAATAGCAACATTTATTTTTATAAATCACGGTGAAAGAGGAAGTCGAACGGTAAATGTACTACCTAGCCCAGGTTGACTCTGAACGTGAATATTACCTTTGTGTGCTTGGGCGATCGCCATTGCGATCGCTAATCCCAATCCCGAACCGCCAGAAGTGCGAGAGCGTAAGCGCAGCCCGCCGTAGGCATCGCGATCTACTCGGTAGAAGCGATCGAAAATTCGCTGTTGATGTTCTGGGGCAATACCAATTCCTGTATCTTGAACTTTAATTATGGCGTAAAGCTCACTTTTTTCCCAAAAAACCGTGACTTTTCCACCGCTAGATGTTGCTTGAATTGCATTGACAATTAAGTTAGAAATTAAACGATAAAGCTGATCTTCATTTCCCATCACATACAATTTTTCTGAGACTTGCACCTGCTTAGAGAGATTCACCTGAGTCTCTACCGCCAAAAATGCTAATTCCTCAATTAAATCGCTAATGATATCATTCAAACAGCAAGGCTGATATTCTCCTGTTAGTTGTTTTTGATCTATCCTCGTTAATAACAGCAAATCTCCAACTAATTGTGATAGTCGCCGATTTTGGCGTTTGAGTACATCTAAAATTCCACCATTGGCTTTTGGTTCTTGCTGTAACTTGATAGCAGCTTCAATAGTAGAGTACATTGCTGCTAAAGGTGTGCGAAACTCATGGGCAGCATCAGCAGTAAATTGTTGCATTTGTTGGTAGGAAAGATATACAGGTTGCATTGCCCTTCCTGCCAACCACCAACTAGACAAACCAACGAAAATCATGGAAATTGGTAATCCCAACACCAAAGTTAATCTTAAATAAGTAAGATGTTGGTCTAAATCAGTGATGCTACGCGCTACTTGTAGATAACCCGAAACCTGGTTTTGAGTATACAAAGGTAAAGTGATTTCGCGGTATCGAGTGCCAGAGTAATCTGTTAATATCTGCCAATTATGTAATGTTGAGGTAATCGGTAACTTGTCAAACTCCATGCCTCCACTAGCAAAAAGTTTTCCTGAGCGATCCAATAAACGGATATAGTAATTAACTGGATTCGCCGCTGATGCGATCGATTTTTTAATGGATGTTGTTTTAGGCAAACAATTAGTCTGAGCCACACATAATTCTAAAGAAAATTCTTTATTCAGGCGTTGTAATTGTCCGGGTTGTTGCCAAGCCGGTTCAATACTTTTATGGAGTGCGTTTGCGACTGATTGCAATCCCTGGTCTATGGTTTCATAGTAGGTATGGGCAACCACACTATAAACTCCCAAACTAGATAGCCCTAAAATACCGCCCATGACAAGGGTATACCAAGCCGCAAGCCGCAACCGAGTTTGGTGGAAAATGGGATTGCGTTCCATATTTTTAAACCCTTGCTGAAAGTATTGCTGTCAAGTTAGCAAAAATCAGCAGCATGAATGTTGAGGCGATAGCCTACACCATAAATAGTTTCAATTAAAGATTCGCTGTCTTCTTCTCCTAATTTGCGTCTCAATAAGCGAATTTGTGCTGCTACGACATTGCTAACTGGTTCTGCACCAATTTCCCAAAGTTGATTGATAATTTGGTCGCGGCTGATAATTTGGTTAGGATGCCTGATGAAATATTCCAATAATTGAAATTCTTTGGTAGTTAGTGAAAATACTTGCTTTTCACCATGAGCATACTCACGAATAAGTTGATGAGTGCTGTAATTGAGCGTCAGACAACCTACTTGTAAGCGTCGGGGTTGGACTTGAGGTGTCAGCGTTGCTCCGACATAAGAGGCTCGCCGTTGTAATGCTCGCAATCTTGCCAACAGTTCTGCCATATCAAAGGGTTTAACCAAATAATCATCCGCACCGCTATCTAGACCAATAATCTTCTCTTCCATCCGGTCTTTAGCCGTTAGCATTAATACAGGTAGAGTTAATTGGCGATCGCGCAACCATTTACACAACTCTATCCCCGAAACTCCAGGCAGCATCCAATCAAAAATCGCCAGTGTATACTCAGTCCAGCCAGTTTCTAGATATTGCCATGCCTGATTACCATCTAGAAACCAGTCCACTATATACGCCTCATGGCTCAGGACTTGTTTGATTGCTGCACCTAAATCTACTTCATCCTCAACTAATATAAGTCGCATAGTCAACCCAGTGCTAAGAGCCTCCTTTAATTACGCTTTCACGAAAAAGTGAAATTGTTATGAAATTTTTCTATTTCTTGGGCTAGAGACACTTTTTCTTTCAATAGTAGGAGGCACACCAACTCAGCTTTCGCTATTCTTCAAAAGAGTTTTGACTGTCTGTTCCTTTCTAAAAGATTGGTTTTAGGGAGAGATATTTTACAACACTTAATTATTTAATTGCTTCTACAACTAGACAGAGGAAAAACTAAAGCTGTTGAATGAGTATTTTACTGTATTTTTTCAACTCTCTGACGAAGGTTATTAAACTATAAGAAGTTTACTTTTTACCGTTGTAGTTGTGACCATTGCTGATAGGGCTTTTAGCAGCATGAAGGGTGTACAACATTATCTTACTTGATAGTCCATAGGTTTTCATAACGCTCACTTGAAAAAATGATCGTTAATAAAGAAAAAACACTTGCCGAGTAAGTCCGTGATGACTTCCCAATTTTGCGCGAATTCGTCAACGGTAAACCTCTGGTTTCCCTGGATAATAGACCTCTTGCATAAGTCGAATCTACCCCCCTTAATCCCCCCTTATAAAGGGGGGAAACTTGAAATCTTGCTCCCTCCCCAACACATCGGGGAGGGTTGGGGAGGGGTGACTCAACGATTTTTGCAAGAGGTATAATAAAGTAGAAATAGCAATCTTGCATTAAATCAATATCAGATGCAATCCTATCCCCACCTTATGAGTACATTAAAGGTGGGGACTCCCGGGATACGTTAAAAATTGTATTCACGATCGTAATAGTGAACATTGGCGTTCCCGAAGGTTAGGAATAAGAGTTTCAGAGAGTTATTGCGTAAGTCCTATAAATTTCTTGGCTTAGGTAGCTTGCATTTTTTCACCTTGAGGTTTTGATAGTGCTTGTAATTCTTCCCAAGAATAGTGAGAGGGTAGTTCAACGGGTTTACGATCGGCTCCTAATCCTAAGCCTACTGTTGGTTGGAGTTCTTCAATGAATTGCTCGGTGTATCCTACCAGTTCATTGGCTGCAACTCCAACTGCGATCGCACCTGCAACTCCACCAATTGCAGCACCAACTTTACCACCAATTGAGCGACCTAGTGCGGCTCCAGCAATCCCGCCTCCTACAACTCCCAATCCCGTCGTAATAGGATGAGTATTAGAGGATGATGTTTCTGTTGAGTTTTGATTTTGCGTTTCTAAATCAGTCTGTTGCTCGTTCATAAATTTGTCCATCCTAAGAAATAATAAACTTTCTACTTCAAACGTTCAGCTAGATAAGCGCCTACGCGCAAAGCATTTGCCATAATTGTGAGTGTTGGGTTAGCACCGGAATTTGACGGAAAGAAACTACTATCTATAACATAAAGATTATCGACATCATGGGTACGACAATTTAGATCCAGGACTGAGGTTTTGGGATCTGTGCCAAATCGACAACTACCGCATTGATGAGCAACTGCTTGTTCTGGTAGCTGAGTGCGTGGATAAAGACTAAATGGCAGGACGTGTTTAGCAGAACCAGGGATTGACTTGAGTACAGATGTCCAACGGTGAATTAAGCGATCGCTTGCTTCGATATTGTTCAGTGTATAGTCAACATGAATCTTGTCGCCCACCATCCGAATCCGATTATTTGGGTCTGGTAAGTCTTCTGTTTGCAACCACCAGCCAACCGATCGCTCGGCCAGCAAATGGCGCTCAAAATGAGGAATCAGCTTGACAAATGGAGCCATTAGTGGGGGTGCTTCTCCAGGAATCATATCGGCAAGGACATTACCTGTATTCTGCACCATGCCCATCGGATAAGGAAAATCTGGCTCTCCCCAGTAAAAATCGTTGACAGCGATGGTTTTTTGAAAGTTGGCGTGATTCACCTCTAGGTGTATGGAAACTATGGCCGTTTCCAGTTGCTTCATGAAATTCCGCCCCACTTGATCGGAACTGTTTGCTAATCCGTTAGGATGTTTGTCATTAGCAGAGCGTAACAGCAAAGCAGCTGAGTTGACAGAACCACAGGCAACAACCACAATATCGCTGGTAAACCAATGTTGCTCACCTCCAATTTCAGTTTCTACCTTCGTCACTTCTCGCCCCGACTCACTGGTATGCAGCCGCAAAACTTTGGCGTTAGTTAAAAGGGTGAGATTAGCATACTTTTCACGAGCCGGACGAATGGCGTTGACTTCAGCATCGGCTTTTGCCTGTACTAGACAGGGATATCCATCAAAAGTATCGCAGCGAATGCAGGGACTCTTGGTGCGATCGCTTTCATTGAGCTTTAATCCTAGTGGTAGGTGAAATGGGTAGTAACCCAGTTCCCGAATGCCATCAGCAAGAGACTGCATATCTGGCTCATGACTGACTGGCGGATAGGGATATGGTTCGCTGCGAGGTGGTTCGGTGGGGTCTTCTCCTTCCTGTCCATGCACGTCATATAGCTTTTCTGCTTGGGTGTAGTATGGCTCAAGGTCTTGATACTTCAAAGGCCATTCTGGAGAAATTCCTCCTTTATGAATTACCCTTTCAAAATCTCGTTCTCGGAATCGAATTAAGGCTGCACCGTAGAGTTTGGTATTGCCGCCAACCCAGTAGCCTGTCTGAGGTTGAAAGGCTTTACCTTCTTTGTTATACCATTGTTCATCTGTATGGTAACGGTGTTTTTGATAGACTTCCTCTGGATTCCAGTTAGCTTTCTCTCTCGGTAAAAAGTCGCCTCTTTCCAGTACTAGAATTTTTTTACCTGTAGGTGCAAGGCGGTGGGCTAATGTACCTCCACCTGCTCCTGTACCGATAATAATGATGTCGTAATGTTCTGTGATGCTAGCCATAATTGATAATTGGTAGTTTCATATTAATTACGGTTTAATTTCTTTGATGCCACAAAGTAATTTTGCAATATTTTAAGTTAATCTTGACTTACGCGAAAATTGCTAAAAAGCTTAATTTATCGAACCGTCTTCTCTGCGAGAGGCTTCGCCAACGCGCAGCCTTTCGTAGAGAAGATGCCAAGAGCGCCGAGAATTGGTAGACTGTACGGAAGTCCTGTGAATTTATAAGTTTTATCAAAATTTAAATAGCTCTAAAGATAGATTCTTATGCTTAGACTAAAACTTTAATTACAATATTGCTTCTCTCTAATGGATTAATATTTATTTATGCTTAAAGACAGGTTAGTATTTCATTTTAATTTCATTTTTTATTTTTATTGTATGAATTAGCTATATAATCTCTTTACAAAAAAAGTAATAAAAAATATTTAATTTTGAACAAAAATAATTTTGTTTTGAACAAAAATAGTCTTTTGGTGCAATCTATATCTATGGTTCAATGTTAAATATATATCTTCAGTATTTTAGTATTAATTTAAACCTGCTATTTATCGTCAGTAGCCAAGTTAAATAACAGGAGATTTCTATGCCGGAAGCCATTGAGATTTATGACGATCGCCTGCGTGCTATTATACGTCCAGAAGCCTCACTTCAAAAGCTAGCCAATGGTGCAGTCCATAGCGAGGGGCCTGTTTACTTTCATGAAGATGACAGTGTTGTGTGGAGCGATGCTCACGGCAACCGCCTGTTGCGGTGGAGTCCCACTGACAATGTGACTGTCCTACGAGATCCATCTGATTACCAAAGCGGTAATTATCGAGACTTAGAAGGTCGTCTGGTTGCGTGTTCATCTGGTTTGCGTGCTATCATCCGACGCGAAGACAATGGTGAATGGAAGGTTTTAGTCGATCGCTACCAAGGCAAACGCCTGAACAGTCCAAATGATTTAGTAGTCAAAAGTGACGGCACGATTTGGTTCACCGATCCGCCTTATGGGATTACCGAGCCAAACCAAGGTTACGGCGGCGAACAGGAACAACCTGGAAGTTACGTCTATCGCTTTGATCCAGCAACAGGTGAGATTTATCCTGTAGTAACAGACATGGTGCGCCCGAATGGGTTAGCTTTCAGTCCAGACGAAAGCATGCTGTATGTTTCAGATACAGCTGCGTTTAATATTCCTGGGGGACCTCACCATATTCGTGTCTATGAGGTTGTGGGCGATCGCTATGTAAAAAATGGGCGTGTATTTGCAGTCATTGAACCAGGACAACCGGATGGGCTGCGGGTTGACGAACATGGCAATGTTTTTACTAGTTCTCAGGATAGCGTGCAGATATACGCTCCCGATGGAACTCGCTTAGGAAAAATTCTCGTACCGGAGACATCCGCTAACCTGACTTTTGGTGGTAAGGAAGGCGATCGCCTATTTATCACAGCAGGTCATTCCTTATATGCTATCGACCTTAATACCCGTGGTGTACAACAATGATTTATAAATTTGCGATTGGTGTAGCGATCGCCTTTTTTCTAGGTTCATTTAATTTTCCACAGCTTGGGCCATATTTATTAAGTTCGCTTTATAACATTTATCCTGACGGATTCCCAGGATTAGCACTTTTACTACTAAGAGTTAGCATTGGTGCGTTATTCATACTACACGGCTATCCAAAGATAACGCATCTTCAGCAGTGGGCTGAGTCTCTAAAAATGCCTATCTTTCTTTGCTTATTATCAGCTGCATCGATGTTAGGTGGCGGAATTTTTCTGATTGTGGGATTTCTGACACTCTTAGCGACATTGCCCATTCTCTGCTCAATGATTTTTGCAATATATTTACACATTTCTGGAAGTAAACCTTTTGTAGCCCAAGATCCATACTTAATTCCAGAAGATCAGTATCAAGGGCCTTTAGGACAAGGCGAACCGCCAAGTTGGGAAAAAGCCTTCATGTACTGCGTGATGCTGATTGCGATCGCAGTTTTAGGCCCTGGTGCTTATTCGCTTGATGCTTTGATTTTTGGACGATAAAAGGCTTTTAACTTTCGATTGACTCATTCCACAATCAGCAAGACTCCGTGTCCGTCAGGATCTTTAACTAAACAACCTTGGCGGTAAGGACTTGTACTATCTGCAAACTGTACAACCCGCAACGATACAAACTGAACCCCCTTACGCCGTAGCTTATCCGCTAACTGCTCAAGATTATTTACAACCAGCTCAATTTGGATATGTGCAATATCGCAACTTTTCCAGTCACTCGGCATTGGGCGGCCTTTTCCAGGCACAATATAGTCCAACAATTCAATTCCCACGCCATCTTGAACAGGTCGCAGTGCTGTAATTTTGACTTCGGCTCCTGGTAAATTATCCAAGCGAGATTGGGTTGCACGCCAGTTGAGACTGCGGCTATCAATTTGCATTCCCAGGAGGTAGCGGTAAAAGTGTAGACTCTGCTCGGTATTGGAAATAGCGATCGCACTATGATCGATTCCCAAAAACAAGCTATGGCTATTTTGATGCCATTTATCTTGTCCTTTATCAGGCGGAAACCAAATTAACTCTAAATCATGACCATCAGGGTCTTTAAACTTAAAAGCGCGGACACCACCAGATGCTTCATTTTCAGGTGGTATTGTCTGGGGAGCAACTGAAATTGGTTCAATAGGAAATGAACGCACTTGTGCATAAGCGCGATCCATATCACTCACTACAATTGCCAGATGTTGAAACGACAGGTCATTACTTTGTGAATCGTTGGGGATGGGTTTACCCTGAATATTAAGATACTCCATCAGCTCGATAAGTTCGTCACCTAATCGTAAAGTTATAATGCGAATTTTTGCCCCAATCACACCTTCTAAGTCGCTGTAATCCTGTCCTTCAACAGTAATGTCAGAAACGAGTTCAAAAGCAAGTGCTTGTGTATAGAAATCCAAAGAGCGATTGCAGTTTGTCACTGTTAAGCCAATAGCTCTAATTCTTTGTACTTGTACATCGGTTTGACTAGACATATTCAACAGACTTTGTAGTTATTCTGTACTAGCTTCGCAAAAATTCAATATGAGTCTTGTATAAATCAATCAATATAAAAAATATTATAAAATTTATCTCTAGCTTAAGAAATACATTCAACTGACTTCATCCTTTAAAGATTTAATCCAATAATGAAATCGTGATGAAATTTTTATAGTTCTTTCGGTAGAGATATTTATTATTCCAATGGCTAGAAGCGTTCATTCTTGCAAACCTCTAAAGTAATGCCAGAATCACCAAAATAGCTGTCAAAAATTAAACACATAAGCAAAATGTGTAATTAGTATAAAAATTTCAACGTAGGACAGCTTGTTTCAATTTGGATTCAATCATAAGTTTTTAATTCAGCTATCCTCAAACTTTGCAAATGAAAATACATAGCAAAAATTATGAAAAAGTATTATGAGTTATTCCCCTTATCTGCTTAAAGGTCAAAAAGCACTTGTGACAGGTGGCAGTTCTGGGATTGGTGAAGCGATCGCAGATATGGGAGCGCTACGCATTGAAGTGGATGATAATGGACATCAATTTTGGATGCCTGCTGCTGGTATTCCCTGGTTTGTTGCCGTTTTTGGACGTGACTCAATAATTGCTAGCTTGCAAGCGATCGCAGTTTATCATGAATTTGCCCGTAGCACCTTACTGAAACTGGCTCAACTCCAGGCAACTGAGTTGGATGATTGGCACGATGCCCAACTGGGCAAAATGTTGCACGAAATGCGCCGCGATGAGTTAACTACATTAAACCTACTTCCATATCATCCCTACTACGGAACAAGCTAGAGTCAATTAGTTTTCCCTTTTTCTGGATTAACGGTAGCAAATGATAAGGACGCAATTACATGGTTGCAGTTTCATAATTCGTTGTTAAGAATTTCTACTCGAAAATACATCAATGTAGCAATGTCGTAACATAACCGCACAATCTAAGAGAGCCATTTTTATGCAGAATAACTCATCACATAAGCCAAAAATTGACTACTGGCATGTCTGGACTGACCACAACGGTATAAGTCACCAGTCTCGTTGTCAAATTGAGGACTTCATCGAGAAAGGTATAGCGCCGGATACCTCACCTCAATGGCTTTCTAAGCTAAAGCAGTCCGGTGCCACAATCACCTTTACTGTGCTACCCGTAGGATGGGTTGGCAACTGGCATGAGAACCCGAAACCTCAGTGGATCATCCCACTGTCGGGACGCTGGTTTGTAGAGACTATGGATGGCCAGCGAGTCGAGATGGGCCCTGGCGAAATTTCATTTGGAGAAGACCAGGGTACAAAAGCAGACGCGCAAGGTCATAAGGGTCACTTATCTGGAACAGTAGGCGATGCACCAGCTGTTCTGATAATGGTACAACTCGAAGAGACTCCCATTATAGAGCAATCGTGTCGATTTAGGTAACTAGCAATTTGGATTAGTAGCGCTCGCTATTAACCATCATCCTGTTAAAAATAGGCTTGCGCCTACGTAATTAAGTTTTGACCATGATAACCGTACAATTACTCTTGCGAGAAATATTCTCGGCAATATTTCCTTGAATCGCTTGTTGCAGTAGACTTTCACGGCTAGCTCCCAGGACAATCACATCACTGTTGTCAAGTTTTGCACAATTAAGAACAGCATCAGAAACAGAATTGGCGCGAACGGGAGTAGCCATCACTTTACCACTAACTCGGCGTTGCAGAAAGCGAACAGATTTATCTAATAATGTTGTGTCAGGAATCGAGTTAGTCGGCTGGAAAACCTGACATAGCTTGATTTCGGGTGATGTACTTAAAGAAGCCAGAGCAGGTAATAACTTAATTGCTTGGCTGGAGTTAGGGCCGCCTGCCATTGGCAACAACCAACGGTCAAAGGATCTTTTATCATCTAATTTAGCCAAGATAACATCACAACCTGCCTGTCGAATTATGGTATCAACCACTCGGCTAAAAACTCTACCTGGAGTTGATGTAGTGCCTTTCCATCCCATCAGCACTAAGTCAATGTGTCGTTCTTTGACAGTCTCTAAAATTGCTCCAGCAACATTATGGGCAACTCGGATCTGGGTGTGAACGGGAATCCGCGAATTCTCTCCTAAAAGTATTGCCCGTTGCAACAGTTGCAGACTTTTGCTGATTTGTACTGGTGTTTCCGATGGGATGCGGCTAGACGAAACGATAATCACTTGTAGGCATTCTATTTCGTAATTGCGATCTTTGGCGATCGCAACTGCCATTTCTAATAAAGTCTCGGCTGTCTGGGGATGTGAAAGCGGTACTAATAACCTTCCTTTGCCTGTAGCTGGAGCGCGAGTTTGGTAAACCACATAAGAAGGTGCTGATTTACGTTCTATTTGTTCGCTATTACCACTTAGTTGCTCTGCTTCTACACGGATAATATCACTACGAGTAATAATTCCTATGAGCTTGCGACCTTCTGTAACGGGTAAGCAGCTGAGGTGATAACGATTGAGTATATGCAGTACATGAGCTAGTGTAGCTGTGGGAGTTACTGTCACTGGCTCTGGTGTCATAATCTCGCTAATAGTTGTATCTTTGCCTAACTGTTGCGAAGCAATATTAACTAAATCTTTCTGAGTGACAATACCAACAACTTTACCATTCTCTAAAACCGGGAAGTTGCGATGGTGAGAGTGGGAAAATGCCTGTACTGCTTCATCAGTACTCATTTGGCTAGAGAGGGTTTCCACACGCCGTTGCATCACATCTACGGCACTCAGTTGCGCCAGAAGCCCCTCTGTGCTTGGCTCTTTGGTGATGTGAATCCCTTTCCACTCTAGTAGAAGGTCGTAGAGCGATCGCGGATCAATTTTTTCTGCTACTAAATAGGCAACCACAGACGCAATCATTAGCGGTAGCACCAGATTGAAATCTGTTGTCATCTCAAATACAATGACGACTGCTGTAATTGGTACTTTGGAGACGGCGCTAAAAAAGGCAGCCATGCCGACATGAGCATAGACTGTTGCAGCACTCATTCCCAGTAAACTGTGTTCGACAGCACCCACTAAGTAACCAAGGGCAGCTCCCAAGGCTAAGGTGGGAACTAGTAAACCCCCTGGCGCTCCAGAGCCGTAGGTAAAAATAATTAGGGTAAACTGAACTAAAAGAGCGATCGCTGCAAATGACCAATTAGCACTACCCACAAGCAAAATTTCTCTTAGCCCAGCATGATCCCGAAAGGCAGCAGGTAAAAAGGCGATCGCCCCACCACTGATTAACCCTGCGATTCCAATTCGCCAGGATAAACTCAACCTTACCAGGCGGCGGTTAATTGCTAGACTCTCAAGAATACCTTTATTAAACAGAATACCTAGAAGTCCCGCCAGCACTCCCAAAATCAAGTAGAAAGGGATTTCTTGAGCGAAGAAAGTTGTATCGGGAAGACCTAAATTTAGATGATTCAGATCCAGGCTGTGACTACCATAGAGCCGGGAAATGACTGAAGCGATGAAAGAAGCCAAAATCGCAGTACCAAGAGTGATACCTGAGACATCTTGGAGTAATTCTTCCACTACAAAAAGCACACCTGCGATCGGTGCATTAAAAGCCGCTGCTAACCCAGCCCCGGCTCCGGCAGCGATTAGTTGGCGACGATGCTCTGGTGAAGTCGGTGCCCAGTTACTAAGTTGATTTGCCAAAGCTGCCCCAATTTGGACAGTTGGCCCTTCCCGCCCCAAAGGCATTCCAGAACCCAACACTAATGTAGCGCCGATCAACTTGACCAAAGCAATCCGCAGATTTAACGGCATCGGCACGCGAGCCAATACGGCTTTGACTTCAGACATTCCACTACCTGATGCTTCCGGTGCGAAGCGCTCTACTAGCCAACCAGCTAAAAGTCCCCCTATTAGTCCAATACCTGGTAGCACCAAGTAGGCAGGTAAAAGGTAAGAAACACGAACTCGCAATGCGCCTGCCCAATCCACTGCCTGTCCTAACAGAACTGCCGCTAACCCAGAAACTAGACCAATCAGGCAAGCTTCCACGAAAGCCAAGCGCCTGGGTTGAACCAACTGACGGGAAAGCCTCAACCAGAGAATTTTACCCCTGGCTAACATATTTTTAGCAATCACTTGTCATCAATGAAGGTATATAAATGTCTGAAATGTCTTACCGTTCACCCTATTCATAGCTTTTCGTAAAAAAATGAAATCAGAATGAAATTTTTCTATGCCTAAAGATAGATATGTGCAGTAGGGGTAAATTTATAATGTTTTATACTTAGAATTATTGAAGAACCATTCTCGCTTCAAAACTGGGTAAAGTCTTTGGGGTTTGCGTTAGGATTTACGCATAAAGATTGTCTAGAAAAATTGAGTGTGAATTTACTATTAACGCTGCCAATCATACATTAATCGTCCATGACGATCGCGCACAAGTTCCCATTCTCCATGACGATATCGTTGTCCGTGATAACGTATAGAGCGATAGCGCCGTCTATAATAATGTCGTCGATTTCGCTGGCGTTGATAATAATATCTTCCAGTCCGTTGCCGTCTATGATAACGTCGTCGAGTCCGTCGGTGAGCTAACAAAAACTCTTCACTTTGCTCTCCAACTAATTTTGTCTGTGCGTCAATACTCTGTTCATTGAGAACACTGTTGAGAGTGTTCTCTTTGGCTTCAACCAAAGTAGGTGGATACATGAAGGCTAATAACAGTAACACAATTGAGGATAGCTTTTTGAAACGGTTCACGTCTTTGCTTTTCCTAAACTATTGGTAATCATTTTATTTAATACTTAAGTTTAGTAATTATATAGTTCAAAATTCACAAATTTGAGGAACGCAAATGTAATTGCAAGTACATATAACAGTTCTCATTCAGATGCAGTACAACGTTAGATCGCAAGGTGTAGGGGTGCGTCACGTCAACGAGAACTGCTATATATTAAATGTGAAGATACACTGATGTTTGAAGAAAAAATTGGTATGCGTGAAAGCGAATTACAACAAATGCTGACTCCAAAATCTCAGCTAGCTATCTTTCATCCGTTAAAATCCAATACAGTTCAGTTAAGAAAAATTGTAGGTTGGGTTAAGCAAAGCGCAACCCAACAATGTATTCGCCATCCTAAACTTTTATAATTAAGCATTGCTGTAGCAAAAAATGCGATCGCTAGCCATAGTTAATTAGTTTTTTGCAGATTGCTAATTGTAAAAAATATTTCATCATCAGCGATCTGGCTATTATAATCAATGTTAATTTGAGTTGGATAACCAAGTTTTGGATCGTATTGTACAGTCAACTTTGCCGCTTTACGAATCAGCGCATCCCTGATGATATCAAAGAGTTTAGGAATTGTATTATATTGTTTAAACAATTCTGCCTCAGCTGGCTTTTGAGTTGCTTTATAAGTAATAGAAATTGTGACTCCATTACGTACTTTAATAATCACTGGTTCTGTGGCTTTAGGTAAACAATTGCAACTTCTAGTGAATTCATAGCGATATTTAGAGATTTTTTGCCGTCTCCATAATTGGTAATTAATCTTAAATTGTTGCAAGGCTAAACTACTAGGCGCGGGCGTTTTCGCTACCTGTATAGGAGGAGGTTGAGATATTACAGGTGCACTAAAACCTAAAGATGCCACTAAAACACCACTAATTGCAATTGGTAAGCGCATATAAATCCATTCTTAACTCCAACTGCTCACTTTAACGTAGCTTTAAGATGATTGCCAAAACATTGAAATTATTTGTGACACTCAAAGCTGGTATGCAGATTTTGAGCTTCATTGGCGATCGCGGCTTGAAGGCTACTTCCGGGGATAAACTATGGGAAACTGAAACATTTATCCAATGGATGTTTCACAATCCAAAATCTAAAATCTAAAATCCAAAATGGTATAACCTCTGACGGTCATCCTCTGATTCCATTAAGATGGATTCAAGTTCCCAGGAGAATATCTCCTGAACATGGGTTTAGATTTTGCAAAAACCCTTTGTTCTTCACATTGGGTTATCAGCTGTATATGTTTTCTGAAGTTAAAAAATGTCTCATGTTAGCCGTACCTTTGGCAGTGGCACAACTGGCTCAATCTGCAACTGGTTTTGTCGATACGGTAATGATGGGTTGGTTAGGAAGTCAAACCATTGCATCTGGAGGTTTGGGAACTGCTATCTTTACTTTTTGTCTGTTGATTGTTGCTGGTATCGTTTCTGCTGTCAGTCCGTTAGCTGCCCAAGCATACGGAGCCGGAAATAAAGAAAAAGTTGGCACAATTGTCCAAGTTGGACTAGGGATATCTCTGGTGCTAGGAATACCAATTACATTGCTGCTTTACAATGGAGGTGCTTTACTACTTTTACTAGGACAGGATGCTAACACAGTAGCACTAGCAGAGATTTTTTTAAGGGCGATCGCACTGGGTTTTATTCCTGGTTTGGGCTTTGCAGTACTTAAAAGTTTTCTTTCTGCTCTGTTGCAACCGCAATTAGTGATAGTGACTGTGGTTTTGGGTACTCTGTTCAACATCACAGCTAACTATGTGCTGATGTTTGGCAAACTGGGATTCCCGGCGCTGGGTTTAGCTGGTATCGGTTGGGCAAGCACGTTTTCACTTTGGAGCATGTTTGTTGGTTTGACAGTTTATATATGTAATCAGCCTCGCTTTGCAGTTTACGGTATTTTTCGACCTTCGTCTGACGAAGCCTTTCCTCTAGAGCATCGCCGGATCGTTGGCGAGATTTTTCAGGTTGGATTGCCCATCGGGGGGCTGATTGCGGTCGAAGCCGGACTGTTCACCGTTGTCACTTTATTGGTCGGACAACTGGGAACAAATGCCCTAGCTGCCCATCAAATTGCTTTACAAACAATTTCGATGTCATTTCAGATGGCACTAGGCATTTCTCTAGCGACAACAATTCGTGTTGGACTGTTAGCCGGACAGAATGACCTAGTTGGCACTCGTTTAGCTGGATATATAGGCATTGCCATTGCAGCTTTATCTATGGGTGTAGTAGCCATTGCATTTTGGCTAGTACCAAAGTCGATTATTTCTCTTTATATTGACATCAACAATCAGAACAATGCAGATGTGGTTGCCCTCGCGGTGAAATTGCTAGCAGTCGCGGCAATTTTTCAAATAGTTGACGGCGTGCAAGTTACTGCCGCAGGAGCATTACGCGGACTCAAAGACACTCGAATCCCGATGTTGATTGGCATTTTTGCTTATTGGTGTGTTGGTTTATGCACTGGTTATACTTTTGGGATCTCGTTGGGGTCTGGAGCTATTGGTCTTTGGTGGGGATTGGCTATTGGTTTAGCCAGCGCTGCAATCATCCTAACTTGGCGGTTTAGCACCAGGAAAACTAATAACTGATAAACACAGATGAAGCTAAAAGGAAAAGTCCTCAAGCAACTAAATTATAGTGAATTAGGTTGAATGAAAAAACAAATCTCAGGTAACGGATTAACTAAATTTCAAGTACTGATTATGGCGATCGCATCTGGGGTGTGTGTTGCTAACGTTTATTATAATCAGCCAATTCTCAAAGATATTGCATCTTCTTTTCAAGTTAGCGAAAGTGAAGCGGGTAGCATCTCTGTGCTTTCGCAAGTTGGTTACGGTTTTGGGCTTTTCTTTTTAATCCCCTTGGGCGATAAAATCAACAAAAAAACATTAATTATTTCCTTACTTCTATGTTTGTTTTGTTTGTTGATAGCCATGACGTTTTCACAAAATATCGTCCAGGTTTGGATATTGAGCGTAGCAATTGGAATTACAACAGTCTCCGCTCAGGTTATTCTTCCTTTAGCAGCAAGTATAGATAGAGTAACTACAGGTCAAACTGTAGGTAGTATTTTTACTGGTATATTGATTGGTGTATTAGGGGCAAGGGTTTTTAGTGGATATATTGCTGAATGTTTGAGTTGGCGTTATGTATATGGATTTTCAGGAGTAATGATTTTAATTGTTACTGTCTTGCTAAAGATTTATTTACCTAATGTGAATAATGAATACACTGGTGATTATTTTGATTTATTAAAATCAACGCTTCAACAATTAAAACGTTTTTCATTATTGAGAGAAGCATCTTTAATTGGAGGATTAATGTTTGGTGTCTTTTGCTCATTTTGGACAACGTTGACTTTCCATTTAAGCGGAGCGCCTTTTAATTTTCAATCTGACACAATTGGGATGTATGGCTTTGTGGCGATCGCAGGTGCATTAATGGCACCAATTTTTGGTAAATTAGCCGATCGAGGTAACTCCCAACGCTCCTTAACTATTTCTGTATCTCTGGTGATTGTAAGTTTAGTAATTGCTAAAATTGCTTCTAGTTCAGCGCTGGCGATCGCTTTTGCCGTATTGTTACTAGATGTAGGCGTACAGGCAATTCAAGTCACCAATGTGGCAAGGATATACACTCTTGATGCTCAATCGAATAGTCGCATCAACACAGTGTACATGACTACTTATTTTATCGGTGGTGCTGTAGGTACTAGCATTGGTCTATTATGCTGGCATTTTGGTGGCTGGAATTTGGTGACTTGGCAGATGTTAGTTTTTACTTTGCTTGGATTTATTGTTATAGTCAGACCCAAAATCACTACAGCAAGCATAAATAATAAATAATTATGGCAATGCTATAACATTTGCGATTCAACACTCACATTTAACCTCTAGCCTTGCTCTATGCTAACAACGTAGATTACTGAGTCTCCTTGTTTTATCTTCACCACTTTACAGTGTGAAGAAAGGTTGTGATTTTAGTCTACATAATCTGTTGGTATTTGCGAATCAGCAGTGTTATTTGAAACTATTGGGCGGCTACCATCTATCTCTAGGGTATCCTGAACTTGAAAATTACTCTTGGCGATTGGACGTTGACCATCTATGTCAAGAATTTCCTCAACCTCTAAATCACTAGGGTCAATTGGACGCTGACCATCTACACGTAGCATCTCATGTTCTTCTAAATTGCTCTTAGCGATCGGGCGTTGACCGTCTATATCAATTGTTTGATCGCTATGATTTTTATCTTTTGCAATTGGGCGTTGACCATCTATATCAATTGTTTCCTTAATCTGAATGTTACTTGGATCGACTGGACGATGACCATCTACATTAATTGTTTTCGCTGACTTTTGAGGTTCATTAGATAGTGAATTTATGTTAGTTTCATCCACTTTTTTATCCCGGTTTAAATTCTTATTACTCTCTGTTTTGTTTTTGTTATTCATATTTTATTTTGTTATTCTAGACTATTTATTTGCTGTAGATATCATTTTTAAAATTGTTTATTTCTCTAGCTAAAGAAACTAATTTGAGTAAATAGCAGGAAAATTGATTTGTACACTAATATACTGAAGTAGAATCAAAAAACCCTCTACCACAGCACAGAATATATCTCTGACTTTAGAGGTATTTTTCATCTTTCAAAAAATACTTAATTAAATTGCTGGAGGAATGTGAGATTTTCTAACGCACCTAAATCCGGTGATAATACTACAACGGTGGCAAAGTCTACCGCAGTAAGGATGGAGCTGCATACTTCAGTCTTGTCAAATCATCATATCCGCATGGGCTAGTCTTAATTGACACTGACGATAAAGGAATCTACTATGGAAAACCAAATTAATTAATATAAGGACGTTGCATTTTCTACAGAATTGGATATTTCTACCTGGGTATCGCTGTTGTCGCAAGAAGTTATAAGTTTAAGATAACGTAGACGCTTTGGCTTGGCGCAGGCTACCGCGAAGGAAGAGAGATGAGAAGAAAAGAGTTTGATGTGGGTGAGTATGTCGATCTGATGGGGTTGTTGTTGGATTTAGAGATCAAAGATGAATATCGTGATGGTGTGGTGGCAAATTTTGAGAGAATTAGGGCGATCGCTAATCTGGTAAATTCTTTCCCTTTACCAGAGGAAATTGAAGTTGCACCAGTTTTTGAACCATAATTGCTTCAAGAATAGCTATCTTGATGTTTTAGTGAAGCAAAAACTATTGCTGACTGCTATTACTCAAAAAGCTAAACGCGCTATCTCTTAATATTTCAGCATGAATTTTGATTCAGCCGATGCCATAACCATATCAACTGCTGTACGCGAAGGTAAAACTAGCGCTGTAGAGGTTACGAAAGCTGCGTTAGCACGAATAGCAACGCGAAATCATCTCTTCAATTGTTTTACCACTATAACTGCTGAGACAGCTTTAACAGATGCAGCACTGATTGACAGGGAAATTGCCCAAGGTAATCATCCTGGAGTGCTTGCTGGTGTGCCTTTTGCGGTGAAAAATCTCTTCGATATCGCTGGTTTTACGACTTTAGCAGGATCGAAAATCAATGCAGAAAACCCAGAAGCTACTCAAGATGCAACCGCAGTAGTGAAGTTGAAGCAAGCGGGTGCTGTTCTGCTTGGTGCTTTGAATATGGATGAGTACGCTTATGGGTTTGTAACAGAAAACTCCCATTACGGTGCTACTCACAACCCCCATGATTTACAGCGAGTTGCTGGTGGTTCATCGGGTGGTTCGGCGGCGGCGGTTGCAGGTGGGTTAGTACCGCTGACGCTGGGTTCTGATACTAATGGTTCAATTCGCGTTCCGGCAGCGTTGTGTGGCGTTTTTGGTTTCAAGCCAACTTATGGAAGATTATCACGTGCTGGAGTAGCTTTATTTTCTAGCAGTTTTGACCACATTGGCCCTTTGGCGCGTTCGGTGCAGGATATCGCTACGGTGTTTGATGTGCTTCAGGGAGAAGACGATCGCGATCCCATTTGTACAAAGCGTCCACCTGAATTATGTTTACCACAACTCAAACAAGATATTTCTGATATTAGAATTGCGTTGACGAAGTCCGCCGAAGGCATCGCAGCTGATTATTTTACCAAAGGTGCAGAACCGGCAGCTTTAGCAGCAGTGCAAAAAGTAGCTGATGCAATAGAAGTCACTGAATACGTAATCATACCAGAAGCAGACCGCGCCCGTGCAGCAGCCTTTGTGATTACAGCTAGCGAGGGTGCAAATCTGCATTTGGATAAGTTGCGATTGCGTCCTGAAGATTTTGATCCAGCAACACGCGATCGCTTTTTGGCTGGGGCGTTCATTCCAAGTAGTTGGTATCTCCAAGCACAACGGTTTAGAAGATGGTATCGCGATCGCGTTCGGGAAGTTTTTCAAAATGTCGATGTCATTCTTGCCCCAACTACACCAATTTCTGCACCATTAATTGCTCAACAAACTATGATTTTAGATGGCGAAGAAATTCTTGTCCGTCCTCATTTAGGGCTATTTACTCAACCATTATCTTTTATTGGTTTACCCGTTTTATCAGTACCAATTCAGTGCCAAAATGCATTACCTTTAGGTGTGCAATTGATTGCAGCACCATATAATGAAGCCTTAATTTTACGGGTTGCAGCTGCGTTAGAGGCAAAGGGTGTAGTTTCAGCGCCAGTAATTTTAAACGCTCTCAACTCAGAGGCTGTTTGAAAAATCTATCTAATTTATTACACAAAGACGCGATAAATCGCTCTACAATAGTCTCTTCTAACTTAATTGATTGCGAAACTTGCTAAGACTAATAGTTAATAACACAACAGCAATACTAAGCAATGCTAGAATATGCATCCATAACACATCTAAACCAACCCCTTTAAGTAAAATCCCTCGAACAATGGCAATGTAATGACGTAAGGGATTCAGTAGAGATAGGACTTGAAAGAAGGGGGGCATGGCTTCGATAGGGGCAAGCACCCCAGAAGTCTGCAATATCGGCATATTGACGAAAAATGACATCAATACCACCTGTTGTTGCGAGCTGGCAAACATCGCCAACATAATACCTATACTGATCCCAACCAGCAGATAGATAATTGATAGCCCAAAAAATAGTAGAAAATTTCCACGCAACGGTAAACCAAAGACCAATTGTCCTAAAGTCAAAGCTAGCAGAATATCTCCCATGAGCAAAAACGCTAAAGGCAAAATTTTGCTTGCCACAATTTCCCAGTTTGCGGCTGGTGTCATAAGTAATTGCTCCAAAGTTCCGCTATCTTTCTCTCGCACAACAGCGACTGATGAAACTAGTGTTCCAACAAGCGTTAACACCAGACCCATGACTCCCGGCACAAAATACCAGCTACTTATTAGTCCTGGATTATACAAAAATACCACTTGGAGCGATACCGGAAAATTTAACTGGGTTTGCCCAAAGTTACGATTATAATTTTGAATAATCTGAGTCATGTAGCCACTAGCAATGCCTGCGGCGTTTGCATCCACTCCATCAATAAATACTTGAATCTCAGCTTCTTTTGTTGCCAGCTTTCTAGGGAATTCTGGTGGAATAATCACTCCTAGATTGAGTTTGCCTTCTTCTACTTGACGGCTCAAATCTTTTTCAGTTGTTGGTACAGATTCGATGGTAAAAATGCTATTAGAGGTCATTGCCTGAACCAGTTCCCGACTAGCACTTACATTCGCATAATCAATAACACCCAATTTCAAATTATGTACATCGGGATTAAGTGCAAATCCATAAAGTAATAATTGCATCGTTGGTGGTATAATCAACAGGATAATTAACTGCTTATCTCGCAAAATTTGATTGATTTCTTTGCGAAGTAATGCCCAAAATGAACTATTAAATAGTCGTGAAAAAAACATATTGTTTAGTAGCTGTTACAGCTAAGAATAATATAATTTAATAAGGTAATTGCATCCTACCTAAAGCACGACGGGTTATATCAAAAAACACCACTCCAAAAACAATCAGTACGAGTAGATCAAACCAAACTCCTGCCCATCCAGTACCCCTGACAAATGCATCACGAGTGATATCTATAAAATAGCGGGCGGGAACTATATTAGGCATAAGTGAGAGGGGAAAGGGAATGTTGCTAATAGGATAAATAAAACCAGACAGTAATAGAGAGGTAACAAAACCGATCACAGAGACACTTTGTACAGCAGCATTCTGGTTACTGCTTCGTACCCCAAATAGCAAACCAAACAAAACACTGTCTGTGAGAAAAAGCAGAGTTCCTATTAACAAGGTGATAGAATTGCCTACTAAGCTAACCTGGAAAATTAGCGAACCTAGACCCATGACTATGAATGCTTGAAGGATAGCTATCAGCAGGTAAGCCAGTCCTTTACCAAGTAACAGTTCGGTTGCACTAATACTAGAAGCGTAAAGTTGTAAGATAGTGCCTTTTTCCTTTTCTCTCACCATTGAGATTGCTGTCAGTAAAGACGGAAAAATCCATAAAACGACGGCGTAGACTCCCGGTACAATATACAAAGACTCTAATCTACCGGGGTTAAACCATAAACGAATTTGAGGTGTGACGCTGTTATTAAATGTTATCAGTCCTTGCTCCTGCATAAAAAAAGTTGTCACTCTTTGAATGCTGTTTTTTATGACACGAGCATTATTGGCATCAGTAGCATCAATCAGCACTTGCACTGTAGTATTTCTACCAGCTTGCACATCTCGACTAAATTGAGGAGGGATAATGACTGCTGCCTTCGCAATGCCACGGTCGATCGCATCACGCACTGGGTCGTTTCCCGACCATTGGGTGGGCATAAACTGATTGGTGGCGTATAGTCGCTCAATATAACTATTGCTAATGTTTGTGCGATTAAAATCTTGCACGATTAAGGGAATATTTTTACTTTCTAATCGGATTGCAAACCCAAAAATGAGTAACGTTACAAATGGCAGTATAAATGCCAACGCTAATGTCAGGCGATCGCGCTGAAACTGTACTAGTTCTTTGGTAAACTGAGCGAAAATCCGTTTCATAAAAATAAAAACATTCTAGTTTTGCGATCGTTGTACTATACCGATGAAAGCGTCTTCTAGGGAAAAAGAAATGGGGCGGACGCGGGAAATGGTGATTTTAGCAGATTCTATAAGTTTTAGTAGTTGAGGAAGTTCTCGATCGGGGTCGTCAAGGACAATATGTAAACTATCGGCAAAGATGGAGACACGCCAAGGATCGAGGTGTTGTTTGAGTAGATCGGCAGCAGCTTGGTTTTGGTTGACGATAACCTCCATAAGTTTTCCTGGTTGACTGGCTTTAATCGAACTGGAAGAACCAGAGATGACGGTTTCTCCCGCAACCATAAAACTCATGCGGTTACACTGTTCAGCTTCTTCAAGGTAGTGCGTGGTTACTAAAATAGCTGTGCCATTGCGAGCAAAGTCATTAATCAACTTCCAAAACTGACGGCGTGCAAGCGGATCGACCCCTGATGTTGGCTCATCAAGGAATAAAATATCTGGTTCGTGCATTACCGAAGCACCAAAAGCAACTCGCTGCTTCCAACCACCTGGTAGCTGTCCGGTAAGCATCTTTTCCTGTCCTTCTAACCCACAGATGGCAATCACCCAATCAATTTTCTCCTGGCGTAGCTTGCGGGGTACACCATAAACACCGCAATAAAACTCCAGATTTTCCAAAATTGTTAAGTCATCGTAAAGGGTGAATTTCTGACTCATGTAGCCAATACGCCGCCGCAATTGGGTACTACGGAGGTTACTTGTTTCGCCCCCAAGAGAAATGACACCACCACTGGCTTTAAGCAATCCACACAACATTTTAATTGTGGTGGTTTTCCCAGATCCATTAGCACCCAAGAGTCCGAAGATTTCACCATAGCGTACCTCAAGATTGACGCTTTTGACTGCTTGAAAATTGCCAAAAAAGCGGTTGAGGTTGTGAGCGTATATGGCAATAGATGAGGAACTAGGGTTAATTTCTCTATCGCCTGCTGCTACGGTTAACTTGTAATTCTCCAATTTCCATTGCTGGTTTGTTGCCTTAGCTCTCGGAAATGGAAAAAATTGCGTTGCTACCCCCTGTTGCCGTAAATGGGTAACGAAGACGTTTTCTAATGTGGGGCTATTAGACTCAATACTAAAGTCTGATAATTGTTGCTGTTGTAGCAGATCGTGCACCTGTCTGCGACCTAAAGTTATATCTTTGACAAGAACATCAAGGCGATCGCCAAATGTTTGCACATCTACAATGTTTGCTTGTGCTGTCTGTAATAATACTTGCTCGCTTAATTGCAGATTTGAGGTATGAACTTCTAGGCGATGTAAGCCTAAACTGGAGCGTAAAGAAGCAGGAGTACCAATTTTTTGAATTTGACCTTCATACATCAAAGCTACACGATGGCAGCGTTCTGCTTCATCCAAGTAAGGTGTAGCAACGACAATAGTCATACCTTCTGCTGATAGTTGCGCTAGCACATCCCAGAACTCTCGCCGTGAAACCGGGTCAACACCTGTGGTAGGTTCATCCAGTAACAAGACTTGGGGCTGTGAAATCAAAACACAGCAAAGTGCTAATTTTTGTTTCATACCGCCTGAGAGTTGTCCAGCCTGCCTCTTTGCAAACTGCTCTAAGTTCATCAAGCGTAGCAAGCGATCGCGACGCATCCAAAATAAATCATTTGGCACTTGTCGCAAGCCAGCTGCATAACGTAAATTTTCATTAATGTTGAGATCCAAATACAGAGAAAACTGCTGCGTCAAATACCCCGTTATTGAGCGAGCATCCCGTGCAAGCTGACCAAATATCTGCACTTCTCCGGCGGTGGGTTCCATCACGCCACCAAGAATATGAAAGGTTGTGGTTTTCCCTGCACCATCAGGGCCAATCAGCCCAAACATCTCACCCTGCTGCACTGTCAAATCAATCCCCCGCACTGCGGCTAAACGACCATAGTGCTTGTGCAAGCCTCGAATGTAAATGCTTTGGGTTGCAAGACTTGGGGTTTGGGATAAAATTTGAGCGCCACTTGTGATTTTGCGATCCATTATTCACCCTTCAATAGAATCTCTGCATCAGCTGGCATCCCAATCTTGGCACAGGGTAAATCTGCACCAGTGTAGGGTTGTTTGGGGTTAAAGCAGCTGGCAGGGTTTTCAACATTTATGCGAATACCGACAACTTGCCTGACCCGATCCTTCTGAAAATAGATATTCTCAGGTGTAAAGGAGGCTTGGGGATCGATGGCAATTATTTTACCTTTGAGGGGTTTGTTAGGCGCAGAATCTAATAAGATTTTCGCTACCTGTCCTTGGCGCACTTTGCCAATATCCCCTTCCGGGATAAAACCCCTCAAATAAATTGTATAGGGGTCAATTACTCTCAGAATGTTCGTTTGACTATCCACCACTGCACCTGGTTCGACACTGCGGGCAGTTACAACACCGTCTAGAGGACTGAGAACATTTAGGTCTTTATTGGAATCTTGAATTTGGGTAAGGAGTTGTTGTTTTAATGCCAACGCAACTTTCACCTTTGCCTGAGCAGATTTCACTTGCGCCCAAGCAGATTTCATTTGAGCGGATGTTTGAGCGCGCTTTCTCCTTAGGGCTTCTAACTGGGCGTTCCTAATACCGGGGTTGAAACCGGTTGATTGGGCTTGGGTGAGCGCCGCTTGGGTAGCGCTTAACTGCTCAGAAGCCGCATTTACTGCTGCCTGTCGTGCCTGTAAAGTTGCGATCGCAGTGTCGAAGGTAGTTTGAGTTTGGTCAAATTGCTGTTGGGTAACTGCTCCATCATTGAGCAATTTAACATAGCGATCGCGATTTATTTTAGCTAGCTTAACTTCTGCTGCTGCCTGTTTGAGTACTGCTTGCGCTTGTACCACTTGCGCCTTAGCTGCCGCAGTGTTAGCTCGTGCTTGATTAACTTGACCTAGCGTATCACCTTGCGACTGCTGTAAATTAAGTTGTGCTTCAAGGATTTGGCTGTTGACTTCTTCTATCTCACCCTGTACTCGCTCTACATCTGAACGAGCCTGTTGTTCGTCAGATTCAGCAGACGCAATCTGTGCGTTTGCAGATTGCAGTTGTCCTTGCAGCAGTTGGTTGTTGCTGTTATCTAATTTAATTAACTTCTGACCCTTTTTAACCGCTGCCCCTTCGCGTACTGCAATCGACTCAATTCGCCCCGAATGCTTGACACCAATTTCAGTCTCATAACCTTCAATGCGTCCACTTACCTTGAGTATGTCTGCTCTCGGTTGCGGCTGTAAGCTCCAAAATAGATAACCAATACCTGCGATCGTCACCATTGCCAACATCAAAGGAACCGCTTTGGTGCGATGCTGCTTTGCTGGTTCTAGCGGAGCAGGAAGACTTTCTGTGTATTTAGAGACAGTCTGAGCCATGCTATTACCCTTGATTACTAGTTTATGGATTGGATTCCCATCTTGCCGCAAGGCTTAAACTAAAGTTTATACCCCATAGAGGCGCGAAATTATCCCTAACTAAGACAACACGATATGTGTTGTCACCAGAGCTAAGATAAATAGAAAATCAACTGCCGAACCAACTAGAGAACCAAAAAACTTTGTAGGTAAAGCATTGCCAAACAACATTACCACTGTTCCCACAAACATCCAAGGCCATTGGATTTCACGCCAAATGTAGAATCCTGCCACACCAACTAATAAAGCGATTAAAATTGTCGAAATTGGCGCTTGAGTGTTTTTCGGTTTATATCGCAGACTGCCAGCAACATTTATTGGTGCTAGTTCCAAGTGCTTAAGATTAGTAAACAATCCCAATCCAATCAAACCAAATGTAATCGTCCAGCAACCAGAGAACAAAATGGGTTTACTTGCCCAGAATACACCAGCAGCACTAGCTAGTTTTATGGCTACTACCACCAACAATGGAATCAATAAATCATGTAATAAGAAGCGCAGACGATTAAGGAATTTTAAGAAACTACCTTCATTAATCAAGCGACCTAGCGAAATAATGAGATTGTCATAGGTCATTCCAGCTACCACTAATAGCAGCAACAATATGTTGGCATGGTGTGAGTGTTGCCATAAACTTATGCTCCATGTAGCTAAGACCAAATTAGCTACCGTATAGAGTGGATATAAGATAGCCCCCATAATTTAATTCCTAGTATTTTTAGAGAACGAAAACTTAGAGGATGTTTGAAAAATAGTTGGCTGTAATTTTAATTACATTATTACCCCCCTTAATCCCCCCTTTATAAGGGGGGAAACAAGAAAAATCTGGTTCTTTCCCCTTTATAAGGGGAGGGTTAGGGTGGGGTAAAAAATATGCGATCCATCAATCCTGACTTTTCAAACATCCTCTTAGATTACACAGTTAACTTTTATATATTCTTATTAGGTTCAGCTAATCAACTGAAGCTTTTAAGAAATTAGGTATGAGCTAATGATTGCCTTCTTGGAAAAGCAATGTTTTATACTTTATCATCACTCTATTTAAAATATTGTAAAGAAATAATTAGTTTTAATTTTTAATTTTTAATTTTTAAATAACTCTGTAAAAAATTTATTCAAATGTTTAAATTAGCATGAAAAAATAGATTAAATACCATTGATTTAACCTTAACTTCTGAGTTTTTTAGTCTAAAAACGCAATTTTTCTAGTCAGGGTGAAATAATACAAGATATGAGTCAGGCTAAGGCAAACACATCTAAATAAAATTTTAAAGCCTTAACTGAAATGAATATGCATTTGCATCGCGCCATTAGCGACATTATAAGCACGACGTGAAAAAATGAAAGGCTAGAGTTAAACTTTAACTCCAGCCCTAAATATACAGCTTTAGGTAATGCCTAAAGCATTAATTTGTCTAAGTGGGTGAAGTCACACCAAAGGTGGCTGATCCAACATCTAAGCGGAAATTGTTTACCGTACCTTGAAGGACACTTTGACTGGTTCCATTGGCAAGCGATCTTCCACCATTAGTAAAACCTATGAATACTTGTGAGGTTGCTGCAGTAATTTGAACACCAGCTGCACCCCCATGAACAGCGTCCAAATCTGTAGCTGATACTTCTTCAAGCAAGCTAGATTGTAATTCAGCGATTTTGATATTAGCCATAATTTCCTCTTTGAGTTTTCTTGGTAGTACGTTGACGTATCTGATTTACTATGCTTCTAAAATTTTCCCTGACAACTCTTAAGAAGGGAAAGACCGTGAGAAAGCATCAGCATTAAAAGTAATAGTGAAAGATGGCGATCCAACCCCTGCTTGAATGGTACCAATTGCTTGAGTATCGTTCGTAATCCTTCCCGATCCAACATTTATACCTGTGGCAAGAGAAGTTCCACCTGTAGTCACTTGGAAATCACTGCCTCTTCCATTAATTAACCGTAAATCAGCATCAGAAAGTTTCTCGAATTGGCTTTCTGGCTGCAATTCAGATATTTTTATCGTAGCCATAGATTCTACCTATTCAAAAGAGATTAATTGAAATTTGTGCTGTGTATGTTTGAATTTGCAAACATAACTCTAACGGTCAGAGTACTTCCGTTAAATTCTATTACAAAACTTGAAAAAACTTTAGGTAATGTCTAAAGCATTAAGTTGTCTAGGTGGGTAAAGTAACACCTTGGGCTACTGATCCAAACGTTACGAAGGCATTTCCTAGTTGACCATTAGCGAAAGTAAAACTGCTTGAATTGCTAATCGTTGATCCACCAATAGCAATACCTAAGGCACCTCCTGAGCTTCCTCCAACAGCTTGAATACCAGTTGCACCCCCATGAACAGCGTCCAAATCTATAACTGATACTTCTTCAAGCAAGCTAGATTGTAATTCAGCGATTTTGATATTAGCCATAATTTCCTCTTTGAGTTTTCTTGGTAGTACGTTGACGTATCTGATTTACTATGCTTCTAAAATTTTCCCTGACAACTCTTAAGAAGGGAAAGACCGTGAGAAAGCATCAGCATTAAAAGTAATAGTGAAAGATGGCGATCCAACCCCTGCTTGAATGGTACCAATTGCTCGAGTATCGTTCGTAATACTTCCCGATCCAACATTTATACCTGTGGCAAGAGAAGTTCCACCTGTAGTCACTTGGAAATCATTGCCTCCTCCATTAATTAACCGTAAATCAGCATCAGAAAGTTTCTCGAATTGGCTTTCTGGCTGCAATTCAGATATTTTTATCGTAGCCATAGATTCTATCTATTCAAAAGAGATTAATTGAAATTTGAACTGCTTTAGTTCAACACAATAAATATTCAACAATTCAGATAGTTTTGCAACACTTTTTTCCTTAAATTTTGTAAATTTATTTTTGATATATTTGCTAAAAAACAACAATTTAGATGGAGTATAACGCCACCTAAATTGTTGTTTTAGTTTTTAATTATCAGAATAATTAATATGTAAATTATAACTGGGTTGATAATTCACTTTTAAAGGAATTATCTTGAACACCAGCACTTTTCACACCATGATTTATCGAAACAAAATTCAGGAGACAGGAGTCAGAATACCCTTCTTGTATTCTGACCGAAAAAGCGGATAGCGCAGCGTAAAGCCTGCGGCATAGCAACTCTTAGAGACGCTACGCGTAGCTTGCTTTTCTGCAAGAGTACCTTTAGAGCGAGTCTGCTAACGTCTGATATAAGCGGGTTTAAGACCCCCACCAAATCGTAGATTTAGTAGTCTTCCCTACGGAACACTATGCGAACAATTAGTTGCGGATCTGAATCCCCAAATGAATTGATTATGACTTCTGAATTCTTCTCTAACTAAAAATGTTTAAAGCAAAAGCAAACACTTAAAGCCAAAATGTCAAACAAGCGAATTGTTATTTTATTTGACTCTAGAGTTAGCTCGACTTTATCCATTTTTTAGCAAAGTGAACACTATCCCTAAAAGCTTTGTGTAACAATCATTTTACTTTTTTAACTCCATCAAGAATCTGTGAAGTTGAAAAAGTATTTGCCAAAAAGCCAGGGTTATTGCCGGATAAAGAAAACAGAGTTTTTAATTTTGGATCAAGTCGAGTTTAGAGTATGTTTGAATTTGCAAACATACTCTAACGGTCAGAGTACTTCCGTTATATTCTATTGCGAAACTTGAAAAAAAGTCTTTGAGGCTAACGTAGTGTTAGTTTTTCTTGAATGGTTTTACTGTTACTTGAATTAAAGTTCCACCCGTTAGTATTTTTTTACCGGAAGGGTCTACTGTTATTGCAGCAGTACTAATAGTACTAGCGTCTATACTAGCTCCTGTGTCGTCGTAAACAGCCGCCGTTCCAGTTGTCAGTATGAAAGCCGTAGTACCAGCGCCCACAACTAAGTTTTCGGCTTTCTCATCATTTAGAGATTCTAAATAACTCTGCTGGCAGTCTAAATCACGAATTTTAAGCATACTTCTCCCTTGTTAACTTCCTGTTTACCTTTGATTAACTTCCTATTTAGGATTATTGTCTGAGTACAATCTCTTGATTGCTTTTTCGTGCCACAAAAAAGAATAGCACTATTAGAAATTAATAAATAGTAGTTTTACATAATTTTTTTGCTTACATCAGACAAACCCTTGCACTGTCAAGCTATTTACCTCCCTTTGTATTTACAGGTTGTTTGAAAAGCGTTTTACTGTAACTGATTTTAAGTACTTTGATATCCGTCTAACCCCAGTCACACATACATTTCAGCCCATAAGGACAAGAATAGCAAGATGATTCATAGTTGAGAAATTGCTATGGAACTATTACCATTTCTGCGGAGAATATTTAGCGGCTTTTACGCGATGTTGAGAATAGAAGTGGTTCGCGAATATCATTCGCGAACCATAAACATATAAAATGATTTTTCGATTTCAGGTATTAACAAGCGAGTCTGTTATAACACACCAAAATACTTACCTTGATTATTAGTTAGTATACGTATCGTTAGCAGATAGAAGAATATTGCAAAGTTCTAAAATTAGGCTGTAAAGCAGAAAGCGATCGCTTGGTGGATGAGAGATGTATTTGATAATAGGTTTTTGACTCTGATTACCACGCAACTATTAAGAATGACTTATTTATATCGACAAAATTATTAAGAATGACTTATTTGTACTGAACTAAACTATAAATCATTACATCATAGATGTTAACTAAATTACAGATGTATCTGCTGCTTGCTAGTACATCTCCAAAGCGGAAAATAATGTGGAATTAACTATTGATTGGACAATACGCGCAATAGTTGGGCTAGGAGAATACTTAGAATATATAAAAAATAGTGTGATTGGGATACAAGATTGGTGAAGAGTTAGTTAGAGTTGGAAACTTTGTGCCAAACTTGCTTGTTGTATTCTTTATTACATTTTCTTGTACTCTTTATTACATTTTGTTGTACTGCTTATTACATTTTGAAATTAATGGTTTAATTTTAATTGTTTAAAAGCTTTGTAGAGCCACGAATGGTTCGTATAAGTTATTCGCGAACCGTATATTTTTTGTTTTATGCCCAATAATTCAAAACCGTCATCCCAAGAAGATTTATATGCACGCATACATTGCGTAGTTCAAGCTAAAGAGCATCTGGAGAAAGAAATCCAAGCAATAAGTGCTTCGGGGGAGGTAGCTGCATCTTCCTGTTGGATTGTTCGCTATCTCGCTAAAGGGAGGAAGTCAGTCTATTGGTATTATAAATTACAGGCTAGTGCGGCAATATTTCCAACAAAGATTGATGGTAAGACTTCTCGTTATAAGCACTTAGGCAAAGCAGGTAGTCAAGCGTACTTAGAAGCTGTAGAACAAATTTTTCTCAGAGCCAAAATTGAAGCATTAGATCGTTCAATTGAAACTCTAAATCAAGGTTTGAAAGATTTAATCCAAGAAACTTCTAAATACAACAAAGATGAGTAGTGGGTTCGCGAATAATATTCGCGAACCATTCCCCTTGTCCACATTTTGTAAAAAGTCAGGAGTAATATATACACCAGAATTTAGAATACTTGGTCATGAAGCCCAAACCCTGGATTTACCTCTTTTAATCCCTATAATGCCTTGGGGAAAATATCCGGTTATTCTCCTTGCTAAGGGGGAGTTATATCATGTCTGCTTGATTACTTACTAAACCCCAAGAACCCCACCCCGCCGGCGGGGCTACGGTGTACACACAAGTCTGAAATAGCTGATTAACCAAGGTTTTACCCCACCCTAACCCTCCCCTTATAAAGGGGAGGGGACTAAATTTCCTGTTTCCCCCTAATACATCGGGGGGATTAAGGGGGGTAATTCAACTTGTGTGTACACCATAGACCGGCGGGGAGGGGCAGGGGGAAAAAGAGTTTTCAGCTTCTTGCACAGATGCACCGAATCATAACTAATCAGGCGGACATGATATTAATGATAAATCTTTAACCAGAGATATCTCCGAAAAAGAATGTAGAGACATAGCACAGCCACGTCTCTACAAGGGTTATGGATAACGCATATTTAATTTCTGGAGATGTCTAATTTATTTTTCGGAAGTCCTTTATATCTGGATAGTTACTAAAGTTGATTTCGCGCTTTGAGTTGCAGATATCGCTCAACCAACTGATCGGCAATTTGATTTGCTGGTGCATCTAGCACCAATACACCTTTTTGTTTCAGTTGGGCAAAAGCTACTTGTCGTTGCATTAATAAATCTAGTGCTACTGCACGGGTATAGGCACTTGCGACATCATCTGTAAAAGTGTGTGCTAGACGATCGACTTGTGGATCTCGCAAAGTTACGCAAGATGGAAGGTAGCGGGGTGCTAGTTTGGAGAGTGCAGCTAGGAGTTCTGTAGAGGCAGTGACATCAACTAAATCGGTAATCACTACTACCAGCGCCCTCCGAGTTTGTCGCTGCAAAACATTTGTCACCGCCCCCAAATAATCCGATTCAAATAATACTGGTTGAATTGGAGTTAAGCGATCGATTAGCTGATTCAAATGATGTTGACCGCGTTCTGGGGGAATCCACGTATGCATTTGGCGGTCAAATACACCAACGCCGACGCGATCGCCTCGATGTAAACCTGCCAAAGCTAAGGATAAAGTTGCATTCAATCCCCAGTCAAATCGCTGCAAACTCTGCACTTTTGCCGTCATTAGCCGTCCGCGATCGAGTAAAATCAGTAACGTTTGTTCCTGTTCTGGTTCCAAAACCCTCACCAGTGGCATGGCATTACCATAAGCGCCAACCCGACGGGCAGTAGCTTTCCAATCAATAAACCGCAAATCGTCACCAGTGCGATAGTTCCGCAGTTCGGCAAACTCTGTACCAATACCAGTTTTGCGAGATTGGCGCATAGAGCCAGATGATTGCAGTGTCAGACGAATTGTGAGCGATCGCAATCCTACTAAATCAGGATAAACTTTCACTGGCAGACTTTGAGGAATTTGCCAATCATCCCAAGCTAATCCCCAAAGCCCCAGTTGTCGAACTTGAATATTCCCCCAAGGAAACTCTCCCCTTTGTGTTGGGTGGACGGTATACGTCAATTCCTCAGTGCTGTTACTGGGAATAATGGCGCTGAGTGCAGGTGCAGACACACCAAATCCTGTTGGGTAATAGTCGCGGATTTCAATTTGAGCGTCGGTATTGGGAGATGTCACCTTTAGCACTACGGGATTATCTCGCCCAATAGATAATCGTGACGGTAATTCGCGGGTAATTTGCACGCGAGAACGCCGCACCCGCAAACCATCTGCAACCATCAGTCCGAGAATAATGGCATCAAATAGTACAGTGATGGTAATGGTTGCTTTAATGCTGATAAATAAGGATAGAATCGGGGCGTAGGCGTAGCCCGTCGTAGACATCGCTATACCCAAAACCAATAATAAATAAACTCGTTTGGAAGGAACCATGTTTTAGAGCCAGAAGTTAGGAGTTAAGTATAAAGTGAATTTCAATGTAACCGAAATAAGAAGACTTGCTAAAATCTTTTATTTTCTGCTTGTAGAAAAATAGCCACCTACTGTACTATTTTTTTTGGGTGAAGTAGCAAATTATATTTTGGACGGGTGTATGAGAATCTTGCTAATCGAAGATGAAGAAATTTTAGCAAGTGTCTTGTTGAAGTCTCTGACTAAGCAACATTATGTTGTTGATGTCGTACAAGACGGACAAATGGGTTGGGAATACACGCAAAGTACGAACTACGATTTGCTATTAATAGATGTCGGATTACCGAAACTGGACGGTATTACATTGTGTCAGCGATTGCGTTCTGGTGGTTGCTTCACTCCGATTTTGCTGATGACGGCGAAAGATGGTAATAGAGAGCGGATTCAGGGACTTGATGCAGGTGCAGACGATTATCTGATCAAACCTTTAGATTTAGAAGAACTGCAAGCACGGATACGAGCGCTGATCCGTCGAGGCGATCGCCCCTGTACTCCTATACTGGAAGTAGGCTCATTACGACTAGATCCCAGTAGTTGCGAAGTCACATATAACAACAAACTACTGGAATTAACAGCCAAAGAATATAGTTTGCTGGAGTTATTTTTACGGAATCCATCGCGTGTTTTTAGTCGGGGAGATATCATTGAGCATTTGTGGACTTTTGACGATCCACCCCAAGAGGAGACTGTAAAATCTCACATCAAATACTTACGACAAAAGTTGAAAGCAGCCGGAGCAGTAGACTGGATTGAAAATGTTTATGGTTTGGGATATCGGCTGAATCCTGGAAGAGTGGCAGAGGGGCAGGGGAGCAGGAGGGCAGAGGGGCAGAGGGGTAGCACTTCTCTACGAGACGCTACGCGAACGGCTACGCTCAGTGGCCAAGGGGCAGGGGAGCAGGGGGAGGAAGAAAAATCTCGAATTCCTAATCGTGATGTTGAACAGCAGTTTCAGCAAGCGATGGGTGGCTTGTGGAAGCAATATCAGGGGTTGATGGTACAGCGGTTGACGGTATTGCAAGAATTGGCGGCAGCACTATCTGGTAAAACACTGACTGGGGAGTTACGTAAATCGGGAGAACGAGAGGCGCACAAACTAGCTGGTGTCTTGGGAATGTTTGAGCAAGACAATGGCACTCTGCTAGCGCGGGAAATTGAACAGATTTTAGGGAAAGATGGTGATTTGTCAGTAAGTGAAAAGCGGCAATTGCTGACGCTGATTGAAGATTTGGGTAATTTAATCAACCTGATGGGGGAAAAGGTAGATAACCAAAGTTCTACTGCGATCGCACCCGAAATTAATACCCGATTGATCTTAATTGACCCCAATCTGCAACTAGGTTCTCAGTTGCAACAACTGGTTGAGTGCATGGGAATATGCTGGCAGCAAATCAGCAACTTAGAGGATGCAAAAAACTTTCTCCAAACCACATCACCAGATTTAGTAGTGCTAAATATAGATGATATCGGCTGGCGTAAAGAAAGTTTGGCACTACTTTCGGATTTAGCAACGCGTACTCCACCCGTACCCGTTCTGGTACTGGCTGCAACTGATGAATTAGTAGAACGCGTAACTTTTGCTCAGTACGGGGCGCGGGGTTTTTTGGTCAAGCCTGTGACAGCTGCTCAAGTTTGGGATGTTTCGTCCCAAATATTACAGCGTACTCGTTCTTTACGAGTAAATATACTGGCAGTAGATGACGACCCGCTGATTTTAGCAGCACTGCGCCCAATGTTAGAGCCGTGGGGTATGCGGATGACAGGATTGGAGAATCCGCTACGCTTCTGGGAAGTATTGCAATCTACTAAACCGGATTTGTTGATTTTGGATGTGGAAATGCCTCACATCAATGGTATCGAACTTTGCCGAGCAGTTCGTACCGATCCCCAATGGCAGGAATTACCGATTGTGTTTCTGACTGCTCATCGAGAGATGGAAACTGTGCAACAAGTGTTTGCTGTTGGGGCAGATGATTATGTGGTTAAACCTGTTGTCGGGGCAGAACTGTTGGCACGTATTACCCATCGCTTAGAACGTAGTCGTTTACTCCAGTCGCTTTCTACTAAAGATCCCTTAACTGGACTAGCAAATCAGTTTCAGTCTAACCGCGACTTGCAACACCTAATTGCTCAAGCCGAGAAAAATCAGCAATCTGTTTGCTTGGCGATCTTAAGCGTGACTGATTTGCGTCAAATTAATATTAAGTATGGTCATCAGGTTGGAAACCAGGTATTGCAAAGATGGAGTCGTTTATTCCAATCGGTATTTTGCAGTGGTGAAGTAGTAGGTTATTGGGGTAATGGTGAATTTGTCGTGGGAGTTTCTGGGTTAACAAAAACAGGAGTAAACCATCGCCTTAGTGAGATTTTAACTACTCTCCGCCAGCAAATATTCACAGCCTTCGATGGCGATCGCTTTCAGGTAATATGTAATTTCACTGTAGCCGAATACCCCAATGATGGGCTAACGATACAATCTTTATACCAAGTAGCCGCTGGGCGTAATTTGTAATTACCATACTGCAAGGGTTTTATTTATTTTGCAAGCGCATTTGCTATTTCAGCCACTACATTTGTTAATTTGGCGAACTCATTTGTTGATTTGGCGTTCGCATTTGTTGATTTGGCGGTCGCATTTGTTATTTCGGCGTTCGCATTTTTGTAAAATGAAGAGAATATGTAGTTTTGCTGTAGTCGAATATTTCAGTCAGGGACTAACGATACAATCACTATACAGATTTATTAGTATCATCTATAGCACATGATTGTTAGTTTGTACAGTACCTAATTCATAATAATTACGAATTACGTTAGCGACGCAGGAGCGTCATTAGGAATATATTTAACAGGAGTCGTTAATGAGTACACAACAGCTAGAGCAGGTAAAGCAATTGCAAGCCACTGTGAAGAAGATGGAAGTAACACTGGGTGCGATCGCTGATGCTGTAGTCTGGGTAGGAGAAGACCGACTCATTCAATGGTGCAATTCTCGCTTTGAGTCTTTAGTAAATCAACCTCACGCTACTGTCTGCGGTGCGAAGTTAACTGACTTGCTACC
Source organism: Nostoc sp. (assembly GCF_036917375.1). GTDB lineage: Bacteria > Cyanobacteriota > Cyanobacteriia > Cyanobacteriales > Nostocaceae > Nostoc. Next base: position 161,655 of record NZ_JBALDN010000017.1, read on the forward strand.
CCTCACACAATTAGGACAATCAGTTGCTTTATCCTGCTATCCTGATGTGCAGATACTCAATGGGGAGTATGAAACAACAAATTATCAGTTGCAGCAAGATGAGCCAATAACATTACAAATTTCCGGTAGCTGTACCGGATTGACTAGCGATCGCTGTGCCATACTGGTGATTCGGGATATCACGCTGACTCAACGAACTCAAGAATCCTTGCAAGAGATTGAAGAACGATTGCAGACATTAATTAACGCTACACCCGATATTATCTGTTTAAAAGACGGCGAGGGCAAATGGCTGCTGTCAAACCAGGCTAACCTAGAATTTTTAGAGCTACAAGGCGTTGATTATCAAGGCAAAACAGACTCAGAACTGGCAGAATTTAGCAATTTTTATCGCGATGCTTTGCTCAACTGCAATAAAACAGATGAACGAGCTTGGCAATTGGGATGTGTGCATCGAGTAGAAGAAGCTGTTCCTCGCCCTGATGGGACAGTGAGCAGTTTAGATATGATTAAAGCTCCCCTATTTCACCAAGATGGTAGACGCAAAGCCTTGGTGGTTTTAGGGCGGGATCTGAGCGAACGCAAACAAACCCAAGTAGCTTTAGAAAACTCTCTATCTTTGTTAAGCGCTATCTTTGAATCGATTCAAGATGGTATATTAGTAGTCGATAGCTCAAGTAAGATCGCTAGTTATAATCAAAAGTTCTTAGAAATGTGGTCAATTCCACCAGAACTTTTGACGGAACCAGATCATCCTCAGCGACTAGCGTATCTGGCAAACCAACTAAAAGATCCTGATGGGTTTTTGCAACGAGTCCGAGAATTATATTCACAACCAGAATTAGTTAGTTACGACTGGTTAGAACTAGAAGATGGCAGAGTATTTGAGCGCTACTCTTGTCCTCAGCGCATCGGCGAACAAATTATTGGTAGAGTGTGGAGTTTCCGCGACATCACCCAGCGCCAAAGGGCAGAAGCAGCACTGCGACAAAGTGAATTACAATACCGCAGTATTTTTGAAGCAATTAATGATGGACTATTTATTACTGAAATAGAGACTGAAAAAGTCGCCGAAGTTAATCCGGCTGCTTGTCAGATGCACGGTTACTCTTATGAAGAATTTCTCACTTTACATCCATCTGCTTATATTCACCCAGACTCACATTCTGTTTTTCTAGAGTTTGTTGAGAAAACACGAGCTGGCGAGCAATTTTATGGACAAGCTGTCGATGTCTGCAAAGATGGCAGTTTAATAGATGTGGAAGTCAAAGGAACGACTTGCATTTACAATGGCAAGCGACATATTTTAGCAATAGTGCGGGATATCACAGCTCGCAAACGCACCGAGGAGGCTTTACGCCAAAGCGAAGCACAGTACCGCGATTTGGTGCAAACAGCAAACTGTATCATTCTGCGTTGGGATGGCAATGGTGACATTATATTTTTAAATGACTACGGTCAAAGGCTTTTTGGTTTCGATATAGATGAAATTACAGGAAGCAATGTTATTGGTACAATTGTTCCAGAAACGGAAACTTCTGGGCGCGATTTGCAGAGATTAATGGTTGATATTTGTGAGCATCCAGAAAACTATCTATTTAACGAAAACGAGAACTTATGCAAAAATGGCGATCGCGTCTGGATCGTCTGGGCGAATAAACCCATTTTAGATGCCCAAGGAAACTTAATCGAAATTCTTTCAGTCGGCACAGATGCCACAGAACGCAAACGCGCCGAAGCAGCTCTCCAGGAAAGCGAGTTAAAATTCCGTAGCATTGTTGAAAATGCCAACGATCTAATATTTGTCCTCTCGCCAGAGGGAATTTTTACTTATCACTCGCCGAATGTGACTGCAATCATGGGCTACAGCCTAGAGGAAATCGAAGGTCATTCTGTAGCGGAGTTTACCAAACCGGAAGACTTAGCAATTAGCGCCAGTGCCTTACAAAGGGCGATAACTGGTGAAAAGCTGACTAATATTGAAGTGCGATTGCGACACCAAGATGGTAACTGGCGATGGTTCAACTTTAACACTTCCACAATTAACACTCCTAGCGGTGTTGCGATCGCCGGTGTGGGACGCGACATCACAGAACGCAAGCAAGCAGAAGAAGCCTTGCGTCGTAGTGAAATGAAATACCGCAACATCTTTGAAAATTCCCAAGTGGGGATTTTTCGTACCTGCCAAAAAGATGGATTGATTATCGATGCTAATCAACGTGGTGCTGAGATATTAGGTTTTACCTCTGCTGCTGGCTTAATTGGCAAGTATTTCACAACTGATTTATATGTCAATCCAGAAGATCGGGTGCAAATGTTAGCAGAGTTAAAAGAGTCCGGCGAAGTTCGCAATTTTGAAGTAGCACTGCGACGCTTGGATGGATCTGTTGTTTGGGTACTGTTATCACTTCGCCTCAACGCCGAAGAATCCTGTTTGGATTCTGTTTTTACAGATATTAGCCAACGCAAACAGCAAGAACAAGCTTTACGCTTAATTGTTGAGGGTACAGCCGCGAAAACAGGCAATGAATTTTTCAATTCTTGCGTTCGTTACCTTGCCGAAGTATTACAAGTTCAATATGCCCTAGTGACTGAGTTTGATGACGAGCCAAAAACGAGAGTCCGCACTTTGGCATTTTGGTGTAATGGGGCTATTAACGATAACTTGGAATATGATTTACAGGGTACTCCTTGCGAACACACCTTGCGAGGCAATATGTGTCACTACCCGCAAGCAGTACAAACTACTTTCCCAGAAGATGCAGATTTAGTAAGGATGAATGCCGAAAGTTTTTTTGGCGTTCCTCTCACCAGTTCATCCGGTGAAATCATCGGACATCTAGCAGTGATAGATGTTAAACCCATGAAGCCCGATCCGGGACGGGAACTGATTGTGAAAATCTTTGCTGCCCGTGCCGGTGCTGAATTGGAACGAAAACAAGCAGAAGCAGCCTTACAGGAAAGCGAGTTAAAGTTTCGCACTATTGTTGAAAAGGCCAACGATGTGCTATTTGTCATCAATCCCGATGGGATTTTCAACTATATTTCTCCAAATATCTTGAAAACTACCGGATTTGCCCCCAGCGAAATGGAGGGTAATTCCTTAGCATTCTTTACTCATCCCGATGATGTGCCCAAATGTCAAGAAGTCGCCCAAACTATCCTGGCAACAGGCGAGGGAATTTCTGGGACTGAGTACCGCGCTAAACATCGCAGTCGGGGCTGGGTTTGGCTAACTTCTAATGCAGTCCGCACACAAGATGCCCAAGGTAATTTTCAGATTGTCGGCGTAGCTCGTGATATTAGCGATCGCAAACAAGCAGAAGCAGCCTTGCAACGTCGGACTCAAGCCGAAAGTTTAATCAGCAGTATTTCTCGGCAATTTATTGACCAAGATTTAGCAACAGCAATTAATTTTACACTTCAGGCGATCGCTGAATTTATTGATGCTGAACACAGTTGCATCTTTGAATGCTCCCAAGATAAAAGTGAATTCAACCTGATCCATGAATGGTGTGGTGAAGATGTTGCACCATTAATTGATATTGCCAGAGGTTCGCCTGTGGAAGTTTTCCCCTATTTCTACGAGCCGATTCTCCGTGGTAGACATCGACAAATCTCTTGTGTGGAAGATTTACCCCTGCATCTACCTGAGCGGAAACTTTTTGAAAGTATGTCGTTTCAATCTATACTAGCTGTGCCAATGGTTCATGCTGGCAAAGTCGTTGGATTTGTTGGTGCAGCGATGATTCACTACTCAAAAACCTGGAACCAAGAAGATATTAATCTATTAAAACTGGTAGGTGAAATAATTGCGATCGGTCGCGCGAGACATCAGGCAGAAGAAGCGCTGAGAATTGCCAAAGAAGCCGCCGAAACTGCCAACCGAGCCAAGAGTGCTTTTTTGGCTAATATGAGTCACGAACTCCGCACCCCTTTGAATGCAATTTTGGGTTTTTCCCAATTAATGGAGCGAGACACTAGCCTCAACTCAAACCAACGTGAATCATTAGCTACCATTAACCGCAGTGGAGAACACTTGCTTAACCTGATTAACGATGTCTTGGAAATGTCCAAAATTGAAGCTGGACAAATCATTTTCAACCCCGAAGACTTCGACCTTTATCTGTTGTTGCAAACACTACAAGAGATGTTTCAAGTGCGGACACAGGCAAAGCAATTGTTTCTCAAATTTGAAATGGCTCCCAATCTCCCCCGCTACATCCAAACAGATGAAGGTAAACTCCGCCAAGTTCTCATAAACCTTTTGGGTAACGCCGTCAAGTTTACTCAAACTGGGGGAGTAACGTTGCGGGTGAGCTTGGGGAGTGGGGACAAGGAGACAAGGGGACAAGGGGACAAGGAGAATAATCATGCCCAATGCCCAATGCCCAATTCCCAATCCTTATTTTTTGAAATCCAAGACACTGGACGGGGAATAGCAGCAGAAGAAATGAATAATCTGTTTCAGCCTTTTGTCCAGACAACAAGCGGTATTCAAACTAAGGAGGGAACTGGACTCGGACTGACTATCAGCCGTCAATTTGTGCGGTTGTTGGGAGGCGATATTCACTTAACGAGTAGCCTTGGACAAGGATCTACTTTTAGCTTTGACATTCAAGTGAATTTAGCCGCAGCTTTGAAAGCTGCACCAAAATTAAATAAGGGACGCGTACTGAAGCTAGCGGAAGACCAACCATCTTACCGTATTCTCGTAGTAGATGACCGTAAAGAAAACCGCGATTTAATTGTGCAACTTCTTGGTAGCATTGGTTTTGAAATTCAGGCTGCGACTAATGGACAAGAAGCGATCGCTATTTGGCAAACCTGGCAACCTCACTTAATTTGGATGGATATGCGGATGCCTGTTATGAACGGCTACGATGCCACTAAAGAGATTAGAGCCAGGGAAAAAAATACAACTACAAATTTCCGTACCGTAATTATTGCTCTAACTGCTAGTGCTTTTGAAGAACAACAGGCAAGTATCTTAGCCGCAGGTTGCGACGACTTGGTTCGTAAGCCATTCCGAGAGCAAGTGATTTTTGAAAAGATCGCTGAATTTTTGCAAGTACGTTATATATGTTCAGAAGAAAGCAGTGAAGATGCAACAGATAAAAACCTAGAGAATACTCAATCTACTATCTTGGATCTTCATTCTGCAATTACCGTTATGCCTGCCCAATGGCTAACAGAACTGAATCAGGCAGCCGTTGAAGTCGATGCGGAAAGGATTTTGCAACTCATTGAGCAAATTCCCCAAACTCATTCTGCTTTGGCAGAAAAATTGGCAAATTTAGTCCGCAACTTCTGCTTCGATGAAATTATCGAATTAACTGAGGAAAATATCTAATTATGAATAACAAAATTAAATTCTTGACTTTTGTCACCGTAATGGTAACAATTTCTTCTTTGACTATTAGCACAGTTGTCGCCAAGGCGAAACTAACGAACCAATCAAAACTCAATACGGTTCAGTTAAGGCTGAAAGACTGATTAGTGATATGAAATTTAGGAGCTTCAACTCGTTGTCCAGTACCTCTATGTTTTGGCTTTTTA
>NZ_JBALDN010000018.1:0-1572 GCF_036917375.1 Nostoc sp.
CGACCGACCTAAGGAATGACCAACTTAGTATCTATTTAACTGTGTGTTTTTCGATATCTAAGGGGTGTAGGTCTCCCTAAAAAGGAGGTGATCCAGCCACACCTTCCGGTACGGCTACCTTGTTACGACTTCACCCCAGTCACCAGTCCTGCCTTAGGCATCCTCCTCTCCGAAAAGTTGGAGTAATGACTTCGGGCACTACCAGCTTCCATGGTGTGACGGGCGGTGTGTACAAGGCCCGGGAACGAATTCACTGCAGTATGCTGACCTGCAATTACTAGCGATTCCTCCTTCACGCAGGCGAGTTGCAGCCTGCGATCTGAACTGAGCTCCGGTTTACGGGATTTGCTTGCATTCGCATGCTTGCTGCCCTCTGTCCGGAGCATTGTAGTACGTGTGTAGCCCAAGGCGTAAGGGGCATGCTGACTTGACGTCATCCCCACCTTCCTCCGGTTTGTCACCGGCAGTCTCTCTAGAGTGCCCAACTTAATGCTGGCAACTAAAAACGAGGGTTGCGCTCGTTGCGGGACTTAACCCAACATCTCACGACACGAGCTGACGACAGCCATGCACCACCTGTGTTCGCGCTCCCGAAGGCACTCTTCCCTTTCGAGAAGATTCGCGACATGTCAAGCCTTGGTAAGGTTCTTCGCGTTGCATCGAATTAAACCACATACTCCACCGCTTGTGCGGGCCCCCGTCAATTCCTTTGAGTTTCACCGTTGCCGGCGTACTCCCCAGGCGGGATACTTAACGCGTTAGCTACGGCACGGCTCGGGTCGATACAAGCCACGCCTAGTATCCATCGTTTACGGCTAGGACTACTGGGGTATCTAATCCCATTCGCTCCCCTAGCTTTCGTCCCTCAGTGTCAGTTACGGCCTAGCAGAGCGCCTTCGCCACTGGTGTTCTTCCTGATCTCTACGCATTTCACCGCTACACCAGGAATTCCCTCTGCCCCGAACGTACTCTAGCTATGTAGTTTCCACTGCTCTTATCTAGTTGAGCTAGACTCTTTAACAGCAGACTTACATTGCCACCTGCGGACGCTTTACGCCCAATCATTCCGGATAACGCTTGCATCCTCCGTATTACCGCGGCTGCTGGCACGGAGTTAGCCGATGCTTATTCCTCAGGTACCGTCATTGTGTTCTTCCCTGAGAAAAGAGGTTTACGACCCAAGAGCCTTCCTCCCTCACGCGGTATTGCTCCGTCAGGCTTTCGCCCATTGCGGAAAATTCCCCACTGCTGCCTCCCGTAGGAGTCTGGGCCGTGTCTCAGTCCCAGTGTGGCTGATCGTCCTCTCAGACCAGCTACTGATCGTCGCCTTGGGAGTCCATTACACTTCCAACTAGCTAATCAGACGCGAGCTCATCTCCAGGCAGTTAACCTTTCACCCCGAAGGGCACATCCGGTATTAGCCACCGTTTCCAGTGGTTGTCCCAGACCTAGAGCCAGATTCTCACGCGTTACTCACCCGTCCGCCACTGTGTCCGAAGACACCGTTCGACTTGCATGTGTTAAGCATACCGCCAGCGTTCATCCTGAGCCAGGATCAAACTCTCCGTTTTG
>NZ_JBALDN010000019.1:0-23609 GCF_036917375.1 Nostoc sp.
TTCAATGTAATTCAGTATATTGCTCATGCTTCTGTGTAAAAATAACTCTTTAATCTTCTTTTATCACAGAATAATACTATTTTGGAGATGTCTATAGTGTCGGGACAACTACAACTCTTCCCCATAACTCGGACAGTTTTCCAATTTACAGGTGAGTCTCACTTATAAAGAGTTTATTAGCTTGATAGTTACCTATTTATAAGGTAAATAACGATAGCTTAGTTTCCATACAATATTAAGCTGAACTATTTTAAAAAGAAATAAAAATTAATTTTATTTGTGTTTGATTACTATATTAGTTGGTATTGCACTCAATAAGTTGGTATTATCTTCATTAGATTACACAGATACACTTATCCATTTGGAAAAACGCAAATCTAACAAGAGGTTTGCGACTAACTTTGGCATCAGGATTTATTAGTTTTTAATAACTCATATTAAAAACTAGCTATTTAGTAGCGTTTGGTAAGGAGTTGAAAGTTTAACGATAGAACCGTTTTGATTTTTATCTAACAGAATCTATTGTCAAATTGCTCAATTTTGGCGATAACGATACTAATTTTTGGTAAGCAAATAGCTTTCAGCAAAACAATCTAGTTTTTTCAATATTCAATAGTAAACGGAGAAATGTTTTATGCGTTTTACCCGCATGATACCCATTGCGTCTGAGTATGACTGGCGTAAAACTTGTTTTACGCCTACCATATCTTCAATAATTAACAAAGCCCAATACGGTTTGGATAAGCTGTTGAGGCAGGGAAGGAAAAAGAGTTATTGAGCAATAATTCTTTCTCAATAACTGCTCAATAACTGCTTGCCTCAACTGATAACTTTCTTAACCGAGGATTGTAAGTAACAAAGTCAACATTTGTCTATATAAAGTAATTGACATCTTCCCAACTAAGTTGGTAATGTAAATCTTGAGGATAAAATACCTAAAAACTTGAAGATTTTAGCGAACAGATGAAAAAATATTTTTTGACAGGTTCTTTGGCAGCTTGTGCCTTTAGTGTTCTGATACCAAATCAAGCTTTTGCAGCTAATCTCAACTTATATGGAGCAGGTAGTTTAAGAAATGCACTAACGGAAGTCAGCCAAGACTTCACCCAAGAAACAGGAATAGGAACGAATACAGTATTTGGGCCATCGGGGATTAGAGAGCAAGCAATAGAAACAGAACTCCAACTGGGACAGCCTACTGCTGATGTCTTTGCTAGTGCAGATATTGGAAATCCCCAAAAACTCTACATTAAGGGGTTGAGCAGTCAGCCAGTGGAATTTACTCAAAACCAGATTGTAGCCGTGTTTTCCTCAAAGTATTCTCAGGCAAAAATTACACCAAATCAGGTGTTAGATTACTTACTAAATCCCAACATCAAGTTGGGAATTGCAACACCTATATTAGATCCTCTTGGAGACTACACTCAACAGATATTTGCTCAAGCTAATTCAAAAAACCCTGGTAGTTTTGATACCCTCAATAGTAAAGCCTTGCAATTAACAGGTGGAACGAATTCCCCAATAGTCCCATCAGGACAGGACAGCTTAGTATATTTTCTTGACAAAACTCAGCAAGCAGATGTTTTCTTAAGTTACTACACTGGCGCGATCGCATCGCAAAAAATTGATCCGAGCCTGCAAGTAGTTGGGCTACCAGATTATTTGTCTGTTGCAGCGCCATTCGGTTTAACAGTTATCAAAAATGCTGACCAGAATGCACAGAAACTAGCAGATTATATTTTGTCAGACAAAGGACAGCAAATTTTGCATAAGTATGGCTTTATTAGCCTCACGAAATCAGTACCCGAACCCAACTATGTTTGGGGACTATTACTAGCTGCGGCTATGGGTTTAGCACTCAAGAAAAAATTGGCAGAACAAACTGTTAAATAAGCTACCAAAAAATAGTACTGAACCCAAAGCTGTATAAACATGAAAAAATACTTACTAGCGGCTTCACTAACTAGCTGCATTTTTAACATAATTGTCAGCAACAAAACTTTTGCTGCTAGCATTGGAACCTCGCCTCAAACAGAACCTTCTTCAGTTGTTTTATTTGGTGCTGGCAGTTTAAGAGCAGGTCTTTCTGAAGTAGCTGATGATTTCACTAAGGAAAATGGGATTCCTGTAGAAACGAGTTTCAATCATTCTGATATCCAGCGCGATCGCATAATACAAGGAGGGGAAAAACCTGATATTTTTGCCAGTGCTGATACTGATAAACCACTCGAAGTATATGAGAAAGGTTTGGGTGGACCAGTGGTAAAGTTCGCTAGCAATCGTTTAGTTGCTGTCACTAGATATGATTCGTCTTTGACATCCAGTAACTTTTTGGAACAGTTACCTAATCTTCGGATAGGTACACCACCTGACACCGATCCTTTGGGATACTATGCACAGGTCGTATATAAAAAAGCCGATCGAATCAAACCAGGAAGTTTTCAAAAGTTAAATAAAAACACTGCTTTTTTCTCACCAAACAAAATAGAGAATCTGGGTAATTCAGGGCTAATGCCACAGGTAATACCACAAAACAGGAATGATTCAGGTGGTAGTATATATTATTCTTTGGAAGAAAGTCCTGAGCCAGTAGATGTCAATCTGGCATATTATACTAGCGCTTTGTTAGCACTACAAGTTCCATCTGATTCAACAAGTCTGAAGCTGGTCGAATTACCACAAAACTTAGCAGTTAAAGCTGATTATGGTTTAACAGTATTAAATCATGCCAGTCCAGATGGTCAAAAATTAGCTAATTACATTATTTCATCAAAAGGACAAAAAGTACTGGCGAAATATGGATTTAGCGCCCCCTCTACTTCTATTCCTGAACCTAATACTATAGGTGGAAGTATCCTTGCAATGGGCTTAGTTTTTGCACTTAAGAAAAAACGAGTATTTGTCACAAGTAAATAGCTAAAGTAAAAGAGCACTAGGCTGAGAAAATAAAGTATTACAAAATCTAATAGCACTTGAGTTTATCCTCAACGAATTCATATTCGAGCTATTAGATACTTTAACTCTTGCTCGATTTATGGTTCATAATTTTTCCAAAATTATCATTCAAAGCACAGAAAAATACGTCTTCATTTACGGTTGATGCTTGCATACTTCATGGCTATCCCTTGACTCTGGCTATTTCTGGTGCTTGTCTTTAAACCAGATAATTTGTTCAATACCTTTATTCGACAAGCACCTCTTAATTTATTCTTGTTCAGGATACCGTCTTTTTAAAATAGCCGCACCCTAATCATTTAACATTACACAGGCTTGTTTATAAACTGTTATTGCATGTAATAACACTTGACTACGCCATGTTAAATTGGAAGGTGAAAAGACCTCAAGCAATCGCGCTTTTGAGGGAACAAAGAAGCTTCTCTGTGCATTGTGATACAGTCGATTCTCGTTGCGTAACGCAGCTAGAACACAGAGCATATTATAAGTTCCAAACTCACACGTAATTCCATCGTAGCGGACACCCTGAAGGCGTTGTGCCAGAGCGTGAGTAAAGCCACCACGGACAAGGTAGCCACCTTTGCGATCGTAACGGCTTTTCAACCTAGAGCCAAACGCACGGTGCGCTCGTGCAACTTGCTCTGGATTAGACTCTCCTTCAAGTAGCAAAGATAGTTCGCCAAACTTGCCAAGACCACTGTGAAAGTCAACATGTACAATTCTCTCTCGGTGACTCAGTGTCTTGTCGAGAAATAATAATAGTCGAGACAACGCAGGCTGTAACGATTTACCACCAAAGAACAAACCTTGAGGATACTCATATTGCCCAGTCACCACAGCATTTTTCACGTTCTCGTAGCCATGTTGAAGCACTGCTCCCATGACTTGCAATAAAAAGAAATCCCTTGTCGGTGGCGAGGGTGGATTCAGCAGAGGGTCAAGGAGACTATAAGTCGGATGTACGCCTTGGTACTCCTTTGACTCGGCGAGAAAGTTGCGATTCAGGTCTACGTTTTGGCTATCCACGCGTCGCAGATTTGCCATTCCCCAAGGGTTGAGTACATGAAGCCAAAGCGTAGAGATTTCAGGGTTAAGAGACAGCAAATAAAGTTGAGCAGCACTACCAGCAAATCCCTCAATGCCGTGGAGTCCGCTACTAAAGACAAGGACGTGAGGAGATTGGGGGTTTCCTGACCAAGCCCAGTCGATAGTCAGACCATCACTGACCTCTATAGCTCCGTGTTCTAACAAATGCGTTGTTTTTCGGAAACGTTCTTGAGCTTGCGCGTAGTCTTGAGAAAACCAAGAGGAAATATCATCCATTTAATTCACATTTGATTGTGACGGTTTTGGACTTTCGTTATGCTTATACAAGCGATCGTGGATTGTTTGGCATAATGCGATCGCCTCACTAGTACTGACAATATGCCTTAGTACTAAGCTATTACCATTAAATTCACTAATTAGCAGAGAATCTCGGCGATGTGCGTCAATACCAGACTCAGCTAAGAACTTGACAGCATCAAAAAAACCGCAAGTAACTACAAGCATTGGCATTTTTTGGTCTTCGAGTAAAATAACAGGAATATTCGCTAGTTGTAGCTTAAGTCTTGCTATTTCAAAATCTCGTTTTGACGCAAACTCTAGGACAATCGATCGAGGATCGAGTATGGTCGCCTTTGATGTCTTGCCATCACCAATTACTGTCCCAATGTGATAATCATCCCGATTATGCCGACACACGATTTGCACTCCTTTATCTTTGGCAACTTGTAGTGATTTATAGTGCAAGACTTTTGCTCCACTGAGTGAAAAGTTGATTGCAGTGTCAAAAGATACAGCCTCAAGAAGTCTAGTGTTTTGGATGAGATTCGGATCGGCGCTGTAAATGCCATTGACATCAGAAAAAATTTCGCAACTTTCAAGTTCAAGCGTCGTTGCTAGTGTCACAGCAGTAAAGTCAGAACTATTTCTACCAAGAAATGTGGGACGATTATGGCTATCAACTGCTTGACCACCAGGAACTACTACAATATCAACTTCTGTAAGTGCTTGTTTTAAAACTGCTCCATCAATTTTTTGGATCGAAGCATAGGAAAAGTTAGAGTCTGTAATAATACCTAGTTGATAGCCAGACAGTACTTTTGCAGAAATACCTGTTGCTTCGACTGCTAAACGAAGCAGATTTGCCCCAATAGTGTCAGCAAGTGGCACAAGTGAGTCAAGGGCTTCGGGTGATGGATTTATGTTGACTTCCAAAGCAAGTTTATGAAACTCATCCGTCAAACCAGCCATTGCACTAACAACTACTACAAGCTTGTCGCTATCTTGTTCAAGCCGAGATTTGAGAAATGCTGCAATGGTGTTGAAATCAGTACTACATTGAAAGGTTGACCCACCGAACTTGAGGACGCGGATTTGCATTTTAAATCACCTGCCTTTGGATCATCTCCTCAGCGATTTGGATTGCGTTCAAAGCTGCACCAATCCGAAGATTGTCAGAAACTAGCCAAAACCATCCAGCTTTGGGATTATTAGGGTCAATTCTGATTCGACCAACATGGATATAATTGGGATTATCTATGGTTTGTGGTGTCGGATAACCTTGCATACCTTCACCGTCATAAACTGTCACTTCTGGAGCATGACGGAGCAATTCAACGATATGATTGCGATCTAAGTCGCGATCGCATTCAAAATAGACTGCTTCTGAGTGGCAGTTAATAACTGGCACTCGGACGCAAGTTGCAGAAACCTTCAAGTCAGGACGGTTGAGTATCTTCTGCGACTCCTGAAGCATTTTTTGCTCCTCCAGTGTGAAGTGGTTATCAAGAAGCACATCAATGCTGGGAATCAGATTGAAGGCCAAAGGCAGAGGAAAGCGCTCTGCTTTTGGTGGTTCTAGTGGAGTTTTGATGATTTGTAAACAACCATTTTTGAGTTCCTCAATACCCGTGACACCTCGACCAGAAGCAGATTGATATGTACTGACAATCACCTGCTTTACGCGGTAACTTTCTTCAATCGGCTGTAAAAGGCGTACCAACGGAATTGTTGAGCAGTTGGGATTGGCGATGATTCCGCTCTTGGGCCGCTCTACTAAAAGATGGCGGTTTACCTGCGGAACAACAAGTGGTGTATCGGGGTTCATCCGAAACGCATTGGTGTTGTCAATCACAATTGCGCCTTGCTCTACTGCCTTTCCTACCCACTCACGACTAATGGGCGTTCCAGCAGCAAAGAAGGCAATGTCAACACCTGTAAAATCAAAGTCCGCCAAATCGCAAACTTCATAATCGCGTCCGCCTTGAGTTAAGCAACGACCGACTGAGCGCGATGAAGCGACTAAATGTAAGTTTGAATACTTAAAAGAGCGCTCCTCAAACAGCGATAAGAAAGTAGTACCGACGATACCTGTCGCTCCGACAATCGCGATGCTAGGATTTTTCTGAACAATTGGCATGGGCTTTCTCCATAAAAACTTTGTAGTGGATAAGATTTTAGGTTCAATATCCACAGTTCTTGATTAGCTCACATCTTTGAAGCCAGGTTAGTTGGTAATAATGACCAGTTTAAGTTCACTGCAAGGCTAGCAAGTACGATGAGTGCAACACCGACTCCCTGTATTGGCTCTAGGATATGCCCGTAGATGACGTAATCACTAAGCATTGCACTAGCTGGATTAGCAAAAGTAAGAACTGCGATCGCTGATGTCGTGAGCTTTTGGTAGGATGAATACATGAGGATGTATACGATACCAGTGTGAATTACACCTAACCCCAGTAAGTAGTACCAGTGGTTGCCAAAAAGAGGAACTTTTTCAAGAGACGTGAAAGGTAGAACCAAAAATATTCCCAGTGTCAAATGAATCAGGACGATGAGGTGGGGGCGCACACCCTCAAGACATTTGACAAGAAGCGTAGTTAGAGCATAAAAGATAGCTGCGAGTAGAGCAAATAATATACCGACAATATAAGAACTGTGGAAGGACACCATAGTGAACCGCAGTTTAGTAACCAGCACTAACCCTAAAAATGCGATCGCAATCCAGCCAATTTTGTTTTTGGAAATAGTAGTCTTAAATATTAAGCTACCTAATATAACCACAAAAAAAGGCTGAGTATGAAAGACTGTTGTCCCTAGTGCGATTGAGATTAGCGAGAAAGATTTGAAAATTAATGTCCAATTTAAAATCAGCGATACACCACTAAGTAGAGCCAGTGTTAGTAGTCGTAAGGTTAAATTGTGTTGCTTAAAATATCCTTTAAAATAGCAAAATAAACTTAAGAAAATTGCTCCGAATATACAGCGATAAAATACAACATTAAAAATTGCTTGATGCGATTCCTTAAAAAATACACCAACTGTTCCTGATACAAGCATAGCAACAGTCAGTTCAATAGTCCCAGTAGAAAATTTTTCCTTTTTCATCTTGAAATAAGATTAAAAATATTCAACTTTTACTTGTACCCCCAAACCTGGAATAATCTAGCAAAGACTATGATACTTTCTGGCTTTTCAATAAATTGACCTAGCTCTGCTAAAAGAGAATCTATCTCTTTTGATGAAGCAAGTTTTTCGGAAATAATTGCTTCTTTAATATTGAGCAGCGTTATTTGGGGAATTATTTTTTCTGAAAGTTTTGTAAATATTGGTTGTACTAAATTAACTTGAACATTTTTAAACCCTGACTCTCTCAAAATTTTAGGAATTTTCGCTCCCAGATCAACATTTCCACCTCTTCGGTCAATTACCTGGCGGTGTAGTTCAAGATATCTTGCAAAAGCTTGGGATTCTGGATAACAGTAATATCCAGAAAAGTCTGTTTCTTCAACTATAGCAACTCCTCCAGGCTTTAAAGCATGATACATTTTTGTAGTCACTATTCCGGGATTTGTTAAATGTGCTAGTAAAAACCGGGAATAGGTCAGATCGTATTCTGATTCTTCATCAATATCAAAAGCATTTAATGCTCTAAATTCAACATTAGTAAATTCTTGCTCTAATTCTTCTTGAACCAACTGGATAATACTACTATCCATATCTATGCCAATGACTTTACCTTTTTCTCCTATTAATTTAGCTATCTCTATAGTTACATCACCACCTCCACATCCCACATCTAGACAGTGCATTCCTTCGCCAATTCCAACGTTTTTTAAAAGATTTTGTGTAGTTTGTTGCACAACTTCTGCTAGTACTTTCAGACGATCTTTACCCTTTTGACCTCCAGAAATAATATAATTGCTTTTCATATCACTATCCTCTCATTATGTCAAAAATATTTAATGTTTCGTATGATTAATCAAAAATCATTTAGAGTATTTAGATTGAAAATGCGAAGCCGTACATTTGAGTTTGATTAACATCATTCATTTGGCGTGTATCAAGTTGGGTAAAGCCAAATTGATTATAGAGACGATGACCCTGGGTAAATTGAGTAAAAGACCATAGCTCTATATGAGTTTTTCCCTGTAATTGTGCCCAGTCAACCGCAGTTTTAAGTAATTGGTAGCCTAAACCAAGACCTCGAAAATTCCGTTTAAGATAAAGCCTGACAATTTCTGCTTCTGAAGATTTGATTATTTTTACACCTACAGTCCCAATAATTTCTTCTTGCACTAATAGAACAAAGAAAGCAGCAGATTTTTGATTGTATTTTTCCTCAAAATCTAAAATATCTGGAATTTCTTGAGAAACTTCAAATACAAGACCATGCTCAATATAAACCTCACGCATAATATTGATTATGCTAGGAACATCATTATGAGTGGCTAAACGAATTTTGGAATTAATAGTTGGTTTTGTTGACATAGGTAGCTATACTTATCCTCAGTTTTGTTTGGTAAACAAGTTTATTAAAGTTAAGATAAAACCTTTTGACTGAGCAACTTGAGGTTAAGAAAAGCTTCGAGTCCTTCGGTTCCGCCTTCATATCCATAGCCACTGTCTTTAATACCTCCCACTGGTGCATTAGGAGGCACTCCACTCAGTTGATTGATGCCGACATTACCTACTTCTAAAGCCCTAGCGGCAGCCTCTGCTACTACAGGCGAACTAGTAAATACGTAAGCTGCAAGTCCATAAGGATTACTATTTGCTTGATGAATTGCTCGATCGAAGTCGGCAAAAGGTGCGATGGGGATAATTGGCCCGAATGGTTCCTCATTCATAATGGCTGCATCGTCTGGAACTTCAGTAAGTACTGTAGGCAAAAAGAAATATCCTGGTCTTGGCAGCCTTTTTCCTCCAGTTGCCACACACCCGCCTTTAGCTACTGCATCAGCAACTAAGTGTTCCATTGCTGCTATGCGACGGGGGTTTGCCATTGGCCCCATATCAGTGTTCTCGTCCATACCGTCACCGACTCGAATATTTTGTACGAGTTCTGCGAACCGTTTGAGGAATGGTTCATAGAGAGTTTCATGCACATAAATTCGGCTAGGTGCATTGCAACTTTGACCAGAGCCTTTAAACTTGTAAGCAGCGATCGCTTCAGCAGCAGCATCAACATCTGCATCTGCAAAGACGATCGCTGGTGCATGACCGCCAAGTTCTAGGGTACAACGTACTAGATTATCTGTGGCTAGCTTTGCCAGTTGTTTGCCGACTACTGTCGAACCAGTGAAAGAAAGCTTCCTGATAATTGGCGAAGCAAGAAGATGTTTAGAAATCGCTGGTGGATCGCCAAAAACTAAATTGATTACGCCAGGTGGCAATCCAGCATCAATCAATGCCATTGCGATCGCTACAGCTGAACTTGGTGTTTCTTCCGCAGCCTTGAGAATTATTGTGCAGCCAGCAGCAAGTGCAGGTGCTATTTTTCGGGCAGAAACAACCGCCGGATAGTTCCACGGTGTAAAGGCAGCGACAACACCAATTGGTTCAGGTACGATCAACCTGTGATAGTCTGTCACAGGAAAATTACGGTACTCCAAAATTCGTTCTGCTTCTTTGGCGTTCCAAGCAATGGTTTCGGCTGCTCGGATAAATTCTTGGCGGGATTCGCTTACTGGCTTACCTTGTTCGCAGGTAAGCAAGAGGGCGGCAGTATCAATACGATCGTAGAGTAATGTCGCTGCTCGATCTAGTATCTTCACACGAGTCCTTACTGGTGTGTCACGCCAGGTTAGAAAACTTTTTTTGGCAGCAGCAAGTGCTCGGTCAAGATCGGTTTGACTTGCATAAGCTACCCGTCCTATTACCTGTTCGTTAGCTGGATTGATTAATTCCCCAAAGCGACGATCGCTGCCATTACACCAGTTGCCGTCAATTAATAAACCAAACTCTTGATTCATAAAAGAGTTTTATGGGTAGTAGTACCATTAGTTCGACAGAAGCGCAAACATATTTGCACATTTAAATTCCATCCAGTGCATTACCTTGTTGTTGAAAGCGTTGCTGCCTTGCCAACAAGTGCCTCTCCATTCCGACCCAGTACTTGGGTATCTGGGCAGATGAGGATCAGAGCATACTGAGTATAAGGTGTCAAACCGATTCCTAAATGGAACACCCCGTTACTGCCGCCATAAGTTTCGTTCATACCGAAATTCCCAGGTAGAAGTTCGTGAGCGGTATTAATGCCAAATCCCATTTCCCAAATAATTCGGTAACGGGAATCTAACATGAACATATTATTGAGCATATCAACTGCTGGTTGAGCTTCTGGATGAGATGCCCGTAACTCTGTAATCAAACCGTTGTTAACGGTAGCAATGACTGCGCGATCGCGCATACACTCAAGCCCTTTATAAATTCGCGTTTGGTCTTCAGGTAAAAAGGAAACTGCTCCTGAGTGGACTGTAGGCTGACCTTGCAATGCAATCTCGCCGTTGACTGCTAGTCTGAGGTTGGCGTTAAATCGCATGATGTCATCAGGTAGGGCGCTGAGTTCCCCTGCTGGGGCAATTTGCTGCTCTCCCCATTCGATAAATCCTGCTTGTTGGTTCCACTCATAGCTCTCATCTAGGTGTTCAAAGATTGCTTTAGTACCTTGAGCCTCGTTGATAATTTCCAGATACTCACTATTCCTTCCCAAATCGAAGAAGCGATCGGCAAAGGCTTCTAGTTTTTCCGGATCGGTGCGCTCCATAATTCCCAAAAAATGCTGAATCGCTAATAATGGCGTTGGTGTGGAATTGCAAGGCATGACAACTAGTTTGCGCTGTCCCAGCTTTTCGGGTGCAGGAGACTCAAAGAAGTATTGGGGAGAAATCACAAGAACATGGGCTGGCTCAGGAATACTCTCGTCTAACAACTCTTCAAACGATCGCTTTGCATCGTAAGGCACAATTTTTGTAGAAGTATAGCCGCTATCTTCTACAATTTGAAACTGGTTTACTAAAGAGGAGTTGGTAACAAGGCAGAAATGACTATCTTCGCTAGCTCCAAATTGACGAAGGCATTGTGGACGAATGAGTATAGTTTCCATCTTGATAATATCCGTAAATAGAAAATGTTGATTCTTTAGAGAATTTTCTTAAAAACAATCTAAAATACTATGTTTCGTGTTTATTACTATATCTGCACTCAAATTAACAAGTGTATATTAACGTCGATTGATTCTGAAAACTTATTATTTCATCATCTACAATTTTTTTTGCTATAAAAAAATGTTAATTGAATAAATAGGGGGGATTTCCCCCTCCTATTTATTAGGCTGTTATCCAATTAAATTACATCTTGTAGAACTCAGATTTATTAAATATTCCAAATTCTTGAGGTTTATTTAAAAACCTCTTGCAAATGCAACTTAAATGCTAACTGGCTTAATCAAAAAAGATTAGCCTAACAATGTGCCAAGGTAACGACCGTTCTTGTTTACTTTCTTCATGGTTGTTTCTCCATTTTGGTGAACGTTTGTTTGTTTGTTTGTTTGTTGTTGAGGGCTATTTAAAAACCCGGAAATACAAATTGAGCAGTAGTTAGCTAATCCAAAAAGATTAACCTAACAATGTGCCAAGGTAACGACCATTCTTGTTTACTTTCTTCATGGTTATTTCTCCATTATTGTTAATGTTTTCTTGCTTGTACAAGCTAAGTAGACAATACAACTATTTTTTGAAAAATACAAGCTTTTAAAAAATGTTTTTTAAAACTTTTGAAGACATATAAATTATATTTTGACAACAAAATTAGAACGATTTTTACACAGTAAAAGAATCATTAATACACTGTGTTATATCGTCTAAGCAATGAATAAAATATTTGTTGTGTTTTGATTAACTAGTTAAAAACTTCATTTATCTTACCAATTACTTATTTTAAAAAAGACAAAAAATTAGCAACTTTTTGCCTTTTCCTCTTATTCAAAGAATTTTTTTGAGCTAATGCAGATATATAACAGCTACTGCTCGCTACAGCGGTATTCATCCTATTTTGATTAATAACGTAGCTGAACAAACTGAAAGTCCGCATTACAAACCAATGCTCATCAATTATCTGTGCGGTATATACTGCACTAAGACTTGAATAAAGGTGTGTGTAAGAGCAAGTCCAAGTCTAAAAACATTGATACCTCTGATTTAGATAAACTAATTAGGATTAAGAATTCTGTTCTTCAATCGAAACAACTGGTGTCCAAGCTCGTAAACGTCGTTGTTGTCGCGATCGCATAGTCTCTCCATCGTAGTCCACAGTTACTGAATCTTGAGAGACTAACTGAGCGCAATCTAGGACATTGACATTGATGGTGGCAAAGGACTGCTGTGTTTCATTCTGCATGAGAGCGGCAACATAAACGCCGCAGCAACCGCAAATTAGGAAGTCGGCTGTGTGCATACCAAAGCGATAACGAATGACTTGCTCAGGATTGATAATCTGAATTTGCAAGTCTCCATTGCGATCTGAGGTACTACGTGTGCCGTGTTTCCGACAGAAGGAACAAGCGCACGTCCGGACAGCTAATCGGTTTGGAGTCTGTGTGCTGTTAAATATAAGTTTGAGATTGCCACAGTGACATCCGCCTCGAAGCGGAAAGTGTTGACTATCCATCTAACTTTCACCCCTATACTTGCTGTCAGGAGCCTGCGACACTCAACGGACGTAACTTGCTCCGTTGACATCAATGGTAGCGCCTGTCACATGACGTGCCAAATCTGATGCTAGAAAAATTACGACGTTAGCAATATCCTGTGGCATTGCCATTTCTCCCAGTGGTGTTTGGGAGATAGCAGCTGACTCACCATAGCTATCGAAGTACTCGGCGTTGAGTTCTGTACGGACAAATCCGGGAGCGATCGCATAAACTAGGATATTCTTATCGGCAAATCCACGAGCAATTGTACGAGACAGAGCAAGCATTCCTCCTTTCGATGCTGCGTAGTGCGTATAGTCAGGTAAGTCACCCCGGAATCCTGCTCTGCTGGCAATGTTAATAATCTTTCCACCACCTTGCTGTTTAAAGTGATGGATAGCCTCACGACATAGGGATGCCGGAGCAACTAGGTTAATATTGAGTGTACGTATCCAAGAGGTATGCCAGTCCTCAAAATCACCCTCAATAAGTGCTTTTTCATACACTCCTGCATTGTTTACAAGTACATCAATGCCATCTCGCCAGTCAGTTGCACGCTCCCATAGATATGGGACAGCCGTGACATCTGCGAGATCGCAAACAACTACGTGACAGCGCTCAGAGCCTAAATCAGCTTGTAAAACATCAAGTTGTTCTGCAAGTACATCGTTGGCTACTACATAACCACCCGCAGCCACAACAGCGCGTGCCGATGCCTCGCCTATACCACGAGCCGCTCCTGTAATTAGTACTACTTTTCCTGTGAGGTCAATCATAGTTACCCTCCCCAAAATCTAGACAACATAGAATGCCGCTCTCTATGAGACGCTCTTACTAGCTTGCTTCTTTGCAGGAGTACGCGGACTCGCTATCGCAACGCTAACGTAATTTGTAGTTGCAAGACGCTCGCGGACTCGCTCTAAGCGAAGCCATGCCGTTGGCGCAGCCTCTCGTAGAGAAGGCTTTACGCTGCGCTATCAGTGGGGCTGCTGAACCCTCCGCTGTCTTGTTGATCGCTAAATTTGTGATGAACGTGTTGGCTTTGCAGCCTTTTAATTACGAATTACGAATTAGTAATTTGGCTCATCTAGTAACAGCGCTAGTGAGTTCTGGAGTACCGAGAAGTAGCTTTTTATCCTTTCCATATACCCGAATACCAGGACAAATCAAATCGAGATGGTACTGTGTATAAGGTGTTAGACCAAGCCCAAAGTGCAGCGCTCCACTAGTGCCACCGTAAACTTCGTTCATAGCATAATTACCCCAAAGCAAGTCGAGTGAGGTATTGATCGCAAAGCCTAACTCCCAAATAGTCAAATACCGGGAATCAACAGCACCCATTGCTTTAAGCATCTCTGCTGCTGGTTCTACATCTGGGTGAGTGGGATGCAAATCCGTTACAACACCTTGCTCTACCTTGGCAATCAGCGCGTGATGCTTTATATGTCGCAGCTGATTGAAAATGCGTGTTTGATCCTCTCGTAAGAAAGACGGTTCACCACTATGTAGAATCGGTAGTCCTCGAAATGCAATCTCACCATTGATTGCAAGGTAAAGATTGGGATTAAACTCCCAAATATCGGCAGGTAAGACACTAATTTCTCCTGATGGCGCGATTTGTTGTTCGCCCCACTCTAGAGGCCCAGCCTGCAAATGCCATTCGTATTTGTCGTTAAGATGGTCGAAGATTGCGCGAGTGCCGTACTCTTCATCTACAATTTCTAAGCGATCGCTTTTTTGTCCTAACTCAAAGAAACGGTCAGCAAATTCCGCCTGAGCATACGGATCGGTTCGTTCTATGACACCAAGAAAGTGCTTGACAGCTTCTAATGGTGTTGGTGTGGAATTGGAAGCCATCGCGATCAGCTTGCGCTTGTCCCCCAGTACTTCTGGATTGGGAGAACGGAAGAAACAGTTTGGTGAAACTACAAAAATATGCGATTTTTCCGGGATTTCGTTTTGTAGTATTGTTTCAAATGACCCTTCTCGGTCATAAGTAACTGTTCGATAGTCTGTATAAGCACCACTTTTCTCAATCAAGAATCGATCGACAATATCCGTGTTAGTCACCAAGTAAAAAATACAATCCTCTGACGAACCAAACTGTCGGTAAGAACCAGGTCTAATGGTAATAAGTTCCATAAATCCCCCCTTTTTTTTAACAACGGTTATAGTTTCTTGTCCAACGACTGTAATATGCGATGTTTTGCTAAGTCTGTTGATATGTGAAGAATGCAAAGCAGCCGATCTGCTGGAGTCAGATTGTTTTGGAAATAGTGTCCTACGTCAGCTTTCTTTGTTGTTGGTAGCGAGGGATAAAAATCTATCGGTACACTAGCATTTTTAATCACGCCAGTATGCAAACAAAACTCCAGATCGGGACAAATACTCTTTGCAATCAGACAGGCTATCTCGTTCATCTCTGGCTCTGGCATTTCACCCTCAATCCGAGGATACAATTGAACACCATCAAAGCGTGAGAACACCCGCATTGCCGAGAAAACAGCAGGATGACAGGTTTTTAGAGCAACGATTGATGGGAATCCAAAATGTCCTTGACTCACCTTGTAAAGGTGAAATCCCCACATATGTTTGAGCAGATGTGTTTTCTGATAACGCTCTGCAATCATCTGTATTTTGATGTGCAGAAAGGGTAATGAGTCTGTTTCTACCCAACTGGATGCCAATAAAGCGATTAGGTCATTCGATATCGCCTCGACTGCAACAATTAAGTAATCACATTCTTCAAACCAGTTTCGCTTCGCCTCAAAATACTGTTCAATCTTTAAGGTTGGCATTGCTTGGGTCAATCCCTGCACAATCCATTCCTTTATTGCTGGTTGAATAAGTTGTTTTGGAGTGGCGTAGTGAAAGATATAACGGTCAAATAACCGCGAATCAAGCCAGTTTTTTTGCAAAAGTTGCATATTTGCAGGATGATTGAATGAGCATTATTCTCGCGTCAGTCCTAATGATAAGTATTCGACCGGACTTGATATTAGAGTTAGAGAGAGGAGATACTTGCCTCAAACTACACAAGAATCATCGTTAAATTTTCTGCAACAAAGTGTTGCATAGATCAGGACACCTGTGCCAGCACACTCATATCAAGGGATTTCCCAAGGATTTGATCGTCAGTTTGACCTACGATCAACTCCTGATGGAGTTCCATAAAGTATGCAACGTAAAGACGACCGACATTACGTATGTGTTCGAGGACTTTCTCCTCATCCTCAGGAGTCTTGATTAAAGATACAAGGACATCCCAGACAAAATCGTCATGGTCATCTTTGAGATCGAGGTTCACATGTCCTCTGGCTCCGATAATTTTGTCTTTGCCCAGAATCTTCGCCAAATTGTCTAACCATTGCGGCTGGGTCTTTACAGTTGTATATTCGACAAAGTAAACGCTTGAGATCAGAGCCATTGGACTATCTTTGTATTCAATGTCAAACAGCAGATATCCCATAAGCAGTTTTGTCGAGAGCATTGGCTGTTGTGAGTAAATCGCATCCTTCGATACGCCTACCGCCTCAAGATCCCTGACGAAGAACTCGGTGTCGTGAAGCATCTCCTCCTCAGTGTATTTCGCCCATGCTTTGGCTTGAACTGGGTCATGCTTAGTGAAGTATCGGATAGCTAGTGCATCTACTGTACGTTTTAGCCGTAGGCGAAGAATAGTTTCAATGTTGTGACGCTTGTAATAATCCATGTTGATTTGCGATCCGTTCAACATATGTTGAGAAAACGGAACTTCTTTATAGAACGTCACAATCATGGAGTCTAGGAGTGCGTCTACACGGGATCTGAGTTCCGGTTTTTTAGGCTGACCAATAGGCTTTTTCATTTTTTGTACAATTGATTTATTTTCAATGGTTTCAGAACTTTGGGAAAGTGCAGAATCACAAACTGGGAATCAAGAAGGTTGGTATTTCAGAAGAGTTTTTCGGGCTGTCTCTAAGATTACCCATTCTTCTAATGCCTCACCATCTATGGGTTTTACCTGAAGTTAGTGCATTCGACTGGCACTTAAGTTGTGGTTAGTAAAATATCTTGCTTGTGGTTTAATACCAACTTATCTGGTATTAAATCCTATACCAATCCGATTGGGAAAAATGTAATCCAAGATACACTTTTTGATTTATCTCCTGGAATCCCTATTGAGTCAATAGGTTTTTTAAATCCCATGCATTAGTCACATAGATAAGTGTAAAAATGTTATCGACAAGTAGATTCGGTTCTTTATAAAGATGTTGCTTGCGAATTTTCCGAGCAAGAACGGCTACCACACACCAGACAAGAAGGATCGTGATAAGAATGTCGTTTGGTAAATTCCATTCGCATCAAGTCGATTGTCAATAGTTGTGATAATAGGGGTTCACTAAACTTAGTAATCAGCTTTATTACCTCTAATGCGCTAAGACAAGCTAGTGTCCCAGAAACAGCACCGAGAACCGCGAACCCACGCCGATCCCAATCCGGCTTTTCTGGAAACAAGCATGATAGACAAGGAGTAACACCAGGAATAATGGTCGTCAGGTAAGCTTCCATTCCATCCATTGCAGCTTCCACCATTGGTTTTTGCCAGCGCACGCAAGCTTAGCTTGGTTGAGCAAGTTTCGCTCTGGGAAATTGTGGGCGCAATCAACAGCTATATCAGCAGATTGCACTAAAGAGTCTACATTCTCTTTTGTAACGTAATCATGAACTGCTTCTACCTGAATATCAGGATTAATAGCTTGCAGAGTTTCTCTGGCTTTGAATACTCTTGGCTTACCTACCCAATCATTTGTCATGAGAACCTGACGATTCATATCATCCAGGCGTAAGTCACCACCCCGAACTAGAATTAGCCGCCCAACACCTGCTACTGCCAAATAAAGCGCTGATGTACCGCCTAATCCCCCTACACCTGTAACCAAAACCGTTGCAGACTTCAAGCGTTTTTGTGCTGCTTCTCCAAAATTGGGAAGCATCATTTGGCGGTGATAACGTTCTAACTCCCTGGGCGTTAAGTTCATCGCTTTTTATCTCTTTATCAGTCGTAAAATTTATCACTTAGTTGGTAACAAATATTGTAGTTGTCTATACACTTTTCTAAGCATTTACCTGTAAAATTGGTATTAATTCCAGGCATCATTAAGGGAGCTATGTACAAATATAGCGATGTCTACGACGGGCTATTCGGCGTCGCGAATGTGGTGCTGCTCCCTCTGCGGAAATAAATGTCGTGATAGTCCTTTATTCAATCATCCCTGCTCTTTGTCCTGGGTTGAATGTTCAATAAAATAAACCCCAAAGCTTTGCTTTGGGGTCTTTTAGATATTATTGCTTTCTAGTGGGGTATACAGTCAGGGCTGATGCAAGAATCAGTACGGCATCTATAACTGCTGCCTTTGGGTTGATATTTATCCCCCTTGATAGTGCGCGATACGACTTGGTGATTCTCAAAGAATACTTGGAAAAATTACCAGTATGCTAGTTTATCACTATCTTGGGACATCGAAAGCGTGCGATCGCAATCCTATGCAGACATTTGGTGATGTGGCTAATAGACTAAATAGCTTTGGTTTAGCTTATCTACATATTATTGATGGGAAAGTTAAAGTTGTAGTAACGAATTACCTACCCGTAGGCGTAGCCTGTCATAGACATCATTTTACAGGAGGGCAATCAACTGCCCCCCTTTACATAGAATCTTAACAAATTACTTTAGCCTACGGCAATCATTACGTCTGATGATTTAATTATGGCGTGGACTTCTTTACCTTCAGTAAGTTTGAGATTATCTGCTGATGATTTGGTAATAATTGCAGTCACCTCTACCCCTGGTGCTACTTCTATCGTTACTTCAGTATTTACAGAGCCAACGACTATGTTTTTTACAGTTCCTTTGAGAGCATTACGAGCGCTAACTTGCATTTGATGACCCCTTACTGTTTTTTTCTTTATACATAGAGAATAACAAGTAATTAAATTAATCTGTATAGCTAGAGATAGAAAATATATGATTTTTTACTATCCATTGATATAGAAAATATACGCGAAGAATTTACTAAATAATTTGGTACTTACATCTTTTTTAACCAACTTATTTGGTAATAAAAGTAATATGAAGTAGTTAATTCAATCAAGCATTTATCAGACTGCTATTCGACACGCATAAAAGAATTTTTCGGTGCTAGTTCATCTTTTTCGAGGTCTTCGCACTTCAATTTTATCGGGTATCCTTCTGCTGTCGGAAACGCTATGCGTAGCTTCCTTCCACGTATCGCTAAAGCGAAAGCTCCCCCAACGCGTAGCGTCCCGTAGGGAAGTGGTACGGGATCTTGCTACATTTTAAAACAATATTTGGATAAAAATTTGTATTTCCTTCTGCAACGACAGTCTCCACAATTTGGGGAGGCATTCTATTAACAAGTTGGCAAAGCCACCTAGCGCACTGTCTCTCTATTGTAACGACTGCCGTCCTTTTAATGCAAAATATCTAGAATCGGAATGTAGTACGAACAACTCCTGTGTAGATAGTGTCATTATTACTGTTCTGTTCTGGGTTAAATATCACAATCAAGCCTGGTGTAATTGAGATATTGTTATTCACTTGGTAGCGATATAGTCCTTCTAAATGGAAAGATGTATCGCTATCTTCACGAAGATTACTAGTAGCAGTAAGAACAGCAGGGCCAAAGTCATTACTCGTCACCTTGGGTGGTTGACCAAAGATTAAACCTCCCAAGTTACCCTTTTTGCCTAAATCAGGGAGAGCTAAAGTGACCGCCCAGTTCCAGATATCTGCCTTATCACCTCTATTAACATTTACACCAGAAGTAATCTCTGCGATCGCTTGACTATACCCAACCCAACCAGAAACTACAAATTGGGGGTTAAAACGATAGCTGGTTTCTATCCCATAATGATTGGCTGAAGTGGCAACACCAGCACCAAATGGGGTATTAGCGAAAGCGCTACCATAAGCCCCTGAAACGGAAACATCATTATTACTACCAGTAAAGTAAGAGTGTGCATAGCTCAAAGCAAAAGTTAAGTTTTGGTTGGGCTGGAATGCTAATTGAGCTAAAGCACCATAACTACCATCAAATAGCCCTGCACCAGCACTAGGATCGTTAGCTCTTCTAGCAAGATAACCCCCAGATAAAGTAATTGCGTCGCTCAATTTAAAGATGGCGCTGACCCCTGAACCTGTATTACTAGCAGAACCCGTATTACTGGCGCGGTAAATAGGGGAGAATCGACCAAACCGCGAAAGAGATCCAATCGGAGTTGAAGAAAGCAAAGGGTTAACAGTATTGAAGTTATCGTAGAATTCCCCACCAATAGCATCAACAATGACATTGATTTTGTCACCTACCGGGAAGCGATAATATAATTTGCCCAGTACAATCGTGTTGTCGTTGTTCCCGTCCCACGATACACGGGTCATGTTTGTGCCTGTGACTGCCCCACTAAAGGCTGTGGTGTTATTCGCTTCTAAACGGGTAAACAACTGGTCTTTGCCAGTGAAACTACTAATTAGATTCAAGCGGATGCGATCGCTGAAAATCGCATTGTCCTGAAGCCTTCGTCCACCCGATGCTGTATACTCGTTAGCTCTTGCAGCCTCTCTAGCTGTACCCGCAGGAGCTGCTTCAATTCTTCTCCAGCGATCGGAATCTAGCGCTCTATCCCCACCAAACACACTCCCAACAGAGAAAATTATTTCTGCATTTAACTTGGTAGTAGTTGAAAATTGTTGATTTTCCAGGTTTGCATTCCGAGCTTCCAACCCATCTATCCGTCCCCGTATTTCAACTAGTCCATCAGCGAATTCTTCTTGCAATTTTCGCAAGGTTTCTAAGTCTTCTTTTGTGACTAACTCTGCTGTACTAGTAGCAATCAATTCATTAACTCGATTCAGACAAGCGTTAAGACCTGCGGCAAACTCATAACGAGTCATTGCCCGATTTCCTTGGAAGCTGCCATTAGGATATCCAGCTATACAACCGTAGCGCTCAACTAAAGATTGTAAAGCCTGGAATGCCCAATCATTTGGTTGCACATCAGACAGTTGAGAGACTGAAGTAACCTGACTCATAACTGAGTTCGGATTTTTGCTGCTGCGATCGTTGAACTGCTGGATCTGGTCAGATGAAGTAACGCCGATAGGTGCAGTCAAAACCGCTTGATTATCTGTTTGAGCAACCACACCTTCTTTTGCCTGTAACTGAGTAGTCTGTGTATCTGTTGGAATAGCTGATGCATCTTGAGCATTGATCAGACTAACTGCTAATAAAATTGGAGCAATCAACAATGAATTATGTAAAAAACCAGACATTAACCTCACACCTCAAATACTATTAGACCAACTTGATTACTAAAATAGTTGGTATTAAAAAACACCCGATGCATTATTATTACCAGATTTTCAGATTTTTACCATATAAGTTGGTAAAAAGCTGGCAAAATTTTAGTTAGTATCGGCACAGTTATTGATAACAGTCAGTTCTAGGTGGTAATCTGTGATTTTTTACCAGTTTTTTTGGTTACTAGTCCGCTAGATTGGTAAATTATGAATTAATTAAGAAAAAATGCTTGAGAGACTGCAAATGAATAATAAACGAATGCTGACTTTTGTCAGTTGGGTATTTATCTCATTTTTACTAATTGTCGGCTGTAGTCAAACGACTACATCTAACTCATCCTCAACTCCTAGCCCAGCAGCCCAAACAGCAAATTTGACGATATCAGCAGCTGCTAGCCTCAGAGATGCAATGGACGAAATCAAACCTCTCTACAGTAAGGAAAAGCCAAATGTTACTCTAAGCTACAACTTTGGTTCATCGGGCGCTTTGCAACAACAGATTGAACAGGGTGCAGGAGTTGACGTTTTTATCTCAGCCGCAACTAAACAGATAGATGCTTTACAACAAAAAGGTTTGTTAGTTGATGGGACTCGCAAAAACTTGTTGAAAAATCAATTGGTGTTGATAGTACCGCAAAATTCCACAACTGTGGCTGATTTCAAAGACTTAACTTCACCACGCATTAAGAAAATTGCTCTCGGCGAACCTAAAAGTGTCCCCGCTGGACAATACGCCCAACAAGTCTTAACTTCATTAAAAATTCTTGACCAAATTAAAAGCAAAGCCGTCTATGCCAAAGACGTTCGTCAAGCTCTCAATTACGTAGAATCAGGCAATGCTGATGCTGGGATTGTCTACCTCTCAGATGCCAAAAGTACGCCAAAAGTCAAAATTGTAGCAACTGCATCTGAAAAAACCCATTCTCCCGTCGTCTATCCGATCGCAGTTCTCAAAAGCAGTAAAAATGTCGATGCCGCTAAGGATTTTGTGCAATTTTTATCGGGCAACCAAGCCAAAACTGTGTTTGAAAAACAGGGATTTACGATAGCTGGTAGTTAAACCAATTCGTAATTCGTAATGGGCTACGCCCCGCTTCGCTAACGTAATTCGTAATTAAAGAACGGGTACAAGCAAGCCCCCACTAATTTTTTAATGGAGAGTTCAAGTTACCACTGATTGCAATTACGAATTATTTTGACAAGGCTGGTTGAGAATTCACCGCACTACTCAAACCAGCCCTAATAAGCACCGTTCTTATCCACAAAACTATGCCATTGGATTGGCGTTGTTGCGTGAATAGGCAAAATGGTAAATTTTACCTATTGCCACCGCCTAGCTCAACAATGAAAACGAAAGCCCAGTACAAAGTTAAGAATTGAAACGCCTATGATGCAGCACTAAAGCAACGAGGCAGTATAACTTTCTGGGTGAATGAAGAAGTAATCGAGTAGTGGCACAACCAACAGAAAACAGGAAAAAAGGGAGCATCGAATTATTACTCTGATACGGCGATGCCTTCGGCAACCCGAAGCGGGAACGCCACAATGGGAACGATTCAGTCAATGTTTCATTTACCAGGGCGACAAGCAGAGGGGTTTTTAGAATCGCTGTTCACGCTCATGGGTTCAGAGTTGCAGTTAATAAAAGAAGCTTACAGACCTTCAGCAACAGAGAGTAAGTGGACAAAATGCGATCGCAGTTCTGCGTTTGTATTGGGTAAATGTGCGATCGCTTATTTCCGGTATGATAACCTTATATGTTGTCATCCGTGCATTATTCAATTAGTCGCTATGATTGCAGCCAAAACGCCCACTAGAAGACACTGGGAGCTGTTTGAGGTTTACAAAGCTAAGGTTGCTATCAAAATGGAGCCTGAAGAGTTCCTAAAACATTGGGCAGTCAACTACGAAGAACTTGCCGAATTGTGTGGTCGTTCTAAAAGCACGGTAGCGCATTGGTTTTCCCAAGGTGAGCATCGTAGGGAACCTTCAGAATCTGACAAACGGCGATTAGCGGAAATTCATGCTCTGTGGATTCAATTTGAAAATGAACCTGCCCACCTCCGAGAGATATGGGCAAGAAAACGACGGCGTAAACAAGACAATAAATGTAATAATTAGTTGTCATCAGTGCATTATCTGTTTGTCATGGTGACAACATGAGCTTTATTGTGTGTCATAGCTATTCCATTGGTGTCAAGTTAAAGCAGATGCCCAAATGTCAAGCGACCTTGAGGCGTTGCGTCGGTGTCGCTGACGAACAGCTTTAACCAATCCCAT
>NZ_JBALDN010000020.1:0-1416 GCF_036917375.1 Nostoc sp.
GCATCTCAAAGATTTTTCATTAATGTCTCTAGATATACAAAGTAGTGACGTACTGAAAGCAATCGAGACAGCGATTCCAGTTTTTGCCATCGAACAAGCGATCGCTAACACTGAAACCGAAGAGGAACGCAGGCGATCGCTACCAGCACAATTAGTAGTTAGTCTGGTAATAGCAATGAGTCTTTGGTC
The DNA here is from genome assembly GCF_036917375.1 of Nostoc sp. Lineage (GTDB taxonomy): Bacteria > Cyanobacteriota > Cyanobacteriia > Cyanobacteriales > Nostocaceae > Nostoc. The sequence goes on from NZ_JBALDN010000020.1 coordinate 190, forward strand.
AAAAGACTCGATGCGTGATGTGCTGAAAAACTTGATTGATGGACTAAGTGAAGCATGGGTTAAGGTTGGTAAATATTGGCGAGTACCTTGTAAGTCAGCCATTACACAAGCCCGACAGCGACTGGGTGCAAGGGTAATGAGCCAATTATTTCATCAATTAATACGACCAATGGCGACACAGGAGACATTGGGAGCGTTTCTCAATGGACTAAGAATTGTAGTCATTGATGGAACAGTATTCGATGTCCCAGACAGCGATGAAAATGCAAGAGTTTTTGGTCGCCCCAGTAGCCGTCCAGGTACAAGAGCAGCGTTTCCCAAAGTCAGGTTAGTAATCTTGGTAGAAGCGGGAACACACTTAATCTTCGATGCGTTAATGTGTCCATATCGCATCGGAGAACGAGTGCGGGCATTGAAATTATTACGCTCTGTACAATCAGGGATGTTGTTGATGTGGGATAGGGGATTGCACTCATATGCAATGGTACAGGCAACAGCGTCCAAGGGGTGTGATTATTTAGGAAGAATACCCGCCAATGTAAAATTCCTTGCAGAACAAGCGTTAGAAGACGGCTCTTACTTATCATATATTCATCCATCGGGCAAGCTCAGAAAAAAGGGTTGTCAACCAATACTGCTACGAGTGATTGAATACACAATTGAACATCCCGAAAACCCTAGTGAACAACTTACATATCGCTTGATTACTAGCCTCTTAGATATTGAAAAATTCCCAGCAGAACTATTAGCCAGAGAATATCATCAGCGATGGGAAGTAGAAAATACCATTGATGAGTTGAAAATACATCTGTTAGGGCGCAAAACTCACGTTCGTTCCCAAAAACCACGGGAAGTCGTGCAAGAGGTATACGGCTGGTTGTTGGGACATTGGTCAGTCAGGGTGTTAATGTTTCAAGCTGCAACTACTGCCGGGGTTCCACCATTACGCCTGGGTTTTACAGGAACATTACGAGTCATCCGTCGTGCCATTCCTAAGTTTCAACGTTTACAACTAGAAGAATTCCCTTTTTTTTCGATTGGCTAACCCTAGAGATTTTAGATACGTTATTACCTGAACGAGTTTCACGTAATAACCCCAGAGTTGTGAAAAAACCTGTATCAAAGTTTCGTTCTAAAAAGCCAAAACACAGAGGTACTGGACAACGAGTTGAAACTCCTAAATTTCATATCACTAATCAGTTTTTCAGCCTTAACTGAACCGTATTG
>NZ_JBALDN010000021.1:0-24146 GCF_036917375.1 Nostoc sp.
TTTATCGTACAGACTAACTAATTTAAGATGATTGCATTTACGGGCTACAGCCTAGCCACACAAAGGCTTTAACTGTTTTCGGAGATGTCTATTGAGATTAAGTCCTCATAAGCGTAAGTACTACCAGCAAGGAGAGAGAGCTATGAGGCTTATTTTATCTGCATCCTAGCCCTTTTCGTAGCCCTGCAAGGTTGTGCAGTCTAAGGGAATTTGAATCTCTTGTCGTGTGGCTTTAATTAAGTCGGCGGCCTTTTCACCAATCATGATGGTGGCTGCGTTCGTATTTCCAGATAAAATGGTTGGCATCACGGAGGCATCGACAACGCGCAATCCTTCAACTCCATGAACTCGGAGTTGAGCATCAACCACCGCTAGTGAATCGTTGCCCATTTTACATGTTCCCACAGGATGCCAATAAGTAGTAGCTGTTTGTCGAATGTAAGCAGCGATACCTGCACTGGGCTGCGCCAACGTCTCATCAATGATTATGTCTGAACCAGGAGCCACTTCTTCTCCCAAGACTTCACCAAAGCCACCAGAATGAGCGATCTGACGGGCGATTTTAATACCTTCTACCAGCACTTGTAAATCAGCCTCCTGCTGGAGGTAGTTCACTCGAATGGTAGGTGAGTCAGTAGGGTTTGCTGATTGCAACGTCACAGTGCCACGACTTTGAGGATTAATCAGACAACAAATCAATGTGGAACCTGAAACATCAGGGGCAGAGTCCGAACTACCCCATAGAAGCGGGCTGAAGAGAAACTGTAAGTCAGGTGCAAGCTCCTTGCTTTTGCCACTATGCAGGAATAATCCAGCTTCTACTAGATTACTGGTTGATGCGATCGCGGGTAGCGCTTGGGTAGACTTGTAGCCAACAGCAACCAATGGGTGATCGTGCAAGTTCTCACCTACACCGGGTAAATCAGCAACCACAGGAATGTTGAGCGGGAGCAGATGCTCTGCATTCCCAATTCCAGAAAGCATCAGCAGTTTGGGAGAATCGAATACACCCGCCGACAGAATCACTTCCTGATTAACATAAACTTGTTGCAGCGTTCCTTGGTGTAGATACTCTACCCCAATTGTGGAAGTTCCCTTAAACAAAATTCGAGTCACTAATGCACCAGTTTGAACCGTTAAGTTAGGACGAGCAAGAATTGGCACTAGAAATGCGGCGGCGGCACTGTGCCGCTTCCCGTCTTTAATAGTTAATTGATACAGTCCTACACCTTCTTGTTGTGTGCCATTGAAATCGGGATTGCGCTCGTAGCCTATTTGCGCTGCGGCTTCGATAAATCGCTCTGAGGTGGCAGTAGGGGCGATCGGATCGGTGACGCTCAAAGCTCCATCAACACCGTGAAATTCGGATGTGCCTCGCTGCTGGTTTTCTGATTTTTTGAAGTAGGGCAATACTTCCTCATAGCTCCAGCCTGGATTGCCGAGCTTTTGCCAATGGTCGAAATTGTGGCGATTGCCTCGAATGTAAATCATGGCATTGATTGAACTGGAGCCGCCGACGACTTTGCCACGCGAACACAAGATTTTCCGCCCATTCAGGTGTGGTTCTGGTTCAGTCCAGTAAGCCCAGTCAACTTCAGTGCCTAGCAAGCTTGGCCAGGCTACAGGAACTTGAATCTCAGGTTTATTTACTGGATTCCCTGCTTCGAGTAACAACACCGTTGTTTCACCATCTTCTGTCAAACGATTGGCAAGAACACAGCCTGCTGAACCAGCACCAATCACCACATAATCGTATTGAGCCATGATATCCTTGCTTGTGTATTCAACTACTTCAATAACTGCAACTAAGATTTTTATTCAACGCTATATTTTTGATTGGCTGCACAAAGTGAGCAGATTTGCAATCAAGCCAAGCAGCAACACTCATTCTCTCTATTCGTGCAACAACGCCACTACAAATAGCAAATAGCTCGTTGCTAAAAAGCCGATAAAAATTTTTAAGGGCAATTGGTGAAACTCAGCCATCAGCCAATCACAGAGTTGAGTAATAGTTTCGTCAGAAATCTCGGCTGGCTTGCCTTTTAGGTAGAGGTTAGCGAGAGTTTCCACAAGGAATGCAGTTGTGTTTGCTTTTGTTAAAGTCATATTGCTATCCTCATAGCCTTCAGCTACCTTTACTCTGACAATTTTTATCAATAATCTCTTTGAGCTAGCTCATAGTTGGAATAGAAAAGAGGCAGGGGGAAATGGCCTCATCAATAGCTGCTTGCTCTATTGCCTCTTTTTTAACGTGTATGGCAAGCTTCTAAGCAGTTTAGTTATTCAAAAATCAAATAGGAATTCTATAGAATCAATCCTGTTGCTCGACGCTAGTCGGCACCAATTCAAAAACCGTATGAGGACTTTTGAAAGTTTGCCGCGCTTCTGGTAACTGGAGCGCCTCCATTGTTTTGACGTGTTCGGATTCGTCATCCCGAATATTTATGAATACGTCGTAGAGATTATCCACTTTCGGGCGGCGAAATTTATGATCTGATGTAAACTGGGTTTCTTCAAACATATAGAGATCGCCATCGCGGTAGTAGTTAATTGCTACTTTGGGCGCTCTTTGAGCTTTCAGTTCTGCTTCATGGGTTTTCAAGTAGTCGTCATAGGTATGGTAAGCATGGTTTTCAATCAACTCCATTAGGTAGTAGGCATACTTGGGAAACAGCATATAGATTAAAACAACCACCCAGTAGTATGCAACTGCAATGTGTTGAGCGACGAAGCGATCAATCCAGTAGCGATCGCCACCCATTGATTCCATAATTAACAGATGATGTAATTCGTTCCAGGTTTCGGCAAAATGAACTTTCAACAAGTCAGCTTTGCGCCAGTAACCCAGCGTCTCGTAAAGATGTAGCACCGAGAGATAGGAGAAATAAGGAACGCGAGCGATCGTTTCCAGCACATAAAACCGAGGGTAAGAACGATTTCCGTAGACGAAATCTACAATAAATACAAAAAAACTGACGATCGCTTGAATCAAAACTTTCATGGTGAATTCCTCTAGAATCAGAACAAATCCCTGATTTGACGATTTCGAGATATTACTTCCGCCAGTAGTTATTAGCAGCTGCAATCGTGGCAAACTCTGTTGCAACCGTCTGACCAACTGCAATCAGCATCATGGCATCATTGCCATATACATCTCGCAGTTGGTTGCGTTTTTCTTCATCCGGCTGAGTCAGTTTAATAATTAGCCGTGCCATTTTGACTGCCAGTTGTCTTCCTTCTTCTGGTGTATCAGTCAATAGTGAGTTATTAGGAACTAATGTAACTTCGGGTGGCGTTACAACAGGTGAATTGTTCGGAGCTATTACATTATCCATGTCAAAAATTCCTGAATTAGTGTTTACTTGTTGAGAACAATTTTGATTTCACGGCAACAACTAAGGCAAAAGCTTGAAGTTTATGAATCTAACTTTTGCATTACCATTCTTAATGAACTACTTGCGCTTGATTGACTACGGGGACTTCAGATTTAAGAGGAACTGGAGTATAAACAACATGCACCGAACAAGGAGCATGGTGAAACACATAATTACTCACGCTGCCTAATATCAACTCATTCAAACCAGAATGTCCTTGACGACCGATCACAATTAAGTCAGCGCCCCAAGTTCGAGCAAGTTCACAGATATTCCGGCTGGGATTGCCAGAATTTTGGGTGAATTCAGTACTCACCCCGGCATTGGTTGCTGATTCTGTATACGATCGCAATAACTTAAAACCCTCTTCTTCGTAACTTTGCCACTGCTTCCAATAATCCTCTATAAGTTCTCCATTCAATGGGTGATATTCGAGAGTAAGCAGTGTAGGTGTTTGGGGGCTATCCTTTTCTTCACTAGATAGGATATGCAACAGCATGAGGCTTCCTTTAGTTGCCTTTGCTAGAGTAAGCGCTTCATCAAAAACAGCATTACCATTTGGCGAACGGTCAATTGCAGCTAGAATCTTGCTAAACATAAAATCTCCTGAATCAAACAATTTTTAAATTATGTTGAGCAATCTTCATCTTTACTTTCTTCTGAATAAAAAACTCCAACAGAAATCATTTTCATCTATTGATGACAGTAGGAATGCAAATACTCTTTTAGACTTACGTTTAGCGTCTAGTAGTTCACCACACTAACTTTGATGGGTGAATAAGTTTGTAGTAAGGACTTTAGTCCTTGATTTGGCAGATTACTAGTAGAAAAAAATCCAGCCTTTTGTTAATCGCCCTGAAACGAGACGTTTTTCTCAACGGACTCACGGCTTATATGCAGATGATTAGCGGGAAAATCAGGATCGGGATAGCCAATGGCTAAACCACAAATGATTAATAATTCCGGTGGAATGTTCAACTCGTTGCGGATGATTTCGGGATAATCCGCTAGCGAAACCTCTACGCAAGTGCCAATGCCACGAGCGGTTAGACTTAACACCAGTGTTTGTAAATACATCCCCACACTTAAAGCATCGGCAACACCCAAATCTTGGTGCATACAGACAATAGCAACCATTGGTGCGCCAAAAAATTCGTAATTACGCAGAACGGCCAACTGTCTATTTGCTTTATCGTCACGAGTAATCCCCATCGCCCCGTAGACTTGCGCTCCCAGTTCCTGGCGGTAATGCTGGAAGGCGGAAGGCAGAGGAGAGACGGTGGGCTGCTGCTTGGCTTGGTTTAGCAAAACCTCTTGCAAGCGATCGCGGCGATCGCCTTGGGCAAACACCAAACGCCACGGTTGGATGTTTGAATTCGACGGCGCGAGCTGCGCTAGAGTCAGGGCTTCATCAAGCAAAGCCCGTGGCACTGGTTGAGATAAGAATTTGCGTGTTGAGTGGCGGTCTTTAATAGTTTGGTCAAGATCAAACATATCTTATTCAACCCTATGAGAAATAAATGCGATCGCTAAACAGTTATGCGCTGAACCCTCCGTCAATCATCAGGTTTGCGCCTGTGATGTAACCAGACTCAGGGCTGGCCAGATAAGCAACCAGCCCCGCAACCTCGTCAACTGTGCCGTAGCGGGCTACCGCAATGTGCTTTTTGAGCATCTCGGCAAACTCCCCCTCCGAAGGATTCATATCCGTAGCGATCGGCCCGGGCTGCACGTTGTTGATCGTAATCCCGCGTGGGCCAAGGTCACGCGACAGTCCTTGCACAAGCCCTTGTAGAGCAGATTTACTCATGGCATATACGCCGCCACCAGGAAATGGCATCCGTTCGGCGTTGGTGCTGCCGATATTGATGATGCGTCCGCCCTCTTTCATGTGCTTGACTGCGGCTTGCGTCGCCACAAACACGGCACGCACGTTAATCGCAAAGGTTCGATCAAAGTCCGCCAGCGTGAAATCGTCGATTGGGCCGATCGCCAGTACACCTGCATTGTTGACGAGAATATCAATACCACCCAATTTGTTCACAGTGTCTTCAACAGCCGCGACTACCGCGCTGGCATCGGCACTGTCGGCTTGGATAGCAAGAGCTTGGACACCTAGCGCCTGCGCTGCCTGCACAATTTCGTTCGCGCGATCGGGTGAACTAGCATAGGTGAAAGCGACATCAGCGCCAACACTAGCTAAACGCTTGACGATCGCTGCCCCAATGCCGCGACTGCCTCCAGTAATGAGTGCGCGTTTATTCTTGAGTATGTGGTTCATTTAGATACCGTACAATGAGAAATTGGATAATTCAGTGTGTATTTCTAATGAAAGAAAACTGCTCTAAATTGGGAGCAAGCAAATAAACAATAACAGATGATGGTGATTAAAATAATCGAAACAATTCATATAACCTTTTCTGGCTCCTGAATGGTTTTCAATGCCCAGATACCAATCCAAGAGCCGAATCCATCCACAATTAATGTCAGAATGGCTGTGATTTGGAATAGCAATCCCCAACCTGCAAAGGAAACTTGAGACACATGATCTGAACTAATTACGATCAAATGATTGTAGATTCCAAAAAGGATTGATGCTGCCATTGAAAAGAGCAAGAGCCAGCTACCAATGCGGTAAAACTGTGTCCAAAGTAAAACGACTGCAATGATGGGAATCGCATAAATCACAATACCCACAAATAAACTCTGAAGTATTGAGAGGGGAACTGGGATTTCCACATGCGCTAAACCATGCAGTCCGTGTACGATCGCATGGATGACTACAATCGCTGTTCCATATTGAGCAATCTTCATCTTTCTTCTCCCTTCAATTCTTAACTGGCATGAGCCACGGCGGTGTTAACCATCCATTCCAAGGGTCGAGGCTGAAAATTTAATTCGCGTTTTGTCTTAGCATTCGATGCGCCTCGCATCTGAGTACCATAATAAACAGCATCCGCACCACTAATTCGCAGAGCATCCTCAACCGATACCTGCGGAGGTGGTGGAGCATTGAGCCATTGAGCATAAGCAGAAAGCCACTGGCGCACCGTAACGGGTTGATCGTCCGTAATCAGGTAAATGCCGGGATTACCTCGCTCTGCTGCTGCAACTGTAGCGATCGCTGCATCTTCAATATGAATCCACGACCATACGCCTTCCCCATTCCCAACGATCGGGAACTGTTGCTGTCGCACCTGTTGGGCAACATCGCCATCAGGGGCAAACCAAGTACCGGGCCCGTAAAGGAAGCCATAACGCAGAGCAATCCCTTCTAGGTTGGGCGTTTCAAGTAAGTGACGTTCGATTTCAGTGACTATGTGAGCATCTGCTGCTACCGCAGGCGAGGCATCAAAAGCTAATGGCGTTTCTTCATCTGCTAATCCTGCACCGGGAATCGCCCAGAATGCGATCGACTGCCTCAAATAACGGCGCACGCCAGCCGCCTGTGCTGCTGCCAGCACATTAGAACCTCCTTCTCGACGGATGCGAGTGTTCAGGGCTGATGCTGCACTCATCGACTCATTAGTATAGGTTTTGGGGAGGGAAGTGAGTTGTTCAATCACCACTTCCGGCTGAGTGCGGGTGATGGCAGCTTTAACAGCATCTGCATCGAACACATCTGCGATCGCGAAGCGTAGGCTCTGCCTAATCGCCAATTCCACACCTTGTTCAGCTAAAGTTTGTGCTTTTTCTAAAGAACGTGTCAACGCAACTACTTCATGTCCTTGCGCTAACAGTTGCGTGATTAGCGGACGACCGATCGCTCCCGTTGCGCCTGCAACAAAAATCTTCATTTGTGAACCTCCTGTTGAAACCTGTGAAATATTTGAGAATCGTTAGTTGTAAGAATATGAGTTTCAAACTTTAAATAGCGATCGCCATTTCACCAATAAACCTGAGCAGTAGCACGTTTAAGTTCAACCGTACTAAAAGATACAGAATTGGTATAAGCTACGTGTTGGCGTAGCCTCTAGTCGAAAATCGCTGCGAGTAATCTCTCTGTTTCCCAGGCGTCTCTATAGCGAACTCCGTTAATAAATAAAGCTGGCGTATTACTGACACCGCTTTGTATACCGCCTTGAATGTTCTGAGCAACCCGCTCGGCATGAACATGGCCTGTCATGTCCTGAAGGAATCGATTGATATCAAGCTGTATCTCATTGGCATACTCTAGAAGATGTCCATTGTTAAGAGCATATTGATTTTCAAATAATAGATTGTGCATCTGCCAAAACTTATTTTGTGCGGCGGCGGCTTCTGCCGCTTCTGCTGCCTTTTGTGCTTGAGAATGAATATGTATGCGCGGAAAATGGCGGAATACAAAGCATAATTGCATCTGTTGCTGAATCTCTTGAATCATCCTATGAACCTCACCACAGGAAAGACATTGATAGTCACCGTATTTAACTAAAATGGTTTGTGTATCTATTGTTCCTTGGATGTTATCGTGTTTTGAAATTGGTATGAGCAGCCCGTCACCATCGCTTGTCTGGCTCATCGTTTTTTCATGCGGCCTATAGATAGTATAGTTGCGATGAAAACGCTTAAAATAAGAGTGATAAATTGAATGTTGTTTCTTTATTCTCAAAATATGTGAATTTCTCCCCATTTGTCGCATCCCCTGCGAGGAGTCTTTGCACTACCCCTAAGAATAGCGATTGACTTACTTTTAGGGCTAAGAGCAACCTATCCTAAAGAGCAGGTGCTACTCTCAACAGATGAATCTATTGCTTTTGCTAAATTCTTAAAGCGTGATAATACCGCGCTTTAGAGCAACAATCATTGCTTGAGTGCGATCGCCTACTCCCAGCTTACTCAGAATATTTTTGACATGGAATTTGACTGTTCCCTCAGCAATTGACAAAGCAGTACTTATCTCTAAGTTACTCTTGCCTCTTGCCATCAAACGTAGCACCTCCAATTCCCGCTCGCTCAGTTCTGGGTTATTTATCCGCTCTGCCAGCTTTGCACCTATGGCAGGGGGGATATACTTTTGACCGTTGTGAACTGCCCGAATCGCTGTCAGTAGTTCATCCGGTTCTGCATCTTTTAAGACATAGCCCTTTGCACCCGATCGCAGTCCCCGATAGATGTCTTCGTCTCCGTCGTAGGTCGTCAGAACAACGATCCGAGCGTCGGCAAACTCAGCGCAAATGGTAGCGATCGCTTCAACCCCACTTAGCTCAGGCATCCGCAAATCCATCAGCGTTACATCGGGTTGATGTTGGCGGAACAATTCTACTGCTTCGCGCCCGTTGCAGGCTTGTCCAACAACGGTCATATCTGGTTTATAATCAATTACGGCTGCTAAACCTTCTCGCATAAACGGATGATCGTCGCTAATCAAGACGCGGATAACAGAGGAGCCTGGTGTAGATAATGAGAGGTGCGGGTGCGTCATGGCATTTGTAACCTCACTGCGATTTCTGTCCCTTGTCCAAGCTGGCTGTAAATCGTCAATTCTGCCCTAATCCGTTCAGCGCGTTCGGTGATTCCAAGTAACCCAAAGCCTCGACCGACCGACAAACTACTGCTTTCAAAACCTTGCCCATTGTCTTTTATTTGCAAGATGAACTGCGATGGCTCATAGCGTAACTCAACGCAGATTTCGCTGGCATTTGCGTACTTAAAAGCATTGGTTAAGGCTTCTTGTCCGATGCGAAGCAGATTCATTTCCACCTCTTTCGGCAAAGTATATGGTTTACCAATCGCTTTGCAGCCAACCTGCGCTGAGGTATGAGAAAACATCTGAGCCGCGAGGCGATTGAGTGCGCTATGCAAATCGCCTTCTTCTAATATTTGCGGACGGAGTGCTTCCACCGAGCGACGGGCATCTGCCAGCCCAGAACGCGCCAAAATGCGCCCCGTTTTCAGGTGTGACTGAGCAGCATCTGGATCGAGAGTGATTCTCTGGGAGGCAGCATCTAAGTGAACGATGATACTAGTAAAAGCTTGCGCTAGCGTATCATGTATTTCTCGCGCCATACGGTTGCGTTCTTCTAAAATAGATGATTCTTCGGCACGTTTGCGTTCAAGCAGTGCAGCGTTTCGCTGTTCGCTAATATCTGTAATCAGACCATAATATCCTCTCACCTGAGCATTGAGATCGAAATCGGGGATGGAGGTGACAGCAAGATACTTTTTGCCCAACGGGAAAGAGACTTCTGCCTCATAGGTTATAATCTCCCCGGCTAGCGCTCGATTCATGTACGGTTCAATAATTTCATAAGCTGCCTCGCTCATGACTTCACGAACCTGCTTACCCACAATTTCATCTCGACTACAGTTATACCATTCCTCATAAGTTCGGTTGGCAAATCGATAGCGCCGATCTGTATCTATATAACAGATACAAACGGGGAGAGCGTCAGTAATTAATCTTAATTCCTGTTCTCGCTCGCGCAGTTCTGCCTCGCTTTTCTGTAAAGCGGCTGTTCGTTGAGCTACTTGTTGCTCTAAGGTACGATTATAATTTGCTAGCAATTGCTCTGCTTGTTTGCGTTCGGTGATGTCTTGAAAAGCTGAGATTGCATAAATCACATTGCCCTGTTCGTCAAATACTGGAGTTCCCCACCCTTCAACTGGAACGATCGCATTGTTTTGGCGAATTTCTAAATCGTCAATTCTGGTGCGATCGCCTTTCAACGCCCGCATCACTGGCAAGTTCTCAATGGGATATGGTTGCTCTGTTCCCGCTAGATAAAGTTGATAAATTTCTGCGAGTTGCTCTGGTGTCGCACCAGGAATAATCCCTTTGCCTAATAGTTGAATTGCCTGTTGATTGGCGTAGCAAGGGCGACCCAGTGTATCTACGACTCCAATTCCTACGGGAACTGCTTCCAGGAATTGCGCCATCTGACTTTCGCTCTTTTGCAGTTTGGAGTAGAGTTTAGCATTTTCAATGGCGATCGCAGCTTGGGTAGATAGAAGATGCAAAACTTGCGTTCGCGTAGCGTCTCCAAAGGAGACTCGCTCTGGGGTAAATGCTCCAGTTGCTAATTGATTTTCGAGATACAATACGCCAACGAGCTTACCTTGGTTCAGCAGTGACATACATAAGATTGATTGAGGTTGATGCTGTTGAATATATGGCTCATTAATAAAATTACCTTCACGAGTCGCATTATTTAAAATGACACACTCATGAGTACGAATAACATAATTAATAATCGATTCCGGTACGAGATTTGCTGTTGGGATAGATTGCAGCACTTGCGTAATACAGACATTATCACCATCATTGAGTTTGCCAGCAGCTTCAATTACCCATTCTCCTGAGTTTTCCAAAATTAGAAATCCTGTTTGTGCGCCAGCGTTCTCAATTAATATTTTCATCAAGGAGGTGAGCAATTGATCTAGTTCAATTTCACTCGAAATCGCCTGTGATGCTTTTAGTACAGAGGCTAAATCAAATTCAATAGATGAGTTATTAGAAGTAGTTTTAGAAAATTCGGGAATTAATGTGTTATTTACATTCGATAACTGAGTAAATAGCTGCGAATAGCGAGTTTCTAAATCTCTTACTTTCGCAGCCGCTCCCCAACGCTCATAGCAGTAATGAGCTTCCCTCATATATGTTTGAGCAAACTTTTCTCGACCTCGCGCCAAATAATGTTTCGCAGCCAATTCATAAGCTAATGCCTCTTCTTGGATATATCCATTTTCTCTAGCTCCAAGAATTGCTTGTTCGTAGAATTCTTCTGCCTCTAATAATTGGCCTAAAACTCTTGTAATCTCTGCTTGTACTAAGTGATATTTATGTAAATTATTCATTGGGGCATAATTAGCCCATTGCTTTATTTTCTCTTGATTAACATCAACATTTTTGAGGATTTCTGCCTGCGCTTGAGCGCTGCTTTCGGGGTATATTGCCAGCTTTGCCAGAGAGTCATAGAGGTAGTACAAAGGATAAAGCGCTGTCCCTCTTGCTTTGAGTAAATGTCTTTGTGCCTTGCTCCCATTTTCAATTGCCTGAGAATATTCAGAAAATAGATAGCATAGGAAAAGTTTGTTGAAATGTACTAGAAAAATTACGGCTCCATCTGTTTCATCCTGGGGCAGTCTATTCTCCTCATTGTAAGCTTCACCAATTAGACTTGTTAGACTAATCGAGCGTCCCATCAAATTTAAGACAGACTGCTGAAATATTTGATTCCAGGCGAGTGGTGTTTCTTGTTTGATTTGATGAATTGCTTCACCGTAGGTTCTCAAATCGCATTCAAGTTCCACGAGTTCCTTTCCGGCGATAAAGGATTGCAAGCAATAAGTATGAGCGCAATAGGCAGCAAACTCTAAATCTCCAGTTTCTAGCCCACTTTGATAACCTTCTGGTAATTGCTGCGATGTTTTTCTAATATGTTCTCTCCAGTGGATAATGAAGACATATACAATGAAGAATGTCTTAGCTGTGAGTGCATGAGTCTTAGACTGCGATAACAACCTCAAAGCAAGCTGTCCAAATTGGTAGCCAGATTCGATATTTCCGACCATCCCACAAAGAATTAGCCCAAAGTTGGCGTATGCAAAAGCAGAAGTAAAAGCATTGCCATACTGGATTGACAAGTTGACTTGTTTCGATGCTAGTAGCGGCATCAAATCAGGAGCAGCTATTTGGGCAGCAATCATAATGCTTGATAAAATTCGCATTGCTGCTAACTTGTCCGGGTCGGTCATTTCTGGTAAATGGCTCAAGTCTCCAATTGGCTTTTCACCAAGAAGTGATGTAATTGTATCTATCTCAAGCTGAATATATGATTTACTTAACTCTTTGGGAAAACTGATCCCTAGTTGCTGCAAAACTTGCAATGCAGTGTCAATAGCGTTCAATGGCTGGCTTTGCGCCATGTCAGTTTGAATTTTGACTTCGTAAACTTTTACGAGATCGAGAACTGTTTTGGCTGATTGCACAACGAGCGCAACCCAGTATTCTACCTGCTCAAAATTGCCACACAAATACTCGACTTCTGTTGTTTCTAAATATAAATCTAAGGTCAAGTCATAGTTGGTTTGCCAGCTAGAAGCTGCTAGCCAAACTCTTGCTGTGGCTAAATATTTTTTCGCCACACTATAGGCGATCGCAGCTTTTGCTTTCTGACCTGCGATTAAATTTAATCGAGCAATTTCATTTCTTTCTGGTTGCTCACTGACAAGCTCAATCCCATGATTCAAATGATCAACGATTTCAAATAACCTATCTGATAGGCACTCCGGTAAAGTTTTGTATAGTAGATTGCGACCAATTTGTAAATGAACAACTTGTTTATGCGCCTCATCGATTAAGGCATAAGCTGCTTGCTGTACGCGATCGTGCAAGAACTTATACTCTTGAACTAACAAGTCCTCATCTAATTCAGACAGGGGTTGAATGAATCCTCCTTGTACCACTGGTAGTAAATCCTGAAAAACCATTTTGGGCGATTTCTCACACACGATCGCTAACGTATTTAAATTAAATTCAGCGCCAATGCAAGCAGCTAACCGAAGAATTTGCTGTGTATTCTCTGGCAGTTTCTTCAACTTGTGAAGCATCAACTCCACAACATTATCAGTGATATTTTGAGCTTTAATCTGAGCAATGTTCCACTGCCAGCCTCCTACCCCCTTCTGTTCCCTCTTAGTAAAGGGGTCAAAGGTCAACAGATTTTCGCTATACAGCGTCCTCAAAAATTCATTGACAAAGAAAGGATTACCCTCGGTTTTACGCAACACCAACTGAGCTAAGGAACGAACGGTGTCAGTATTGTGATGTAGTGTCTCGGCAATCAACTGATTCAACGGCAAGAACGTTAAGGGTGTCAGTATAATTTCTTGAAAAACTACTCCTTTTTTTCGCAGTTTTTCTTGCATTAATACCAGTGGATGCGTTGAATTTACTTCATTATCTCGATATGCTCCAATTAAAAATAGGGATTGAATTTGCTCATCTAGCAGCATCAACTCAATTAACTTCAGCGTTCCTGAGTCTATCCACTGCAAATCATCTAGAAAAATAACTAGGGGATGTGACTTGGAACAAAACACCCGCACAAACGATTGAAAAATCCGATTGAAGCGATTTTGAGCTTCAGTTGCGCCAACTTCCGGCGCAGGTGGCTGTTTGCCAATAATTAACTCAACTTCTGGGATGACATCAATAATGATTTGTCCGTTGTTTCCTAAAGCTACAAGCAAACGCGATCGCCATTGTTGCACTTGTTTGTCTGGTTCACTGAGCAATTGCTGTACCAATTTTTGCAGAGCATCTGCGATCGCACTGTAAGGAATATTCTGCTGGAATTGATCGAATTTGCCAGAGATAAAATAGCCGCGCTTTTGGGTGATTGGTTTATAGATTTCCTGCACTAACGCGGATTTCCCAATGCCAGCATATCCAGATACCAACATTATTTCGACTTGGAATTTGGGATTGCCCCTTTGTTCCCATTGTGAAGTCGTTTCCGAATTGTTTGATAAAGCCTCGACGCGATTTGACTCTGGACACGCTACGCGATCAAACGCCGCCAGTAACATTGCAACTTCCTTGTCCCGTCCATACAGTTTTTGGGGAATTTGAAACTGACCAGAAACGTCTTGAAGCCCAAGTTGAATGCTAGAGATTTGACCGATTTCTTCTAATTGTTGAACACAAATTTCTAAATCCGCTTTGATTCCCCAGGCACTCTGATAGCGATCTTCTGCATTTTTCGCCATCAGTTTGAGAATGATATCTGAAACTGGCTTAGAAATCGTTGTATTTATTTCATGAGGCGGAATAGGATGTTTGGCAATATGACAATGGACTAGCTCCAGCACGTCTGTGGTGGGAAATGGTAGTTGTCCAGTGAGCAGTTCGTAAAATGTCACACCAAGGGAGTAAAAATCGGTACGGTAATCGAGTAAACGGTTCATCCGCCCAGTTTGCTCTGGAGATAGGTATGCGAGTGTCCCTTCTAAAACATGAGGACTTTTGAAAGTCGGATTCGTGCGGTTAAATTGGGTGGCAATTCCAAAGTCAATAATTTTGACAACACCAGTATCCAGATTGAGAACTATATTTCCAGGGTTGATATCTTTATGAATGACACTGGCTGCATGGATTCTGCCTAGAATATCGCTTGTAGCGATCGCAACACCGAGAAAAGTGGATAAGGGCATGGGGTAGAAGATATCTGGGCGCTTGTGCATCCATTTCTCTAGGGACTCTCCCCCAAAATCTTCTAAGAGAATCACCAGAGTGCGTTGATAGTCCTGCTGGCTGTATGCTTTGATAACTCCTTCTAATTTTAGGGAGCGGGTAATTTTATATTCCTGTCTGTAGCGAGTCAGTTCTTGGGGAGAGGGATAATCAAGCTTTAGCATTTTTACGACGATCCCTACTCCATCGTCTCTGATGCCCCGATACACTAGAGAATTAGAACTTTCGTATATCTTATTTTGGATAGCAATACCAGGTAGAGCAATCATAGAGCAACTCTTGAGAGGATAATCTGGCATACCTCAAACTATACAGCAATTCTCCTTATTAGAAGGATTACTTACCGCTTCCTTCTATCTATAAAGAGTTTGATGAAATAATAATTTGGTAGCTAAAGTCTACTTTCAATCTCCAAAACATTCAACAATTTCTCTTCCACAGCCGTTAAATAAGCCCGATTCAGCTTCCCCAACGACTGCAACAGACTTTTGACTGTCTCCTCCAGTAAATCGGAATACACCCGATTGATGCGATCGCTGATTAACTGCATTTGCTCACACTCGGCAGGTAAGTAGCTGAAGGACTTCAGATGTTGCAATCCAACCGTATATTCCCCATCCCAGGTTTTGACAGTGCAGCTGAATTCGCCCACATGGTTAACGATACCCCAACAGCCACCTTTGCCTCTCAGTTCGGGATTGTCCTTAGCAAGAATTTGGCAGACTTCGCCAATTTGGTATGTGTTTGGTACTTTCGTCCTTTCCATCATTCACTGCACCACATCTTTAACAATTCTGGCTGGCGGCACTTTTCCCCCTACCTGTTCCACCGCTTGCCGCCATACTTCTTGCTGTTGCGATGGTTCTAGCTTAGTCAGTGGTCGAACTTGGCGTTCGGTTGTAGGCAAAATTTGGGAACCATTGGTTCCCATTTCATCCGATATCTCATTTTGGGAACCATTGGTTCCCATTATTATGTTGTCAACTACATTTGAAGCAGCTATTAAATAATTTACATGGCGGTGAGTATACGCAAACCGAGAACGGCAATATTCCTAAAACGTCTTGTGGGTCGAGCGATATAACCTGCGACCGCGCAATTCGGCCAGTGCCTTACCTGCCTCAAAAACCGCTCTCTTCAGATGTTGCAACCCAACCGTGTGTTCGCCATCCCATATCCTCACGGTGCAACTGAACTCATTTACTTGGCTGACAATCCCCCAGCAGCCACCCTTGCCCCTGAGTTCTGGATTATCTTTGGCTAAGATTTGGCAGACTTCGCCGATTTGGTAGGTATTGGGTACTTTTGTCCTTTCCATGATGCGCTGCACAACATCTTTGACGATTCTACCAGTCGGCACTTTACCACCAGCAAATTCTACCGATCTTAGCCACACTTCTTGCTGTTCCTGGGGTTCAAGCTTTGTCATGGGTCGAACTTGCCCCTCTGCTGTGGGCAATTTGTGATCAAATTGATCACAAATTTCAACCAAGTTATCAAAAACAACAGCCGCATCCATTAAAAGATAAGACTGGCGACGACTATGGCCAAAGCGATCGCGGCAGTATTCCTCAAACGTGCGGTGACTTGAACGGTAAAGCCGACGATCACGCAATTCCGTCAGTGCTTTCCCCGCTTCAAAAAACGCCCGTTCTACTTTCCGCTCCAAGTGTACGCGATCGCTCTGCTCCTCCTGGGTCAACTCTGTTACTTCAACAGCACTAACTGTAATTGTTGCAATAGCTGGGTTTTCTTCTTGCTGGGAGATATCCTCATTTACAGAGTTAGCTGCTGAAGTTGAATCGGTAGATGCGGGAGAGGTGGCTTTGCTGCGATTACGGGGTGGTTTATTCATTTTTCCACCTCTTTTGGTTCAGTGCCATTGCTTAGAGTCGATCGAAAATCAATTCTAAAAATCGAGCTTTCATAAGAGAGATACAGCTTCAGAGGAAAAATGCTTTTGACTTATCAGATAGCAGATGTTTGTTAAAAGCGATACACTACAATGTTTGCCCTTTCGGTTCATCCGGCACATAAGTTAACAAATCACCGGGTTGACAGTTAACTCATATCTTGCACCTGGAAATAGTAATGTCAATTCCATGACTAAGTGCTAAGGGTCGAAGCCGTTCAATATCTAGTAGCAATAAAGACAAGACTAAATGAGGTAAAAAAGTAGATAGTGCAAGAAAAGCAGCTTGCCCCCAGTCCAAAGAATCAGGTAAACAGGATGAAAGATACGTCCAATATGCTAATAAATAGGCAGTAATGGATAAGACTAACCAACGATAAATTCCTAAAAGAGTACCTTGTCCACAACTGGGCATCAATGCCAGAATCGTATACATTAGGGTATGGGCGTGGGCAAGAATGGTTTCCATCTTTCTTGCTGTTATTTATGTTATCTACGCCCTTTTCTCTCATTTTTTACGAACATATAAAAATATCTTTATGCAGATGACATTATTCCCATCTTTGTATATGTCATTTGTATATACCCTGATGCAAAATGTAGTTTATAATACTAGTATATAAAGTAGAAGCTCCATTTTTAGATGTTACTTTTATTTTATTGTTCTTGGTTAATACTGATTGTTTTTATCAGGTGCAAGATATGAGTTAAGAGCTTTGCAATATTTCTCCAATGTCTCTCTTTCTAACCTCTCTGGCATCACACGTATATTTTTGTGCTTACTGATAGTCACAGGATGCATACCTGTCATCTCGGCAAGCTCTTTATAATCAATTTCTCTATCAGCCATCAATACAGCCAAGCGCCACTTAATCGGCATTGATTCTTTTATAAATATCGGCATCTTTAACCTTACACCTCCTTGTGTTTGCCCCTTAGTAGCTGCGACTATAGCATAAATCTTAACGGATTATAAGTTAGTCGATGGTTTGACAGCATTAGTCGTAGCGACTAATATGATAATCATAGAGACAAACAAAAGGCGACCGCTCACAGCCTGGAAAACTTCGTGCGATCGCCTTTTGAAAAACCCATACATTCGTACAGGGAATCTTAATCATGACATACCTTGAGGGGAGACAAAATACCCTGAAATAGATATATGGCAAGTAGTGTAGCAATTTGTGGTAAAAGAAAAAGAGCCTTCATTCGCAACAAGCTCTATTTAATGATAATGTTACCAGAATTCTACGAGACAAACCTCAAGCGAGAATTGGGACGTGCAGAATATTTATTACTAAAAATCCTGATAAATTTATTACAATCTATTAAAACTGTTAGCATTGAAGCACTGGCTACTGCTTTACCTATCCCCATATTTTTTGAAAGTAGAAGAAAGGAAGTCCAAAGATTTTTGTCATTAAATTACATAAATGTTGAAGAAATTTGGTTCCCAATTATTAAAAGCTGGTTAGAGATATATTTTCCCTTAAATGAAGTTATTTATTTAGTAATTGACCGGACTAATTGGGGGTGTATTAATCTCTTAATGATTAGTGTAGTTTGGGATAAAAGGTCTATCCCAATATATTTTGAGTTATTAGACAAGTTAGGTTCGAGCAATTTTGATGAGCAAAAAACTGTTTTTAATAAAGCATTACCCCTTTTTAATAATTATCAAACTTTTGTATTAGCAGATAGAGAGTTTTGCTCTGTAAAACTAGCTAACTGGCTGACAGAGCAGAAAGTATATTTCTGTTTACGCTTAAAAAAAGATGCATTTATAGAAATAGAACCGGAAATTTGGCTGCAATTAAGAGATTTAGGTTTAGCGCCTGGACTTTCTTTCTTTTATCAAGGTATTAAATATACAAAGTCTACAGAATTTATTAGCTTTATTCTTGCTGCTAAATGGAAGCGTAAACGTTTAGGAGTTGCGCCGGAGGAGGGTTGGTTTATCCTTACCAACTTAGATGATTTAGATTCCGTTATTAGAGCTTATAAACAACGTTTTGATATTGTTCGCCCTTGGCGTTCCCGAAGGGTAGAGATGTTTAGAGATTTTAAGAGCGGTGGTTATAACTTAGAAAATACTAATGTATCAGGACAAAGGCTAATTTCCTTAATATTATGAATCTCACTTGCTTATACGGCTGCAACTATATCTGGTCAAAAAATTAAACGCATGGGTGTTCAAAAATATGTTGGACGAATTAAATAATCTTTAAGGATTGTTCGACGACATAGTAGTTTTTATATTGGTCTTTAACCAACAACAACTTTGTGGTTGTTGTTTAAAAGTAATTAAGGTTTTATTACTGAGCAACAACCAACATCAACAAATCTGGAAAATGCGGGGTGTATAAAATTCCACCTCGCATTGCATCTATCTGTGGATTGATAATTTGGCGATCATAGCAATTTTACTTTGGATGAATTTATTTCATCATGATGTAATACCATTTCACGGCTTTGTTGCATGAAAGGGAAAAAGGACAAACCAATCCGAAGTAAGGATAGGAATTAGCCTTCGACTTTATAACCCACCTTCCCCACCCTAACTGTCACACATCAAAAAAAGCTGCCAAAGTAGTACAAGAGAACTAAAAATTATTAAATGTGAAGAGACTTAATGGTGGACGCAACAAACTCGCAACTCTGGTTGACCGTACTGTGTCAGCTATCAACATCGATGCTTTCGCCGATTTGGTTGTGGAAAAATACCAAAGACGGCAGTTGATAAAAGCGGGAACTGAGATTGTCAAGCTGGGCTATGCCACCGAAACTGATTTACCTGTAATTCTCGACGAAGCCGAACAAAAAGTCTACAGCATTAAGTCTGAGCATTCTGCCTCTGACTTGGTTCATATTTCTCATACCCTAGCCGACACTTTTACCGAAATTGAAGCGCGTCATGCTGGTACATGCTGACCAGCAACAAGCAGTGGATTTTATGACCTGGACAGTATACTCGGCGGTGGTTTTCGCAAAGGACGGTTGTATGTACTGGCTGCTCGTCCTTCTGTTGGTAAATCTGCTTTGGCTGGTAATCTCGCTCTCAATGTTGCCAAAACCGGGAAGATGCCTATCTGCGTTTTCAGCTTGGAAATGTCTACTGATGAGTACGTACAGCGATTCTTGAGCCGCGAGTCTGGCATTGAAAATAACTTCTTAGAAACTGGGAATGTCTCTGACAGCCAGTGGCAACCCTTGAGCGTGGCGATCGCACAGTTAAGCGAACAACAGATTTTCATCAACGACGAATCTTGCCCTTCTCTTAATGAAATCCGTAGCCAAGTTATTGCAGTGGAGTTTGACCCAAGTAAACCAGACTTGAGCAGGGTGATCGCCAAAACCCATCACCACAACTTCAGTGAGTATGGTTGCAAAGTCATCCAGCTAACAGTTCAAGAAATAGCACGGTTAGGATTTCTAGGTTTTCCCCGCCGCCCCGACTATCTCCACGCCTCCCCGGTGTGTGCCAACTTCAGCCAAGCCCACACAGCCAAAGCGGGTAAGGGTATTGAAACGGCTGATGATCTGAGTGCAGCGATCGCAGTAGCAAAAGCCATCCGACAGTTGCAGCCACGGGTGTTTACGCTGGAGAATGTGCCGCGCTATCAGAACAGTCAGAGTTTTGCCATCATCTTGGATGCTTTGGAACAAGAGGGGTACTCGGTCGATTACAGCGTGGTCAACATGGCTGACTTTGGGTTGCCCCAGGCGCGGCGGCGGTTAGTTCTGGTTGCAAGTAGGGGGTTTCGGGTTGCCTTACCAACTCGCAGAAAACCAATAGGATGGTACAAGGCGATCGCGCATCTCATCCCCAGCATGATCGATTCCCAACTACTCCCCAAACAACGGCAAGCGGTAGAACAATTTCTGACAACTAATGAACCAACGCCACTGCTAATACAGAAAGTTGGGGGACGCAACGGAATGAAGTATAAGCCTGGACATTTACCTTGCAACACCATTCTGCGATCGCATTTCACAGATCACAAAGGTTGCAACCGTAGTAGGTTCGCTGATATCTGGTTGCCGGATGGTACGGTCAAATCTTTGTCTATTGAAGGGGCTGCAATTTTGCAAGGGTTTCCGTCTTGGTATGAGTGGCCAAAAGAGACTGCTACGGCGGGGTCAATTAATCGGCTATTCTGTGCCTCCCAGTTTTGCCGCGCAGTTATTTACTCACATACAGAAACAATTATCAGGAGCATTTTTATGACAAACCGAGAGCAACTCGCTTGAAATGTGTTGCTACAGGTAAGGAAGAGGACAACCAACAAGCAGGGGACAGAAAAGAAGAAGCACAGAGGTTGTGTGGTGAGAGGGAATTTCCGCCTTCCGCCTGCTTTAATGGCTTTCTTTCCTTAGCGAGAGTTTACATCTGGGTTCGCAGAAATTTATTAGTGGGATAGATTCATCGCTGCCGCAAGCTCGAACTGCCCTCTGCCTTTCTCAATGAGTTATCTCCAAAAGATTAAAGGTAAGTAATTCGGATTAACTACCAACAGTTTTGAAATCATTTTAGTTAAAATGCCCTAATTAAAGTGCCTAGAGTTGGCGTACCTAAAACTGAAGAGGCTAAATTCCCTGGGATATTCCCATCAATTATCCAGCAGTCAATCCCTAAACTAGAAATAGTCAAAAACTCCTCAACTTTCTTAGCCATCCCGCCACCAATAGCTTGATCTAGAACTACATCACCGAAAACTAAAGGAATTAAACCTGCTTGTAGACTACTTTCTATTACACTGAAGTCACTCTTCAACAGTTTCTTATTATGAGTGATTATCATAGTAATAGGTGGCAAACTTACCACTGGTAAACCTGCTTGTAAAAAACTTTTAGCTAGTAAGAAATTTAAATCTAAAGCATCTTGGTGAACTAAACAGAACCCTAGTTTTTCTTCATCACCTGAAAAACCATTAATTGTATTATATTTATTCGCTGATTGATGGGCGAAAGAACCAGCACCGTTACCAATAATCAGTTTCAGATTAGGATTTTCATGTTTGATTAGGCTCACTTGCTCAACCAGTTGTGTTATAACTTCTCTTCGAGCAGTATAAGGTTTATCCTTGTCAGTAATTAAGGAACCTCCTAGCTTCACTAATACTAATTCCATAATCAAATATTAAATGGGGAAAGACAAAAACTTATAAGAAACTAATCCTAAACAAAAAAATCAAAAGTTGATTACAACTACTTAGCTAAAAGTTTTCAATGACTACAGGCTCGACTGGTTGGGCAATTTCAAAATTGAAAATTCGTGAATAAAAGTAAAGTTCTGCTGACAAAGAACGCTTGATGTTTGCGGCTTTGCGGAAACCATGTTCTTCACCCTCAAAAGCAACATAAGCCACAGGTACACCTTTTGTTCTTAGGGCTGTAACCATTGCTTCAGTTTGATTGGGCGGAACTACTCGATCTTCTAATCCCTGGAAAAAAATCATTGGGCAGGCTAGACGCTCACTAAAGTTAATTGGCGAACGCTGTTGATAAATCTGACGCTGTTGTGGATAAGGACCAACCAGACCATCCAAGTAACGGGATTCAAACTTATGTGTGTCCCGAACTAAAGCTTCCAAGTCACTGACACCAAAATAGCTGGCTCCTGCTTTAAAAGTATCTCGGAAAGTTAAGGCACAAAGCGTTGTGTAACCACCTGCACTCCCGCCGGAAATGGTTAGACGAGCGCCGTCTACATCTCCCCGTGACACTAAGTAACGCGCACCAAAAACACAATCATCCACATCTACAATTCCCCAATTCCCAGAAAGCCGTTGCCGATACTCCCGCCCATACCCTGTACTGCCACCATAATTTACATCCAAAACCGCTATTCCTCGGCTAGTCCAATACTGAATGCTAAAATTGAGGCTACTAGAAGTTGCTGCGGTGGGACCACCGTGACTTTTGACAATCAAGGGCGGTTTTTCAGTCTCAGGAGCCGTATAGTCACGGTTTCGAGGTGAGTAGAAAAGGGCGTGTGCTGTTTTGCCATCGGCTGTTTCGTACTCAATGGCTTCAGGTAAAGAAAGATAACCAGGATCAATAGTTACATCACTAGAACGCCGTAGTACTTCTAGCTCTTTAGTTGCCAAATCCAAACGGACAATTGCTGCTGATTGAGTTGGCGAGCTGGCGCGAAAAACTACCTGTTTAAAGGTGGCGTGCAGAGAGCTAATATCTGTGTAGGGCGTATTTATTAGTTCTAAGTTACGTGTTAGTGTATCAAGGCTTGCTAAATACCAAATGCCTTGTTGGGTATAAGTACAAATAATCTGGTTGGCAGACCCAAAAGCATAAGTGGACATCCCAAAATTCCATTGCGGCAGACCAAATTCTGCTTCCATTTGAGTTAGCGCTTCTACATTTTCATCTTGCCAACGATATATATTCCACCAACCTGTACGGTCAGAAACAAAATACAACTGACCATCTGGCGACCACTGTGGCTGAAAAATAGACTCATCTAAATTCCCAGCAATTTTGTGAGTATTTGCCAAAGAACCATCTGCCTTTAATTCCCCAACCCATAGTTCAGTCCCATCCCAAGGCATATTCGGATGGTTCCAAGTCAGCCAAGCTAAACGTGAACCATCCTGGCTCAGGCGAGGCGAAGCATAAAAGTCATTTCCAGATACTAATAGTTGGATTTTGCGATCTCCGTCTAGTTCCACGCCGACTAAACTATTACTCGCCTCCTTTGTCACATCTGTATGATCTTCATACACACAAATAATTCGGTTGTTTTGACGATCGAAAACACCATCTGCATAGCGTGTGGCAGCTATTGGGGTGATGGCTTGCGGTTCTCGATCGCTCTGTTGATAATATAGGCGTTGATCGCTAAAGTTGGAAAAGTAAACAGTGCCATTCACCACAAGAAAGGAACTGCCACCATATTCATGCACACGAGTACGCACATTGAAGCCACTAGGCGTAAGGCACTGAATTTCACCATCTGCACTCCGCCGCACTATGACATTTCTACCTGACTCTGATGGTCGTAACTCACTCCAGTAAATCTCTTCGCCACAGAGGGCAATTTGTCCCAACCCAATTATACTTGCGGTAATTAAGTCTGTTGTTATCGGCGATCGCCAACATCCGTAAGACGCTACTTCTGCTTTTATCACGCTTTATTCTGCTCCCTGTTCCCAAGAATCATACATTGTCTGTAAAGGCAAAACTTTGACACACCCACTTATACTAATCCGTAATTCGTAATCCTAGCCTCTAGCTAGCAGCAAGCTACGTAATTGAAAGTTCTTTAATATAAATATTTTAGGCAACCAGATCATTAGCGTAAGCTCCCACTGCCGGCCAACGGGTGCAAGACTCAAAGGAGGCCACTTGTATAAGAAAAACTCCCCTGAGCAAGGAGTTCAGGGCAGCACTTGAAAAGCGAAATAAAATAGGGTAGGGGACTTTTAAAGCGTTGTCTCTTGGTTTATACATAATTCGTTTGGTATGTAATATTCTTCTTCTTTTGTTTTGTGTTTTATGTAAAACTAACCAAAAATCTTGAAACTGCTGTCACCAAGAGTTAGCTGCCAGCATCAACATCATCCCAGATATAACCCTCTTCTGTCACTTTCCGGAATAAGTAAGTAGTAAATAAGTTAAATTATCCAGAAGCATAACCAGGTTTAAATTGATTCATTGCAGCAAT
>NZ_JBALDN010000022.1:0-5211 GCF_036917375.1 Nostoc sp.
AGATTTGTAATTCTACATCCATTGACCTACTTACCTTTCAGGGTTTTATTTTTTTATTCTTTTATTCAGAATACCCGGAAAGTGACAGAAGAGGGCTAATTCGGATCGTGAACGAGTATCAGCAGCAGTAAATAGACAAAACTCAGAATTGGCAACTACCCACAACCATTCCTTAACTCCCTTGACCGACCAAGGTGTTTCATCCACATGAATATCGGGTTGTGTCTGTTTTATCCAAGTACTTAACTCAGTGACACTCGGTTCAATTGCTTGAGTTATTCGTTCATTGGTTGCAACTAACGTCCCCAGCCCAATATCAATTTGTCCCAATCCCCACAACAAAACTTGATTGTTTCTCATAGGGCATATGTACATAATTATTTGCCCACTCTAAAAATGCTTGTAACGACGTTCCTAAATCTTGCCCTGGAATAATGTTTTGTGGCCAAGCTGCTGTTTGTAAATTGCCACAACAGTCACATATACAGGTATGGCGTTGATACTCCACTTACCTTGCTCTGCTCAATAATTATCTCTACCAGTTTTTCTTTCGGCAACTGGTTCAAGCTTTCTCGATCTAAAACAGTATGGCAGGTTTTGGTTCATATTTGTGATATTCCTCCTCAAGTGTTCCCTTTGTCAATACTCTGCTACCTGAATCCTTACCTTTTGTTCATTTTGCTGATGTATCACAAAGAGTAGCTACTAGATCAAAGCGTACTGAGAAAGCAGCAATTTTAGGCGAATATTTTACGAAGTTATTAGATGAAGACTTAGTGCTTGCTACACGGTACTTTGCCAGTTATATATTTCCCTTGCGTGACTAACGCAAGGGAAATATCGGTGGAGTGCCTAAACCTACAATCCAGCTAGAGGTAAGCTGATTCAAGCGGCTCGACTACAAGGGCGGCAATACTTCTTTAATTACTTTCTTTTGAAGTGATATGCAACTACCCAATACTCTTCGTCACCAATGATCATCAAAATTGCAAATCCCTCAAAGCATGGGCTAGAGAGAGATTTTGGGTATTGGGTACTTGATATTGTGTTTTTTGACTGCTAGGTTAAATTATTTGCTTTCTCAACTGCTTCCTTTAACTCTTCAAAGGTAATACTGCCGTCATCGTCTGAATCATAATTTACTAGCAATTCCTGGGGACTAGTGGTATTTGTTTCTGATGAAATGATTGCACTTAAGCCAGGACTTAAAAAAAGATCGTTAATTGATACTTTGCCGTCTCGATCGCTATCTAAGGTATTAAAAAGAGATTGAAGCTCTTGCTCGGTTGTCATAAGTTTCGATGCGAATAGTTTTTCAACTTAATATCTCATTAATCTCTGATGAATCTCTCAAAATTAAATAAACTTGTATCTTTAGACGTAGAAACGGCTATCGCTGGGGCTTAGATTGGGTGTAGTGGGTTACAGGGTTTAAAGTCTGACGATAAAAGAGGAGCTTGAAAACAGGCTGGGATAATTGGCGTGAGTACCCCAGTTTCAGGCATACCGCACTCACCCAGATGAGTAATGCAGGCATACCGTTGAGTAACAAAAGGCTTAATGTCTACCAAACACGATAATCAACACATGATTCACACCATCTACTCCACCCAATCGGGCGCTCCGGCTATCAGTTGACCAAACTTCTCTGGTTCAATATCTTCAAACTTCAAGATCGCGCCTCACCGCTCATCAATTGTTAATGTACTGAGTAACTCTTTTACCGCATCACCCCCATTCTCCACCCGTTCAATTGCCAGCCGAGCATAATACTTAACCCTTTAATATAAGATTTCTACATAGCCTTCTGTTCCATTCACCCGGATTCTCTGTCCGTCATCGATTAGCTTGGTAGCATTTTCCACTCCGACAACTGCTGGTAAGCCATATTCACGTGCGATAACTGCTCCATGTGTCATCAATCCACCAACTTCGGTGACTAGACCTTTTATGGATACAAACAATGGTGTCCAGCTAGGGTCAGTAAAGGAGGTGACTAATATATCTCCATCTTCTAGATCGGCATCTTCCATGTTTAAGATGACACGTGCTCGTCCCTCTATAACTCCGGAAGAAACAGGTAGACCTATAATAGCTTCGGGTGGGAGATTTTCTCGTTTGTACCGACCCGCAATGATTTCACCGTCAGACGTGATAACACGTGGGGGAGTTAGTTTTTCATATAATTTGTACTCGTCTTTTCGTTGGCTAATAATCTGGTAATCAAGTTTATTTGTGCGTATGACTTCGCGAAGTTCTTCAAAAGTGAGATAGTATATATCTTCTTTTTCATGAATAACGTTGGCTTGTACGAGTTGTTCGGCTTCTTTTAGTAAAGCCTGCTTATAAACAAAGTAGCGATTAATCATGCCGTATTTTGGATATTCACGATAGCCCGCGAAATTCCGGACTAGGCCGATCATTCGTTTTGTCTCTTCGGCCTTTTGTTCGCCATCCGGTAATTGCTTCAATCGATCTAATAACTCTTGTTCTTTTTTCAAAGCTGACTGTTGCCCTTGCTCAAATTTCCGATTGCTGGCATTAGGCTCAAAGTTTTTGATGTTACTGAGAATCAGGGGGACAAGTGTAGTTGGCTTTTCACTCCAACGAGTTTTAGTAATATCGATTTCTCCGGCACATCGCATTCCGTATTTGTTGAGATAAGCATAGATAGCGTCTTGGATTTCCTTTCCACCATTAAACTTAACCAGTTCGTCCAAAAAGCTATCATCTTTTACATGTTGTAAATAATTAATTACTTCAGGATAAGGACGAATCACGTCTGCAACATCCAACAACTCCAGACCCATAGATGAAGTAATATTGTTGGGTACAGATTGAGAAAGCGTGTCTGCTGCGTTTTTTTCGCCTAACCACTCGTTCATTTTTTCATTGATCCAAAAGGAAGCATTCATACCAGTCATAAGCACACCAAAACTCTGTGAATCAGAGTTGGTCTTCTTTAATTGCTGGATATCTTCCAGGATAAAATCAAACAGATCCGATCCTGATTTCGTTTGGATGGTTTGTTTTAACGCTTCGATCGAGGTTTGACTCTGTTGAATCAAATCAGCAACGATCGCCGGATCGTAGTCATTTAAGGTTTGAAAATCCGCAGGCGATCGACCTTTACTGCTTTTGCCGGGACTTTGATCGTCCGGTAACAATTTTATAAAATCTCCCCGCTCTATGATGGTTGTCAGTGCATCTTTCATGAGCGGATCGGATTTTCCCAATGTGACGTTTAATATAGTTTCTCTGCCGACAGGTGAAGCCAGCGTCGCTGTAATATCAACAAATAACCTTCCACCAGCAGTGTGCATGGGTGTATGGGTCGTTAACAGGAAAAAAGACAATCCCAATGGTTTCATGGCATCGGTCATCATTTGGTTGTGACCGACAGAAACAAAGACGTGATTTTCCCGATCGTTCGCTTCAGGGATCGGGTATAAAGTAGCGATCGGCCGACTCTGGACAATATAAAATGTATCATCAACCAAACACCATTCGATGTCCTGGGGGCGGGCGAAATGTTCTTCAATCTTTCTGCCTATGCGCTCAAGCTGTACAATCTGCTCATCCGTCAGCGCTTGCCTGTTCTGTTTCTGTTGCTCAATCTCCTGTTCTTTCGTACCGCCATCTTTTAAGGCGTAAATAGCCAGTTTCTTGGTGGATATCTTCTTATCGATAACCTTGCCGTTACACACTTTATAGATATCAGCATTCACAATACCTCTGACCATAGCCTCACCAAGTCCGAAGCTGGCATCAATAGATAACACCTTCCTATTAGAAGTGACGGGATCGGCAGTAAACAAAATTCCTGCCACCTGCGGAAAGACCATTTTCTGAACAACCACAGACATGTGGACTTTACGGTGGTCGAAGCCGTTTTGAAGGCGGTAAATTACTGCCCTCTCGGTAAATAGCGATGCCCAGCACTTGCTGATATGCTGATAGATTGCCTCCTTTCCAATAATGTTCAAATACGTATCCTGCTGGCCTGCAAAAGAGGCCGTTGGTAAATCCTCTGCGGTTGCGCTGGATCGTACTGCATAAGCATTTTTTTCATCAAACTTGGAGAGGAGGCTGGCGATCTCTTCATTAATGTCTTGAGGAATGGTTATCCCTTCGATGAAAGAGCGAATCTCACCGCTAAGTTCACCGATTTTATCCCGGTCTTCCATCTTTAGCTGCGATAACCGATCGAGTAATTCGTTAATCGACGACGTTTCCGCAATAATTCTTTTAAAGGCTTCAGTAGAAATGCAGAAGCCATCCGGTACGCGGATTCCTTCGATCTTGGAAAGTTCCCCCAGATTTGCGCCTTTACCCCCAACAACCGTGATTTTTGTTTTATCAATATCTTGAAAACAAAGCACAAATGAACTCATCAGTTTCGCTCCTTTGGCAATTCATACTTTGGTATTTGACACTTTTGTGTGACTGTTTGGAAAGAGAAAATAGTAAATCAGTTAAAATATCCAGAATTAAAACTGGGTTTAAATTGATTCATTGCATTAATTAAATGATTGAATCCCAGCAATAACTTGGAATTTGGGAAAATATCTAGCTAGGGATAAGTCAATCAAAAGCTAAGTTATATTCAGCTATCTTTCTAGCAGATTTTACATTAGCAGAAAGTCAGAAAAAATGGCCCTAGAATTCAAAGGCGATCGCAGCGCATATACAATTGCCAGTAAGTAGTGTTTTCATCCAACTATCTCCTTCAATTTCCGGGTGTATCAGTTGTAGTTCAGTGGTGGCAGATAACCTTTGCACCACTACCTATATCTCTCAATCATTCGGCTTAGGAACTATGTTATGTAAGTTATTCATCTGGCTGATGAATAGGAATAAGCCATTAGCAGAGCAGGTAACTTATACATTTGCGGGCTTAATTTCTGATAAAAAGCTACTTCCTTGACTCACGTGATGAAGCCATCATTTCTCTTCCAAATAGTAATTTATAGTTTAAGCAATACTTTAGGACTTACGCAAAAACCCTCTCAAACTCTCATTTCTCCGTGGCCTCTGCGTAAGTCCTATACTTGTGTGATGTCGGCAAAATCTGAGATAAGCTCAATGTAGCGTTCAGACATGAGTGGGTTATGAAGCAATACGGTTCAGTTAAGGCTGAAAGTCGTGTAAATTAAGCATTGTCCAAGAATGAAAATGAGCGTGTGGTGCATCTCAAAGATTTCTTATTGG
>NZ_JBALDN010000023.1:0-122203 GCF_036917375.1 Nostoc sp.
GTGGTTTTTCTCTCACCTTCTGTCAAAAGGGGGCCTGTGTTCAATCAGACCTCCTCTTTTTTCTTTGATTTCGACGATTTAGTCTAAACTCCAGTAATGGACATTCGTTGCAAAAAATTAACAATTAGTATTTTTTCTTTAATAACTATCTTAAATCTTTTAACTATCTGCTTAACTGTCTTAACTGTCTTCTAATTCGTCAATTTTTGATTTAATTATCTGCTTAACTGTCTTAACTGTCTTTTAATTCTTCAATTTTTGATTTAACTATTTGCTTAATGGCTTGAATCTACGGATTGCTTTTTATTTACAACTATGAAAAATTATGAGAGCACCACGATCCAGCATTAAAAATTTATTTGCCAACAACTTCAAATAAAACGTACATAGTTCGTTATTTAGATTATGAGCATCTTAATATTATCGGCTTGAAACGAGCCACCACGAGCAAACCAGATGTGGGAATCTAGCTGGGTAGTGATGATACTTGTGAACTGCAACGATGCTCAGATTGGCCACGAAACAAAGATAGCAAGAAGACCCCAGAGGAGGTTTAGCGCAGATCATGCAACCCTTTGAACTGCCAGAATTTTACACGCCTTGGCCCGCACGGCTGAACCCAAACCTGGAAGCGGCACGAGTCCATTCCAAAGCGTGGGCCTACGAAATGGGGATACTTGGCTCAGAAGAGGAAGCACAAAGCTCGGTTATCTGGGACGAGCGCACATTCGATGCTCACGACTACGCCTTGCTTTGCTCGTATACCCATCCAGATGCACCAGGAACGGAGCTTGACCTAGTGACCGACTGGTATGTTTGGGTGTTCTTCTTCGACGATCACTTTCTTGAAATCTATAAGCGTACCCAAGACATGGCTGGGGCAAAGGAGTATCTCGGCAGACTACCAATGTTCATGCCAATTTACCCCACCGAAACCCCCCCAGTACCTACCAACCCAGTAGAGCGCGGCTTGGCCGATCTGTGGTCTCGTACCGCCTTTACTAAATCTGTGGACTGGCGACTTCGATTCTTCGAGAGTACCAAGAACCTCTTAGAAGAGTCTCTGTGGGAACTCGCCAATATCAACCAAGATCGAGTCGCCAACCCCATTGAATACATCGAGATGCGCCGTAAGGTTGGCGGCGCTCCGTGGTCAGCGGATCTCGTCGAACACGCCGTGTTTATAGAGATTCCGGCCGAAATTGCCTCAACTCGGCCAATGCGTATCCTCAAGGATACATTTGCCGATGGAGTGCATCTTCGCAACGACTTATTTTCCTACCAGAGAGAAGTGGAGGATGAAGGTGAAAACGCCAACTGCGTGCTGGTCTTGGAGCGCTTTTTAAATGTCAGTACTCAGGAGGCGGCTAACCTTACTAATGAACTGTTAACTTCGCGGTTATACCAGTTTGATAACACTGCCGTTACTGAGTTGCCCCCCCTGTTTGAGGAGTATGGACTAGACCCAGTGGCTCGTGTGAATGTTCTCCTTTACATCAAAGGACTCCAGGACTGGCAATCGGGCGGTCATGAGTGGCACATGCGATCGAGCCGCTATATGAACAAGGGAGGAGACAATTCTCCAACATCTACGGTTTTGGGAGGCCCCACAGGGCTAGGCACATCGGCTGCGCGTATTCAATCGCTATACGCTGCCTTGGGTTTGGGAAGGTTCAAGAGCTTTACTCACGTTCCATACCAGGCTGTCGGGCCAGTGACACTGCCAAAGTTTTACATGCCCTTCACTACAAGCTTGAATCCCCATCTGAACGCTGCGCGGAAGCATTCCAAGGAATGGGCGCGCGAGATGGGGATGCTGGAATCACTACCTGGAATTCCTGATGCCGTCATCTGGGATGACCACAAGTTTGATGTTGCCGACGTAGCCCTTTGCGGTGCGTTGATCCATCCGAATGGGTCTGGTCCTGAGCTGAATCTGACCGCGTGCTGGCTTGTTTGGGGAACCTATGCCGACGATTACTTCCCGGCACTCTACGGGAATAACCGCAACATGGCTGGTGCGAAAGTGTTCAATGCCCGACTATCAGCGTTTATGCCTCTGGATGACTCCACTCCAACTGAGGTTCCAACCAATCCGGTAGAAGCCGGCTTGGCAGATATTTGGTCTCGCACAGCTGGTCCCATGTCCGTAAACGCGCGGACTCAGTTCCGCCGCGCAATCCAGGATATGACTGACAGTTGGGTGTGGGAACTCGCCAACCAGATCCAAAATCGGATTCCCGACCCGATAGATTATATTGAAATGCGCCGTAAGACCTTTGGCTCGGATCTGACAATGAGTCTGTCGCGACTGGCTCAGGGCAACGAGATCCCGCAGGAGATTTACCGCACCCGAACAATGCGATCGCTTGATAATTCCGCCGCCGACTTCGCCTGTTTTACCAACGATATCTTCTCCTATCAGAAAGAAATCGAATTCGAGGGCGAAATCCATAACTGCGTGCTGGTCGTTCAGAATTTCCTCAACTGCGGTAAACCACAGGCCGTTGAAGTTGTCAACAACCTGATGACTGCTCGGGCGCTCCAGTTTCAACTCATCGTCGCCACCGAACTGCCAGTCCTTTTCGACGATTTCAACCTGGATGCAAGTACCCGCGAGAAACTGCTCGGATACGTCAAGAAACTAGAGCAGTGGATGTGCGGCGTCCTCAAGTGGCATATAACAGTAGACCGCTATAAGGAATTTGAATTGCGTAATTCGTTAGCAGGGCGGCTACTTAGCGGACCTAGAGGACTGGGGACTTCAGCTAGGCGTATTGGATCGTCGATCGGTCAGGGGAGCCTCAAGTCATTACTCGGTCAATGAAGTTAGGTTTTTTGTCGGTGAGTTAATTCAAGGTCATACCATTTTGGATTTTAGACTTTCCTGCGGAACGCTACGCGAACGACTACGCTCAGTCGAACGATTTGAGATTTTGGATTGTGAAACGTCCATTGGATAAGTGTTTCAGTTTTCCATTTGTCGCAATCATTTTTCAAATTGGTATCAGTATGCGATCGCGTGAGATCGGTTTTTTTAGTAACTAAAAAGTGGAGGATTAAGTTGTGACATATTCTAACGACCCCAATTTGGTAGAAGATCAGCAGCCCCAGTTAACTTTAAGTACAGCCGCAGCGCGTAATTTGGCGACAACGGCCAAATCTGCACCGCAAACTCAGGAAATTACATCGCGGTGGTTATTGAAACTGTTGCCGTGGGTGCAGACAAAAGGTGGTGCTTATCGAGTCAACCGTCGGTTGAGTTATTCCGTGGGTGATGGACGGGTGACTTTCACCAACACCGGAGCAACGGTGCAGGTGATTCCTCTGGAACTGACTGAGTTGCCCTTGCTGCGAGGATTTAACAACCTTGATGTATTGATCGGGTTGGCAAACCAGTTTGTTCAGCAGGAGTATGCTCCAGATGATGTAATCGTTGAACTTGGCCAGCCTGCCGATCGCGTGATTCTGATTGCTCGTGGCAAGGTAAACAAAATTGGTGTTGGCAAGTATGGCGAGCAAATTGTGTACGATGTGCTAGCTGACGGCGATCATTTCGGTGATGAAACTGTGGTGGAATCCGATGATACTTGGCAGTACACCCTCAAGGCGATTACCAGAACCATCGTTTTGTCGCTACCCCAAGCGGCGTTTGAGAGGGCGATCGCTCAGTCTGAGCCGTTGCGAACTCATGTTGAACAGTTCCGCACCCGCCTAAACCAGCCACAGACTCCCCAAGGTGAAGCTGCTATTGAACTGGCAGCCGATCATCCCCAAGAGGCTGAGTTGCCCGGAACCTTCGCCGATTACGAACTCACACCCAGAGAATATGAGTTGAGCATTGCTCAAACGGTGTTGCGAGTAAGTACGCGGGTAGCCGATCTGTACAATGAACCGTACAATCAGACAGAAGAACAACTGCGGCTGACTATTGAGGCATTGCGGGAACGTCAAGAACACGAGTTGCTCAACAACCGCGAATTCGGGTTACTGCACAACGCTGACCTCAAACAAAGGATCTACAGCAGTAGCGGCGCACCTACCCCCGATGACTTGGACGAACTGTTGGCGACAGTATGGAAGGAGCCGGGATTCTTCCTAGCTCACCCCCGCACGATCGCTGCCTTCGGTCGTGAGGCCAACCGCCTGGGTCTCTATCCACAAAGCGTAGATGTGAATGGCGTTCAGGTCACATCTTGGCGCGGCGTACCCATCTTTCCTTCCAACAAGATCCCCATCACCAATAACCGCACCAGTTCTATCCTTTTGCTCCGCACTGGTGTAGAAAAACAAGGGGTAATCGGCTTACATCAAACTGGTATCCCCGATGAATACCAACCCAGCTTGTCTGTTCGATTCATGGGCATCAGCGAAAAGGCGATTATTTCCTATCTCGTCACCGCTTACTACTCCGCAGCCGTCCTCACTCCTGACGCACTTGGCATCCTCGAAGATGTTGAAATCGGGCGCTAAATATCAGGAGTGCTGAGTGCTGAGTATTGAGTGCTGAGTGAGTCAAAATTAGGGCTGACTGTTGATACCCTGCAAGAAAATGGGCGGTCTTTTAACTCAGCACTTGGAACTCAGCACTCAGCACTGAATGGCACTTTTATTAGTAACTAGAGGATGAGGTGATGACGGATTTTATTGAATCAAATTTAAATGTTGAGAGTGGACAACCTCAACTGAGTTTGAGTAAAGATGCTGCGCGTAATTTATCCACGACCACCAAATCTGCACCGCAGACACAGGAAATTACCTCACGATGGTTGTTGAAGATGTTGCCGTGGGTGGAAACGAAGGGTGGGACTTATCGGCTGAACCGTCGGTTGACTTATACCGTGGGTGATGGGCGGTTGAGTTTCTCCAACACCGGAGCCGAGGTACAGGTGATTCCCCAGGAACTTGGTGAGTTGCCGTTGCTGCGAGGGTTTGACGACATCGAGGTGCTGAGGGCGTTAGCAAGTCGGTTTGTTCAGCAGGAGTTCGCACCTGACGATATCATAGTCCAGTCAGGTCAGCCAGCCAATCAGCTTTTCTTGATCGCACATGGTAAAGCGAACAAGATTGGTATTGGCAAGTATGACGAGCAGCCTCTATTGGATACGCTAGCTGACGGTGATTATTTTGGCAATCTGTTAGCGGAATCAGAAAGCAATTGGAAGTTCACGGTCAAAGCTGTGACCCGATGCACGGTATTAGCGCTACCACAACAGGCATTTCGAGAACTGCTCAACCAGTCGCAGGCCTTGCAGGCTCAAGTTGAGCAATTTAGGACTCGCGCAGAACTTCCACAAAACAAGTACGGGGAAGCTGCGATCGCGTTGTCAACCAGTCATAGCACAGAGACGACATTACCAGGAACATTTGTTGACTACGAACTCTCACCCCGCGAATATCAGTTAAGCATTGCTCAGACTATGTTGCGAGTGAATACTCGTGTTGCGGATCTGTACAATCAACCGTACAACCAGACGGAAGAACAATTGCGGCTGACGATTGAGGCATTGCGGGAACGTCAAGAATACGAGTTGATCAACAACCGCGAATTTGGATTGTTGCACAACGCCGACCTCAAACAGCGCATCTACACCCGCAGTGGCCCCCCCACTCCCGATGACCTGGATGAATTAGTCACCCGTCGGCGGAAGTCGAGGTTCTTCTTAGCTCATCCCCGCACGATTGCAGCCTTCGGTCGCCAGTGCAACCGTCGAGGTATCTATCCAGACACCATCGACATGGATGGGAGCAAAATAATCACGTGGCGCAATGTACCGATTTTTCCCTGTGACAAGATTCCGATTACTAAGAACCAGACTAGTTCTATCCTTATACTCCGCACTGGTGAGAAAGATCAGGGTGTCATTGGCTTACATCAAACTGGTATCCCCGATGAATACCAACCCAGCTTGTCTGTCCGATTCATGGGCATCAGCGAAAAGGCCATTATCTCCTACCTCGTTACAGCCTACTACTCCGCAGCTGTCCTCATCCCCGATGCACTTGGCATCCTTGAAGATGTGGAAATCGGTTTGTAACTTTTTTGAGTGGAATATGAGTCACTTTTGCTAAACTTTCAGTTACCCTGAAACTCATAACTCACCACTCAAGACTGATGCAAGATAGGCAAGAAAAAATTTCGCAAGTGGTAGTGACTGCTGGGCAGATGCGCGATATTGAAAAGCGGATCTTTGTAGTGGGAATGCCTGTAGTTGCTTTGATGGAAAAGGTGGCGGGATTAATTGCTCGTCGCATTCCAGAGATTCCTGCAAACACCCCTTTGTTAAGGGGATCTCGTGTGGGAATTCTTGTCGGCCCCGGTCATAATGGTGGCGATGCTTTAGTCGTAGCGCGTGAATTATACTTTCGCGGGTATGAGGTTTGGATTTATTCTCCTTTTTCTAAGCTTAAAGAATTAACTTCGCAGCACTTGCAATATGCCCAGAGTTTGGGCATTCCAATTTATCAAACAATTGAACAACTGCCAGATTCTGATTTGTTGATTGATGGCTTGTTTGGATTTGGTTTAGAAAGAAACCTAACCGATCCCATTGCCTCTGCAATTAATCAGCTAAATGAATTATCTATACCGATTTATAGTATCGATTTACCTTCAGGTTTACACACCGACACTGGCGTTGTATTGGGAACTGCCATTCGCGCCACTCACACATTTTGCTTAGGTTTATGGAAACTCGCTTTCTTCCAAGATCGAGCGTTGGAATATCTTGGTAAAGCTGAGTTAATCGATTTCGATATTCCTTTAGCTGATGTAGAAGCTGTTCTCAAAGATGCACCTAAAATTAAACGGATTACACGAGCAAAGGCACTTGCTACTTTACCTTTACCCCGTCCAGCAGTTACTCACAAATATAAAGAAGGACATTTACTGCTGATTTGCGGTTCGCGGCGCTATGCAGGTGGGGCAATTTTAACTGGTTTGGGTGCTAGGGCTAGTGGTGTCGGGATGCTTTCGATTGCCGTACCCGAATCCCTAAAACCTCTTTTGGTGTCACACTTGCCAGAAGCCTTAATTGTCGGTTGCCCAGAGACGGAAACTGGAGCGATCGCCCACCTACAACTACCAGAAAATACCGATCTGAGTTCCTTTAATGCGATCGCTTGTGGCCCCGGTTTAACACGAGATGCTACTCCTATTGTCCAAGAAGCGATCGACAGCAAACGCCCTTTGCTTCTCGATGCCGATGGTTTAAATATCTTGGCACAAATGGGAGCGATCGCCACATTAAAAAAACGCCAAGCAGTAACCGTACTCACGCCCCACACTGGCGAATTTGAACGGTTGTTTCCTGATGTCGCTGATGCCAAACATGACAGAGTGAAAGCAGTACAAGAAGCTGCCGCCCAAAGTGAGGCGATAGTGTTGTTGAAAGGGGCAAGAACTGCGATCGCCAACCCTCAAGGTGCTGTTTGGATTGTTCCTGAAAGCACACCCGCCTTAGCGCGTGGTGGTAGCGGCGACGTGTTAACTGGGTTACTGGGTGGACTGTTAGCGCAAGCAGCAACTAAACAGATTCTCGTAGAAGATATTGTGGCAACTGCTGCATGGTGGCATTCACAAGCAGGTATAATAGCCGCTCAAGAGCGTACCGAATTAGGTGTAGATGCGTTTACATTGACACAATATTTGATGAAAGCTCTAACTTAGTCAATTCCCTCGTTCCCAGTCTCTGACTGGGAATGCCATCCTAGAGGCTCCGCCTCTAATCTTAATAACATCATGGGACGCAGCCGCTACCACGTACTAGGAACCCAGCCACATTTCCTCACCTGCACAGTTATAAATTGGATACCACTATTCGGCAAAGTTGAATTTACACAAATTATTTTAGATTCCCTCAATTTTCTGCAACGTCAGCAGCGTTTAACGTTGTACGGTCACGTAATTATGGAAAATCATCTCCATCTAATCGCTTCTGCCGCCAGTTTATCTAAAGAAATAGGAAATTTTAAATCATTTACGGCTCGTTCTATTATTGACTTACTTGAGAAAAATAATTCTAATTACATACTTAATCAGCTTGAGCTTTATAAATTAAAACATAAGACAAAACAAGAATATCAGCTTTGGCAAGAAGGTTTTCATCCGCAGGTGATTCTAGATGAGGAGATGTTTACACAAAAGTTAGATTATATTCACAACAATCCAGTCAGGCGTGGTTATGTGGATGATCCCGTGCATTGGAGGTATTCTAGTTGCCGCAATTATATGGGGCAAATAGGTTTATTACAGGTAGAGTTGATTGATGTGTGAGAGAAGGCGGAGCCTTGAGGAGGGCATTCCCAGTCGGAGACTGGGAACGAGGAACGAGGAATTAACTGTTGACTGAATACCAACGCTGTAGTGCCAACCGCTGAATTTCGCGCCAGGGAATATTATGTTTTCGGGCTAAGTCTGCACAATCTTCATATTCTGGTTGCACATTTGCAATAACTTTTTCTGGCGATCGCCCTTTCCATGCTACCTTGACACGCACTTTGCCATATTCCGTTTCCACTTGTTGAATTTCCCGTTGTAAAATGGCGCGTTGCTGAGTTGTTCGCCGAATACCCAAAGTTGTAGTTTCCCGAAATATAACGGCTTCACAACTGAGTAAATTTTCTGGATGACAAATCACAGTTAGCAAAATTCCCGGACGGGACTTTTTCATACCGATCGCTTGGGTAAAAACATCCAGCGCACCAGCCGCAAACAACGCCTCAAACGTATAGCCGATCGCTTGTGGGCTTAAATCATCAATTTGGGTTTCTAATACCGAGATGGTTTCCAAATTTGAGCTAGTTTCTTCAGAATCACTGAAATTTGACTGTAAACTTGCGCTTTCACCCAACCAGAGGCGTAAAATATTGGGAATGGGTAAATTTATGGTTCCCGCTCCCAGTCCTATCTGCTTGATAGCGATCGCAGGTGGTGAACCAAAATCTCTTGCCAAAGTAGTGGCGATCGCGGCTCCTGTTGGTGTTACTAATTCTCTGTCAATGCCATTGCTATAAACCGGACAACCCCGCATTTCCCACAGCTTTAATACCGCTGGGACTGGTACTGCCATCTGACCATGTGCAGCCCGAACAGTGCCGCCACCAGTCGGGAACGCCGAGCAGTAAAGTAGGGGTAATCCTTCTTCATTGCTCTCAATCCCCAACCAATCCAACCCCAAGCAAGTACCCACAATATCTACGATCGCATCTATAGCACCCACCTCATGAAAATGAACTTTTTCAGGTGCAATGCCATGCACCGCCCCTTCAGCCACCGCTAGCTGTCGGAATACCGCCAAACTCCAAGCTTCTGCCCTTGATGGCAACCCCGCTTTGAGAATCATCTGCTCTATTTCTGGCAAGTGGCGTGTGTGATGGTGACTGTGTTCGCCATCGTGGTGATGGTGATGATGGCGATCGTGTACTAAATCCACATAGACTTTAGTCGCCTGTTGACCATTCCGTTGGACAAGTTCTGCCCTTAACTGATATTCCTGTTCAATACCCAATCCATTAAGTTTTTCAATTAAATACTCCACAGGAACACCCAAACTTACCAAAGCACCCAGGCACATATCACCAGAAATTCCTGTCGGACATTGAAGATAAGCGATTTTATTCATAATAAATTTGTCATTAGTTATTAGTCATTAGTCATGGGGCATTGGGCATTGGGAATTGATCAATAATTAATAGTTCTTCCTCCCCTGCTCCCCTGCTCCCCTGCTCCTCGGTCACTGAGCGTAGCCGAAGTGCTGCTCCCCTACTCCCCCTCCCCGTCCTATGGCAAAAATTTTCCCAGTTCATCCGGATAATCCTCAACTTCGCCGAATAGAGGAAATAAAGTCGGCGCTCTCTAGTGGCGCAGTCATGCTTTACCCTACTGATACAGTCTATGCGATCGGTTGTGATTTGAATGCCAAGTCGGCGGTAGAACGAGTGCGGCAAATTAAACAGCTAGCAAACGATAAACCATTGACATTTTTATGTCCCTCGCTTTCAAATGTGGCAACTTATGCCTTCGTAAGTGACACAGCCTATCGGATTATGAAACGCCTGATTCCAGGGCCATACACGTTTTTGCTCCCAGCTACGAAGTTAGTACCGCGATTGGTGCAAAGCCCCAAGCGGAAAACTACTGGAATTAGAGTACCAAACCATACTGTGTGTTTGGAGTTGCTGGCAGCCTTGGGCAATCCGATTATTTCAACTTCAGCACATCTGCCACCAGATGAAGCAGATAATGGCATGATTCGGATAGATCCTGAAACGATTCAGTCGCGGGTAGAGCTATTCGATCGTTTGGACAAGTTGGTAGACATAATTGTAGACACTGGCGAGGAACCTACATTTGAAGTATCTACCATCTTGGATATGACCGGAGACGAAGCAGCAATTATACGGAGGGGTTTAGGTTGGGAAGCAGCAGCAGCATGGGTATAAAAATTCCACTTCACAGGCGCACCTTTCCGTTTCGGAAATTGTGATAAAAATAACTCCAGTTTTAAAATTGTCATATTTAGAAGCGATGTCTAGGATGGGCTGTTCGGTGAGGCAGTCGTTATAAGAGGATGGTGGCAAAACTTGGCACAGTAAGGTATTTGACAACTTTGAGAAAATGGCAGGTACTCGTGTGCCAGCGTTGAGATGATGGCTTGTGAAGAAAACCGACACATTGCCATAACTGTAACTCTTTCGTATTTCCTATAGTTTTGATATATGAGCTTTAGATGTGAGCATTATATACGGCAAGTCTTGATGAATGAATGCCTAAAAATTCACAAGCCTTGGACGGTCTTGATTGCTGTGTCTGCGTTGTAATTACGGTGCAATACTACTGGAAAAGTCATGAAAGCTAACGTCGTCAATCTACCAAACTCTACACCAATTTTTGAGAACCACGTTTCGACAGAAGAATTTTCAAATAGCAGCAGCAGCGATCGCTTGATTCAATTGCTGTCTGAGGAAATGCAAGCGCAAGTGAAAGCAACACCCAAGTGTGTAGAAGCTTTAGCAAAGCGCATAGCCGTAGAAGTAGAACGCATTTGCGATAAAAGCTCCCGCATTCAAACATCTGGGGAAATCAAGTCCTGGCAGATGACTTTGGGAAGGCATCGGATGCAAAAATGCTTACGTTACTACCAACTAGGTTCCAAACAAGGGCGGGTGGAATTACATAGCAATTTGGGTGCTATGGTTTACCGTCATGTAACTATGTCTGGTTCAGAGTTGGGCTTTGATGCTCGTTACAGCCTGATTGAAGATTTTTTACAAGCATTTTATATCGAAGCGATTAAAGCTTTCCGTAGAGAAAACGAATTACCAGAGAATCATACGCCGCGTACTCAGCTGCAATTAGCTGAATACATGGCTTTTACAGAACAGTATGCCAAACGCCGGATCAATTTACCTGGTGGTGCAAATCAGCAATTGATTATCTTGCGCGCCCAAGGTTTTGCTCGTCGTCAGCCCCAAGAAACTACCGTAGA
The DNA here is from genome assembly GCF_036917375.1 of Nostoc sp. Classification (GTDB taxonomy): domain Bacteria; phylum Cyanobacteriota; class Cyanobacteriia; order Cyanobacteriales; family Nostocaceae; genus Nostoc. The sequence continues at coordinate 11,490 of NZ_JBALDN010000023.1, forward strand.
TATTGAAATGGCGGTAGAGTCTGCTAAGGGTGAAGAAGCAGAATCTTACCAGCGTAACTCGGCGGTGCAACAGCTGCGATCGCAAATGATTGCTCAAACTAATTTCGATCCATCTGAAGAATCAGAACGCGATCGCGTCATCGCTGAATTGATGAAATACCTGGAGTCTCAAGGTCAATCTGATTGTATGAACTACCTCAGCTTGAAACTTCAAGACCTTTCAGCGCCAGAAATTGACCAAATTCTCGGTTTAACCAGCCGTCAGCGCGATTATCTCCAACAACGGTTTAAATACCACGTAGAAAAGTTTGCTAAACAACACCATTGGCAATTGGTACATCAATGGTTAGGCGCAGGTTTAGAGCAAAAATTGGGTTTATCTTCGCAGCAGTGGGAAATCTTTGTAAATCAACTCACAGAACAGCAACAGCAAATACTACAGTTAAAAACTGCACGGGAAAACGACGTTGCGATCGCCAAAGCCATCAAATGCACCCCCAAACAGTTACAAAAGCGCTGGACTCAACTTTTAGAAATCGCATGGTCTATCCGCAACGGTCATACTGAAGCTCAGACAGGTTGAAGTCAAGGCGAAATAACTAAAATTTATCCAAGCTAAATTTCAGTTATTACAGAGGTTGTTGAAGACGTAAAAGCTAGAATTTCTAAACGTCATAGCTAGACAAGTTAACTATCCTTATAGCCGCAGAACTAGACATTATTGAGGCTTATGATTGGTAAAAGGGGCACGAATTTGGGTTAGGCGCTAAGTTCCTACGCTGTATTGATACCTGCCTAAATTTGATTTAGCGTCACCCCAACACATACCAGATTGTTCATGAAACCTATCGCCGCACTACAATTAGGCGTTTTCTCTACGTCGTTTTTTACGAGTTTAATGAACAGGAGATTATTATCTACGCTGTTTTCCACTGTTCCCACGACCCAGAAAAATGGCGTAGTCGCTTGCAATAGTTCCTCTTTGAGACTAAAGATAAATCCATAATTTTAACTATTATCTGAATTAGTAACTCGTTCCTTAGCCAAATTATTAATACATTTGTATTTGTCTAGTACAAAAATACCAATAAATTTGGATTTTTTACCTATTAATCCAACTACATTTAGCCAAGATCAAAAATTCATATTAAGCAACTGACCATTTTTTCCTGCTTCTGTGAAATCCTATAATAAGCAGGACTTTTGGCAGAGGGATTTAGGATGGCTCTGACTCAAGGTGGACGGGCAAATAAGTCTGGGAATATTTTAGAAGCAAATGTAGAAGCGATCTTGCATGGGCATAATTATTTCCAAGTAGGGAACTATGTCCAAAAAGAATTTATATTAAATGCTACTTTATTGCCAAAACGTTATGGCAAAGAAGTTTATATTGGAACTGGAATTTATCATACCTATCTGAAAGTTGATTTTTATGTTGTCGGCTCATCTGCAATGCCATCTGGTTTAATTTTCGAGTGCAAATGGCAAGAAAGCCCCGGTTCGGTTGATGAAAAGTTTCCTTACCTAAACATGAATATTCAGCACTATTACCCGGCACCAACCATCGTAATTTTAGGCGGTGAAGGTATGCGAGAAGGCGCAAGCAAATGGCTGAAAGCAAGAGTTAATGATAACCATAATTTATTAGCAGTTTATAGCTTAGATAGATTCATTGCTTGGGCAAATAAAAATCTTTAAAAGATGTAATTAATAGTTCATTAATAACACCTCTATTTTTGATTTTTGAGTTAATTGAGCGCGCTGCTTTAATTTTATAGGTTTCAAAATTGATATCAGTATAAATTTTTTGAATAAATTCACTATCAGAATTGCATACCATAACTTTGACACCACGACTTGCTAATTCTGCACAAGTATCTCTTAAAAGTTCTTGGTCTTTTTGACTAAAACAATTTTGACTATAAGCAGTGAAATAGCTAGTATCACTGATAGGATGGTAGGGCGGATCGAAAAATACAAAGTCATCACAGCTAGTCGCATGATTTAGGACTTCTGTAAAATCTGCTTGTTTAATTTCTGCATGATAAAGTGCTTCGGAGGCTGCTTTTAGTAAAACCTCAGCACAAATATTAGGATTATCATATTTGCCTAATGGCACATTGAATTTTCCTTGTGAATTAACTCGGTAAAGACCATTAAAACAAGTCTTATTAAGATAAATTAGACGAGCAGCTTTCTCTATATCAGTACCACTAGAGTTGTTTCTGACACTATAGTAATAATCTTTATTATGTCGATTTTTATGCTCTTTTAATAGAGAAATTAATTCTTCAACACGATCTCTAACACAACAATAAGTGTTAATTAATTCGGCATTAATATCAGTTAAAATAGCTGCACTTGGTTGGAGATAGAAAAAAACAGCACCACCACCTAAAAATGGCTCATAGTAATTTTTATAACTCTTGGGAAAATAAGGAATATATTGCTGTATCAACCGACTTTTACCCCCTGCCCACTTCAAAAATGGACGCGGGCTAGTTTCCTTCGAGACTTGAATTACCATTTACTTACAATTTAACTGAAAATAATTATGACTAAATAAAGCTAATATAACCGACAAGCCAAATTTTAGATTAACTGGCTAATTTTCCAGCCGCATATATTACAATTAAGTAGATAAAGCATATCAAAACAAACGTAAGTATATAACAAGGCAGTTTACATTCAGATGTTTGACGGATTTTGGGATAACGTCTTTCGCTACCCCCGGTACTTAATTACGATCGTCTTAGGCTTGTTTCTGAACACCTTTGCGCCATTAGTGCCATTGTTGAAACGCCCTGTCACCTCGATCGCTATCTTGGGGTTATTTGTGAGCGGCTTAGTCTTCCTTACTTTCACCCTACGGGCAATGTTGGGCTTGAGTCCAATCTAGACTAGTGTTATATCGGGGCTGTGCCCCATAGACGGTTGTTGGCGTTGCTCCCGCTAAGTACTGTCTATTCTGCATCTATTTTTGTCGTACAACCTCTGTGATGAGGCGAAATTTTTATGGCTACAAATCGTCGGGTTTCCCGCGTTGCTGAACTGATCAAACGGGAAGTTAGCCAAATGCTGCTTAACGGAATTAAGGATGACCGTGTGGGTACTGGAATGGTCAGTGTTACTGATGTTGATGTTTCCGGCGATCTCCAACACGCCAAAATCTACGTCAGCATCTATGGTACAGATGAAGCTAAGGTAGAAACAATGGCAGGCTTAAAGTCGGCCACAGGTTATGTCCGCAGCGAACTTGGGGCGCGTGTACGGCTGCGTCGTACACCAGAAGTGATATTTCTCGAAGATCGCTCTATAGAACGCGGTAATAAAGTATTGGCATTACTAAACCAACTTAACCACGATCGCCCGCCAGAAAATCTGGTAGCAGTAGAAGACAGCACTGTTCAAAATGATGAAGAATTCTCCGAATAAGTAACTAAAACAACAATGTAACTTCAGAACAATTAATCTCAGCAAATCCGCCAAACAGTTTACAGACGTGACTAGATCGCGTCTGTTTTAATGTGAACATAACCCAATTCAGCAAGACACTTCTCTTCTTGTAGGCGAAACAAGGTTTAAACATTCTTTTATGGGTGGAATATTCACTAATTCTGATATTCTGACTCCTGTTTATGTGTGTCCTGATTACGAATTAGAGTATTACTCGATCCTTTTACAGATGTTTTTCAAAAGAAAATTGGATGGTATTAGTGCTGAAATTAACTAAGAAATTACAGGCTTACTTAAGAAATTGTTAACAGATGCTATGGTTAAAGCCTTCGTAGTATACTTTGTCCGTTATGTTTTGCAACAGTTTATACCCTAGTAACTGACAAAGATTATTGTGTTGTTTACCTTAGATGAATACCCGCAGTTATAGATCCAGCTTTTAAGGTGATTATTTGATATGTAAGCGATGGCGATATAAACCCTTTCCACCCACCAAATCTTGCCTAAATACAGTAATGGCAGGACTTTCAGACTTGTGGCATCAAAGTCATACAGCTAGATAAGCAGGTTAAGTTAACTACTTGGAATTTTTTTTGTAAAGCGGATTTTCCAGTAATGTCAGGATTCGTTGACTTTCTTAACATTTCTTGAGATAATTTCAGGAGATGTAGCGTCAAAATAAAAATAGTTCCGTATAGCAAACTACAAAATCTTAGCCACAAGTCTAATTTCTGTAATGTTTGTTCCTAATTTTTAACGGGAACACTATCGTAAGTGTTAATTTGTGAGTAAAAACCATGAGTGTGAATACGGTGCCTTCTATCAATTACTACTCTCTAGATGTGATTCAAGACGAAGCACGCCGACTGGTGCAAAAGGGAATGGTTAGCCGACAACAGCCAATATATAGCCTCTGCCAATACATTCCAGCGAGAGAGTGGGTTTGCGTTGAATGTGAATTAGAGAAATGTGACTTTTTGTTACGCGATCGCATTGGCGACCTAATTGGTCGCGAACAGTGGGACAACGACTAATCAATGTTTGATTTCCGGTTTGGGATTGGGAGTTTGTTTTTGATGTGTGGATGTCACCATCAACGATTCAACGCTCAATCTGGGGGATAATCTCTAGTTTTGAATGAGCATTGCCCTATACAGAATCTTGCGTTTTTGATTAATACAGAAGCATTTGAGTCTGAACTTATACAACTTTTCAAGTTAAAGAAGGCATCAAAACCATTTGTTCTGTACATCTGGTGTCACAGCTTGAGTTTAGTATGTAAATTCTGCGAAGTTCCTACATCGATCCGATCGAAGTGTAGGAACTTCACATTTGACCGCCAATTTATTGCATCCCTTACTTGAGGGAAGCGATTGTCTGCTTGCTGTTAAAAGCAAAATCAGCCTTGAAAAGTTTGCGAAGTCAGGCTAACCGTCACCAGTTGCGACAATACAGGGAACCTGCGCCAGCAACTGGCTCAACTTTCGCAAAATTCAAAATTTTTATAGTATTTTTTCGGAAAAAATCTTGCAAAGCATAAAAAAATCATCTTGACATTTTTGGGGGAAGGTTCAAGCTTCACCCTTCATAGATAGCTCTCTCTCCTGCCTCCTGCCTCTTTCACTTGACTATTATCCTACTTGCTCTAAATATTGATTAATGTCTTCAATGATGCGAGTAAGTTCAGCTTCAGTAGTCAGGCGAATGTTGACATTGCGGACAGTCAGCAAAACTTTGGCTGCGAAGGGCGTTGGCCAGATATTAGGATTACAAAAAACTTCTAAAAATACTTCACCCGTATAACGATATTCCAGGGGAGGCTGGGGAGTTACTCTACCACCTCCAGGAGTGGGTTTAGCGGCGATCGCTTTTAGGCGATCCATCAGTTGATCCGTTGCTGTTTTTAATTCTCGTGCTGCTTGGGGTGAAAAACTGAAGGAGACTGAACCCTCAATTAAGTTCAAAGTTAGAGGAATTGAAGACATATTTTTTTTATTAAAACTTCTTGATAAGTACTTATATTACCGGAAGAAGGGGTCTGAATCCCACTCTGATAGTTTGCGGTATCTTCTTGAAAGACCACTAGTACCGCTTGGCGTAATTCGTTAGTCTGTCAAGACAAGTATTTTTTCCTGGGTAAATAAGTTTATAGTAAGCACTTCAGTGCTTAATACGTAGCAAGTTGTCATCAGTTTGCAATGACAGTATTATCGGGTCGTTCTGTTACCGCCGAATCAGGCTGCGAAGCCGCCATCAATTTTCAGACTAGCACCAGTGACGAAACCGGCTTCTGCACTGGCGAGATAGGAAACCATGTCGGCTACTTCTTCACTCCGACCATAGCGCTGGAGGGCAATCATACTTCTCATGGTGTCGGCAAAGGAACCCTCCGCTGGGTTCATGTCGGTATCCACCGGGCCGGGTTGGATATTATTTACTGTGATGCCACGAGGGCCGAGATCGCGGGCCAGACCGCGCGTAAAACTAGCGATCGCACCCTTGGTCAAAGCATAGACGGAACCACCAGCAAATGGCATGATGTCACTGTTGACACTGCCAATCATAATGATCCTTCCGCCCTCGCCGATATGGCGGACAGCCTCTTGAGTTGCCACAAACACGCCCTTAATGTTAACCGCGATGATTCGGTCAAAATCATCCAGTGAGAACTCGTCGATAGTGGCCAAAGTGGCGATCCCCGCGTTATTCACGAGGATGTCAAGACGGCCAAAAGCTTTTACAGTCTCGGTGACAGCATTTTTCACCGCTTCAGCATTGGCACTGTCGGCACGAAGAGCCAATGCTTGCCCACCTGCTGTTTCAATCGCAAGCACCACCTCATCGGCTTTTTGCGGCGAGCTAGTGTAGGTGAGGGCAACAGCTGCGCCATCTTCTGCAAGACGTTTAGCGATCGCTGCTCCCAAACCGCGTGAGCCACCTGTTACCAATGCCACCTTCCCAGTAAGTTTTTTGTTGCTCATAGTATTCTTTTGTCGTTAAAGTTTTGTATCGTCTGGTATAGATATAAAGCATAGGGGTAAGCCTGTCAAGAAATTATTATACTGATGAGTATGAAACAGGAAAAAACTACTGCGGCCATAGGCCGACCCCGCGAGTTTGATACCGATGACGCCCTCAATCGCGCAATGTATGTGTTCTGGCGCAAAGGCTATCTAGGCACATCCCTCTCGGATCTGACCGAGGCTATGGGCATTAATCGTCCTAGCCTTTACGCCGCTTTTGGCAACAAAGAATCTTTATTCCGCAAAGTGCTGGCTCGCTATGCCGACGGGCCATCAGCCTATCTTCGTGAGGCGCTCAAAGAGCCAACTGCGCGCCAGGTCGCCGAGCGGATGATGCACGGGGTCGTTGAGTTGGGAACCGATCCGCACAATCCACCCGGATGTCTCTGGGTTCATGGCACGCTTTCATGCGGAGATCCGGCCGATCCGATCCGGCAGGAATTGTCTGCACGCCGAGAATCGAGTGAAGCTTCTCTGCGTAAGCGTTTCGAGCAGGCGATTTCGGAGGGGGACTTGTCGGCTGATTCAGATCCAGCGGCTCTCGCTCGCTTTGTTGTGACAGTCAATTGTGGAATATCAGTTCTGGCGGCAACCGGAGCTACCCGAACGGAACTCCTGCGAGTTGTGGAGACAGCGTTGCAAGCATGGACTCAATAAGCTATACACCTATTTGGTATCACATGGACATCTGACGTAGAAACTGTCAGATTTCGCTCCTCAAATTTTGACAATTTTCTGAATAAACCATGAGCTTATACCATTTTAGATTTTAGATTTTGGATTGTGAAACATCCATTGGATAAGTATTTCAGTTTTCCATCTGTCGCAATCATTTTTCAAATTGGTATTACTTGTCCTTATCAGGCAGTAAATAACACTCATTAAGCCGATCGGTTATTTAGAGTAAATACAGACCACTGATGGTCGTCATAATGTCTTTGAATACAATTCAATACGATCTCTGTTGATGTATTAATAACAAAGTTAATTAAAATATTCCTGAAATTAATGCTAAAAATACGCGGTTATTAGTAAAGCCATTACTAATGCCTATCCAACTTGTAGCTGTTGTTAGTTAAAAAGAATCTCAACAAATCGATCTAAAACATAGAGACTATAGAGAGACTTAACTCTTACTGTGTAAGACTTTGATACACTTTATTTGTGTTTATTTGTATTTTGAGGTCTACATTAGAAGTCATAGAACTTGATGTGATAAATTATCTATGACTTACGATAACCGCACCGAAGTAAGAAAGGTTTTAATTATTACCCTATTACTCAATCTGTTTGTAATGGGATTGAAAGCAATTGTGGGTTACTGGACAGGTTCTTTGAGTTTACTAGCTGATGCCTTGCATAGTGTGACAGATAGCGCCAACAACGTTTTAGGATTAGTTGCGAGTAAATTTTCTTCTCCACTACCCGATCGCGAGCATCCTTACGGACACAGCAAGTTTGAAGCAATAGGCGCTCTAGGAATTGCCTCATTTTTAGGAATAGCCTGTTTTGAAATTCTGCAAGGAGCAATCGAACGAATTCTCAAAGGTGGTGGTGAACCGATAAAAATATCACCACCGGAATTGTGGTTATTGCTAATTGTGCTAGGTGTGAATATTTTTGTAGCGTTTTATGAACGTGCTGTGGGTAAGCGCGTAGGTAGCTCAATTCTCATCGCTGATGCGACACATACCATGAGCGATATTTGGGTGACAATCTCTGTAATTGGTGGCTTGATAGGGGTTTGGCTAGGTTATCAATGGATGGATTTGGTGTTAGCTTTTCCTGTCGCCTTGTTGGTATTTTGGAGTGGCTGGTCAGTTTTAAAAGAGAATTTGCCTTGGCTTGTGGATCGAATGGCGATCGCACCAGAAGCAATACACGCGATCGCAACTTCTGTCCCAGGTGTAATTAACTGTCACGCGATCGCTTCTCGTGGTGTTCTTGGTCGTCAAGTATTTATTGAAATGCATTTAATAGTGGATGCATCAGACGTAGAAACTGCCCACCACATCACCGAAGAAGTAGAAAGCCGATTAGAAGAACGGTTCCGTCCAGTGAGGATTTTAATTCACGTCGAGCCACCAGCATATAAATCTGAGCAAATTAGCTTTGAAACTGGATTGAAATAGCTTATAAAATTGAAAATCACGGCTTGTTCTAAAGCTTGCAAACCTTATATAGATGGAGGCTCGCGAATAACGAATTAATTATTTTAATATCCTTAGATAAGTAGGTTGGTGTGAATATTTCTCGTTGGGATGAGGCAGAAGGCAGGAGGCAGAAGGTAAGAGGGTTTGAGCCTATTTAATTTTTCTTAACATAGTTTGGTTTTTCCACATCGTTCTACTTAAGTTATACCAATTTGAAAAAAGAATCCGACAAATAGACCATTTGTAGAGACGCGATTTATCTGCGTTTTTACCCAAAGATGTATTGCAATCATTAATTGAATTGGTATTACTTACGGTGTACACACAAGTCAAGTTGGAAATAAAATAAAAAGAAAAGAAAGGAAAATTATTCTCATACTTGATTTTCAGTTAAGTTAATTATCAATAACATAAAATTATTGATAATTAACTCAAAACCTTGCGTACTAAGGCTCAATCTTAGCAAACAAGGATTTTAGGACTTGTGCGTACACTATAGAGATGAGTTACTAAGTCTTACGGGCTATAACGTACATATTGACTGTCGTATAGTCTTCGAGTCCAGGAATTTTACTCAGAAAGCGAAACAATGGCATCAATTTGGAAGCCCCTTCAATAGCATTTGTAGTCTCGCTAACAATCACAAATCCGGTTTTATTAAAGGCTTGCAGGAAGTCGCGGCGCTTGAGTTTATTGAGTCCCAGGTCATAGATTGAATGGCACTCGATTTCGGGATGGTATTTATTATAAGCTTCAACAACACGCGCATCGCCAATAATCAGATGCGCCCACGGTATCCTGATGCGCTTTCCAATTGCATGATATCCGTGATCGCCAAAAGGACTGTAGTAAAGTGGGCTAAAACCAGTTATCAGTAAGCCCCCTTGCCGTAGAACTCGTTTTATTGAAAGAAGAACTCGCTCTATGCCCATGATGTGTTCAAAAGTGTCTTTGGAAATTACGATATCAACCTGGCCATCAAGCGTCGTCAGGTTGTCAATATCCAAGTGATGAAACTCTATTCTGTCAGCAATCTCTGGGTAGCGTTGTGCAACGATATTGCGCGCAAATTCGATACGGCTACTTATGAGGTCAAGACCAATTACCCGCCGCGCTCCGGAAATGGCTGCATCAATGCACAGTGCACCATGTCCACAGCCGATCTCAAGGACAACTTTACCGGAGAAGTCTGGACGACCGCCAAAGCGACTCCAGTATATATCGGATTTTGTGACTTGTGCCTCAAAGTATTTTAGGGAAAAGTCTTCATCTGGTACAGCAAAATTATCTTCAGTAAATTTGTAGTTTGCAGAGGGGTCTGTAAAAGTTTCTTGACTCATAAGTTAAACTGTCAAATGACAATACAGGCTACATTTAGTTTATACATGACATCAGTAGCAATAGCAATTGATACTGTTATACTAGTAAGTAACAGTGAGCTTTCGGACAGGAGATAATGCTGAAGCCTTTGACTTAGAGTGTTTATGGAATAAGCATTATTGAGATTATTAAAGTGGTAATGTTTATTGGGTACATCCCGGTTTTTATTATTTTTAAGAATAAAATATAGCTAGAGGACATATATAGTAGGACGCTGCCATTGAGATTATTTTTCTCTTTAGAAATTTTAAAAAGTGGGATGCTCCCTGTTTATTTAATTAGTGTCATGCAAATTTGCGCTCAAAAATATTCTAATTCTGACTAAAGGCGAAAATTTTACTGACAACAAAATTTGTGTTTCAGTCTTGCTCAAGGCTGTAATCGCACCTTTTGGTTTTATTCAAATAGCGATCGCTCATAAACAAAGAAAAAGAAAACTCATTTTTAGTCTAGAATCTTTGTCAAACATAACATTGCTTAAAATCGAGCAAATAAAAAAAAGAGAGAGTATACAGATAAATAAACCAACAGACTTAAATAGATAATTGTTTATTTATTTTTAATCAAAGGTAAATTTTAGTTGGTGTGTAGATGAGAAGACTTTCATCTAAGTACGATCGGGTTTACATCCAAACAAACCTGTAACTGTCAAATAATCAATTCACTTTTAGATGAGGAAGATGGGGCAGATAAGGTAAATAACTGCATCTTTGTATTAACTCTTATAAGAAGCAACCAAATCTGCAACGATCGCAACTAGTTCTCCGGGATCGACTGGTTTAGCCACATGAGTCTGAAAACCCGCTTCCAAAGCACGGCTACGATACTCGCTATCACCATAAGCAGTTAAAGCGATCGCCGGAAGTTTTCCATAAAGATCGGGCTTTAGTGCTCGGATCTTGCGAATAAGGGTGTAGCCATCTTCATCAGGCATCGCAATATCACAAATCAAGACATCTGGTTGCAACTCAGGTAATACTTTCAATGCTACTGCTGCTGATGCAACTGCCATAATGGTGGCTCCATCAGCTTCCAACACAGTAGTAATATAAAAGCGGCTATCATCATCATCATCAACTACGAGGATGTTTAAGCCAGCAAGGGGAAGGGCAGGTTCCATAACATCTCCATTAATGTTGATCGAATTAAATGTATTTTCAATGAGTTGCTTATTTTTTATTTCTATCACCATACCATTGGTAATTTTACTGCGATCGCGCCTATTTTCCTAGAACATAACTTAAATTGTCTAGTTACCATCCAATTGATGCTTAATTATTCACTGGCATTTATAATCATTGACTGGATAAAATTATGTTAGTGTTTAAATTCCTTTACATTAAAAAATTAACTTTAACGAATAGTTAAACTTCAAAATAATCTTGTTAGCTACTAACTGCTTTATTACTAACAAGTTTGGATTCAATACTTTTCGGATAAACCCAATAATCTCTTTTTTGGTCTGGGGAAAGGTAAATTCAAACCCTTTCCCTTTCTCCTTTTCCCCTTAACCAAAAGTATTGGGTTTGCATTTTGGTCGAGCTTGAAAAAAGTCAAATAAATAGACAATGCCGAGTCTTAAAACGAGTCAGGTCGGCATTGTCATTTTTAAATCAATACAGTTAATTCAGATAAGCTCAAAACCTAGATGTAGAGACGCGATCGATCGCGTTTTAAAGACCAATTATCTACACCAATAACTTTTAACTCAAGCTTATTGAAACGGAGCCGCAGACGCTCCAGATAAAGTCAGTAATTAGGAGTCAAAAGTAATACACCTAACTATTAACTTTCAAACTGCTGTATGTGAATCTCAACTCCTGCAAGTAATCTGAACTCTAGTAAAGAGAAATCAGCTTTTAATTAAGTCAAATCAAAACTTGATTACTCCCATTCAATGGTTCCAGGCGGCTTAGAGGTGATGTCATAAACCACCCGATTCACCCCTTTTACCTCATTCACAATTCGAGTAGAAATCACTTCCAGGACATCATAAGGCACTCTCGCCCAATCAGCAGTCATGCCATCTTCACTGGTAACAATCCGCAAAACAATTGGGTAAGCGTAAGTACGTTGATCTCCCATAACGCCAACACTACGAATTGGCAGCAATACAGCAAATGCTTGCCAGAAATCATGATACATACCGCGTTGGTTAATTTCTTGCCGCACAATCAAATCAGCATCGCGCAAAATATTTAACCGCTCAGATGTAACTTCCCCCAGAATACGAATTGCTAAACCAGGCCCAGGAAAAGGTTGCCGTTGAACAATTTCTTCTGGTAAACCAATAGAACGCCCAAGTTTACGAACTTCATCTTTAAATAGTTTCCGCAGTGGTTCGACCAATTTAAATCTTAGGTCTTTAGGCAAACCGCCAACATTGTGATGACTCTTAATTTTCACTGCTACCCGCTCACCAGTTTGGGGATCGACGTTGGTGTCCGCAGATTCGATCACATCTGGATAAAGAGTTCCTTGAGCTAGATAGTCAAAGTGACCGAGGCGCTTGGATGTTTCCTCAAATACACTGATAAATTCGTGTCCGATGCGGCGGCGTTTTTCTTCAGGATCTGTGATTCCAGCAACTTTAGCCAAAAAGCGATCGCGGGCATTAACATATTCAACAGGAATGTGAAACTGCTCTTGAAACAGCTTTACCAATCGCTCTGGCTCATATTTTCGCATAAAGCCTTGATCGATAAACACGCAAGTCAGTTGCTCGCCAATCGCTTTGTATAGCAAGAAAGCCAGGGTAGAAGAATCCACTCCCCCAGACAGCGCCAACAGCACCCGCTTTTCACCAACTCTGGCGCGAATTTCTCGAATTGCTTCTTCAACAAAAGCCGCTGTTGTCCAAGTAGGTTCGCAATCGCAGATATGGTAGACAAAATTACGGATTAATGCTATACCACCAACAGAATGCACCACCTCTGGATGGAACTGAACGCCGTAAAGTTTCTTTTCGTGGTCAGCAATCGCAGCACAGGGAGTATTTTCTGTATGTGCTAGCAATTCAAACCCTGATGGCATTTGGATAACTGAGTCTCCATGACTCATCCACATAGTAGTGCCATCTTCAACATTAGTAAGCAAATCTGTGGGATCGTCAATATATAATGAAGCTTTGCCGTATTCACCTCGATCGGCCTTTGCCACTTCCCCACCAAGTTGATTTACCATCAACTGCATCCCATAGCAAACACCCAAAATGGGTATTCCCAAATTCCAGATTTCTGGGTCACAATGGGGAGCGTTATCACTATAAACTGAACTTGGGCCACCTGAGAGAATTATTCCCTTGGGATTGAGTTGGCGCAAATGTTCAGAAGTAGTGCGATAGGATAAAACTTCGGAGTATACTTGAGTTTCGCGGATGCGACGGGCAATCAACTCAGAATATTGAGAGCCAAAGTCCAGAATTATAATCAATTGGCGATCGAGCCGCCCAAAAGTTTCCACTGTTTGGGGCGCTTGTTCTGTTGGTAGAGTCACCGCTGTATTCATGACGGGAGTGTTATATCTGTTAAGGATAAATAGATGCTTTGTGGTCTATGGTGATGCTATTATCCAGCCTGGATAGGCTGATAATGGTATAGAAAGCCTTGACAAACGCTAGTTTACGTACATTTGTCAAGCCCCGGAGTTGGAGATGGTATTAAAACGATAAATCTACCCTAGAGTGGTTACTTAAAGGATTATTTTTTTGGATTGTTTACGATTATTCATAATAAATTAACATAATTTTCCCATCAACAGACCAGCAGTTTTACTCTTCACGATAATTTTGCGATCGCGATCGAAGAGAATAGAGCCACAGACTGTTACTTTTTTGCCGCTTTCGCTATGACTTTGGATGTATTCTTTAGAACGGACATCGATAGTTTCGGCGATCGCACTGTAAACTTTATTTACCCAATCACTACCAGTTGCAGCATCTAGGGATTTTAGGTGTGTTAGTGCTGCTTCAGCAGTTGCACTGTTAAATACAGCTTGGACATCTGGTGATTTTAAACCTGCGATCGCACAGTGCGCGGCTAAAATTTCTCGGCGTCCATCAGCCAAGTAGTGATGAGTGTGAAAAATCCCTCCAGCCAGCTTCATCAGCTTACCGTGATAGCCAAATAATAAGATTTCTTTTACACGCAGTACATCAGCTTCTACTAACATTGGGCCGAGCCAGTTAGCAGTTTTGACCAATTGATCGGGATTAATCCCTAGTTTACGCGCCAAATCTAGGCCATTCTCCCCAATACAGAATACTAAACTCTCAAAACGACTGGCTTTATTTTGTAATTCCGCCCGAAAAACTGCAAGCTGATCTGGTGTACTTAAGGGTTGAGAAATGCCGGTTGTGCCTAAAAGAGAAAGTCCTTCAACCACACCAAAAGCAGAATTTGAAGTGCGAACAGCAAGCGATCGCCCTTCGGGTAGAATAATTGTCACTGTGATTTTTTCCCCAGGTGCTAGCATCCGTTGCAGATTCTCTTGCAACAGCCTTTGAGCATAGGCATAAATAGCTGGCTTGTCATCAGCATTTAATTGCCTACCAATTCCTTCCCCACCTTTGATAATTACTGCATCATCACCCTGTTCCCGCCATTCTACCAATGCCCAAATCGGTGTATCTTTAGTCAAATCGAGATTATCACCAGGATCGCTGCGAGCGATCGCTAAAGCTGTATTCTCAGATAGTCCTGCTACCTGTTCAATGGCGATTTCTGCGATTTGAGCGGGTTCAACCAAATCTACTGATGCTATGCTTAGGGGTTGGCGATCGTGTAACCAGTGTAAAGCTGCAACAGCAGCAGCACAGGCAAAGACGGGAAGTGTGTATCCAGAACGGGACATTTTTTAAATTTAAAAGTCAAAATAATTCTTCAAAAGCGATCGCGCAGCGTCACGAAGTGAAGACATAGGGTGAATGAACGACTTATGAACTTCTCCAACTATGCCAACCATCTTATCAAACAGGGCGATCGCTCTATCACAGTCGTCCCCAGTCCTACTCACTGAGCAAACTGTCAGCCTGCAATGGATACACATGGCGTAAGCTTCGCCAAGCCGTAAATGGTTGATCGTCAATCATTGCTTCTGGCTTTGGGAGATAACCAGCGAAGCAATCCTCTAGTCCAAACTCCTTTGCTGAAACACGAGCGTAATCACTGCCTCCACTGCTCCAGCAGTACAGTACTGCTCCTTGCGCCTTTAACTGTCGAACTACTTTAATGACACTGGGTATCGGAATTCGTTTCGTTCCAACCGAGCGAACAAGAGTGTCATCGACATCAACAAAAATGATCGCAGTTAAGTTTTCCGTGCTAACGCTTGATTCTACTTAAGTTTAATCACCCAACCGAAGAATAACTATAACTGCCCAATTCGGTATGATATCCAGAAACAATGCTCCCAGTGCGATCGCATTGTTCTGTCATATTTTCAAACTACGCTAACACCAAAATACTTTCCACTTCGCTATTTACAAATCGGCTGATTATAGCAAAGTTATCACGCAAGATTTGGACAATTTTAGAAGTTGGGCTGTTGCCAATACGGAGATAGATAAATTTGGGTGGATGACCATAGAGAAGACTGCGCTGATGAAAATCAGAATCTTTGGAAGCAATTACAAAATCGTGTATTTTAGCGTACTCCCAGATAATCACATCGTCCGTGTTGATTAATCCTAAAGTTTTAACGTGTACTGAATCAGGATACAAATCTACAATCCGTGAAATAATCCGATCAGACAAATTTTCGTCTAGAAGCAGTTTCACAGGGATACCACAAATAACTTCTTCTCACGATCGGCAGCAAAAGCTAGACACGCTTTGATATCTTCAGAAGTTAATTCAGAAAAATCCTCTAGTATTTCTGCTTCAGTCATTCCACCAGCAAGATACTCCAAAATATCATAAACAGTGATTCGCATTCCCCGGATACAGGGTTTACCACTGCGTTTTCCAGGCTCAATCGTAATAATGTCGTGGTAATTCATAAATTAGTGAAGATATATGTTTAATCTATGAGGGTTGCTTGAGTCAGTCTACCAACTAACTTAAGACAAAATTTTAGTTAAACTCCCACTTCTGATAATAGAGCTTCCATAGCTTCCCAAGAAATTCCTTGTTGAATATAACGGGGTGCTTCAGGATTATAAGGACTGGCTACTCGGTCAATATTGAGGATGTTTGCCCCATCTGGTAGAACAGGTACATCTGCATCAAATGCCGTTGGACGCATCAAAGAACTGGAAAAGCCTTTGAAAATAGCAATTGTATCTTGCTCATCGGCAATTTCCACCGTTACAATTAGGACTTCTTTGGTGCGTTTAGCGGTGTATTGTTCCAGTCGCTTACCAATGGAATTCATTTTTTTAGAGTAGGGGTATGGTGGCGCAATGACGGTTACTGTGGTGTGGCTGAACGTCCCTGTTTGCCCAGCTTAATCAAAACAAAATAGCTCAAATAAAGCACATAAATTACTAAACTAGTTATGCCAAGAAAACCTAAAAACTCAGCCTTGCTGTTAGCATGAAAATATTCTTTGAATAGCAACGGAGCCTCGAACCAGACACGACAGTAGGGAGTCTTAAGCATATTGCCAGAAAAAGCACAACCCAGAAAAGGTATAAATGCTAGTGCGCCCAAAAAACAATAAACAGTTGTCGCCCAGCGCCAAGAGGTAAAAATAAATTTCAAAGAACCACTGGTTTGATACTCAATTTCATCATTGATATCTACCCAGAACCACAGCGAAATCGGGATCAAAATCTGAGCTATCAATCCAGAGATAAAGCTAACTGGATACTGGGCAATCATTAAGTAAATCGTGATTGCCACCAAGCTTGATACTCGCCAGTATATAGCCAATAAGCGTTGTATACCTTCCGCTTTTTGTACAAATGCCCAAATTAGAAGAATTAGCGGAATAATTACCAGGAATAATACTGCCAGTCGGTAATCAATCCAGACGAAAGGTCGAAACCAAATATCATAGTCCATATTTTTTCTCAAACAATAGATAAAAAGAAGTCAGGAGTCTGAATAAATCAAGTGGGATTTTATACCACTACCTGATTGTAGACTGCTCAATAAGGCAGGGGTATTAAACCCTTTTATTCAGGAGTCAGTCGAACTCCAGTTCATGCTGAATTCTTCTTGATAATAGTTTATTGAACCTCGTATGACTAGAAGTCACGAGTATTACAAAAAATTTATAGGGGCGTACATCTGTACGCCCCTAGTACCAATTAATTGGTTGTTTAATTTATGAAAATCGCAACTTATCTCTTTGGAAGAAGCCTATTGATTCAAATAAGGAATTATTTATTGTTTCCACGACTAAAATCAGCAGATCCAAATAAAACGCTTGCGAGTGGAGGACATTGGTGAATTTCCACGTCCTCTACTCTAGGCGTCTTCTTTAGTCAATGCTGGTTATTTGCTTGCCAAACAACAGAAAATCCAGTTACCTCAATTTCTAGTCGTCGTAAACCCGACATTCAATTGCTTCTGGATTGTCATCACAATACTGTTCTAGAGAATTTTTTGGCTTGCTTTGGCGCTTGTGGGAAGCTTCGGCTTGCAATTCTTCTACTGCATCCCAAGCAGCAGCACACTCTGGTGAGTTGCTACCGTTAATATCACAGACAGTACGCGCTTGTTCCACTTCTTCTTGGATTTTCTCTTGGATGTCGCCTTTTGCTGTTTCTTGGATGTTGGTCATTAGCTTTAGTCTCGTTGTGTGTTGTTAATACTAGTATAGAAAATGTTCAGAAATGGCAGTTTTTCGTTTGATTAATAACCATTCTAACCATTTAGCCAATCATAAGTTAGTGTTTTAGCCCATTGATTTATAACCAATACAGCAAGCTACTCCATCTATAATGCATTTACCTTTATTTTTTAAGATTTTATGGAATTAGTAGCATAGATAAATAATCATACAATATATTTAGATGCCTATATTAGGGAATGACAACCCCAGCTTCTTGGGATGGAGGAAACAAAGGGCTGGCATCAATTCTTGTAAGATGCAATTCTTCCCAAAATAAAAAGTCAAAATCTACTAGCCTAAAAAGAGAAAGAAGCTCAAAACTCATGGCAGACCAAATGCAGTGGGCAAATGCCCTATCAACCCGTCATTCTCTGGAAGCCGCTGTTACAGATGTGGTAGAACGAGCTGTTTCATCGTTAACAGTACCTGCGGATCTAGGACTGGTATTCATTTCGTCTGCTTTTGCGAGTGAGTATTCCCGACTGTTACCCTTGTTAGCTGAAAAACTTTCTGTGCCTGTGTTAATTGGCTGTAGTGGTGGTGGTGTAATTGGGACGACAGTTAGCGGAGAAACCCAAGAATTGGAAGCTGAACCAGCTATTAGCTTGACTTTAGCACACCTTCCAGGAGTGAAGATTCAAGTTTTTCATATTGTTGCGGAAGAATTACCTGACTTAGACAGCTCACCAGATGCTTGGCTTGATTTGATCGGTGTACCACCATCACCGACACCGCAGTTCATCTTGTTGTCTAGTTCTTTCGCCTCTGGAATCAACGATTTGTTGCAAGGGCTAGATTTTGCTTATCCAGGATCGACGATCGTGGGGGGACAGGCTAGTGGTGGAGGTATGGGTGGTCGTGTTGCCCTTTTTTGTAACGATACTAACGGTGAGGAACAGCAAAACTTGTATCGCGAGGGTACTGTTGGTATAGCTTTGACTGGCAATATTGTTTTGGAAACGATTGTCGCCCAAGGATGCCGACCAATTGGCAAGCCATTGCAAGTTACAAAAGCCGATCGCAATATCATCCTAGAGTTAGATGAGCAAGTGCCTTTGGTGGTGTTGCGAGATTTGATTGCTAGTCTCAGCGAACAAGAACGGATTTTAGCACAGCATTCTCTGTTTGTTGGTGTGGCAATGGATGAATTTAAGCTGGCTTTGCAGCAAGGAGACTTTTTAATACGTGGTATTCTTGGGGTCGATCCAAATGCTGGGGCGATCGCAATTGGCGATCGCGTCCGTCCTGGTCAAAGGCTGCAATTCCACCTCCGCGATGCCCAAGCCTCTGCTGAAGACCTCGAATTACTCCTCCAAAGTTATCAACATCAACGAGAATCTGAACCCTCGGCTGTAGCTGCTTTGATGTTTTCTTGTCTGGGACGAGGTGAAGGACTCTATGGTAAACCCAACTTCGATTCGGAATTATTTCAGCGCTACCTTAACGATATTCCTATAGGTGGCTTTTTCTGTGGCGGTGAAATCGGCCCTGTTGGTGGCAGAACCTTTTTACACGCCTACACCTCAGCATTTGGAATTTGTCGCCAAAATCAGTAATGAGTCCTGAGTCCTGAGTCTTGAGTGATGAATCACCTCCTAACTCCTAACTCTTATTCAGCAAAAGTGTGCTGTTATTATCAATCATCGTCAAATTGCCATTAGTAGCGATCGCTGAGTTAGACTGTGATGCACTATATGTTTGAATGTAGCGCCGCACTTCTGGGGGAAAATGAGGATAATCTAACACTGCATCCCCATCGGCAATAGTTGACCAGAAATCGCGTAAACCAGGAGCTAATTTTTTTGCCTGTGATAACGGTAAGTTTAATGGAGAGTGAGTTAGTAGCTTGATTAAAAAAGGGAAAGAGCGATCGCCCATCCACTGCCTTGATGACTGTTGCAAGTCGGGGAACTCAGGCACTGACTCTACGCGATGGGATAAAATTTGCAACGATTCTTTACCTTGGTTATCTCGATGAAACTCTAGCACTCGGTAAGGGTGAGGATAGCTCACTAAAGAGCCAGTAGTAATATCGTATACTCCATCTGAGTAAGCAATATCCTGAACGTGCAAATGCCCCGTAAATACTAACTTGACTCCGTAGCGCCTCAGCAACTGCAATAGTTCTGCTGAATTGGACAACATATAGCGATTTGCCAGTGGATGGTTGGATTGATTGGGCAAATGTTCCACTACATTATGATGCACCATCACCAAAACTAATTCATCAACAGATGCCGCCAGCACGTCTTCTAACCACCGTAGCTGTTTGGCATCCAAACACCCCACTTGCTCTCCGTGGTCATTAAAGGAGTTAGAATTTAGTCCAATCAGCTTAACTCCAGGCAATAATTGGCGAATGTAGTAAATCTGCTGTGGATCTTCATAGCCAAACTTTGTGTAATAGTAGGGAAAATCTGCAAAAGCAATCGATTGCCGATCGCCCAACAGCACAGGAACATCATGATTACCAGGAACAACATAGACGGGAAAAGGTAGCTGGGCTAAATATTGTTGCAACCAGGCGTGATTCTCTGGTTCGCCGTGCTGGGTTAAATCTCCTGGCAACAACAAGAAATCTAAATCGAGTTGTGTTAAATGTTCTAGTACACTTTTAAATGCTGAGATACTTACTTCTACCAGATGAAACCGGCTGGGATGATCCCAGATTGTGTGGGGAAGTGCCAGGTGTAAGTCGCTGACTACCGCAAAGCGAAAATTGAGAGTCATTGATTTATGAAAATGTTAAAAGCAGAGGTTAAAACAAGCCTTTTCCCAAAAGTATAACGCTTGCTTTGTTTCCCTGCGTAGGAGTGCGTATACTTAATATTTGTATACATTAACCATTGATTACAGGCTATGGTAACGATTAACTTAAAGGCTAATCATAAGCATTAATCTAGACACTCGATGATTTAAAGAATGTTTTATATCATCGCTGTCAATCTTTACTCCAGCAGCAAGATTTAATTCGCGGGCTAATACCATTTTGGATTTTAGACTTTCCTGCGGAACGCTACGCGAACGGCTACGCTCAGTCGAACGATTTTAGATTTTGGATTGTGAAACATCCATTGGATAAGTGTTTCAGTTTCCCATCTGTCGCAATCATTTTTCAAATTGGTATAACTGGTTTTCATTGGTGGATGAAAATGGGGATTTAATCGTAACTAATTACCCGGACATAATATGACTCGCGATCGCTCTAAATTTTTTACCCGTAGAATTATACTTAGTACTTAGGAGAAGCGCGCTACTGAAGTTTGCGATGCGATCGCCCTATGCAAGTATTGGGTAGCCGGGGATTTGGTAAAACTTATTTAGCTTTTGAGTCATATCAAAAGCCTAAATTTTGTATAGTACATATGTATGATTTGTTAGTCCTAATCCTAGATATTTTATAAAAATTCTCATGACACAGATTAAGCCGGAAGTAAAGCGCACAGAAGAATTGCGCCAGTTATTACAACAAGCAAGCTATGCTTATTACGTCTTAGATGCTCCAATCATGGAGGATGCAGTTTATGACCAGCTATATCGAGAATTGCAACAACTAGAAACTCAATATCCAGAATTGACAGCACCCGATAGTCCGACTCAGCGGGTGGGTGAAAGACCGGCAACACAGTTTACCTCGGTGCGGCACAATATCCCCTTGTACAGTCTGGAGAATGCATTCAATATTGATGAGTTGCAAGCATGGGATCAACGTTGGCGGCGACAAGTACCGAAAATAGATTCAGTGGAATATGTCAGCGAACTGAAAATTGATGGTTCTGCTTTGGCTCTTACTTACCAAAATGGCATTCTAGTTAGAGGGACAACTAGGGGTGATGGGGTAACGGGTGAAGATATTACCCAAAATGTACGGACAATTCGCTCAATTCCCTTACGTTTGAATTTTGAAGGGTTAGAAATTCTCGAAAGGGTGGAAGTGCGAGGCGAGGCGTTTTTACCATTGGAAGTATTTAAACAAATTAACGAAGAAAGGCAAAAAGCCAGCGAGCAATTATTTGCCAATCCCCGCAATGCCGCAGCTGGTACACTCAGACAACTAGACTCCCGCATTGTCGCTAAACGGCGGTTAGACTTCTTTGGCTACACCTTGCACATTCCTGGTAGAGATGACACCAGTATTGCTAATACCCAATGGGAAGCATTGGAGTTATTAGAGAAGATGGGTTTTCGAGTCAACCCTAACCATAAACGGTGTGCTTCGATCGCAGAAGTGGCAAAGTATTATGAATATTGGGACACGGAACGGCTGAATTTACCCTACATGACTGATGGGGTAGTAGTGAAGCTGAATTCTTTTAAACTTCAGGAACAGCTAGGATTTACGCAGAAATTTCCCCGTTGGGCGATCGCTTTGAAGTATCCAGCGGAAGAAGCACCTACCCGTGTAGAAAATATTGCTGTAAATGTTGGCAGAACAGGGGCGTTAACACCGTTAGCAGAGATGCGCCCAGTGCAACTGGCGGGAACAACAGTTTCCCGTGCAACTTTACATAATAGCGATCGCATTGCTCAATTAGACATCCGCATTGGCGATACTGTGATTGTCCGCAAAGCTGGGGAAATCATTCCAGAAGTGTTGAGGGTAATCAAAGAACTCCGTCCCGCTGACACCGAACCCTTCGTTATGCCCACCCATTGCCCTGTCTGCGGTCAATTGGTGGTGCGAGAATCAGGTGAGGCGGTGACTCGGTGCGTCAATGCTTCTTGCGCAGCGATTCTCAAAGGTTCTATTGAACATTGGGTAAGTCGTGATGCCTTAGATATTAAAGGTATGGGTGAAAAGCTGGTATATCAACTCGTTGATAAAAGTTTGGTGCATTCCGTTGCCGATTTATATGAGTTGACAGCCGAGAAGTTATCTGCATTGGAAAGGATGGGGAAAAAGTCGGCAGAGAAGTTGATAGATGCGATCGCTCAGTCAAAAAATCAACCTTGGTCAAGGGTATTGTATGGTTTAGGCATCCGTCACGTTGGCAGTGTGAATGCTCAATTGTTGACTCAGAAATATTTCACTGTAGACCAGTTAGCTACAGCAAAGCAATCAGATATTGAAGGTATTTACGGTATTGGTGCTGAAATTGCCCAATCTGTGTACCAATGGTTTCGGATTGATGCTAACCAAAGTTTGATAGAACGCTTACAAGCAGAAGGATTGCAATTAACTGCCAGCGAGGAAACAAAAATAGTTGGTGACGGTAATCAAAAATTTGCAGGTAAAACTTTTGTAATTACAGGTACATTGCCAACCTTGAAACGAGATGAAGCGAAGGCTTTGATTCAAAAATCTGGGGGAAAAGTAACTGATTCAGTTAGTAAAAAAACCGATTATTTAGTTTTAGGAGAAGATGCCGGTTCCAAGTTAGAAAAAGCAATTTCGTTGGGAATCGTGCAGTTAAGTGAGACGCAATTGTTGGAGATGCTTGAAGATTAAAATCAGGTAAATAGCCTGGCAAGCTATATATTTCGTGAACGAATCCAGGCAATTAACCCATATTTATTAATTAGCCCAAAAGTATAACCACTCCAACCTGCATTATTTACTTGGGTGATAAAATATGCTTATGTTTTATATTTTTTATACTTTGTATCAATACATATTTAGCACTCCTTAATACTTAAGTAAATATAACTTCATAATCGCTTTTGCGGAATTTTGATATCTTCTTGTGTATCAAACTCTATTGGCTTATATCTTGCTTCTAGAGCGAGTACACAAGCGTCTTGATTCTGACCGAAGTGAGCGGAGCCGGAGACGCTCCGGCTCCGCTCCTAAATTATTCTTCAATCTCATTTATCTGAAAGCTGGGTGCAAGATACAAGCCAATATGAACAAAAACAATTAAATTTTTGTATATTTACAGAGATTTGTTATGAACAAAAGACAACAGGTTTTTAACGGCATTGTCTTATGGTTGGGACTAGCATTCCTGATTTTAATGCTACAAAATTTCTACAGTGTATTGCAATACATTTTCTTTTTGCGAGTACCTATAATTGTTGGTTTATTGCTGTTATTCTTGCCAACAATTTCAGTGAATACTGGTTTATCAGCGATGTTGAAAAACTTATTTGTACTTCGCGCTAATAATCAGTTGGTTTTAGTTATTGGAGGTGCAGTTTTAGCAGGACTGGCTACGATACAAGTTTTCGATATCATCTTGTATAATTCTCATCTTCGTTTTGATGTACCTCAGCAGCAAGGAATTCCAGAATTTCTCCAATATTTAATCGCTATTATCTTAAGTCTCCCGATTGCCATAAAGGCGACTCAGCTTTCTAAAAAAGAAATACAAGAAGCAGATCGTCGCTGGGAAGGTTGGGGAATTATATTTGGCATTATTGCAGGAGCTTTATTGCTAATAACCAATTACTTTAACAAGCATTTTTTTGAATCTAATCAGGTTTTAAAACAGGTTTTATTGAAAATAAGTTATTTTTTTCCAGAAAGAATACAAAGGGGGTATGTAGATTTAAATGGTAATTTATCTTACGGAATTGCTGCAATAACAGTATTTTCAGTTTTTCTATTAATTGTTTATGGGTTAGGTTATTTTATCTTGAAACCTCGCCCAATTAGTAATAGATTTGAAGCTCCTGCTCTTTTTTATATTATTCTCATTTTGTCAGTTATTGTAGTGTGGATAGGAGGACTTTCTTACTTTGTTGATGTGTCTCGCATTCCCACATTGCTATTATTTTTAGCAATTTCATCTGTTTCTTATGCTATTTTTCAGGCAGACCATTTTTACAAAATATACTCAAAAAATAACTGGTTAAAACCAACAAAAGAAAAGTGGATTAATGTTATCTCTCAACGTCTAAAAAATCAACCAACTGAAGATAAAACTTTAGTAGTAGTTTGTGCTAGTGGTGGAGGTATTCAAGCATCTGGTTGGACAGCTAAAGTTTTGACTGGTTTACAGCAAGAACTTGGATCTAAATTTACCAAGACTATTGGTTGGATAAGCTCAGTTTCTGGTGGTTCTGTCGGAACAATGTTTTATTTGGATAAATTTGGAGATCGGGGTTATCCAGAAGAAAATCAATTAAAACAGATTTTTAAAAGCGCTACAGAAGATAGTTTGGATGCTACAGGCTGGGGATTCGCTTATCCAGATTTACTTCGTTTTATTGGTTTACCTTTTGTCTTACCAAAAGAGAAAGATACTACAACTGAGCAAGACCGTGGTACTGCTATCGAAATAGATTGGAAAGGGGAGATGAAATATCCCAATGCAAGTTTAGCTAGCTGGAGTGAAAAAATTGACCAAGGAATTATTCCTATTCCTATTTTTAATGCAACTTTAGTTGAAGATGGACGACGTTTTTTAATTAGTCCAATGACTTTTAGTCCGCATAAGGATTGCAAATCTATAGATTTTAATACCCTTTATCCAGAATATGATATTGATGTGACGACAGCCGCTAGATTATCTGCCACTTTTCCTTATGTATCTCCAGTGTGTCGTCCTAGTCAAGAAACTACATGGAATTATCATATAGGTGATGGTGGTTACTTTGACAATTTTGGTATTGGTACTACCATAGATTTACTGAATCAACTATTAGAATCTGAGCAATCTGACCAAATTAAAAAAGTTATTTTAATCCAAATCAATGCTTTTCCTGATGATGAGAATCCCCAAAAAGAAAAAGGCGCTCCGGGATGGCAGATGGAAGTTATTGGTTCATTGCTCGCTTTATTAAATGTTCGTAGTGATACACAAAACGAAGGTAATACATTAAATATAGAACTTTTGACAGACAAGTACAAATGTGGCTACAAGCATAATGAACCGGAAAAAGTGCAGCAATTTTTAAAAGAGAAATCTTGTCAAAAAGGAATAGAAATTATACATATTCCTATTAAATTTCCTCGTGGTAAAATTAATCCTCCACTTTCTTGGCAGTTAACTCAAGAACAAAAAGAAGCTATTCAAAATGCATGGGAAGATTGGAAACTAAGCCACTCTGATACTATTGCTGAATTAAAAAAGATATTTCCAGAGTGATGAGTATTAATTCATAAAATGATTTAGAATTTTTGAAATTGCCTCTACTCAGATAGGGGCAAGTTATTCGGGTCAATACCCTGAGATTGTAAGTAAGCAATCAGTCGTTCTTTTTGCTGGCGTTCTTGTTCGGCGCGTTGGTGCTCAAGTTCTGCGCGTTGACGTTCTTGTTCGGTGCGTTGACGTTCTTGTTCAATCTGTTCTACAGCCCACGGTAACAAATTACCATCTCGATCCCACCAGCGCAACCAATAACCAGTGCGACCTTCTTTTGTTCCTTGCCAAGTTCCTAAAAATAAGCCCATTACATCAATCCAATGACGACCATTTTCGTCGGGTTGCTTTAACTCATAGCGCTTATTTTCCAGTTGATAATATTCTAATAAACCGCCATAAGGTTCAAAAATAACATAGATGGGAATCTGCAAAATTTGCTCGTAGAAAAACCATTTTCCTGGTGGATAACTTCGCTTGACTGAATATTCTCCACCCTCAGTATCGGATAAAAATTCGATGGCGATCGCTGGGATATCTCCTTCTAAATTAGGTGTATAACTTTTGCGGTTAGCCACCACTTCATTAACCGACGGCACATAAACCCAATCTGGTGCTTTGGCAATAAATTGCTCGTTGACTGTCGCACAAAGACCAAAGTTTGAAGCTATCAACATCTGGGGTTGGATGAATCCACTGATTTCTAGGCTTTCACGCAAAGCACCAGCCAACAGTGGCTGACCGGTATTCTCCACTGGTTCATCCTCTAGTTGAAAATCTTTGGGCAAGGCTTCCCAAGAGATTACCAGTTCTGTTGGTGATTTGGCTTGGCTGAGTTGGGTTGCCATAAACACAGCATGAATTTATTCTCGATCTTATCGCTTCTAGGAA
The DNA here is from genome assembly GCF_036917375.1 of Nostoc sp. GTDB lineage: Bacteria > Cyanobacteriota > Cyanobacteriia > Cyanobacteriales > Nostocaceae > Nostoc. The sequence continues at coordinate 38,196 of NZ_JBALDN010000023.1, forward strand.
GGCTATGGGGCAATACGGTTCAGTTAAGGGTTATTGGTGTAGGTAATTGGTCTTTAAGACGCGATAAATCGCGTCTCTACATGAGGGTTTTGGGCTTATCTGAACCGTATTGGGCTATGGGGGCTGGGGACTGGGGACTGGGGGGCAGGGGAAAAGGTTAAAGGTTAAAGGGAAAAGGAATAAATTTAATCTTTCCCCTTTTCCCCTTACCCTTTTCCCCTTACCCCATACCCAATGCCCAATGCCCAATTCCCAATGCCCTTTACAGCAGTACTTTAGCTAAAATCGGTTCCACACTCTTAGAAATCTCTGGGACATACACCTGTGAAACGTAGTCGGCAATCATCCTGTCGGTGTTGAATAACGGTGCATTTGTCTTAATCGACGTTTTCATCATCTGCACCCAACGGTGAGGAATGCCTTTGGCATCTTGGTCATAGTATAAAGGAACGATTTCTTCTTCTAACAGCTGATAAAGCGATCGCGAATCAATCCCATCTTGCAATTCTTGATCGCTAGTATGAGCATCTTCACCAATTGCCCAACCGTTAATTCCTTTGCCATCGGGCCCTGTTTGGTAGCCTTCGCACCACCAGCCATCCAAAACGCTGCAATTAAGACCGCCGTTAAAACAGACTTTTTGCCCACTCGTACCAGACGCTTCCAAAGGACGGCGGGGATTATTTAACCAAACATCCACACCTTGCACCAATTTTTGACCGGTGTAAATGTCGTAATCTTCAATAAAGGCGACTCGGTTAATAATCCCGGAATTGTGACACCACTCCATCAAGCGTTGGATAATCCGCTTACCTTCTTCATCGGCTGGATGCGCTTTACCTGCAAAGATAATTTGTACTGGACGTTGAGCATTACCAAAAATCTTCAGTGCGCGTTGGGCATCACGCAAAATCAGATCGCCGCGTTTATAAGGGCTAAAGCGTCTGGCAAATCCAATGGTCAATACATTGGGATCGAGTAATTTTTCTGTTGCTTGAATGAGTTGATGATTTTCGCCACGCAACTCCCGTGATTTCTTTACCTTATAACGGGTGAAAGCAATCAATCGTTCTTTGAGGATGAGATGCCGCGACCACAATTCCTCGTCGGGAATCTCGTCAACTTTAGCCCACATTTTGGGATCGACGGCGCGATTTTTCCAGTCTTCTCCCAAATATTCATCATATAAATCACCTAACAAGGGTGCAGTCCAGGTGGGTGCATGAACGCCATTGGTAATGTAACCAATTGGTACTTTGTCTTCCGATCGCTGCGGATAGAGAACTGTCCACATTTTACGGGAAACTTGACCGTGCAATTCACTTACGCCATTGCAAGCACGCGACATCCGCAATGCTAAAACGGTCATGCCAAAGGGTTCCCAAGGATCGCCCAGTCGTCTTGCACCCAGTGCCAAAAATTGCTCGCGGGAAAGTCGCAATTGCGGCCAATAGCTGGCAAAGAAAGAATCTATTAAATCAGGGGAGAAGACATCGTGACCGGCGGGAACGGGGGTATGGGTGGTAAATACACAACTGTTCCGTACCTTGGCTTCGATATCATAGAACGATTTACCAGTCCGCTCAATTTCTACCCGCGCAACTTCTAAGGTGCAGAATGCAGCGTGTCCTTCGTTGAGGTGATAGACAGAAGGTTCAATTCCCAAGGCGTGTAGGGCGCGAACACCGCCAATTCCCAAAACGACTTCTTGGGCGATGCGGGTTTCCAAGTTACCGCCGTATAGGTGTCCTGTTAGCCAACGGTCAATGGGATCGTTATCGTGGCGATCGCTATCTAATAAATATAAGGTGACTCGCCCAACTTGCACTCGCCAGATTTGCACTTTCACAATCCGCTGGCGAACTTGTAACTCGATAGTCACCGATTCCCCTTGCTCATTTTTAATCAACTCTAAGGGCATGTGGCCAAAGGGGTTGTCAATATAATAATCTTCTTGCCAACCTTGGCGGTTCAAGCGTTGCCGAAAATAACCTTGGCGATACAACAAGCCAACACCAACCAACGGCACACCCAAATCTGATGATGATTTTAGATGATCCCCGGCGAGTATTCCCAAGCCGCCAGAGTAGACGGGTAGAGATTCATGGATGCCAAATTCGGCGCAAAAGTAAGCAATAGGATGCAATGCAGATACTTGCGGTGCAACTCGACTGACCCAAGTATCTTGCTGGTTGATGTATTGGTCAAACTCACGTGCGAGGGCAGATATCTGCTTTAGGTAAAATGGGTCTTCTGCTAATTGCGTCAAACGCTCATAAGTTGCCGACTCTAAAATCGCTACTGGGTTATGTCCACAGCGTTCCCATTCTTGGGGATCAATTGTTTGGAATAGGGAGATGCGATCGCCACTCCAACTCCACCAGTAGTTATAAGCCAAATCTGCCAAACGCTTGAGCGGTAAAGGTAACTTTTCACTCAAGTGCCGTGCTGCGGTGATTGCACTGCTATTAGCCATACTAAATCTATGTCCTCGCGCTTAACTTTTTCTCTATGTATCGGGAACTGGGGAAGAAGCAAGGGAGCAGGGGGCAAGGGAGAAGAGTTTTCCCTTTTGCACCCCGCCCCGATGCCTCTTTTCCATGCCCAGTCCCTTTTATTTACTCTTCAGGTTTATAACACCGGAGCCTTCACGTGCTGAATTCTCCCCTGAAGTGGGAACAGTTTCTCGACATCAAACCTTATCCAAGTAAATGGTTTTTTTTGTTTTCGTCTTCTAAAAATTATCTCTACTTTTGGACATATTTAATATTTTTTTCTATCAAATTCGTTGACATTATTTTACTTTTTTTATTTTATTGTAAATATTTATTTATATTTTTACAATTAGCAACTAAAGTTATTTATATGTCTTGATAATAGTCAATTTTTAACTACAGCTATTTGCATCATAATAATGCTTTTTATCCGACAATCACAGCAATCATGACGTTATTCACGAAAAAAATCATATCTGTTAAATAATAATTAAAAATTGATTATAAAGTGGCAAAATATGTATTTTAAGATTCACTTTTTGTAAAAGCTTTTAATTGCCTACCATCAATTCAAATAAATTTGAATATATCAAAATATTAAGGTAATTCCGAGAAAAGTTTTGTTTTGTTAACAAAAACAATGCAGCTGAATCGAAGTAGTTTCCTCAAATTTCCGATCCAATCAGAGCCAGGAAACTTGGAAATTGTATAAACCGGGGTTGCTCCAATACAGTTCGGTTAAAGAAAAAAGAGAAAAGATGAATTCAAACTTTTACCCCTTCCCCTTTACCCTTTTCCCAAACCACAACAGATATGAAAAGTGCTTATCCGAACCGTATTGGGGGTTGCTCCTCATTTCTCCTATTCCTTAGAAGCAAACCATTGTAATGGCAAAAATTTCATAATATTTGTTACTTTTTTTAAAGTTTTTAATTCTGGTATATCTGGTTTTAATTGTTCTGCGATCGCTAATTTTTGTTCAGCTTGTGTAGGTTGAAAATTATATAAATAAACAAAAGCTAAATAAATCCATGTGTAAGGATTTTGAGCATCATATTTAGTTAATTCTTTTAAATTTTGGATTAATTCTGGGACTTGGCGCTGTAAAAGTTGTGATAAGACTAAAGTGTAACGCCAATTTAAATTATTTGGCTCTACTTGCAGATAATAATTAGCCGCTAAATCAATTTGTTTTAAATAATCCTGAGTAGGATCGTATTGATTGAAATGACCTATCTGCACAAAGATATTATTTAATTTACCCTGTTGTAACTCTTGTGCTAGCTGTGAAGTTCGGGTAACTAAATCTAAAGCTGGCGATTTTTCTACTGTACCTACATCTGTCACATTTACAGTAATATCTGGAATATTTAAAGATGTGGTTTTGTTGTTTCTTCTATCTAAATATAGTGCTGATAGCTGATATTTTCCTAGTGGTAGTGTTTTAGGAATAAATGTAGCTAAAGCTTCTTTCACCCGAAAAGTTCCTTCAGGATGACATTTGAGGCCGCAGTATAAATTACCTAAGCCAATGGCATGATCGTGATACCAAGATGATTGTCCATTTTGCCATTTTAACAGTAATATACCATTTTGCAAATCATTCCATGAGCCTGTTATTTCATAGTTTACAGGGTTGTTTTTATCTAAAATTAATTGCTGAGAAATCGCTACTTTTTCTAAACTAATTACAGACTCGCTATTATTTATTTTTTCAACAGTTACAGGAAGATTTTTGCAACTATATAATCGCATTTTATCTCCATGAGGTAATATCCAATCGCCTTGTAATTTCAAATCAGTAGAAGATTCGACTAAAGATTTTAATTTTCGTTTAGTTTCTCCACTTTCTCCAGGTCTATATGGTTCATTATCCCTAGTAATATACCAACAAAAATATTGTAAATCTTGCTCTATCTGAGATAATTTGGTTGTTAATTTTCTGCCAGATACGCGAAAATCTGCTAATGTCCCAAAATAATTTAAAGTATACTCATTTATCTGCGGTGTAGAAACAGGAATTACTCCTAAATTCGATCTTAAATATGAATTTGTTTCGGTGATTTTGTATATGAGTTTCTCCAGAGGATATTCTTTTGCATCATTATTAGGTAAATGTCTACCACCCCATGCTTGAATTAGGGGTAATGGAAACAAATTATTTAATAAAACTATGCAACCTAATACTAAAGCAGCTAATCTCAATCTATCAAAATATATATTCTCAACTAAATTGAATAAGTCCGCCAATATTAAACTAATAATCGGAAAGCATGGCAGAATAAATCTAATGTCTTTATTTGTGCCCAAAGAACAAATTATATAGCTACTTACTAAGGTAACTAATAACCAAATTCGAGCCGATCTATGGAGATTTGCTGAAATTAAATTAGTAGTATTATATTTAATCAGATAAACCAATAAAATGCCAATACTCGCACATAATATTGGTAAACCAACGCTTTCTGGGATCATTTGTGGATAGTATAACCATCCAGCAATAGTTGTGGGAGCAGGATCGCCCTCGCTTTTTCCCACTTGGTTAGCGTTTAATGCTGATGTAATAATTGTTAACCAATTTAACCCATACCAAAAACTACAAATTAACCAAGCTATTATCAAAGATAAGCAAGCTTGAATTAGTTTGATAAATCTACGTTCTTTAATAAAACCAATTAATACCCAAATACTAGGAACTAAAATAAAAATAAAACCTGTAGGTTTAGCCAACAAGATTAAACCTATTCCAACTCCCAATAGGATAGTTAACGCCCATGACAAAAACCCAATATAACTATCTTTCCAAATTGTCAGGACTGTAAAAGTTACAATAACAATTGCTGTTAAACCATAATCTAATAAATAATCTGTCCGAATAATTCCTAAAATAGGAAATAACACACAAAATATACTGGCAGTTATGCCAATTTTTCGGTTATTAAATAAAAAATTACCTAAATGATATACTGAAATTATAATCATCGCAGTATACAATAAGTTGACCAAACTTGCTTGGTCATATCCACGGCCAAACAGCATCAAAAATGGGACAGTGCAAATATACACAAAAGGAGCGCGATAACTTGGAGTTAATTGCCACAGAGATAACCACCAATCTCCTGAAAAAATATTGAAGTTTTGAAAAATTTTATAATGATGTAATGCTGTAGCTAAATGTGCGCTTTGATCGAAGGCTGGAATCGATTCATCTAAGAAAAACCAAGCTCTATCTATAGCTAATGCTATCACCCAAATTACTAATAAAATGAGATAATCTTTTCGATGCTGAGAATGGTCAAAATTACTCATATTTATTTGCTCAAAAACTAAAATTTAACCAATTATATATCTGTCATGTATCGACGTTTTACTAATACCAAAATAAATATATATAGTGAAGAATTTAATAGCTCTGGTGTTGAGGTTTGTAGTTGCGTAAATGCCCGCTCATTTCAGTTCATTCTTTGCCTCATTTGGGTCGAATATTAGAATAGGCTTTGCATCGCGAAGATTTGCAATGACCGCATCATAGTAAATATTAAAATGTCCTGTGAAAGTTCTCTGGCGGCTATCATCCGCAGGGATCTGAAGTGATTCATAGATACTTTTCAACGGTTAATCACCAGAACACCTTCAATATTTAGAAATTTAAAGATAAAAACCGTTAAATTTTCTTTGTCAAGTTTTCGGTAAAAAAAGACGATAGGATTCGCTGTCTAACAGAATTCTGAAACCCAGCCACATCAGCACGAAGGGGAAAATCTTACTAGCATAACGGCTGAGTACCAAAGCAATACCAGGTAGACGAGTTAGATGATAGGACAGAAACAGCCAGCAACAAAGAATGAAATAGCAAATTGGTACGATTACAGTGAGATTTTGGATTGAGCTACTGGCAAACAGGGGGATATAGATCCCAAGATTGTTGCCACCGTTAGAAATTGTTACTGAGGAGACGCGGTAGGTCTGCGGATCGCGGATTACGTCCCAGAGCGATCGCTTTCTGGAATCAAATCCTTTAAATTTAGAGTTTCTTTTGAGATTAGCTGACTTATCTTCGTCTGAATCATCCTTATTCAAGTTGAATAAATTGTTCAAGCCAATCAGTATCGGCAGAATTCCCAGTAAACCAGTCCAAGTTGACGGAATTGCTAGACCGAGTAAGAAACCAAGGCAACTGACTGCCACTAATGCCGTGAATCCTATAATTTCACCAACTACAACGTGCTGAGGACGAAAAGTCCGATTAACCTCACTGAAGAAAGCAGTCAGATAAATATTGTCGTCAAACGTTGTCGCCACAGCAGTAGCTAGCCCGATCTTAATTGTTGCAATTAACCAATCCATCACCATTCCTCACTCAACACCTATCTGATGAACGACACTAGCGATCGCTCAACCTTTGTAATCAGCCCTACAATATCGAGAAATATTGACGCGAGTTTCGCGAATCGGCTATAAATCGACTTCTTATTTCTTCAACTTAGTTATTTATCGTACAGAAATCACACAGTAAAACTACCCGTAGTGGGAATAATGCGTTACGCTGCGCTTTTCTTAAATGCTCTAGGCCATACACGCCCTACAAATAAAAGATTTGCATAAGTCCTAATAATATATAAATAGCCCCAAAAAGTCTAACACTCTGGCTGTATTCTCGTATATAACCCGCCATTGATTGCAAGCATCAACAAAGGAGTCATTATGATTAGCCGTTTGATTGACTTTGTGCTTAGATGCACAGGTCAAAATATCTTACGGTCGCTCAGATCAGCCACTCGTAGATCGGCTACCTACAGGTTTGCAGTTCGATTTTGCCTCGGACTTGTCTCGATTTTGGTTTTGACTCTAATTTTTGACAGTTATGCTGTTGCCACTTCTGAATCTGGCAATCGGCTCTCTACTCTCATGAATCAGTTTAAACTACCCAAAAGCTCCACAATCCAGTTATTGGAAACCGTGGGACTGTTTATGGGGGGGATAATTTTCTGTGTAGTTTTGGATCGCTGGTTTTCTAACCGTCCCGATCGCTCTAGCAATACGCCCTTAGCAGAGCAAGCACGGCGGCTCAAGCAACTCAAAATAGGATATCCAGAGGGAATGACAAATCTGGAAGTTCTCCGCGCTCAAGGCTTGCTCGAAACGCGTTTGCAACCTTATGGGCTGAGTGTCACCTGGACAAGTTTTTTATCAGCCTCTTCTCTGATAGAAGCACTCAGCAACGGGACGATTGACTTCTGTGGTGGCGGTGGTACGGCCAGCATCTTCTCTCAAGCGGCGGATCACGTATTTGTGCGGGTGGCTAAGGAAAAATATACCGCTCCCAAAGGTCAAGCGATTCTAGTACCGGAAAATTCGCCGATTCAGACGCTGGCCGACCTCAAGGGTAAAAAGATCGCTTTTGATAAAGGCTCAAGCGCCCATTATGTGCTTGTGCGATCGCTGGCAAAAGTCGGCCTCGATTTTAGTGACATTGAACCAGTTTATTTGACACAACCGGAGGCGCTGCCCCGATTCCGTCGAGGTGAAATCGATGCTTGGGTGATTTGGGTTCCCTATACAGCTACTCTTGCCCGAAGCGCTTACCCAGGGCGATCGATTGCAGATTTAGAGAGCATATTTGGTGACAAAGCCTCCGTGGAAGTTCCGACTTATTACTACGCGATTCCAGAGCTAGTACGCGACTACCCTGACCTACTCAAGGTGATTTTAGAAGAGGTAAACGAAGCTGGAGCTTGGGCTAAGAAACAGGAATTAGAAGCGGTTCAACGAATGGCAGAACACCATGAAATCGATCCATCTATCGTTGGAATTTTACAGCAACGTAGCGCCGAACGCGCCATCATCCCGATTGACGACCAATCGCTCGCAGCTCTACAGCATCAGGCAAATATATTTAGAGATTTAAATCTGATTCCTGAGCGGGTAAATGTGAAAGATGGAACCTATAGCTTACAGACTAAGCAAAACTGGACTTATTAATCTGACACTGACAATTTAGTAGAGTTTTGCTTACAAATCGTTACGTTTTAAACGTAGAGGGACACAGAGTTTTTTTTAAGCGAAATTCTATATTCGTGCGTTCAAGATATTGTCTGGCTATCTGAGCCGAATGCTTGGTCTGTAAGCCGAAATTTAAAGTTCTTGACGTGTCGGACGGATGATGATTTCATTCACATCAACATCACTGGGTTGCTCAATGGCGTATGCGATCGCACGGGCAATGGCATCTGCATCAATGGCGATCTCATAAAGTTGGTTAATTCCGGCTGCTGCGTCTTTATCGGTAATCGTGTTAGCCAGTTCGGTAGCAACGGCTCCTGGTGAGATATTAGTCGAACGGATTTCACCATTTGACTCTAACCGCAGTCCCTCAGAAATCGCCCGCACTGCGTACTTGGTGGCACAGTAGACGGCCGCTCCCGGAAACACCTTATGTCCGGCCACTGATGATAGGTTAATGACGTGACCAGACTTTTGCTGACGCATAATTGGCAACACGGCAGCAATCCCATAGAGAACGCCCTTAATGTTGATATCGATCATCCGATCCCACTCCTCTACCTTTACTTGGTCGAGGGCAGAAAGCGGCATTAACCCGGCATTATTGATTAGCACATCGATCCGGCTGTATGTACTCACAGTTTCCTTGGCTAAGGCTTCCACTTGGGCGCGGTCTGCTACATCTGTGACTTGATAGGTTGCAGTCCCTCCTGATTTAGCGATCGCCGCAACCAATTCTTTCAGCCGATCTTCGCGTCTGGCAGCCAGCATCAGTTTAGCTCCACTAGCAGCAAGTCGCTTCGCAGTTGCCTCGCCTAACCCACTGCTAGCTCCGGTGATGATTACCACTTTGTTTTCAATCTCAGACATATTTATTCCTGGGGATTATTGAGTATGGCTCGTGAAACATGGGGTGCTGTTTCAGCTGTTTCAGATGAACTCAGCATTATTTAACCATATCAATTAGTTTGTATACTCGTTCCACGTTTTTATCCCGGCAACGTCATGAAGTTGGGTGTGGAGTGTAGGGAAAAAGACGGCATTGGACGAAGCTTGGAACTCCGACCAATGCAATCGTCCTTTATGAAGCAATACGGTTCGGTTAAAGGGGAAAGGGGAAAGGGACTCATGTTTTGAATACATCCTTTCCCTTTACCCGCAAACCCATTCCCCAGACCATAAGGAAAGTGAAAAATGCTTATCTGAACCGTATTGCTTTATGAAGGGGCTTGGCCACTACTAATCAGAACCGCTATCATCGCGCCATTTGAGTTCGTTTATGAGTTGAGACCATCTCATAAACTTAATCTTTATCTACATACCAAGAGGTATTGCTTCACCGTTCTTTGCCGCTTTTGCGAGTAAGTCGCGGACTTCTTCATCGGTCGTTTGAGGAAAGCTTTCGTACCAAAGACCAACGCTCTGGAAAGGGCTGGGTTTGGAGATGCAAACGATTTCGTCTACCTCAGTTTCTAACTCTTGGCAAGTTTCAGGTGCAGCCACAGGCACAGCGATCGCAATCTGAGCAGGTTGCTGTTTTCGCACAGTTACAACAGCAGCCCACATCGTTGCACCCGTTGCTAAACCATCATCTACTAAGATGACTGTGCGTCCTTTCAAATCTCTTAAGGGGCGATTTTGGCGATAAAGCCGTTCCCGCCGCTCTAACTCCCGTTCTTCTTGTAGCGCCACTCTGGCAATTACTTCATCGGATATCTTCACCAGGCTGATAATATATTTATTGACTATCCGCACACCACCAGAAGCGATCGCTCCCATCGCTAGTTCTTCACGATCGGGCACGCCCAATTTACGTACCACTAAAACATCTAAGGGAGCATTTAAGGTTTTGGCAACTTCAAAAGCAACGGGTACACCACCCCTTGGTAGCCCTAATACCAGAACATCGGGGTCATTAGCATAAGCGGTTAACTCCTTAGCCAAAACTTGACCCGCAAACCTCCGATCTTTAAATAGCATGGTGTGATATTCCTAATTGGTTTCCAAAAAAAATAAATATTTACATAAGTTTGTTATTGGCTATCAACCTCAAAAAATAGAGCAATTGAGCAAATTTCAAACTTGTTGTTATAGTTCAGATGTTCTAAATCGATCTTAGAGAGCTAAATGTTCTCTGTCCTCCACTAACGGAGCGACATCTTTTATCTACAGTTCTATCAAACGGATGAGTTAGCTTTAATGCAACAAGATTTCTGCATCTTGTGCTGAAACTATTACTACTCCACACTCAATATCCGTCCTCAGATGGCTTTTTGAGAAGACACAGTGACGCGGTGAACTCTCGCTGTAGAGGGTTTACTCCTGTAAGTAACTGGTGTTAGCGTGAAGCAAAGTTATAGCACGACCACAGGAGAAGGGTTACATGGAAAACCTAATGTTTAATTAGGGGTGTATTTGAAAACTGTTATAAGTTTTGCCACTTGCTAACATTTACTGTTAGACTTTTACCGAGTATTTTTTTTACTGCAAATTTTAAAAAAATTACTTAATTGTTAGCAGATGCAAAAATTTATGAAAATCCAGTGATGATGCAATTGTTAATTTTTCGTCTCTCCCCTGTTGCAGACCTTGTGTTGATATTATCTTTACATTCTCCCTAAATTGTGAACATGAGATAATGCATCATCTGGTTGTTCGTTATATAATGCTTAATATTACAGAGAAAAGTTATCAAAGTTACCCAATTAACACTTTTGAATAAAAATTAATAGGGTAGAATCACTGAATATGCTTGAAAATCACAAGAAGGGTGTTTTTAATGATCGGCTTAACCAATTCAGAAAACGGCACAGTTAGCAGCACAGCAGCTACTAAGAGGCTGGCAAGGGCAATGATGGTTTCTGGTGGACAGTTTTCACTGTTATTGGCTTGTTGTAACTGTGTTCAAAAGCAGGAGCAAGTGCTGAATTTGCTAACAGAATTTTCATCAGCAAATATCCACGAAATTTTGCTCTCGCCTACTGACGATAAATTATACACAGCTATTAAAAGTGAAATTGGTACTGCTCAACCCGAAGCTTTGATGGTACGAGGCTTAGAATCTGTAGTGGCAATTAACCAACTGATTACTAGTACCAATATCATGCGAGATGAGTTTCGGAAACAGTTTCAGTTTCCCTTGGTGTTGTGGGTCAATGATGAAATTCTGCGTAAGCTAGTTTGGCTAGCACCCGATTTCAAAGACTGGGCAGCTAGTACTATTAGATTTGATGTACCGAATAATCAGTTAATTGAATCTGAACAACCTATCAGCGCCTAATATTGCCCGAAATTACTTTCAAAATCTTATATATACTAGGTTGAGCCGAGCAAAACCGAAGCTTAGGTTCTGTCATATTCTTTTCTAAAATTACTTTTATTTAACTCTCTCTGACACAAGTGAGCTAAAATCTCCTGGAAGCTATTTTCAAAATTAGAATATAGTAAAATTAAGGGTTATAACAATTAAAAATTAGACCTGCCTTGAAAATAAGTCAGGTCTTATTGATTCTTTTGCTATCAGCGTGCCGACGATCAAATGAACTATTTTACTAATATTTAAGTGCTTCAATGTTCATCTCATCGTCACCCTTACTTACAATTTTCTCGCTAACCATCGTGACAAATCCTGTTTGAAATAGGGTGAATCAGCCCTCCCACTCAATAGGGATTTGAATCAATCCGTCCCCTTTTGACACTCCTGAGATAGTACCCAGAAGTTGGTCTATTTCTTAAGTTGAAGGTGTCGCCACTGCGAACTTTCCAAATTTTGTAATTGGAAAAGGTCAAAGGCTTTCGAGGTTCGCATACTTCTGGCAGATGATTGCCAAGTACAAAGTATGCCGCACCTCTACCCATAACTTTCACCAAACCATTTTTATCCACAAGAACTGACGTACTTTCACTAACCGCTATACCTAAAACACTGCTAGATACACCATCCTTAATTTGACGGGCAATGAAAGTCATAATTCGACCCATTCTTTCCCGTCTGTCAAAGTGTGTATCTACGATAGTTCCCTTCAAATTACTCCAATTGAAAAAATTGTAAGTAAAAGTAATGTCTCGGTAGGGATCTTCGAGTGCGTCTCTAGTTTCAATGCCTTTTTCGGAAGAAGCGCAAGCATCATAGACACAATCACTTTGAATCATTGCACCTGCACTAGTGCCACCAATACCACCTCCCTTAAGGTAAACTGACTTAACGGCAGCCTCAAGCTTGGTATCTTTCCAGTTGCGGATATATTGACATTGATCCCCGCCAGCAAAGAAAACTACATCAGCATTTCGGATTTTTTCATAAATCTCAGCTTTGTTTGCCTCTTGTCTATCCCTAACCAGAAGAGTTTCCACAAAATTTACGCCCTTCATGGCATAAATTAGCCGATTGTAATCGTGATTACCATTAGTGCGGAGAACTACAACATTAACTTTAGTGCTGGAGTTACTACCTCCCCTAACTTGGTTAATCATCCACTGGATAGCATCATCGACATCGGGGCCTCCCCCACCCAAACTCAGGACTGGGCCCGCTAAGGAGGGACGGACATCAAAGGAGGGAGTGGAGGGGCGAACATCAACAGTATCACCCAGGAAGAAGCGTTTCCAGCTTGCAATAAAACGGGTTATTAGGAAGGTTCCCATCTTCAACAACTTGATTCCTGTACTTTTCAAGCGCCTTGCTATGCTTGGGAATGCCTTTGTCATACTAAACTTCTAGAGCAAACTGCAATTATTGCTAGGCTGTGGCGCATTTTAATTGCTTATTTATTCGTGAAATTTATCCTTTGTCATTAGTCATTTATCAGTTGTTGTGAATAACCAATTGACTTAGGACAGTCTTAACGAAAAATCTGCAATTTAGACGCGCACTAGTTTAACTGTGGCACTAGATCGGGTAGAATTTCCAGCGTACAGGTCTTGTACTGTTTGTTAACGCAAAATAACGCAGAGCGATCGCTAATTCTCTGCGTTACTGTGCAAAAATTCTACATTGCTTGTAGCGTTTAATTCTGGTCAGATGAAACTTAAAATAGATTAGGTATTGGTTGTCACTGTCCAGATCCTTCCGTAGTTACTGGGAATAGTTAGCCAATATTCTGAATAACTGGGAACGCCGATTAAATTGTTTTCACCATTTAGTTCTTCTTGATAATTGCCAGCAATTGGGAACCAGAAGGGTACATTTTGATCGCGATCGCTAAAGTTAAGTGCTACTAGGCTAAACTTGTTACCATGTTTGCGCGAGAATAGCAGCACATTTTTGGAATGATAGCGGTCATAATCGTTGTAAAAGAAATGGTCGCCTTCCGTAAACTGCGGTTGCTGACTGCGCAGTTTAATCAACTTACGTACTAAAGAAAGTACGCTCTTACCAATGGGGTCATAAAAATAATCCCATCGTACAGGTCGAAGCAACATCACTCTACCAAAACCTTGTTCTGGCAGGAAATAGTTTTCACCAAATTCCTGACCTTGCCACAGTAGCGGAATCCCTTTACCAGTGAAAATACCAATTAGGTAAGGCTGGACTTTATACCATAAGTCACGATTACCTTCTTTTAATAAATCATTATCGCGGGCGATCGTACCAAAGTTACAAACAAAACGGGAGTGGTCATGATTTTCTATATATTGCAGGGCTGTTTTAGCAATTTTGTCACCATTGTTTGTAATCTCTGAAGGATAGCCATCCAGACCAAGTTTAAAGCCAAGATTAGCTAAATCACCTTTATTTCCATGAGCTACACTTTCAGCTGCACCAAACGTTTCATTTTGCCAGGTAGAGTTGGTATAAGTTTGTTCGAGAATCTCCTTTGGTCCTTCTAATTGTTCAGCACACTGAATCAAATTGATCGTGTCATCGTTTGTGTCATTGTTAAAGAATCTCTGCCAATACTCGCCAGCTTGTCTCTTTTCTTTGACCGTTTTGTAGGTGTTAAAAATTAAGTTAGCGTAACCAACTCCTGTAGAACCATCCCAGTAATTGGGTACGCAGTCATAGCGAAAACCATCGACATGATAGACATCTAGCCAGTGATAGTTGACTGTATAGAAAAAGTCTTGGGTAAACTTGCGATTATAGTCTGTGCTTTCGCCAAAATAATCTTTAGCAAATGTTCCCATAAAAGGATTCTCACGATACCCTAGTTTTCTGTAAACATAAGAGTATGGAAAACTATCACCAGTGTGACCATAAACGGCATCTACAATTACAGCAATGTTGTTTTGATGTGCCGCATCAATTAAACCTTGTAAATCTTTTCTGTTACCAAATCGTTCATCTACCCCAAAATAGCCAATTGGTAAAAAACCCCAATCTACTGTTAAGGCTACATTGGAAAGTGGCATGATTTCGAGACAATTAACTCCCAAATCTGCTATGTAGCCGAGTTTTTCAATTGTTCCATCAATATTGCCGCCGAATTCATCAATCATCAATTCGTAGAGAACAATATCTTTTAAGTTTGGAGTTTTCCAAGTTTTTTCCTTCTGGCTCCACTCATATTGTTGATAGCCAAGTGTGAAAGCGGATAATTTACCTACCCCAAATTCTCTGGCAAAAGGGTCAATAATCCAATCTATTTCTCCCTGATTGGGATTTTGTAAGCAGTAGCGGTAAACATATCTACCTGGTTCTCCCCATGCAGATTTGACACTGGGTTTTGATTGAGTTTTGATATCTATTTGAGTTGACCAATAATCACCATACTCTGAGTCTATAGAATGCTTGAGTTCAAATTCTAAGGGCTGAATATCTTGGAGAAATTGATCTTTTTCGTGGATAATTTTAATTATTAGCCGATTTCCATCCTTTTGAGAAACCCAAGGCAGAAATAGTCCAAAATCAACAATACCGTTGGCTTCTCTAGCTCCTAGTTTATCCAAAGGAAGCAGTTTCATATAGTCATCCTTGATTAATTAGCTTTTTCTAGTGTTACTGATTTCGCAATTCCAAAAATACAGCATAATTCAGGAGTAAAACACGCTTTATACCTGCGTAACAGATTTAGCTTGTGTACCTTACCAACTTGAAATATGCTGTAATATCTAAACACAGATTAAATTTGCACTACTCCAGAAATTGCAGCAGTACCAGCTATAAACTTATCAAAGGTTGATTAAGGATTTATGCAAGTTCAAATAAAATTTTAGATCCCCAACTTCTTCAAGAAATTGGGGAGCTATCTTACCACGGTATTTGCGATCGCTCTTGTACGACTTGCTGATATACTTGCTCAGTTTGCTTGGCTAATTTCGGCCAGCTAAAGCGGCGCTCTAAATCCTCATAAGCGTTATCCACCAGCCATTGACGATAACCTGGATTTTTCAGCACTTCCAAAATTCCCCAAGCTAAAGAATCGGGATTGTTCACCCAAGTGACAATGCCTGTTTTGGTATGTTGCACCACTTCTGGAAAACCACCAGTATCAGAAACTACTACAGGTACACGAGAGGCAAAGCTTTCTAAAGCTACAATTCCAAAGGGTTCGTAAAGACTCGGAAAAACCGCACAGTCTGCGACAGTTTGAAATTTATCTAAGTATTCATCGGAGAGAAAACCGGTAAAATAGCAATGATGCCAAATTCCCAAATCCCAGGCTTGGCGCTTGAGATGGTCAGTATTGCCGCCACCAACGATTACAAATTTCACGTTACCTCCCATTTCTGAAAGGATTTTGGGTGCGGCATTAAGTAATATAGGTACACCTTTTTCGTAGGTCATCCGACCGAGGTAATAAACTATTTTCTCTTCGTCTGCGGCAAATTGGCGGCGAAAATCCAGAGCATGAAAATCGATGTGATGCTGTTTCTTTTCGGCTCGAATACCGTTATAAATGACATCGATTTTGTCCCAAGGACTGTGGAGCGCTCGTTCTACTTCTTGGCGCATATAGTCGCTACAAACAATAATTCGCCAAGCGTTGTAAGCTAACAAGGTTTCTTTGCCATTTATATAACCTTGGATATCAGTGTGAATACCATTATAGCGTCCGTATTCAGTGGCATGAATTGTGGCAATTAGTGGTATTTTAAAATTATGCTTGAGAGCGATCGCAGCATCTCCGACTAACCAATCATGGGCATGAATTAAATCAAAGGGCCCTTCTTCTAAAATCAACTTACCACCGTGATCTCCCATACTCAAGTTGAGATTCACTACCCAGTGGAAAAAGTCGTTACTATATGCCACTGGCACTCGATGTATCTTTACTCCCTCAACAACCTCATACATCGATGCGTGACCAAACTCAGCTGTAATCAGGTGAATTTCATGTCCTAGCTTTACCAGCTCCGGGTACAACTCCGCCACATGTCGTGCAATTCCCCCAATAATCCTTGGTGGAAACTCCCAACTCAGTACCAGTATCTTCATCTACTAGACTCCCCAACACTTTATAAATATCTAACAAACTACATTTACCTAAAAATACAAGTCTGGCCAATGTAGTAAGTACTTTTACTAAAATTTTTAGATTTTTTAACAGTGATTTTGTTAAAAGTTATCAACTGTAGGCTACGGATAGGAAGTAAGGCAGAGGGCAGGAGGCAGAGGGTAGGAAAAACCTACGCGCAAATACATGACTTAGGGTATGGACGCTTTTTATTACGGAAGAGTAGGTCTTAATACAAATCTTATTTTTAAACTGCGGCTCTAGATCCAGAACTAAAGTTTTCATTCATACTTCTTTCCTCCTGCCTTCTGCCTCCTGCCTCCTGCCTTCTCTTAATTGAGTGCCCGTTTCGCAAGTCAGGTATCAAGAAGGGATAACGACGCAAACGGCATGAACTCGATCGCGTCCTTGCTGTTTGGCTACATAAAGTGCTTTGTCTGCTGCATTAATCAAGTCTGGCGGCGAAATTTCAGAATTTGGCACAATGCTAACAACACCTAGACTAACGGTAACACGATCGCACACGCGAGATTGAGCATGGGGAA
Organism: Nostoc sp.; assembly: GCF_036917375.1. Classification (GTDB taxonomy): domain Bacteria; phylum Cyanobacteriota; class Cyanobacteriia; order Cyanobacteriales; family Nostocaceae; genus Nostoc. Next base: position 55,635 of record NZ_JBALDN010000023.1, read on the forward strand.
TGGCTAAGTCGCGGACTGCTTGTCGAATAGTTTGAGCTACATAGATTGCTCCTTGAATCTCTGTATTAGGCAGAATGATAGCAAATTCTTCTCCACCGTAACGAGCGACTAAATCAGCTGGACGCTTAAGAATATTTTTGAGGGCAGTTGCTAATTGCCGCAAACAATCATCCCCTCCTAAATGACCATAAGTATCATTGTAGAGTTTAAAAAAATCGACATCTAACAAAATTAAAGACAGTGAAAGTTGCTCGCGTTTGAGTCGCTGCCACTCAGCTTGAAGATACTCATCAAATCGGCGGCGATTGGCTATTTGAGTCAAGCCATCTAGGGTAGCTAATCTTTGTAATTCTTCATTGGCAGCTTGCACTTGCTGGTAAAGTACTGATTGATGAATAGCGATCGCTACTTGACTAGCCAATTGCTGCAACAAATTCACTTCAAATGCTTGCCAATAACGAGGTGCGGTACACTGGTGAGCAATAAGTAAACCCCACAGATGCTCTTCATTCAAAATCGGCACTATTATAGCCGCTTTAACTTGATAGAGTTGTAACAACTCAAAAACATCGGCTGAAAAATCAGATTCCTGAATATTATGGAAGACTTTAGGTAATCCTTGGTAATAGTTGCTAAAATCTTGTTTGAGCGAAAATGGGTGCATTGTCAGTTCTAATCTTTGAGGATAGTCATCACCCACTGATTCCGCCGCAAAATTCCCACTTCCGTCAGATTCTAACTTATAGATAGCTACGGAATCTGAACTTAAACACTGGCGAATACTATTTACTGTTGTATTCAGAACCTCCTCCAAATTCAGTGATTGCCGAATCTGTTGAGTTACTTCAGTAATTAGCCGTTCTCCTTCTGCTTGCTGTCGCAGCATCACTTCGGCTTCTTTACGAGTGCTGATGTCTTCTACCGAACCAAGAATCTGCGTTGGAGTGCCGTTAACATCTCTGGCAAATACGACTTCTCGTGTATGCAGCCAACGCCATTCTCCATTTTTGTGTCGGAATCGGTATTCAGTGGAAAGTACTTCATCGTCGTTCAGGTTGACGAAGCGATTGGGTATGTCATAGCAGAGGTGCTGGTCGTCTGGATGAAAGCAATTTATTAGCCACTGCGGATCTGCGTTACAAAATTCCTCTGGAGAGTAGCCTAAAATAGTCACACTTTTATGATTAAGATAAATACTTGTTCCCTTTAAGAGGTCAAATAGATATAAAATATGCGGTACGGTATTAGCAACCTTTTGTAGAAAGTCTTGACTGGAGCGCAATGCTTCTTCAGCTTTGCGGCGTTCCTGAAGCGCAACTTTATATGCAGTAATATCTCGTCCCTCGGAGATGAGTAGGGTAATATGCCCGGTTTGATCGAGTATAGGACGAACTGAAAAATCAATCGCGATCGCTTGACCATCTCGACCTAAAATCTCAACTTCATAGCGAATAAATTCACCATTGGCAGCAGCTGCGATCGCAGTTTTTAATTGCTCTTGAGTATTTAGAGAAATTGTCCACCACTTTGCTTCCCAAAAAGGCTTGCCAACTACTTCTTCTCGATTAATCCCAGCAAAGTCCAGTGTTGTTTGGTTGATTTCTAATACAATTCCATTCGGCTGAAGTAATCCAATAAACTGAATAGTTTGATTGAAGATCGCCCGGAATTTTTGCTCATTTTCACTTAAAGCTTGTTCTACCCGTTTACGATCGGTAATATCTCGTCCAACAGATTGAAGTTCTACAAGCATCCCTTGCTCATCAAATATCCCTCGAACAATCCACTGCGTCCACCGCACCCCTTGGCAAGCTACGACACGATTTTCAATGGTGATAACAGGATTTTCCAAGCTGATGGAATTTACCAGACTAAACACACGTTCTTGGTCTTCCTCAAACACAACAGGTTTGTAGTGCTGACCGATAATTTTGTCTCGCTCCAGTCCAAAAAATCGACAGTAAGCTTCATTAACAAAGGTAAAAGTGCCATCTGGTAAGCCTCTAGCAATCAGTTCCGTTTGGTCTTCGAGGATGGCACGATAAAGTTCTTCGCTCTCTTGTGCTTGTTTGCGTAAACAAAGCTCGTCATAGGCATCGCTAATATCCAATACTAAACCCTGAAGTAGCTGAGTTTGTCCATCGGCACAAAAAACGAGATTGGCTTGGTTTCGTACCCAAATTATTCTGCCATCGCGCCTAATCATCCGATACTCAATCCTCAAAGGCTCTCTGGTAGCGATTGTATTATTTACAGCTTGCCAAAGGCGATCGCGATCGCTTGGATGAGTGTAATCTAACCAACTATTAAAGAAACCAAAGTGCCAATCTTCGGGGGCAATGCCCAATAATTGTTGCAGTTGTGGACTAATATAAGCAACTTTTGTAGTGTTATTAATTGGTAAGGCATAAACAACGCCCGGAATTTGTTCTACCAGAGTGCGATACTTTTGCTCTACCTCAGAAAGTTGTTCTTCCGCCTGCTTGCGACTCATGATGTTTTGAATTTCTACAATAAATTATCATTTTTTCTGTTAGAAATCCCGCATTAGAGACACACTTAAGGATGGTTAAGCTAACAGCGAGTCAGTGTGGCTTTTTGAAAGCTAAACCTGCCAGCAGCATACTGAAACTCGTACACTTAAGGCTGCTGTTTCCAGCCTTTGTAATTAAAATTAACGGATGTTGAAAAAGAATACAGAATACAGAATTCAGAATTCAGAATAAGAAAACTGTGATGGGGGCCTAAAAGACAGAGGGGCAGAGGGGCAGAAGGGCAGAGGAGAAAGACTTACTGCAAATTCTCCCCTGCTCCCGTGCTCCCCTGCCCCCTTGCCTCTTTCTTAGATTCTGACTTCTGAATTCTATTAGTTTTGATCCAAGCGCAGTACTGCCATAAAGGCTTCCTGGGGTACATCTACAGTACCTACAGATTTCATCCGCTTTTTACCTTTTGCTTGCTTCTGCAAAAGTTTTTTCTTCCGACTGATGTCACCACCGTAGCATTTGGCTAACACATCTTTGCGCAAAGCGGGGATATGTTCGCTGGCAATAACTTTACTGCCAATAGATGCTTGAATTGGCACTTTGAATTGATGGCGGGGAATTAGTTCTTTGAGTTTTTCTGCCATTGCCCGCCCGACGTTGTAAGCTTTATCTCGATGCACAATCATCGCTAAGGAATCGACGGGATCGCCGTTAATCATGATATCCAGCTTCACCAGAGGATTTTCACGGTAGCCGATGATGTGATATTCCATACTAGCGTAACCGCGCGATCGCGATTTCATCTGATCGAAAAAGTCAGTTACAACTTCCGCTAAGGGTAGCTCATACGTAAGGGTGGTTCGTCCTTGGGCGAGATATTTCATATCTTTGAAGATGCCCCGGCGATTTTGTGACAACTCCATCAAGCTGCCGACATAAGTTTCCGGCGTAATCATCTCTACTTGGACGTAGGGTTCTTCAATTTTTTCGCGATCGTTGGGAGAAGGTAAGCGGCTAGGATTATCGATGTACAGTTCCTCACCTTTGACGGTAATCACCTTATAAACCACCGAGGGGGCTGTAATGATTAAATCCAGGTTATACTCGCGCTCCAGGCGTTCCTGAACAATTTCCATGTGCAGCAAACCCAAGAACCCGCAACGGAAACCAAACCCCATCGCGCTGGAAGTTTCCGGTTCGTAGTGTAGCGCTGCATCGTTGAGTTCCAGCTTTTCCAAAGCTTCCCGCAAATCTTCAAATTGATCGGCATCAATGGGGAACATCCCGCAAAAAACCATCGGGTTCGCTTCTGCGTAACCTGGTAAGGGTGCATCTGCTTTCGCCTTACTCAGGGTAATTGTGTCTCCTACCCGTGCATCAGCTACAGCTTTAATTGCCGCTCCTAAATAGCCTACTTCCCCAGCGTGCAGTTCATCAACTTGCTTTTGAGTCGGAGAAAGCACACCTAACTCATCAATTTCAAATTCTTTACCCGATGCCATTAAATGGATGCGATCGCCTTTTTTTACGGTGCCATCCATCACCCGGAAATAGACAATTACTCCACGGTAACTATCGTAATAGCTATCAAATATTAACGCTCGTAGGCGTTCATTTATCGTATTTGGCGGTGGCGGTATCCGCTCAACAACTGCTTCTAAAATCTCATCAATCCCAATTCCTTCTTTAGCAGAAGCCAGAATTGCCCCACTGCAATCTAGACCGATAATTTCTTCAATTTCGCCAATTACCCGTTCTGGTTCAGCCCCCGGCAAATCAATTTTATTCAAAACCGGGATAATTTCCAGGTTACTCTCTAACGCTAAATATACATTCGCCAATGTTTGCGCCTCCACACCTTGGGACGCATCTACTACCAATAGCGCTCCTTCGCAAGCAACAAGAGAGCGGGAGACTTCATAAGAAAAATCTACGTGCCCTGGAGTATCAATTAAGTTCAGTACATACTGCTGACCATCCTTAGCTGTGTAGTTCATCCGGGCAGCTTGCAGCTTAATCGTAATGCCGCGCTCCCGTTCCAAATCCATATTGTCGAGAAACTGTTCCTTCATCTGTCGGTCTTCAACAGTGCCAGTCGCTTGTAGCAAGCGATCGGCGAGGGTTGATTTCCCGTGGTCGATGTGAGCAATAATACAAAAATTGCGAATGCGAACTGCGGGAACGTCAGTCATATACTATCTTTGCCTTAGCAGCAACCAAAGTTAAAAGGGCAATTTACTTAATGTATTTTAATGCTTTCTTAGCCAAGACGCTCTGCTTTTAGTGCTGAGTTCCGAGTGCCGAGTGCTGAGTGGGGCAGAGGAGAGAATAACTCCTTACTCTTAACTCAGCACTCAGCACTCCCTTCACCCCATCTTTAACTTTTGATCTAAATAGGTGGACATTTAAGAATATTATGAAAGTCTATTTGTCGCTGCTAGTATTCAACAGCTAGGAGCGTACAATAAATATAAATAAGTACATCTAGGGATCGTGCAAAATCGTGGGCAATTGCGACTGCTAATTGCCCATAATCGCTGATTTATCAGCAAAATTTCTAGAGCCATTGTCTAGTCAGTTATATGAAAAATGCGATTTAAAACTTAAAGCTGTTACTTTGGTGCTATTTCAGGGAAGTATTTAACTGTGCCCTTGAAAATTTTTCAGCGAATTAGCCCAAATTAATGAATATAACTACTTTACAAAGCTTTAGACAAAACCAAGTCAAAGAATTCAGAGTATATAAACCTATGAATATGAGAGAGAAAACTACCGAAGCGGAAAATACCCAAGCCGATAAGGTAGAAATTGCTGTCCGCCTAGACTCCGAGTTACTAGAGCAAATTCAGCATCTCACCAATGACCCAAGTAAAGTAATTGAAGTAGCGATTCGCCAGTGGTTACGGGGTGAACTGCTTAGAGATGACGAACTAACGCGTACACCCGTGCGTACCCCTGTTCCTCCTCGCGGTGAATGGAACGATTGACGCCATTGCCATTATTTAACTGTCAATGCAAGTTAAAAAAAGTAAAGTTTGCCAATCTGGTTTTCAGAACACCAAAAAATACCCCATCAAAGACAAAAAAGCTGTAAAAATTTATGTATAAATTTCAGCGGCTTTAGTAAAATTACGGTCGGATACCCTTTGTCTATCCAACTCAATTAATGACTATTACTGCCAATTCCCAATTGTCAAATGTATTTTCCCAAAATCTGGAATCTATTACCAGTAAGACTGATGGCTCATTACCAACTCTAGGAGCCGAGTTAGTTTATATGCAAGATGGGGCAGGGCGCTATCTGACCTTTTGTTGGCAGTACAGCGAACTCCTGGGGTTAAATACTGAAAAAATAGTTGACGAGCTGAACCAGACTCAAACCTTTGCCCCAGTGGATAAGGTTAGTTATTTGGAACGATTGCACCGAATTTTGACAAGTTTGGTGCCAGAAAGGTTTCAATGTTGGTTTAGCTATCAGAAAGAATTATTTGAGTTGGACTTAGTGATTAGTCCGATTATGCCGAGTTTGGGAACTACTGCCACTACCGTTTTAGTGATGGGACGCTTAGTACAAGCGACACTCACCAAAAAACAAGCGCGCGTGACATCAAAAACGCCTACACAAATAGAGTTGGCTTTACGTTCGCAGCAACACCAAAAATTGGTAAATCGCATTACCAGAAATATTCGCCGGACATTGGATTTAGATATTATTTGGCAGCAAACAGTTGACAGTTTGGGGAAAGCACTGCGGTTAGAGCGCTGCATTATTTGTCCTTATCAGCCTTCAAGCTCAAAAGTGCAGGTGAAGGCTGAGTATCGCCAGCCAGAACTCAAATCAATGCTTGGCTCAGACATAGATATAGCTTCTGAGCCTGCCTTTGCTCAAGCCTTAGCAACCCTAGAACCAGTTACGATGGAAGTGCTTGGATACAAAGAGTCTGGGCGGCAGAAAACTTTAGTAGTTGCGACTTGCTATCAAGACCAAGCTAATGGATTGGTTGCCTTGAATTGGCAGGATGAATGCTACACATTAACAGAATCGGAATTAGAACTGGCAAAAGAAGCAGCAGATCAATTGGGAACTGCGATCGCTCATGCTACTTTATATGAAGAATTAGAAATAGCGCGTCAAAAAGCCGAAGAAGCTTCCCGCCTCAAAAGTGAGTTTCTGGCTAATGTATCCCATGAAATTCGTACCCCCCTCAACGGTATGATTGGCTTTTTGAAGCTGATTTTGGAAGGGATGGCAGACGATCCAGAAGAACAAAATCAGTTTTTGACAGAAGCTCACCAATTATCGATACATCTGCTGAATATCATCAACGATATTTTGGACATTGCCAAAATCGAAGCTGGTAAAATGGAGCTAGCTTACGCTCCAGTCAAGCTAGATGAGCTATTCAGTCATGTAGAAGGTTTCATGCGTCCCCAAGCAGAAATGAGAAACCTCAGCTTTCGGATGCAAATGCCTGCTACCTCCGATGAAATCATTGTCCAAAGCAACTACCAACGGTTGCTACAAGTGATGCTCAATTTGGTAGGTAATGCGATCAAATTTACCCATGAGGGTGGCGTTACCGTCAGCGCCGATTTAGTACTTAAAAAGGCGAACTTTCAAGATCAGCAATTTCCTGGCATGGTAAGAGTACGTGTGGCAGACACTGGTATTGGTGTTTCCTTAGACAAACAAGATAAACTGTTTCAATTATTCTCTCAAGTGGATGGCTCCCGCACTCGCCAGTACGGCGGCACAGGTTTGGGACTGGCAATATCCCAGAAGCTAGTGGAGGCAATGGGCGGCGAAGTACATTTTTATAGTCTGGGCGAAGGACTTGGCTCAACAGTCACATTCACCGTGCCACTATATCAACAACCAGTCATGGTTTCGTCTAATGATAGTGACTCAACAAGTAGTGCTGAGTGTTGAATTAGTCATTGGTCATTGGTCTTCTGGAACATTACCAGTACTGGGTTTTGGGTTTTAAGTTTTTTAGCAATTATTATTTAATCACTATATTGAGTATGGGGTATTGGGGAAAAACCTTCCTTGTCCTCACCTCCTGGCGTTCTCTTCAGGACTTTAACCGCTAAAGTAGAGTAGGAGGGCTTGCACGAGAAATTGTTCAGCTAATCTAATATCAAGTTGCTAAAACCAGCAGGGGTTTAGTCAAAAGTCATAAAAAACTGACACCTGACAATCTAGCGGCAATTAGATTTAGCTGAAACAGCAATTTATCTCACGCTCCCTTTCGGGTGAGACGTAAGATAAATTGCGAGTGAGTAAAACGAGCAAATCTTTGTGCTATAATCTTTTATAGCAAATTGCTTTTACTCTAAAATGCTAAAAGTCGTCAAAGTCAGGTTATATCCAGATGCTCAACAACAACAGTCACTAGCACGAGCTTTTGGCAGTTGTCGTTGGCTGTGGAATTATTGCCTGAATTTGATAAACCAAACATATAAAGAGACTGGGAAAGGACTGTCTGGATATAAAGTTAAAAAGATAATTCCACAGTTAAAGAAAGAGCATGACTGGCTAGCTTTAACTTACTCGCAGTGCTTACAACAAGTCTGCTTAAACTTGGGAGTAGCTTTTAATAACTTTTTTGAAAAAAGAGCTTCATATCCGGACTTTAAGTCAAAGCACGTTTTGCAATCAATACAGTATCCTCAAAATGTCAAGATTGCTGATAACTATTTAACCTTCCCCAAAATCGGGGATGTATCAGCAATAATTCATAGACCCATTCAGGGAAAGATTAAGACTGTTACTGTATCTAAAAACTGTTCTAATCAATATTTTGCAGCTATTCTATTTGATGATGGCAAGGATAAACCTTCTGCGAGCGCGGATGGCAAAGCAATAGGTATTGATTTGGGATTAACTCATTTTGCTGTTACTAGTGATGGGTCTAAATTTGACAATCCTAGAATACTAAATAAATATGATAAAAATTTAAAACTCAAACAGCAACAACTTTCTAGAAAACAAAAAGGCTCTAATAACCGACTCAAGTCTAGAAAAAAAGTTGCTAGAGTTCACAGAAAAATTGCTAACTGTCGTGAAGATTTTCTGCACAAGCTATCGCGTAGGATAGTTAACGAAAACCAAGTGATTGTGGTTGAAAATCTTAATATTAAGGGCATGATGCAAAACCACACTCTTGCTAAATCTATTCATCAGGTTGGCTGGGGGATGTTCTGCACAATGCTTAAGTACAAAGCGGAGATGGAAGGAAAAATTTATCAGGAAGTTGATAGATTTTTCCCTAGTTCAAAAACCTGTTGTATGTGTCTTAATCAAGTTGGTAGTTTGCCGCTAGATGTAAGATTTTGGACTTGTGAAAAGTGCAATACAAGACATGACAGGGATATTAACGCAAGTATTAACCTCAGAGATGAGGGACTACGGATACTTCGATTAGCAAGAGTAGAAGTTTTGACCTCTGGAACGGGGGATAAAGCCTGTCGTCCAGATGTAAGTCGAAGTAATAGAGGACGCAAGAAATCTACTACTGCGCTTTCTGTTGGGCAGGAAGCCTACAGTGTACACGAAGTGTCACTGTAGGTAGTTCACGATCGATTTAACAAAGCTGGAAAATAAAACTTTGGATAATGGTTAATGAGTAAGGGTGCATTGGTTACAGGGATCGTTATTATTCAATGCCCCATGACGGCAGTTGATCCACTTGGGGAAACCCCAAGACCCTCCGGGTTCGGCAGTCCCCCATCGACGGAAACCGCCAAGACGGGGGCTGCCTCACCGCACTGCCTCCCCCATTCCCCATGCCCATCCCTAACTTAGCAGGTCTAAACTATGGAACTTACAATTGACAACGTTGAAACAGTCTTAGATGAAATGCGCCCTTATCTTATGTCTGATGGCGGCAACGTGGAACTCGTAGAACTCGATGGCCCCGTTGTAAAACTGCGGCTGCAAGGTGCTTGTGGTTCTTGTCCCAGTTCTGCAATGACCCTGAGAATGGGTATTGAGCGCCGCCTTAAGGAAATGATTCCCGAAATTGCAGAAATTGAGCAAGTGGTGTAAAAGTTAGGAGTTAGGAGTTAGGAGTTATGAGTTTTCAATTAACTCCTAACTCCTCATTCTTAACTCCTAACTATTTCTATGTCCCATCCTCTCTACATCGCTTTTGTCTGGCATCAACATCAGCCGCTGTACAAATCTCCTGGCAGCGGCGTTTCGCTATCTCCCAGTCAGCAGTACCGTCTCCCTTGGGTACGCTTGCATGGAACTAAAGATTATTTGGATTTAGTATTGCTCTTAGAGCGATATCCTAAATTACACCAAACGGTGAATTTAGTTCCATCGCTGATATTGCAACTCGAAGATTATATTGCTGGCACTGCTTTTGACCCTTACCTCACAGCCAGCTTGACACCGGATGAGCAACTCACCCAGCAACAGCGTGAATTTATAATCCAACACTTCTTTGATGCCAATCACCATACTCTGATCGATCCTCATCCCCGCTATGCCGAGTTGTACCAGCAAAGGCAGGAAAAAGGACAAGCTTGGTGTTTAGCAAATTGGGAATTGCCAGATTATGGTGATTTGCTAGCTTGGCATAATTTGGCTTGGATCGATCCTCTGTTTTGGGATGACCCGGAAATTGCTGCTTGGTTAAAACAGGGACGGAATTTTACTTTAAGCGATCGCCAGCGCATTTATTCCAAACAGCGAGAAATCCTCAGCCGGATTATCCCCCAACATCGGAAAATGCAGGAGGCGGGACAGCTAGAAGTTACCACCACGCCTTACACCCATCCGATTTTACCCTTGCTAGCTGATACTAACTCTGGTCGGGTAGCTGTGCCCAATATGACACTACCTAAACAGCGTTTTCAGTGGGCAGAAGATATTCCCCGCCACTTGCGGAAAGCTTGGGACTTTTATAAAGACCGCTTTGGACAGATACCTCGTGGTTTGTGGCCTTCGGAACAGTCAGTTAGTCCACAGATACTTCCAGACATTATTAACCAAGGGTTTAAGTGGATATGCTCAGATGAAGCCGTCTTAGGATGGACGCTGAAACACTTTTTTCATCGGGATGGGGCGGGAAATGTGGAGCAACCAGAATTGTTGTATCGACCCTATCGCCTGCAAACCGCCGAGGGTGACTTGTCAATTGTGTTTCGCGACCACAGATTATCAGATTTGATTGGTTTTACTTATAGTGCAATGCCTGCAAAAAAGGCAGCAGCAGATTTGGTGGGACATTTGCAAGCGATCGCTAAAATGCAAAGAGATAGTCATAGCGAACAACCTTGGCTAGTTACCATTGCCTTAGATGGGGAAAATTGCTGGGAATTTTATCCCCAAGATGGCAAACCTTTCTTAGAAGCTTTATATCAAAGTTTGAGCGATGAACCTCACCTCAAACTTGTCACTGTCTCCGAATTTCTCGAAGAATTTCCAGCCACAGCCACTATCCCCGGAGGGCAACTACATAGTGGTTCTTGGGTAGATGGCAGCTTCACCACTTGGATCGGCGATCCCGCCAAAAATCGTGCTTGGGATTATTTGACAGAAGCAAGGAAAATGCTTGCAAGTCATCCCGAAGCGACGGAAGAAAACAACCCCGAAGCATGGGAAGCATTGTATGCCGCAGAGGGTTCCGACTGGTTTTGGTGGTTTGGTGCAGGACACTCCTCAAATCAGGATGCCATCTTTGACCGATTGTTTCGAGAACATCTGTTTGGCATTTACAAAGCATTAAATGAACCTGCACCGCCCTATCTCAAGCAACCAGTAGAAATCCACGAAGCACAGAAAAGCCACACCCCACAAGGATTTATTCATCCCGTCATTGATGGTAAGGGTGATGAGCAAGATTGGGATAAAGCTGGACGTATAGAAATCGGCGGGGCGCGGGGGACAATGCACAATAGCAGCGTCATCCAGCGACTTTGGTATGGGGTCGATCACTTAAATTTCTATTTGCGACTGGATTTTAAAAGTGGCGCTGCACCAGGGCAAGATTTGCCAGCAGAGTTGAACTTGCTGTGGTTCTATCCAGAAAAAACAATGGTTAACAGCCCAATTCCCTTGGCAGATGTACCAGATGCAGCCCCACTTAATTACCATTTCCACCATCTTCTGGAAGTTAACTTGCTGACGCAATCGATTCAATTTCGAGAAGCTGGAGACAATTATCAATGGCATCCCCGTTTCAGTCGCGCTCAAGTAGCTTTAAATAGTTGTTTAGAGTTGGCAGTACCGTGGGCAGACTTGCAAGTTCCGCCAGATTATCCTCTGCGTCTGATTTTGGTGCTTGCAGATGAAGGGCGTTTTTCCAACTATTTGCCAGAAAATGCTTTGATTCCCATTGAAGTGCCTTAACATTTCATATCCTTGGTGTTATACCATTTCACGAAATACTTATTAGGGGCGTACATCTGTATGCCTCTACAGATGATTCATTGATGTTGCAAAGATTTTTGAAAATCATATTTAATTTTTTTAGTCTTAAATATATTTGGCTATATTCAAACTATATATTTAGACTAAGCTTTGAGAACGGAGAGGGGGGGATTCGAACCCCCGTTAAGTTTCCCTAAACAGACTTTCCAGGTCTGCGCCTTAAACCACTCGGCCACCTCTCCAGGTGTCACAAGTTCCGATCATACTATAAAATCCCAGAAAATGCAAAGATAAAGAAAGATATTTTAGATTGAATCTGAAAGTCCTAATTCTAAAACACAAATCCAGATGTCCCGTACATACACAATTAAAGTTCGCGATCGCGCCACTGGCAAAACACACACCCTACAAGTGCCAGAAGACCGCTACATCTTGCACACCGGCGAAAAACAAGGGGTGGAACTACCGTTTTCCTGTCGCAACGGAGCTTGCACCGCTTGTGCTGTGAGAGTGTTATCAGGAGAAATTTACCAACCAGAGGCGATCGGCTTGTCGCCAGATTTACGTAAGCAAGGTTATGCCTTGTTGTGTGTGAGTTACCCCCGTTCTGACTTGGAGGTGGAGACGCAAGACGAAGATGAAGTCTACGAACTCCAGTTTGGACGCTATTTTGCTAAGGGGAGAGTTAAAGCGGGTTTACCCTTAGATGAGGAATGAACAATTGAATAAGGCAGGGGGCAGGTGGTCGCCGAGCGCAGTCGAGGTGAGGCAGGGGGCAGGGGGAAAGAGGTTCTGCTCGGTATATGCAGCCACCATAGGAGAATTTTTGATGGTTGTGAGCCTTGGTGACTGGGTGCGAAAAATAGCGATTTTGGCTTGCTTATTGCTCTTGGTGAGTTGTCAAGGTAAAAACCAGCTGCCGAACAATGAAGCCCAGGTGAAAGTAGCGCGGGTAGTTAGTGGGCAAAGCTTGGAAGTGTTAGGCATGGCTGAACAACCAAATTTGATTTCCCAAGTGCGGTTAGTTGGTGTTGATGCACCAGATTTGCGACAGCGCCCTTGGGGGGAAGCAGCAAAAGAACAGTTAGAGAATCTAATTGGTGGTGTAGAACAATCGGTAACGCTGGAGTTTGATTTAGAAGCAAAAGACAAAATTGGGCGAACTCTAGCTTATGTATGGAAAAATAAGGTGTTGTTGAATGAAGAATTAGTCAAACAAGGGAATGCAATGTTTGTGGCGCGATCGCCTAACCACAAATATGACCTGCGTTTAGAACGTGCCCAACAATGGGCTAGACTCATGGGGCAAGGAATTTGGAACCCAGAAAAGCCCATGCGCCTCACTCCCGCCGAGTTTCGCCGCCAAAATCTTTAATTAGTGCTGAGTGCTGAATGCTGAGTGCTGAGTGAGAGAGTGGGGGAGTAGTGGAGTGAGGAAGTGAAGTAGAAGAATTAATAACCAATGACAAATGACCAATGACAAATGACAAATCTACAAATTTTTCTAGATATTGCTACAGAAGCGGCCTTGGCTGCTGGTGCTATTTTGCAAGGTTACTTGGGTAAGTTAGAAGACGCAATTATTGAAAAAGGACGCCCTGGTGATTTAGTCACGGCTGCTGATAAAGCTTCAGAAGAGTTGATTTTAGAAATTTTGCGTTGCCACTTTCCCCAGCACTCGATCCTCGCTGAAGAATCAGGGAAATTAGGTAATCAACAGAATGAGTACCTCTGGGCAATAGATCCTCTCGATGGCACAACCAACTACGCTCATCAATACCCATTTTTTGCTGTTTCCATCGGGCTGTTAATTAATGGCGTTCCCCAAGTTGGTGTAATTTATGACCCCTTCCATAATGAGCTATTCCGTGCTGCTACTGGCTTAGGGGCAACGCGTAACCGTCAGCCCATCAAGGTTTCAGTAACATCTGAACTGGGTAAAAGCCTACTAGTAACAGGATTTGCCTACGATCGCCGCGAAACCTCTGATAACAACTACGCCGAATTTTGTCATCTCACCCATCTTACCCAAGGAGTTAGACGTAGCGGTTCGGCATCGCTAGACTTGGCTTATGTTGCCTGTGGACGTGTCGATGGTTACTGGGAGCGGGGACTTTCTCCTTGGGATATTGCCGCTGGGATAATTTTGGTACAAGAAGCTGGGGGCAAAATCACCGCCTACGATGGCACTGCCTTCAAAATTGAGTCAGGTAGAATTCTTGCCACAAATAGTTATATTCACGGCTCCCTCAGTAACGAACTTTTACGGGTTCCACCACTGTCAGCTTGGGTGTAACAAATGGGGGCTTTCTCTACGACTTTGGGTACACTAAAAGCAATCTAACTGCTCCCTTGGTGCAAAAACTCTATATGTCTTTCAAAATAGATCGTGGACTATTTAAATATGATTTCATAGATCATCACGCAGTGCTGTGCGTTCCAGTTGATGCCGATGTTAAAGAGATTCGCAAACGCTATCTCCAAGTCGCCCGCCGTTTGCACCCAGACAGTAGTCTTACTGAAACTGCTGCTCAAAAACATCTCGGTAACGAATTGTTATCAAAGCTGGTTAACCCGGCTTACGAAAAACTCTCAGGCGATCGCACTCGCACTGAATATATTCTAATTTTGTCGCAAATTGGCAAGCGTCTGGTACAAGAATCTACTTCGGTAACTCTAAACACCGACTTGGCTAAACAGTTAGTTGAGGCAGCTAATATCGATCATTTTTATAAAACTGCGATCGCGAAACTAGCCCAAACCCAATATGATTCTCTAGAACAAGCACTGCAAGTCATTGCCCAAGCTAGTGAGTTGAATTTAGTGTATTTAATGCGGAGTGCAGGTAAATCATCCGCAGCGCCGCCATCTGCTCAACCCAAAGCCCAATCAGGTACGCCTCAGCCAAATACACCAAAAAATACACCAGCAGCAGCACCACCGCCACCAAAAGAAGACTTGATTGTAGAACAGTATATTCGTCGCGCTCAATCTTTGATTGACAAAAACCAATTTGCCCCAGCCAAAGTAGAGTTGCAAGAGGCCCTGAAGCTAGAACCAAAAAACAGTCGCTGTCATAGCTTAATTGCAATGGTGTATTTGAAGCAAAATCAGCTAAAAATGGCCAAAATCCACTTTGACAACGCTCTAAAATTAGATCCTAGTGACGAAACGGCTCTACAATGGAAACCTAAAATAGATAAGGCTTTAGGACAACAACCTAGCGATCATAAGGTGACTTCATCCCCCAATAATGGAGATAAGCAACCAGAGAAATCTGGTAGTGGTTTGTTCGGTGGTTTGTTTGGTGGGAAGAAAAAATAATGGTGTATCAACCAGCAGCGGGAGCCAGGGATTTATTGCCCTTGGATGTGGAGAAAAAACGCTGGATTGAAGATCGGTTACAGCAGGTGTTTCACCGTTGGGGATATCACCGGATTATCACCTCAACTTTAGAGCGTATGGATACCCTGATGGCAGGAGAAGCTATCCAGCGTCAGATGGTGATTCAACTACAACAAAATGGCGAAGATGAAGAATTAGGGCTACGTCCAGAATTAACAGCATCTATTGCTCGTACTGTTGTCACTCGGATGGCTGGTGTCACTTATCCACAACGGTTGTATTACAATGCCAATGTGTTTCGTCGCACTTGGGAAAGTAGGCATAATCGCCAGCAAGAGTTTTATCAAGCTGGGGTAGAGTTGTTAGGTACTGGCGGATTGCTGGCAAATGCCGAAGTACTGCTATTAGTAGCAGATTGTTTAGCAGCATTGGGTTTGCAGGAATGGCATTTAATTTTAGGTGAGGCGGGAATTACTCGATCGCTCCTGAGTGCCTTTCCTGCTAATTTACAAGATCGAGTTCGCAGTGCGATCGCTCATCTTGACCGCATCACCATAGATAATTTACCCCTAAGTGACAAACTCCGCGATCGCGCCCAAACCATCATGGATTTGCGCGGGCCAAGTGCAGACGTGTTGCAAAAAGTTAGTAGTCTGGATCTAGATGCAGAACAGCGAGAGGCAGTGAATAACCTCAAATCCCTAGTAGAATTACTAGAATCAGAGAAAAAATTTCCGTTAATCCTCGACCTCAGCTTAATCCAAACCATAGATTACTACACTGGTATTGTCTTTGAAGTTGTCAACGATACCGAATCCCAAGCCAGAGTTTTAGGGCGCGGTGGTCGCTATGACCAGCTTTTAGGGCTATATCATCCTCAGGGAGAAAACATTCCCGGAATTGGTTTTGGACTAAGTATCGAAGATTTATACCAAGTTCTGTTGTCTACTCAGCAATTACCACAAGAAACTCCAGCGAGTGACTGGTTGGTAGCACCAGAGACAGCTAGCGCTAACGCCGCCGCCTTTGTCTACGCGCAAAAACTCAGAGATTCTACTGATTTGGTGCGAGTAGAAATTGACTTGGGTGGAAGAGATCCAGAGGCGATTCGCCAATATGCAAGCGATCGCGGCATAGCCCAAATTGCTTGGATCAAAGCTGATGGCTCACCAAAAATAGAACCATTGCGTTAAATGACTTAGGAATTGGGCATTGGGCATGGAGAAGAGACAAGGTAGACAAGGAAGAGGGGGAAGACAAGGAAGAGACTTGTTCAATAATTCCCCCTTGTCCCCTTGTCCCCTTGTCTCCCCTGCCCCTCTGCCCCCCTGCTCTCCCCTCCCCTGCTAGTCTAGAAATAGCCGATACAGAAAAGAGGGAATCGAGAACATGCCGCATACAATTGTTACAGAAGTCTGTGAAGGCGTTGCAGACTGCGTAGATGCCTGTCCAGTAGCTTGTATTCATGATGGCCCAGGCAAAAACAGCAAGGGAACTGATTGGTACTGGATTGACTTTGCCACTTGCATCGACTGTGGTATATGTCTCCAAGTTTGCCCTGTAGAAGGGGCGATTCTTGCAGAAGAACGACCAGAGTTGCAAAAAACTCCGTAATAGTCCATAGTCAACAGTCAATAGTCAATAGTTATGTTTGACTTGACTGTTGACCAATGACCAATGACAAATGACCAATGACAAATGACTATTTACTAGAAGTTCAAAATGTTCACGCTGGATACATCAAAGATGTAGATATCCTGCAAGGTGTGAATTTTCAGGTTGCACCAGGGGAATTGGTGACAGTGATTGGCCCCAACGGTGCAGGTAAATCTACTTTGGCAAAAGCAATTTTTGGGCTTTTGATCCCCCACACAGGCACAATTACCTTCAAAGGTGAAAATATCGTGGGGCTAAAGTCCAATCAAATTGTCCAACGAGGAATGTGCTACGTACCGCAAATCGCCAATGTTTTCCCCTCCCTCAGTGTTGAAGAGAACTTGGAGATGGGCGCTTTTGTGCTTAACGTTCCCCTGAAACCAATTAAAGATAAAATATTTACTATGTTTCCGAGATTAAGCGATCGCCGTCGTCAACGTGCTGGTACTCTCTCTGGAGGAGAACGCCAGATGCTAGCGATGGGCAAAGCTTTGATGTTGGAACCTGGTTTGCTGATTTTAGATGAACCATCTGCTGCTTTGTCGCCGATTTTGGTGACACAAGTGTTCGAGCAGATTAAACAAATTAATCAGGCAGGTACTGCGATCGTATTAGTAGAACAAAATGCCCGTAAAGCTTTAGAGATGGCTAATCGTGGGTATGTATTAGAATCGGGACGTGATGCGATCTCCGGCCCTGGTGAAGAATTGTTGAATGACCCGAAAGTGGGTGAGCTATATCTGGGAGCAGGTAAGAGACATTAACCCTTTTTTATCACTCTTGCCCCATTCAACATAACACCAGCTTAATATCGGAGCTTCACCAGTCTATAGCGATGACTAGGTTGGGCTGCGCCGACGCTATCTATAACTAATACAAAAGCCATAACATTACCTGCCACTGCCGCGACCGTCGTTTTCGATGCTCAAAGAATTCTCCCTAATAATCCGTTTCTAATCACATCTACAGCTAGTCGAGAGGCAAAACAGGACATTCATTCAGGAAAAACTGATAAAAACGTAAATTACCCGAATTTACCAAAATCCCCACTCGCAATTCGCAGTTCTGAATGAAAACCATGAAAGGCGTTCGCAATCGCGAACGCCTCCGATAAATGCATACTGTAAGTGCTGCGACGCTCTCCAATCATTAGACTTCTTGGCATTTGTCGGGAAAAGGGGAAGGTGGGGCCCCCTCTGGGGATAAGGGGCAGGGGGAAGGGGAAAAGTTCTGTATTGTACCCTTCCCCTTTAACCTTTACCCTTTTCCCCAAGAATGCAAAAAGCACTTTTGCAAGAGTTCCATTGACGCTATGCGGTACTTGTTCTCACATCTTCCTACCAAGAAACTGCCTAAGCGTAGCTCGCCATAAACATCGCTCATTCATTACCAATACTACAAATACTTCTGCAACAACAATCCTAACTTTTCCTTCGTCGCTGCTGGTGCTTTATCCAACTGAGTCAAAATCGCATACTGTAACGCCGAATGCGCCTCACTGGTTGGCGGATTTTCACTCAAGCGGCGCACAGTTTCTTGAATCACCTTTTGAGCATTCACAGCATTCCGCAGCAAATTGCCAATTACCATTTCTACCGTCACACTGTCATGGTCTGGATGCCAACAATCGTAATCTGTCACCAGCGCTAAAGTTGAGTATGCAATTTCCGCCTCCCTTGCCAACTTCGCCTCTGGTAAATTGGTCATGCCAATTATTGTTGCACCCCAACTGCGGTAAAGATTCGATTCTGCTTTAGTAGAAAAAGCTGGCCCTTCCATGCACACATAAGTGCCGCCGCGATGGAGAGTAACTTCTGGTAAATTGAGAGATGCGATCGCATCTGCCAACACAGTAGCTAAATTCTTACAAATCGGATCGCCAAAGGCAATGTGAGCAACAATTCCCTCACCGAAAAATGTGGAAATTCGATTTTTCGTTCTGTCAATAAACTGATCTGGCACCACCATATCTAGTGGTTTCGCCTCTGCTTTCAAGGAACCCACAGCACTAGCTGAAATTAAATACTTCACACCCAATTGCTTCATTGCATAGATATTAGCGCGAAACGGTAACTCAGAGGGTAAAAGCGTGTGATTCCGACCATGACGCGCCAAAAAGGCTACTCGTGTACCATCCAAAGTCCCCAGAATCAAAGCATCAGATGGTGAACCAAAAGGAGTTTCTACTTGCACCTCTTCAACATCTTTGAGGGCATCCATTTTGTAAAGACCGCTACCACCAATAATTCCAATACTAGCTTGAGCCATGATTCTGAACCTGTTCCTTACCGATCTCCTCAGTTATTTTATCGAAAAGGAGAGTAGCAGAAAACAAAGTGATGTCTACGATGAGATACGCGATCGCATTTCATGCCGTTAACACTATTGAATTATTAACCATTCATTGTTTTTTGAGGCGCAGATAGAAATGCTGGAATAAAGATTGACAGCGATGATATAAAACATTCTCCAAATCATCGAGTATCTCACTCATATTGATTAGCAATTGGTTCATCATGTCAATAAATCGCTATATAAAAGAATGTAGAGACGTAGCAATGCTACGGCTCTACAAAGGTAATAACGCATATTTAATTTCACCAGAGTCTATTGAGAGCTGGGTTGAGTAGCTGTGAATAGGCAAAATTATCTGTTGGATGGGGCATCCCCCACCCAAAATTGTTATCCCATCATCTCAGCAGTCTTCTTCTTATCCAACTTGAGAATCAACACACCCAAAGGTGGTAAACACAAATCCAGAGAATAAGGACGACTGTGCAAAGACCAATCATCCGTCCATTTACCACCTAAGTTGCCCATATTACTGCCGCCATACTGACGCGCATCGCTATTGAATAACTCGGTATAAAATCCCTTTTGCGGTACACCGATGCGATAGTGAGAATGGGGTTGCGGTGTAAAATTGCAAACAACGATCGCAAAATCATCAGAATCCTTGTCACGACGAATGAAGGAAACTACACTATGGCGGTTGTCGCTACAGTCAATCCACTCAAACCCAGGTTCAGCAAAATCCTGGGTGTATAAAACTGGCTCAGAACGGTAGAGATGGTTCAATTCCCGGAAAAACGTTTTTAGCTGTTGGTGGGCTTCATGCTGTAATAAATGCCACTCCAAATCAGCCCAATCATTCCACTCACTCCACTGCCCAAATTCCATGCTCATAAACATGGTTTTCTTGCCTGGGTGAGCAAACATATAGCTAAATAAACAACGCACATTAGCTAACTTCTGCCATGTATCCCCCGGCATTTTGCCGATGATATTGCTCTTGCCATGCACCACTTCATCGTGGGACAGAGCCAGCATGAAATTCTCGCTGTGGTTGTACCACATACTAAAGGTGATGTTATTTTGGTGGAACTGGCGGAACCACGGGTCCATGCTGAAGTAATCCAGCATATCGTGCATCCAGCCCATATTCCACTTCAAGTTAAAGCCTAGTCCGCCTGTGTAGGTGGGCCAAGATACCATTGGCCAAGAAGTAGATTCTTCCGCAATTGAGAGAATACCAGGGAAATAGCTAAAGATAATGTGATTTACCTGACGCAAAAAATCTGCTGCTTCTAGGTTTTCTCTGCCGCCGTACTGATTGGGCAGCCATTCTCCTGGCTCGCGGCAATAGTCGTTATAGAGCATTGAGGCAACAGCATCGACACGAATCCCGTCAATGTGGTATTTATCAAACCAGAAGAGAGCATTTGCTGCAAGAAAATTACTAACTTCATGGCGACCGTAGTTGAACACCAAAGTACCCCATTCTTTATGTTCGCCTTTGCGGGGGTCAGCGTGTTCGTATAAGTGGCTGCCATCAAAGAAAGCTAAACCATGTCCATCTTTGGGGAAGTGACCGGGAACCCAGTCTACGATTATCCCTATCTCATTTTGGTGACATTTGTCAACAAAATACATAAAATCTTCGGGTCTGCCAAAACGGGAGGTAGGGGCATAGTACCCAGTTACTTGATAACCCCAAGAACCATCAAAGGGATGTTCCGCAATGGGTAGAATTTCTATGTGGGTGTATCCTAATTCTTTGACATAAGGAATGAGTCGGTCTGCCAGTTCCCGGTAGGTAAGAAAACGTGCGCCCGGCTTTAATCCAGAAACGACAACTACTGGTTCAGTTTCACCATTGGGAAGTTTAGCTGGTTCTGCACTCGAAGCGTGTAACCAAGAGCCTAAATGTACTTCGTAGACTGAGACTGGCTGAGTTAGCGGGTCAGTACGACGCCGCTTTTCCATCCAGTTTTCATCACTCCAACTATAAGCATCTAAATCAGCGACAATGGATGCCGTTTTCGGGCGAACTTCTTGCTGGAAACCGTAGGGATCGGATTTTTCGTAAATGTGCCCTTCAAAATTTTTGATTTCATATTTGTAAGACTCCCCTACCCCAATTTCCGGAATAAACAATTCCCAAACTCCGGTGGGGCCTTTACGCATCTGGTTTTTACGTCCATCCCAGAGATTAAAATCTCCCAACAATGAAACATTACGAGCGTTAGGTGCCCAAACAGCAAAATAAACACCTTTAACGCCATCTATTTCCGTAGGGTGCGCTCCCAGTTTTTCATATATCCGGTGATGGTTGCCTTCACTAAACAAATGCAAGTCAAAATCTGTCAAGCGGGGAGAACGGAAAGCGTAAGGGTCATAGATGACACGCTCATGTTCTCCTTCTTTAATCCGTAACTGATAGTTTGCCAGTTCGGCAGTTTCAATGGTGCATTCAAAAAAGTGAGGATGATGCACCGTTTGCATTGGATATTCTTTGCGTTGTTCAGGAAGAACGACCCATGCTGCACTTGCATTTGGTAGGTAGGCCCGCACAGCCCAGACAGTTTTGCCGTCTTGCTCTATGGGATGAGAGCCTAGTATTTCAAAGGGATCGTTATGCTGATTCCAAACGATGCTATTAACCTGTTCAGGGGCGATCGTGGTCATGGACATGAAGCTACCTAAGTGAAATAACGTGATTGACTAAATCTACTTTTTTAATATCTATATATATTCTTTACATTTATTTGCAATTTTGTCGCCACCGTTATCCTACATCAGAATGGGGTATTGAGCATGAGGCGTTGGGCATAGGACAAAACAGTTCCGGGTTCCGAGTGCTGAGTAGGGAATCTTACTTTTTTACTCAGAACTCAGCACGGGCTAAACCCTAGCTATCCACTAACATAACTGGGCACTATTGAGGAGTATTGGGCAGAGGATGAATGACAAATGACGAATTTATCAAAAATTTAAAAATGGGAAAAACTGCAATAATGTTTTACGTAAGCGAAGCAAGAAAATCTGTTCTCGAATTTTGGGGTCTAGTTTTGGTGGCGGGACTTCTTGCAGTTGGGCTTGCAATTGGATATACTCGGCAGCTGTTAGGGATTTTCCATCGATAGGCGATCGCGCTTCTATTATAATCTTTGTCCGTAATATTTCTTCTGGTGTATCTTCTGGTGGCGGTAATGCTATTGCTGCCGATCTCCAATAGTTACTTAAAACAATTGAAGTTACAGTAATTACAATTAAGCTCAGTAATTTTATAGATTTTCTCGTTTTAACTCTCCTCATCTCCTGAACTACCCTCACAACGCAGGATGAAAATCTGTTTTTCCCATACCTAAATTTTCCCAATAAAAATCTGGCAACATCAAGGGAGATTACCGAGTCTTTCCTGATACGGAATAGACTACAGGAATGCTCTTGAGAAATTGCCAGCGATCGCGATAAATTATTTTACCTCTCACAACTCAGTAGTATTAAGTGATTTAAAATGCCAAATGAGAGAAGTATTTGCCTACAAGATAGCTTAGATTAACTCAACTCCCTTGGACTGAGAACAAGGTTTGAGCGGGCGGGACTTTTAGAAGGACACTTGGTAGAGGACATAACCCTCTTTACCAGTGTCCTCTACTTCCTGCCCTACTTAGTTGATATTTGAGCAAACTCTCGGCTCTGATAAACCAGCATAAAAATGAGGCTTTTTCGTCAATCCAATTAATTCGAGCGATATTTCGAGCTATGTAGTGAGGAATGCTCTCACTAAGTAGTTCTGGGCGCTATTTAAACTAAAGTTTAAGATGCCTTATTTAGGTTTAGCAGGAGTAGTCGCTGCGGGAGTCGCTGCGGGAGTCGCTGCGGGAGTCGCTGCGGGGGTAGTGGCAGGAGTAGTCTTAACAGCAGGTGCATCAGTTGGTTCACCTGTAGCAGCTGGAGTAGCAGTACCAGCACCATCACCACCACCACCTTCACAGGCCCCAAGAATTGCAGCCAGACTTAACATTAGAGCAAAACCAAAGATTTTTGTTTTCATAACTCCTCTTTCACCAATTGTGGCTAGAACAATTTTTCGCCTGTTGAATACGATACCGTATTTATTGCTTTTTTTAAATTCTGCGAGGTTACATACTTAAAAAAAACAATCCTTTGGGGTATTGTTTTTGGAATTACGTATCCTGATTAGTTTCTCTTAACTCAAGAGCAAAACGAAAAATACCAACTTATTTAGCAAACGGAGCTATGATAGCAAAAAATTTTATTTTTTTCACAGAGTATTGCATCTGGCTACCTGACGTTGCCATACTTTAGGTGCGATATCTAAAAGGTAAGCTGTCCAGTTTCTAATCACTGATTGCAAACATTGCATATCTAGGGGATGCAAACATTGATACAGCTACCTATCAGAAAAGTTAAAAGGGTATAGTCTGTTATGTGTGCTGGTTGCACAGAAGGTGATTTAAACCTTAGCAAAACAGACAATCAATCTAAAAGTGCAGTATTTTCCATCTAAAAAAATTTAAAAATTTATGGTAGTTGCTCGTAAATCTACTGTTTCTACGAGGGGTAATTGGTTCCGGCGAGATTCTATCCTTTCTTTAGGAAGGCGGCGCTCTGCGCCTATGGAGTCAGGAGCCGGGGGCACTTCTACACCAGTATCGTCTCCAAGACAACAGCGTTCCTCGAAAAATTTAGCGGTTTCTCCCACAAATAAGGCAGTTATAGCTAAATCGGTGAAAGAGTTGGGTAGACAACAATTACCAAATCTCAACGAACAGTTGAATGCGAACCAAAAGAGTCCAGAGGAAGGTTTTCTTGGGCTTCCCACAATGCCTAATTCTGGAGCTGCACCTTTGTGGTTGCTGCGTTTGTATACTTTTCATCGTTATTCTTCAGTTGTGGCGTTCTTGTTAGTAGCATCGACACTTGCTGTTTATGGTTGGACAGTCTATTCTCAAGAGCTTTGGGGTCAGTCATATCGCAGATTACAAAACCTCCAACGTCATGAACGGCTGCTAACGACAACCAACGCGACGCTGAAAAATAAAATGGCTAATGAAGCAGAACAACCAACAGCAGGACTGGTATCGCCAACTCCTGAAGGAATGATTTTCTTGCCTCCAGCATCTCAGAGTCCTAAATCAGCATCGCCGAACAAAACGCCAAATTCTGAAGCCCAACCGCAAACACTCTCGCCACTGGGATACTAATCTTTAAGAGTCATTTGTCATTAGTCATTAGGACTGAGACTTCTGGTTAATCACAAAAGGTAACAGACACGCAAAGTCCGATCGCAGAAACCTCCGCTCAGAACTTTGTAAGAGAGGACAAAGGACGAACCCAATGCAGAAGTCACCAAGCAGAACAAAATTCAGAAAGTTTCGGAATCCAGCATTCACAAGCCAACAAAAGGGTTATAAACGAGGGCTTTTGGGAAAATTAGCCTCTAGTATGCAAGACCAAACATCCAACACTAAGTCCCGACTGTTCATCGTTTGGGGCGTATTAATGACATCGGGGTTGGGGTTGGCTATTAACTTGTATAATCTACAAATTGTCAAGGGGCCAAAGTTAACTGAGTATGCACGCAACCAGCAAATGGTGGATGTGCGACCTTTTATGCCCCGTCGCCCAGTGGTAGATCGCAATAGCGATCTGTTGGCTATTGACCGTCCTGTATATACTTTGTACGCTCACCCCAAGCTGTTTGATAAGTCTAATGAAGAAATGGCAGAGCGACTTGCCCCAATTTTGGCAAAAGATACTGCTGAATTGGTGAAAACTTTTCAAAGCAAAAGAAGCGGAATTATACTTGCGCCAGCCTTACCAGAAGAAATTATCGATCGCGTCATTTCTTTGCGCTTAAATGGCTTGGAGTGGGCTCAAAAATACTCCCGATATTATCCGCCAGACGATTTGGTTGCTGATGTGGTGGGCTACGTGAACATTGACCGCCGCGGTCAAGCTGGTGTGGAATATTCTCAAGAGAAGTTACTAGAACGTCCTGTGCAAACGGTGCGGCTCAGTCGGTCGGGAAATGGGGTATTGATGCCGGATCGCGCGCCCGAAGGTTTTTTGCATTTTGACGATTTGCGATTACAACTGACTATCGATAGCCGTCTGCAACGAATTGCTCGGATTGCGCTCAAACAACAGATGGAGAAGTTTGCCGCCAAACGTGGAGCGGTAATTGTCATGGATGCATTGGATGGTTCCTTACTCGCCCTCGTTTCTCAGCCTACTTATAATCCTAATGAATATGCTAAATCTGATATTTCATTATTTAAAAACTGGACAGTAGCGGATCTTTATGAACCGGGATCGACTTTTAAGCCTTTGAATGTGGCGATCGCTCTGGAAAATGGCATCATCAAACCAGATGATATGTTTAATGACTCCGGTTCGATTCGAGTCGCTAATTACACCATCAAAAATGCAATGAATAATGGTAATGGGCGAATCAGCATCGCTCAGATTTTGCAATATTCTAGCAATATTGGCATGGTGCAAATTATCCAACGTTTAAAGCCTTCAATCTATTACAACTGGTTAGAACGTTTAGGACTAGGACAAAAAGTTGATACAGATTTACCTTTTGAAGTCGGGGGACGGCTCAAAAGTCAAGAAGAATTTATCGCTTCGCCAATTGAAGCAGCTACTACTTCCTTTGGACAAGGCTTTTCCATGACACCGTTACAGCTAGTGCAAATGCATGGTGCTTTAGCTAATGGCGGTAAGTTAGTTACACCCCATGTAGTTCGCGGGTTGATTGATAGCAAAGGGCAGATGCATGATTCGCCCACTCACACCATCCCCCGGCAAATTTTCTCAACCGCAACAACGCAAAAGGTTGTGGAAATGATGGAAACTGTTGTTACTCAAGGCAGCGGTAAGCCGGCACAAATTCCGGGATATCGCATTGCTGGTAAAACTGGTACAGCCCAAAAAGCTAGTCCCAATGGCGGATACATCAAGGGTGCGAGAATGACCAGTTTCGTGGCTATTTTACCCGTAGAATCTCCTCGCTATGTAGTGTTTGCACTGGTGGATGAGCCAAAAGGAGAAAGTGCCTATGGTTCTACTGTCGCCGCGCCAATTGTGAAGTCGGTGATCGAAGCACTGATTCCTCTTGAGCAGATTCCGCCTAGTAAGGCGATCGAGCAACAGAAGGGAGTGCCGTAGGGAGTGGGGGCAGAGGGGCAGAGGGGCAGGGGAGACAAGGGGACAAGGGGACAAGGGGACAAGGGGACAAGGGGACAAGGGGACAAGGGGACAAGGGGACAAGGGGACAAGGGACAAGGGGGAATTATTGAACAAATCTCTTCCTTGTCTTCCCCCTCTTCCTTGTCTACCTTGTCTCTTCTCCATGCCCAATGGCCAATGCCTTTCAGGAGTGCTGAGTGCTGAGTTGTGAATCTCACTTATTTACTCGGAACTTAGAACTCGGAACGGGCTAAACGCCCCGCTTCCGCTAACGGAACTATTTCGCCCAATGCCCCATTCGTTTAAAACTTAATTTTTCTTTATAACCAGGGAAAGAGGTACAGAAAGCTACTGGTGTGGAAACCTAGATATAAGAGGTGAAAGTAATTTCTCACTTTTCCAAAGTATCGAAGATTCCATGCAAAGCAATTTAGTTATATTTCCTAAGACTGAGGCTGCGAAAAATACCACGCAAACTAAAGAAAGGACAATTACCAAATACGACCGTGCTGAGGAGCAATTTATAAAACTGCTAGCAATGGAAGATTTGGATAATCAGCTGGATGCAAATCCTTCAATAGCCAGTGAGTTTGAACAGTCACTCTCTATGGCAATTGACGCTGCTTATAAAAACGATCGCTCCGATGAGCAGGCTCACCGTTTTCTACAACGGATACTTTATCGAATTAATCGGCTAAAGCTGTTTTGGTACGACGATTTGCAGCATTATTCCAATGAGCGATCGCTATATTTGCACTCTTGTCGTCACAAAATTGAAACTGCTTGGCAACGGTGGGAACTAGCACAAATTGATGTGGCTGCACTGCAACAATTAGATGTCAAACAAGCTTTAATTGAGCGTGCATCTGCCGATTTAAATCCGCCTTTGTCGGAGAATAGCCGCTACATTCGTGAGGAAATGACTGAAGCTGGTTATCGTCACTTGCTAGCGATTGGCTCCTTTGATGGTTTGGTTGAAGGTAGTCGTCTTTGCTACGTATTGGGTGGTGCTGCTAATGAAATCCAGTGTACGCTGGTTCGAGTACTACTAGAAGAGTACGGCAATGGTCGTTTAGCCCGCAAGCACTCGACATTTTTTGCTCAAATGCTGGCTGAGTTTGGAATGAACACTGAACCAGAAGGATACTTCGATTTAGTTCCTTGGGAAGTCCTAGCTTGTGGTAATCATAACTTTCTAACCACCGATCGCAAACGCTATTTCCTACGTTACAATGGCGCGTTGACATATTTTGAAGTGGCTGGCCCTGCAACTTATAAAAACTATCTGGCCGCGGCGCAACGATTGGAACTATCAGAGGCGGCGATGGGTTATTGGGAACTGCACATCAAGGAAGATGAACGCCACGGTCGTTGGATGTTGGATGATGTAGCTTTGTCTTTGGCAGAACGGTATCCCAATGATGCCTGGGAACTGCTGCTTGGCTATGACCAGGAGAAACGAATGGGCGATCGCGCCGCTAGTGCTGTTGTGCGATCGATACGCGAAGCGGAATAAGCCGCTTACTTATGCGAGCGATCCCAAAAATTATTAATAGCAGGTTATTCTTAGCCTTTAAATTTGACATTTCTAAGTCATTTTATTGCTAATTGACCTACAAAGATATTTCTTTAGCAACTCTTTGCTAAAGGAACAATTTTTTATTGCCTTAATACAAGGTCACAAAGAACCTCCTAGTACATTGATTATACCTTAAACGTTGAATTGTAGTCAAATGAAAGATATCTTTTTTTGTCCTGAAGAATCTAATTTCTACTCAAATTGCTTAGAAAGTTTTGTGATTAGAAATTGTAAAAATTCTGAGTCTATCGTGGAGTTTGGTTCAGGAGATGGCAGCCCTGTAATTAATTCTTTATTGAGAAATAAGTTTGATGGAGTCATCCAGGGATTTGAATTAAATACTTCTGCATGGAAAGTTGCCAATTCAACCATTGATGAATACAATCTCACTAATAAATACATCATTCATAATTCATCTTTGTTTAATTCTTCTCAACCTGATGCCGAATATCTTGTAGCTAATCCGCCCTATTTACCCGCACCAGATAATGATATTTATATGCCACTCTTATTTGGGGGTGTAGATGGAGCCACAGTTACGAATGAGCTTTTATCATTAGATTATGAAAATGTCTTGGTTTTGATATCTAGTTTTTCTAATCCAATCAATACGTTGAACATAGCAAAACAAAATGGTTATTATGTTCAAAACTTCATGGTTTTACCCTTACAATTTGGTTACTATAGCTCTGACCCCAAGGTAAAGAAGCACATCGAAAAACTCCAAAAAAATCAGATGGCATTTTATTCTGGCGATTATTATTTTTTAGCTGGAGTTTTATTTAAAAAATCCCAAGAGTCTGAAATTGATTTATCTAGTCAATTAGCTCAGGTGATGACTAGTTTGTGAAAATCAAGAACAACTTAAGTGATGTTATCCCTTGCCTAAAGTACAGATGTGTCTCTAAGCCACGCTTCGAGACATATCCTTAAAGATAGATTTTCAACGAGCATTTTTATAAATCCATATTCCCAAGTAATCATTTTGTCTGCTTGAAGTTATTGCACTAACTTCTTTGTTGTATGGCTGCACTTTTAGAGTGAGGTTTGCGCTTAGGTGCTGCAAATAAAATTACACCAGCGCCGAACGACAAAATAGGAACACCTGAAGTTGGTTCAGGTATAGAAACAGATGAGATTGGCGTCAATAGGAAGGCGTGTAATTCACCATTAACTGCACCACGACCGACAATTTGCCCATTATTATTAATGGCAGATGCCGCTGTCAAGGTAAAGTCACCCTCTGAACTAGGAGCAATCAGGTTATTTAAGTCGTACAGAGTCTGATCGCTATAAAGAAAAGCCCGCAAACCGTTGCCATCTGCTGCAAAAAAGTTATTGTTAGTACCAGAAAACCCGACTACTTGACCTAAATTATTGATCCCCAAACCAGTACTAAACAAATCTGTAGGACGTAACCTACCAAGGTCTTGGAGTCCCGTGCTGGAACTGTACAGAAAAGCACGAGTATCATTTACGCCAGTGAGTCCCGAACCACCAACTACTTGTCCTGAGTTATTAACATCGTTTGCTTGACTGTAGCTGTCACCTGGCAAAGTTCCCAAGTTAGTAGTTTGTCCGTTTTCATACAGAAAAGCTCTTCCTGAATTGA
This sequence comes from Nostoc sp., assembly GCF_036917375.1. Lineage (GTDB taxonomy): Bacteria > Cyanobacteriota > Cyanobacteriia > Cyanobacteriales > Nostocaceae > Nostoc. Next base: position 85,205 of record NZ_JBALDN010000023.1, read on the forward strand.
GAATACCTACTGCTTGTCCCAAGTTATTTAAACCGTAAGCAACAGTACCAGGAGTTCCGATGGTGGTTGCTACACCATCACTGTACAAAAAAGGCCCTCCGATCGCTCCCCCTACTACTTGGGTGCGATCGTTAATTGCATAAGGAATAGCATTTTGAATTGAGAGAGGTTGGGTGAGGCCATTGCTGTACAGGAAAGGGTTATTTCTAGAAAAGTTATTACTATTACTCGAATTACCAACTACTTGCCCCAAGTTATTGATACCAGTCACTGCAAGTTGATTATCACCAGGCAACGGACTAATTGTTTTGAGCGAACCATTACTGTAAAAAAAAGAATTAGAACCATATAAAGAATTAATGGCTACGTCACCTGAGTCATTAATATCTGAAGCATAAGTATTGGCATCTCCTGTAAGAGCGCCTAAGTCAGTGACTGAGTATAAAGATACCGCCAATGCTGACTTAGATACAGCAAGACTGATTGCGGTGAAGGTAATTGCTGCTATACAAGATTTCCACTTAAGTAAAACCATGTTGCTTTTCTGTGATTTTGTATTACCCTACCAAATTACCACTGAAGAGTAGAGTGGCAAGCTGCCGTATTTGGATAATCGCTAAATACGCCATCAACACCTAAGCTGAAAAATAGTTCATATTCGCCTTGGGGATTTCCTTGAAAATCCAGTGGCAAAAAACAGTCTTCATTGCGGAAAGTCCAGACATGAACCAGCAAACCAGCCGCATGGGCATCTATTACTAAAGATGTAGGCGATCGCAATTTCCCATTGTTGTCTCTAGGAACCAGTAAATTTTTATGAATTCCAATTCCTTGTGCATATTGAGCAATTTCTTTTAAACCTGATGCTGTGACTAAATCTGCATAAGTGCGATGCCTACGGCGGGCTACGCCTACGCAGTCGCTAACGACAAAATCATAAGGTTTACCACTGTTATTCAGCAATTGTACTAAAGGTAAATCAGTCTTTGTAGATAAATCTTGTAAATTACCGACTTCAAAAGACTGAATAAAAATAGGTGCGTTAGCTCCCTGATAACCGTTGGCTGTTAAAGTTGCAAGTAGAGGTGCTTCTAAGGCTAACCCAATAGATTGAAAGTAAGTTGGGTGCTTAGTTTCTGGGTAAATGCCAATCGTCCGATTAATTTCGCCACTTTTAACCTTGACTAAATTGATGATTTCTTGCAGCGTGGGGATTTCTAAAAGTCCATCATAGGTAGTATTTTGCGATCGCAGTTGGGGAATTCGCTCTTTGGCTCGTAGTGTTTTCAGTTCTTTTAGGGTAAAGTCTTCAGTAAACCAACCAGTTTTTGTTTCGCCATCAATTATTTTAGTGGTTTGCAGGTGAGAAAATTCTGCATGGCTTGCAACATTGGTAGTTTCAGAAATCTCATTTTCGTGACGGGCAATTAAAATACCATCTTTAGTGGAAACTAAATCAGGTTCAATATAATCAGCCCCAAGTGCGATCGCTAATTCATAAGCAGCTAAAGTATGTTCTGGACGATAGCCGCTAGCACCTCGGTGTGCAATGATAATTGGAAATGTATTTTGCAAAGTTGTAGTCATTATTTTACCCACCTAAGTAGGACAACGTGAACAATTAAAGGTTTGTAGTGAGGGCTTCGCTACTCAACCTACAATTATTTTTAACTTAATTTTAAATAAGTTAAAAATAATAAAACCCTCTAAAGAGGGTTGTAATTTTTCGTTGGTAAAAGTTTCAAAAGTTTTTACATTTAATAATGTAGTTATGTTTATTACCACTGAATTATTTATTGGCTGATAATTTAATTATGCAAATCTAGTTAGGGAATTACCACGCTAAATCGATAAAGTTTTAGTACTATTTAAAAAACTAATATTTAACAATAAGTATTGCTATTGAATAATAAATCTGTCATATTTAAGAATCTTATTTGATACCTCGTTCAATCCTATTGTGTTTAACACATCCTATAGGCTTAATATTTGTTTTTTTAAAAAATCAGTACATTACATATTTATTTTTTTCTTCCGTGTTCTTTACCTATGCAAGTAAATTCAGAAATAAAATCGGTATAGATAACTAATTTTTTTCATTGTTCGCTAATAGGAATTAGATCGTGAATAGCCTACAATCTGCTAAATCTCCAAAACTTGATAGTTGTAATAACCAACTTCTCCTCGATTACTTTGAGAATGCTTGGCAGCTGGAAGATATGTTATTGAAAAGTCTAGTTGGGGAAGAGACATTTTATCTCAACCCCGACCCTTTGAGAAATCCTCTAATTTTTTATCTGGGACATTCAGCTGTTTTCTACATCAATAAATTAATCCAGGTGGGGTTATTGGAAAAACGCCTCAATCCAGAGTATGAAATTTTGTTTGAAATTGGAGTCGATCCAGAAAAACCAGAGGAGTTGAATGCAGCGATCGCTCATTTGGAATGGCCGGAAGTTGCACAGACTTGGGAGTATCGAAAAAAAGCATATTCTGTAATTTATGAACTAATTAAAACCACCCCGATTACTCTGCCAATTCATCCGAATCATCCCCTTTGGGCTTTAATGATGGGGATGGAACACCAACGCATTCACATTGAAACTTCTTCGATGTTAATTCGCCAATTGCCAGTTGAGAGAGTGAAACGTCCTGAAAATTGGCAATATGCTCCTTTTAATGGTTACACTCCTCAAAATGAAATGATCGAAGTTGCTGCCGGGGTAGTAAAACTTGGTAAAGCTTTAGATGATTCAACTTATGGATGGGATATTGATTATGGCGATCGCACTGTTGAAGTTGCACCCTTTTTCGCCAGCAAATATCTGATTACCAATGCCGATTTTATTTATTTTGTAAAAGCTGGTGGTTACGAAAATCAAGACTATTGGGATGAAGAATCTTGGAATTGGAAAACTCGATACGGTATTCAATGCCCTAAATTTTGGTTACATGAAAATGGTAGCTACAAATATCGAGCTATGTTTGATGAAATTGACTTACCCCTAGATTGGCCTGTGGAAGTCAATCATTATGAAGCAATGGCTTATTGTCGTTGGCAAGGGAAAGATACTCGCTTAATGAGTGAAGCAGAATACCATTTAGCAACTTATGGTAATAGTTTATTAGATGATGTAGAAAATTATAATCTCAATTTAAAATTTGGCTCTCCTAGTCCCGTTGGGATGTTAGAAACAGCCAAAAGCTCTTCGGGATTGTATGATTTGCGTGGGAATGTTTGGGAATGGTTGAGTAATAACTTAAACCCTCTTCCAGGATATCAGCCTCATTTTCTTTATGAAGATAATTCGGCGATATTTTTTGACGATCAACATCAAATGATGTTAGGAGGATGTTGGATAACTAATGGTATAGAAGCTTTAAAATATTACCGCAACTGGTTCCGTCCAAATTTTTATCAGCACGCTGGCTTTCGGATTGTTCAAGATATCAAAGATTAATGAAAACTATGCCATTCAGGGGTTCTGGGACAGAATAGACTTCTTGCATAAGTCGGGAAAAGGGAAAGGGGGAAGGGGAAAAGGTTTTGTATTATCCCCTTCCCCTTTAACCTTTACCCTTTTCCCCCCTCTTGCAAAAAGCACTTTTGCAAGAGGTTTAATATTTAACATACTAAATCCTCCTACAATGTTGCGCTATACTTACGGAGAGTATATTGCAGATTATCTCAAAACTCAAAGCAAATGATATTTAGACATCTCCAGAAATTAAATATGACGTAGCACTGCTATGTCTCTACATTCTTTTTTTGGAGATGTCTGATGTTATTTTTTTGCTTAAGCCTTTTTCAACCAGCTAAACATAGCGCGTAAATCTTTACCAACTTCCTCAATTTTGTGTTCAGATTCTTTGCGACGCATGGCGGTAAATCCTGGTTTACCAGATTGGTTTTCGAGAACAAATTCTCGTGCAAATTGCCCAGATTGAATTTCGCTGAGAATCTTCTGCATTTCAGCTTTGGTTTGTTCGGTAACAATCCGTGGCCCACGAGTATAATCGCCATATTCAGCAGTGTTAGAAATGCTGTCGCGCATTTTAGCTAAACCGCCTTCCACAACCAAGTCAACAATCAGCTTGACTTCATGCAGACATTCAAAATAAGCCAATTCTGGTTGATAACCAGCTTCTACCAAAGTTTCAAATCCGGCTTTGATTAAAGCACTCAAACCACCGCACAATACTGCTTGTTCGCCAAACAAATCGGTTTCAGTTTCTTCGCGGAAAGTAGTTTCGAGAACACCGGCGCGAGTACCACCGATACCTTTAGCATAAGACATGGCGCGATCGCGTGCCTGACCACTAGCATCTTGATAAACTGCAAATAACGCTGGTACGCCTTCACCACCTTCATAAGTGCGCCGTACCAAATGCCCCGGCCCTTTTGGTGCAACCATTACCACATCTACATTAGCTGGTGGTACGACTTGCCCAAAGTGAATATTGAAACCGTGGGCAAAAGCTAACACATTTCCTTCTTCTAGATTGGGTTCAATCTCGTTTTTGTAAATCGTTTTTTGAACTTCATCAGGTAACAAAATCATGATGAAGTCAGCAGCATTGGCCGCATCTGCAACATTTTTCACAGTTAAACCAGCCGCTTCAGCTTTTGCGACTGATTTACTACCCGGATATAGTCCCACAATCACATTCAAACCACTATCTTTGAGATTGAGAGCGTGGGCATGACCTTGGGAACCATAGCCGATAATAGCAATAGTTTTTCCAGCCAAAAGGTCTAAATTGGCATCTTCGTCATAATACATCCGGGCCATAGAAGCATCTCCTGTCAGCAAGCATCGTCATTTATTGGCAGGCTTACGATTGTACCCCAAATTGAGTAACACAAATGAATTATCAATCATTCAATTTATCTCTTTGAACTGAGGAGAGGGGGGAGCAGGGGAGCGGGGGAGACAAGGGGACAAATGACAAATAACTAATGAGCAATCCTGTTACATAAATCGCAACAATCCAGATTTTGAGTTTTAGTTCAGTAATACTGGGGTTAACTTCATCTATCTAGGGGTAGATTATGTATACTGCAACTAAATTACCGCGCACATCTGCTTTATTTATAAGTGCGTTATTGGGAGGATTGATTTTCACTAGTTGCGCCTCTTCCCAACAGACGGCAAATAAGGCTGCACCTCAAATTGCAGGCAATGGCGGGGTAAATCAATTATCTGCTCGTGAAAACAGTATTTCCCAAAAGGCGGAAGCTACACCAATAGCGCGTTCTCGTCCCCAACTCATCAAAAAGGCAGCAATCTCTTTGACTGTCAACTCTGTAGATAAGACTGTTGATGCTGTTTCGCAAATTATCAATCAACAGCAAGGGGATTTAATCGGGTTGAAACAACAACAACCTAAAAACGATAACCCGCGTTACACAGCAACAATCCAATTGCGGATACCAGAGGATCGGCTAGAACTTACCCTAGAACAACTAGCTAAATTGGGCACTGTTAATAGTCGTAATATCACTGCTGAAGATGTAGGCGATCGCCTGGTGGATTTCCAAGCCAGATTAACGAATTTGCAAAAAACTGAAGCCAATTTGCAAAAAATTATGGATCGGGCTGGTTCTGTAAGAGATGTGCTTAGTGTTTCCCAAGAACTGAGTAATGTCCGACAAACCATAGAACAAATTGATGCCCAACTGAAAAACCTCAAAAATCAAGTTGCTTATTCCACCATTACGTTGAACCTAGAAGCAGCAGTTTCTAGTACCAGCCCGCAACCTGCCTTGGGTTTGCAAGTTAAGGAAACTTGGAACAACTCTACCCATTCTTTAAGTGCATTTTCCGTTGGCTTACTCAAACTGGGTATTTGGTTAATTGTTTACAGCCCCTATTTGTTAATTTTTGTTGCTCTTGTCTATGGCTTTAGGCGTTGGCGGCGAACTCATTCACCACGTTTGACACAAACACCAGAGTCAACTATTTCTGACTAAATTTGCATAAATTCTACATCTACCTTTGATAAATCTACAGAGATAAACAGGGATTGAAATATTTCAAACTCTTATTGTCTCTACCTTTCTCTTAAACAATTTTGTTTATCCTGTAGTCTCGATTACTTTAATACTTTTTCAAATGTAAAGAGCAATACAAAATATATGATGACAATTTTGATACAAATCTGTTAAGAATAGTTACAATAGTCGGCATACACGATAATATTTCTTATGGTAAATTCACTTGACAATAATCCACCCCATAAAGTAGTAATCGTTGGCGGTGGTTTTGGTGGACTTTATGCAGCAAAAACACTCGCCAAAGCGGCAGTAAACGTTACTCTGATTGATAAACGTAACTTTCATCTATTTCAACCCCTTTTATATCAAGTCGCCACAGGTGCGCTATCTCCTGCTGATATCTCCTCACCGTTGCGTTCTGTCCTCAGCAAGAGCAAGAATACAAAAGTGCTGCTGGGAGAGGTGAATAATATCGATCCAGAATCAAAACAAGTGATGGTAGGCGACGAAGCAGTACCTTACGACACCTTAATTGTCGCCACAGGTGCAAAGCATTCCTACTTTGGCAAAGACAACTGGGAAGAATTCGCCCCCGGCTTAAAAACTGTAGAAGATGCGATAGAAATGCGTAGCCGGATTTTTTCGGCCTTTGAAGCCGCAGAAAAAGAAATAGATCCAGAAAAACGCCGTGCTTGGTTAACCTTTGTAATTGTGGGTGGCGGCCCAACTGGTGTAGAGTTAGCTGGTGCGATCGCAGAATTGGCAAATCAAACCCTCAAAGAAGATTTCCGCAACATCGACACCTCAGAAGCCAAAATTTTGCTATTAGAAGGGCTGGATCGGATTTTGCCACCCTTTGCACCAGAGTTATCACAAGAAGCGGAAGCATCCCTGACGCGCTTAGGGGTGGTTGTCCAAACAAAAACACTGGTAACAAATATTGAGAATGATACTGTTACCCTCAAACAAGGCGATGAAGTCAAAGAAATTGCTTCAAAAACGGTATTATGGGCAGCAGGTGTAAAAGCTTCTGCAATGGGAAAAGTGCTAGCAGAACGCACAGGTGCTGAATGCGATCGCGCCGGACGGATTATCGTTGAACCTGACTTGAGTATTAAGGGACATCCCAATATTTTTGTAGTTGGCGACTTAGCAAATTTTTCTCATCAAAATGGTAAACCCCTACCTGGTGTTGCACCTGTAGCGAAGCAAGAAGGTGAATATGTAGCAGCATTAGTTCAACAGAGGCTTGCAGGTAAAAATTTGCCACCCTTTGCTTATACCGATCATGGTAGTTTAGCGATGATTGGGCACAATTCTGCTGTGGTAGATCTGGGCTTTACCAAGCTGAAAGGTTTCGTTGCATGGCTGTTTTGGCTATTTATTCACATCTACTTCTTAATTGAATTTAACAACAAATTAGTAGTAATGATTCAGTGGGCATGGAGCTATTTCACCCGTAATCGCGGAGCAAGATTGATTACAGGAAGAGAAACCATCACGGAGTTTGTAATTAGCGATCGCAACAGTTATTCAGCCGATAATAAAGAACCGGTAAATGTCTAGTTGAGCATTGGGTATGGGGAAGAGGACAAGGGGACAAGGAGAATTGGAGACAAGGGGAAAGACTTGTTGTAAGTTCTAATTTTTGTCACCTTGTCCCCCTTGTCCCCCCTGCTTCCCCTGCCCCCCTGCCCCCCTGCCTCTTCCCCACTCCACATAACAAAGTTATCGCCCTCATAAATTAGCAGTAAGCTGTTTGAGGGCGTTTTTTATATTTACTATGGCAACTATTAACGACAACTACCTGAAGCTAAAAGCGGGTTATCTGTTTCCAGAAATTGCTCGGCGGGTGAATGTCTTTGCAGAAGCGAATCCGGATGCTAAAATCATCCGCCTGGGCATTGGCGATGTTACCGAACCTCTGCCGGAGGCTTGCCGCACAGCGATGATTAAAGCTGTGGAAGAAATGGGCGATCACACCACCTTCAAAGGCTACGGCCCAGAGCAAGGCTACGCTTGGTTGCGAGAAAAAATTGCTACTCAAGATTTCCAAGCACGAGGAGCCGACATAGATGCCTCGGAAATCTTTATCTCCGATGGTTCCAAGTGCGACACTGGTAATATTCTGGAAATCTTTGGTCATGACAACACTATAGCCGTTACTGACCCCGTTTACCCTGTGTATGTAGACACTAACGTTATGGTGGGAAATACGGGAGATGCTAACGATAAAGGCGAGTTTGAGGGCTTAGTTTATCTACCAATTACGGCTGATAACAACTTCACCGCCGAAATTCCCTCAAAGAAAGTCGATTTAATTTATCTCTGCTTTCCCAATAACCCTACTGGCGCAACTGCAACCAAAGAATATTTAAAGGCATGGGTGGACTATGCCAAAGCTAATAACTCGATTATTTTCTTTGATGCAGCCTACGAAGCTTATATTACCGATCCGTCGATTCCCCACTCAATTTATGAAATTGAAGGTGCAAGGGAAGTTGCGATCGAATTTCGTTCTTTCTCCAAAAATGCAGGTTTTACAGGAACCCGTTGCGCGTTAACTGTAGTACCGAAGACACTCACAGGAAAAGCCGCTGATGGTTCCGATGTGGAACTGTGGAAACTCTGGAATCGCCGCCAATCTACCAAGTTTAATGGTGTTTCTTACATCGTTCAACGGGGAGCCGAGGCGGTTTATTCTGAAGAAGGACAGGCACAAATCAAAGGATTGGTTAGTTTCTATCTCGAAAACGCCAAAATTATCCGCGAGAAACTCACAGCCGCCGGATTGTCAGTTTATGGTGGCGTGAATGCACCTTACGTTTGGGTGAAAACTCCTAATGGTTTATCCAGTTGGGAATTCTTTGATAAGCTGCTGCAAACCGTCAACGTTGTCGGGACACCCGGTTCTGGCTTTGGTGCTGCGGGTGAAGGTTACTTCCGCATTTCGGCGTTTAACAGCCGTGAGAATGTGGAAGAGGCGATGAAGCGGATTACCGAGAAGTTTAAGGTGTAGAGCGATCGCTTTTAGCCACTTTTGTTAAACTCATTCTATTAGTCTAAAGGTTACGGTGGGCTATATTATCCACCGCAACCTAATAGATAATTATTGAGATTCAGCTTATTGATATTTTGGTTATGACTGCTGCTATCCCTGTTTTAAAAGCTGTTAGCCAGATGCAGTTAGCGCCTGGTAGCACAGTGACAATTCCAGATGTTAGCTGGGAAGAATTTGAATCTATATTACAAGAATTGGGAGAAAAAAGAACTACACGAATTGCCTACAGCCAGAGTACTTTAGAAATTATGGCTCCTTTACCAGAACATGAAATACCCAAAGATTTAATTTCTGATATTGTTAAAATATTGCTGAAGGCTAAAGATATCAGATATCAACCTTTTGGTTCCACCACCTTTAAACGACAAGGTGTTGCAGGAGTTGAACCTGATGCTTGCTTTTATATTCAAAATTATCAACAAATGATTGGTCATCGCCGCTTGCAGCCTGATGACCCGCCGCCAGATTTAGCGATTGAAACTGATGTCACATCAAAAACTACTCTTGATGCTTATGAAGCCATTGGAGTGCCAGAACTATGGGTTTACGACAGTGGAAACCTTTCTATTTATTTGCTGAAAGAGGGGAAATACATAAAATTTAATACCAGTCCTAATTTTGAAGATATAGCGATTACTGAGATTATCCCTGCTGCCGTAGAACGTAGTTGGCAAGTAGGAAGTTTTCAAGCTTTAGAAGAATTGGAAGCAAGGATTTAGTAAATAAAATACGTAATAGAACGTGCGAGGGATAAATTCAAGAAATACCAAGCTTAATAGCTTGTATCTTTATGTTAGTAGTCATACTTAAAAGCTATACTTTAGTTGCTAATCTATTCCACATATAGATATTTATGCAAAACCTCTTCGGAATCGGTCGTTTAAATGCAAATCCTCACTACTATAGCTACTTTCATTATTTACTTTTTAATGAAGATGGCACTGTAGATATGGGATCTGGAGCAGGACAAGCAATTATTGTTACCGCTCAAGGAAAGTATTCACTGTCAAAAATTGCTGAAGCTTCATTTAGTATAAAATTTTATGAATTAATTGAAACTAATCATTATAGCCACAATGGTAATATTGGCGATAAAATTAGAAATATTGAGCCGTTTGGTGTCAGAGTAACAATAGAAAAAGGAACTTTTGCTTTTGAGCAAGAAGTTATTTGGAACATAAAAAATGAAGAAGAGCATCCATGCTATTTATTTACATCAAGATATGTATTTGATTGCGATCCTCTCAGCTTTTCTAAAGAAAAAAGCCAAAAAAATGCCTATTATTTAATAGAACAAAAAGATTTCTATGAATCTGAAAAATACTATTATCCTCAAGCTGAGTGCAAAAAATTGATATTCAAAGAATTACAAGAGCTAGGGATTACGCCGATTTATTGAGATACTGATAGGATTGGTTAATACTTCCCATTCTCTAAATTAAGATAAAGTGCGATCGCCTTCATGTTGTGCTTGTCAAGTTAGCGTTTTGAGCAAGTTTGGCAGAATGACTTTCTGGCTCTAAATACATAGTAAATAACTCGCTAAAAACTTCTTCCCCATTAATCTCTCCATTACTAACAAATCGTTCTACCTCAACCGAACCATCCTCAAAAAATTCCACTTCCCATCGTTCACCAGCCACCGCCACATTCACCATAATAGTTTCATCCCGATGATGGGCTAAAGTGTAACTAATCTTCTCTTGTTCTAATTGATTTAGAAAGGTAACTAATTTGCCGAATCCATAATTATTCATTTGTCAAACCTCTTATCGGTTAACAACTCTCAATTATCAATTAATTACATCAAAAAATTATTCCTCAGAATTACTTCTTCCTTTTTTCCCATCATCAGGTAAATCAATTTTCGGTTGTCCATAATTAGCCAAAGTCACCCCTTCTTCTAAATATACAGCAGAGTATTTACTCAACCCAATACGCTGTGCAGAATAAATTCCAGAATGACCTGAAAATAAATAGCTCACTATACAACCAATACCAATAAATACCCCCGATTCCAGACCAAATAGTTCAATTCCCATTAAAGTGGATGCCAATGGTGTATTTGCTGCACCCGCAAATACACCCACAAATCCCATTCCTGCTAACAGTGGTGCAGGTAATGCTAAAAGCAACGACAAAGCATTACCTAAAGTTGCACCAATAAAAAATAAAGGTGTCACTTCTCCTCCTTTAAAACCTGCTCCTAAAGTTAAAGCAGTCAGACCCAATTTTGCTGCAAAATCCCAAGGAGGTAGCTGAGTGAAAAAAGAATCAACAATAGTAGGGATACCAAGCCCAATGTATTTAGTCGTACCACTCAACCCAACAATTACTGCTATCATCGCACCGCCGATCAAAAGACGCAGTGGAGGATAAGATATTTTTGCTTTAAATAAGTGGCTAATTTGGTGAGTTACTTTAGCAAATAATCTCGCGACAATTCCAAAAATTGCACCTGCGATAATCGCAGAAATCAATCCCCAAATTGTGAGCGGCGGTATAAAGGGAGCGTGTCGGTATGCTGTATGATGTAAACCCAATAGTAAGGTTACTTGATTTCCAACGATCGCAGCAATTAAAGAAGGAAAAAGAGCATCATAATTAATTCTACCAATCGCTAAAACTTCCAGACCAAATACGGTTCCAGCTAAGGGAGTACCGAATACTGAAGCAAATCCTCCACTGATACCTGCTGTTAACAGAATTCGCCGATTAGCTCCTTGAAAATGCAATATTTTAGTTAACTGGTCTGCTAAAGAAGCACCCATTTGTAATGCTGTACCTTCACGACCGGCTGAACCACCAAATAAATGCGTCAGGTCTGTTCCTAGTAGAACAAGAGGAGCCATACGGAAGGGAATAACCTTTTTAGGGTTATGAATTTCTTCTAGTAAAAGGTTATTTCCAGCTTCTACAGTCCGACCGAATTGATGATAAATCCAACCACTCAAAAAGCCACCAAGGGGAAGCAAGGCGATAATCCAGCGATGTGATTCTCGCCAATCAGTTGCCCATTCTAATGATGCTAAAAGAGCCGCAGAAGCAGTTCCAGCAAAAATGCCAACCACAAAGGAAATGGGCAACCATTTAATTAGGTGGGGTAATGCAATAAACGGTTCAAATTTACGAAGTAAAATCCACAATACACTGGCTAGCATTACATGACTCCTTGAGGTGCGATTTGTAGACAGATACTTTCTACAGGGGAGTCAGGTAATGCATTTAGCCAAGCCCTACTCTCCCGCAGTTAGCAAGGAAAGTAGGAGCCATCAGCCTTCCATAAGAGAGTCGATCGCGCTGGAAAGGCGGTTTTGGCGAGCTCCATCGCCGTTGATAGTTTAATCAAATTAATAATACCATTTTTGCTATGGGTCAATATCTTTAGTCTTCTACGATATAGAATCTGCCTTTGCAGGAAGGCTTTTAAATTCTCGCAAGTAGACCAAAAATATCAAGAGTTTTTAGGGCAATGTCGGAATTTCCATAGCGAATTGAGCGCGGAACGGAAAAGAAGTAATTTCACTTTTGCAGAACTGGAAGAGAATGACGCGGAACTAACTCAACTGCGTTCTTGGTTGCCAAAAATCTGCGATCGCAATTTGTTTGATGCCCAAAAATACTCACTCATGGTGCAGGTATGGCACTTATAATTCATACCGATGTAAAAAATTATTTCTATAGATAGATGTATTTTTCGCGTTTATATTATTCAAATTAGATTATTAATATATGCGTATCAAAAACAACTAAATTGTATTCCTAAAAGTTAAGTGGGAAAACCGTACTTATCTGATAGGTTTTCTCTACCATATATCTAAATTGAGCTGGATAAAATCAAAATGTAGCTGAAGTAATGCTGTTTTCTCAAAAAATATATATACAGCATTAGCAGGAGAGTAAAAATATGACAAATCAATTGAAAACGGCTGCTTTACTTGCTGCGCTAAGTGGTCTTTTGATTGCAATTAGTTACTGGGTAATTGGCGGTTCTAGTGGTTTGATTATCGGGATTGGCTTGGCAGCAGTCACCAACCTATTCTCTTGGTATCAATCAGATAAAATTGCCCTAGCAGTATACCAAGCACAGCCTGTGAGTGAAAGGGAAGCACCAGGACTTTATCGGATGGTGCAGAAATTGAGCGATCGCGCCAATATTCCCATGCCTAAAGTTTATATTGTTCCTAGCCTTGGTGCTAACGCTTTCGCAACAGGGCGCGATCCAGAACACGCTGCTGTGGCTGTCACCGAAGGTATTCTAAATATATTGCCAGATGATGAACTCGAAGGCGTTATTGCCCACGAGCTGACTCATATTATTAATCGTGACACCCTCACCCAAGCAGTTGCTGCTACTGTTGCTGGTGCTATCTCATTTCTAGCCCAAATGGTTAGTTACAGCCTATGGTTTGGTGGTGGTTCGCGAGATGACAACAGAGGTGGAAATCCAATAGGAGTTTTATTAACAGTCATGCTTGCGCCGGTGGCTGCGACGATTATTCAGCTAGCAATTTCGCGCACACGAGAATTTTCTGCTGATGCAGGTTCTGCGAAATTAACTGGTAATCCCCGCGCCTTAGCTAGAGCATTGCAACGCTTAGAAGCTTCAGCAAAGCAGATGCCTTTAAATGCTAATCCAGCTTATGAGCCGTTATTAATTATCAATTCCATCTCTGGACAGTTTTTGGGTAACTTATTCTCCAGTCACCCGGCGACAGAAATGCGAGTTGCAGCATTGCTGAAATTAGAGCAACAACTGCCAGCAAAAACTTATTAATTTGTCATTATTCACTTGTACTGAGGGTAATCGAAGTATTTGTCATTTGTCTTTTGTGAAACAAATAAATGACTAATGACTATTAAGACAGGGTGCAACTTTTATTAGAGAGTAAACTTTGCAATTAAGGATGTTTTAAGTATGAATTCTAACAATATCGAATCTACTGAATCCATAGTAATTGTAAAAATAAGTGCTGAAACCGATAAATTAGTGGAAACCGAAATGGTTGGTGAAACTGATGAGGTGAAGCGCGAAACCAAAGCGTTAATTGAGGCGCTAAAAAGACGCGCTCAAGCTGAGGCTGATTCAGCAGGTACTCTCACCCGTGAAACCTATTTGAAAGTTGTACGTCAAGCACGAGAATTAATTGAAGGAAGAAAAGTGATAGAACGCGATCGCTTAGAAAACTCTTGGGCGGTAATTCAGGATGAAGCTGAGAGAAACTGGCATTTATTGATGAAAGACTTAGTAGACTTTAACTTTCGCCTGCAAAAGGCTGTAAAAGCTGCTTGGGAAACTTTCAATAATCCTTACTCTCGTTAAATAGGGTGCGATCGCAGAAAACTGAAGTGACTTATTTGGGTAATTAGAATACTAATTCAGTATTCAAAAATTATCTTTCTTGGGGAGATAAGGGAGAAAATACTACCTCTTCTCCCCCATCTTTTTAAGCACATCGCAATTCGACGATTTTCTATTTTTTCTGCTTCAAGTGATAGAGTGCTAATAAGGAGCAAAAAGCACAAAATTGTTGTTGGTTAGTGACAAGCCAGGAGATAATTGTGCAAACTGCACCTGACTATAGACACCTGCACTACCATCCTCATCAAAGAACAATCCACCTGTAGTCGAGTTATAAATAAATAGCTGATTACTTGTGGTTGCAGATGCTCCGATTGTAAACTGACTTGTCTTAAGTACACCTAGTGATAAATCGCGACTAGGAAAACCATAAGTTGATATCTCAATTACTTCATTAGTGGCGTCAAAGTCATAAAGGCGCTCGACGCCTTCACTAAAAGTATTGAAAACAAAGGTATCAGTACCAGCTCCCCCATAAAGGCTATCATTACCGCTGCCACCTATGAGGACATCATTACCATTACCACCTTTGAGGGTATCATTGCCACTACTACCGTTGAGGGTATCATTGCCATTATTCCCCACAATCAAGTCATTAGAGTAGGAACCTGAAATATTTAATCCTTCAATATTTTGGTAGCTAACTAATCTCCTACCCGCTATAATTTCTCCCTTGTTAGTAGTAGCATTAAATGTTGTTGTGATTCCTGTAGTAGCATTTCCAAAATCGACGGACAACAAATCGTCACCTTTACCACCATCTATTGTGTCATTGCCATCATTGCCCGCATCAAGTGTATCGTTTCCATTACTCCCTACAATCAAGTCATTGTATTCTGTACCTTTAATATTTAATTCTTCGATATTCTTGTAGCTAATTAGTCTCGTGTCCTCCGTAATTGAACCAATGTTAGTAGTAGGATTAAATATTGTTGTGATTCCTGTGGTAGTATTATTGAAATAGATAGTCAAGGAATCGTTACCTGTCCCCCCATCTATTGTGTCATTGCCACCATAGCCCGTATCGAGTGTATCATTTCCATTACTGCCCACAATCAAGTCATTGTATTCTGTACCTTTGATATTTAATCCTTCGATATTCTTGTAGCTAATTAGTCTCGTGTCTACTGTAATTGAGCCAATGTTAGTAGTAGGATTAAATGTTGTTGTGATTCCTGTGGTAGCATTGCTGTATTCGACGGACAACAAATCGTCACCTTTACCGCCGTCTATTGTGTCATTGCCATCATTGCCCGCATCAAGTGTATCGTTTCCATTACTCCCTACAATCAAGTCATTGTATTCTGTACCTTTGATATTTAATCCTTCGATATTCTTGTAGCTAACGCGATTATTGCCCGCCGTAATTGCTCCAATGTTAGTAGTAAGATTAAATGTTGTTGTGATTCCTGTGGTAGCATTGCTGTATTCGACAGACAACAAATCGTCACCTTTACCGCCGTCTATCGTATCTTTGCCACCACTATCTATAGAGAGAGTATCGTTGCCATTGCTCCCCACAATGTTGTCATCGTAGGCTGTATCTAAGATATTTAATCTTTCAATATTCTGATAACTAACTTGATACTTGCCTGCTGTCATTGAGCCAATGTTAGTAGTGGCATTAAATGTTGTTGTGATTCCTCCAGTAGCATTGCTATAATCCACGGAGAGCAAATCGTCAGCCTGACCTCCATCTACCGTTTGAGTCACTAAATAAGAGCGGACATTATCTGGAGATGAGGTGCTTAGATACAAGGAATCATTGCCATCGCCACCAGAGAGTAAGTTATTGCCTGTTGAAATCTCAGCACGTAATGTATCGTCACCAGTGCCACCGTTGAGGGTATTATTACCTGAAGAGGGATGGAAAATATCTCCAATGTAGGTTCCGGTTCCGATGACAATGCCAGAGATCGAGAGTAAATCATTGCCATCGCCACCAGAGAGTAGGTTGTTACCTGTTGAAGTCTCAGCAAGCAAGGTATCATCACCAATGCCACCGTTGAGGGTGTTATTGCCTGAGGATCTAAAAATATATTCCAGTCTATAACCATCAACGCCAGAGGTGGAAAGATAATCATTGCCATCGTCTCCAGAGAGTAAGTTATTACTTTTTGGAGACTCAGCACGCAATGTATCGTCACCAGCGCCACCATTGAGGGTATTATTACCTGAAGAGCCAATAAAGTCGTGTCCTTCAGCAATAGCAAGCTCAGAGGCGTCAAGATAATCATTGCCATCGCCGCCAGAGAGTAAGTTATTGCCTTGTGAACCCCAAGCATACAATGTATCGTCACCAGCGCCACCATCGAGGGTGTTCTTGCCTGTTGAAGAGTTAACATTCAAAGTATCGTCACCAATACCACCAACAAGGGAGTTATTGCCAGTATCCTCAACGAGGATATCATTCCCTACGCCACCAATAAGAGTATCATTGCCTGCACCACCCCGCAGTAAATCATTGCCGCTTTTGCCATCAATAAAATCATCACCCCCCTGACTATTGATGACATCATCTGAGTTGTCAAAGCCACTAACATTATTGTTCAGATCGTTAAGGAAGGTGACTGTGTTCTTGTTGAAGAGAGTACCTTGAGTGGAGTTGGCATTGAAGACATCAAAGCTGTCAGTAATGGTAGTTTGCCCAGAAAACAGGATATTGCCCAAGTCTACAGTGGCTCCTGTAGATAAGCTTAGATTATCCAGGTTTTCTAAAGCAAAGTTTTGTAGGATGATTTTGGGACTATTGTCCGCGTCAAAGGTGATTTCTAGATTGCTGCCATTCTGAGTCAGCACTAAATTTTGAGCAGTTAAGCCGTCGCCAGTAAAATTTAGGGTGTCTACTTCGGCAATTACTGCTGCTGTTGGATTAGTTCCTTTACCTACTCCACCGAAATCAGTAATTATATCACTAATTGTAGCCGAGTTATAAGAGTCGTAAACAAATGTATCCTTGCCACCGCTACCCGTTAAAGTGTCGTTACCAAGACTAGGTCTGATGGTATCGTTGCCATTGCTCCCCACAATGTAATCATTGTAGTCTGTGCCGGAGATATTTAATCGTTCAATATTCTTATAGTTAATCTGATATGTGCCTTTTGTAATCGAGCCAGTATTAGTAGCATGATTGAAAGTCGAAGTGATTGCCTCAGTCGTATTGGAATTGACGGTTAACAAATCGTCACCTGTCCCTCCGTCTACTGTTTGAGTTGCTAAGGAAGAGGGAGCTGTATATGGAACAAACAAACTGAAGGAGTCATTGCCATCCTCTCCATTTAGAATGTTGCTACCCTGAACTTCAAGGGTGTAAAAGTAATCATTGCCATCTCCACCTGAAACCGTATTGTTGCCAGTAGAGTAGCTAATATCAAGGTATTCATCCCCTGCATCTCCTGTGAGAATGTTATTTCCAGAAGAATAGGAAGCATCAAGGGTATCATTGCCCAGACCACCAATGAGAGTATTGTTGCCCGTACCACCCCGCAGCAAATCGTCACCACTTAACCCATCTATTTTGTCATCGCCTCCCTGACCATTCACCACATCATCTGAGTTGTCTAAACCTGTAATGTTGTTATTCAGGTCATTGAGGAAGGTTACTGTGTTCTTGATGCCGATGCTTGTATCAGTAGAGTTGGCATCCAGGACATCAAAACTATCAGTGATACTAGTTTCCTCAAACCCATTAAACAAGATATTGCCTATGGCTGGTCTTGTACCAGAAGCTTTCAGGTTATCCAAGTCTTCTAGTTTGAAGTTTTGTAAAATGATTTTTGTGGTGTCATATACGTTTTCAAAAGTTATCTCTACATTGTTACCATTTTGGGTAAGTAGCAAATTTCGCGCAGTCAGTTCATCCAAAAATTCGATCGTATCGACTTCCGCAATTACTGCTGCTGTTGGATTTGCTCCTTTACCTACACCACCGAAATCAGTGATTATATCAGTGCCGCCGCCTGACTTATAAAAAATAAATTTATCTTTGCCGCCCCCACCCGTTAAAGTATCGTTGGCACCATAACCTGTGATGATGATATCATTCCCAGCTTTACCGTTAATTATGTTGGGGTCGTTAGTGCCGTATAGGGTGTCATTTCCATTGGTTCCAATGATAGTATGTGTCATTACTTTCTTTTTCCTTAATAGATGTTTGGCAGTAACTTTAAGTTTTCAACTTTTAGTGCTTGAAGGCACAAAAATTCGCCGAAATTTGAGGCTTTCGACATACTTTTCTCACTCTTGAAGGTTAGAAATTTTTGATGAATATCCTCCTTTCAATCGGCCTGCAAATATTACTTATCCAAGCACTTAGGACTATCTAAGTCTTAAGTCCGTCTAAAATTCATCAGTGTGTAGATTCACAAAAAAACTAGTTTCAAGCTAATTTCAATCATCTTTTATCAGTCACATAGGCAAACATCTGCCATAGACATTGCTAAAAAAGAAAAGAGTTGAAAAATTGAGCTTGAATGTCGAAAATCCACAACTCATAATTTAGTTATTTTGTCAATGCGTAAGTCTTACTACTAGCCCTTTCAAGGTGAACGTTTGTACTATTAAAGAAATGATATGTTAAGCCATTTTTGGTGTTTTGGCGGTTGCGATCGCTTAATTTACAGTCCAAAAATTTAGAGTTTAATCCATAAATTCTTTGTTCAATTCCAGCCGAAGCCTAAAATGCCGTAAAAACCTCGATAGTACATATGCTCACCTTAAAAGGGCTAGTCTTACTAATTAGAAAATAGGGAACACTTGATGGGCTATAGGGAAAGGAATTTTTGTCTTTCACCCTTGGGTATTTGGCTTCAAAATAGGAAATATCTAAAATAACATTATAACTAACTCAATATAGAATATTTACTTAGCTCGACTTTATCTATTTGTATATATGCGTCATCGTAGAGGTAGGCATTCACTAAAAATGCGGGTTTTGCTGCATACATAATATTGAAATATAGTAAATACAAGAAATAAATAATTCACTAAACTAAATAGCCTTTACCATAAAAAGCGTAAATATTCAGTACTCTCGGTTTCACCAATAGGAAATAAGCAGTGTTACCAAACAAGCCCCCCGCTAGCAATCAAACTCAACGCTGGACATTTGCTCAACTTTTTGGACTGGTAAAGCGTAATCCTCTAATGATTTCGCAGTGGGTTATCCGCTGGATAGTCGTAGGGACTGCTGGTGGCCTATTTGCGGCGTTGTACTGGAATGTTCTAGAGTTTTTAACTCACAGACTCCAGCGATTTGAGGGTTTTAGCCTGCTGATAGTGATGCCACTTAGCGGTTTAGTTATCGGTCTGGTGATTCATTTTTTGGGAAATCCCGGTGAAATCGCCGTGATTGTTGATAATATTCATTTTCGTGGCGGACGCCTAGATGTTCGCAAAAATCCTTCAATGATTCTTGCTTCTCTAGTCAGCATCTCGGCAGGCGGTAGTGCTGGCCCAGAAGCGCCACTGGTACAGGTAACAGGTTCTTTTGGTACTTGGATTGCCGATCGCTTAAAACTCCAAGGTGAAGACCTCAGAACTATGAGTTTAGCAGCAATGGCGGCTGGCTTCACTGCCTTGTTTGGCGCACCTCTTGGCGGTGCGATATTCGCTTTGGAGATTTTGCACCACGAGCATATTGTGGAATATTACGAAGCCTTAATGCCAGCTATTGTTTCGAGTTGCGCTAGCTATCTGGTGTTTGCAGCAATTACACATTTAGGTATTGCCCCCACTTGGCATTTTCCTCAGTATCACTTAGAAAGGATTGATGATTTTGCGATCGCGATCGCGTTTGGAATTATCGGGGCAGTGGCGGGATGGATTTTTATGGGTATTTTTCGCGGCTGCGATGCCTTTTGGCAAGCCGTTTCACCAACTTCTGTTCCCATTTATGTACGGACAACACTAGCAGGAGTGGGACTTGGCATTTTAGCAGTTTTATTACCCCTTACCCGTTATTTTGGACATGAAGAGTTAGATTCAGTCCTGAATGCTAACTTTGGTGCTGTTTTTCTCTTAACTCTAGCTCTTGGGAAAATGGCTGCCATTAGCATTACGGTAACAGGTGGGTGGCGCGGTGGATTCATCATTCCCCTATTTTTCACTGGTGCTTGCATTGGTAAAGCAGTGGCAGTCTTAATTCCGGGACTCGATCCTGCCCTTGCCATGATTTGTACAATGGCGGCTGTCAACGCAGCTGTAACCCGCACACCGATAAGTACGACTTTGCTACTGTCAAAACTGACTAACTTGAGTCCCTTTACGCCAATCCTTTTTGCCAGTTTGGTTGGATTTTTTCTTGCCCCGAAAGTTCCTCTGATCGCATCTCAACTCAAATCCCAGAGAGAAGCTACAGATTGAACAAGCGCCTGAGTTAGCTGCCCAGGCGAAAAAAATTTTACAAACGTTTTCAATGTACTAAACCAGCAACTGATCGCTCCCTGTAGACCAAACATGATTCACTGAACTACCCACACCTCTCTCACTTGTAAGTGTAAGCTTTTGAGTTCATCAACAACAGCCTTTGCACCTTAAAGTTTATTGGTTTTATATTGCTATTGATACAGCAATTACCCTCTTTTTCCTATTGCGATTGTGCTTTTGCTCAAAATTACCAGCCTCATTTATTTTCTCATAAGTTTAAAACTTATAATTTATATTGCCTATAATAAATTAATTTACTTAGTTTAATTTTTGTATAATGGCAAATAAAATTCATCTTAATAAACTTTCAGAGGGAGTTACAGCTTGGAATGACTGGCGAGCAGCAAATCCAAATATAGATGTGGATCTTAGTGGAGTTTATCTGGTTTATGAAATATCTATAAGAAACCAAAAAAAGGCTTGGAGACTTCTTGCATCTCTCGTATCTTTATTGGTAACTCTTTTTCTTCAACAAACTAATTTGACAAAGCATTTAACAGATTTTTTTGGGCATAACTTATTATTTAAAATCAATCTATCTAGTGCAGAATTTATATTCTATATAATAATCCGTTTCTCTTTGGTTATTCTTATTATGCTTACTTTATTTCGAGGATTAGAAATGTTAAATTATTC
Organism: Nostoc sp.; assembly: GCF_036917375.1. Lineage (GTDB taxonomy): Bacteria > Cyanobacteriota > Cyanobacteriia > Cyanobacteriales > Nostocaceae > Nostoc. Next base: position 106,688 of record NZ_JBALDN010000023.1, read on the forward strand.
CAAAGGAAAAATAAATTTAATAAATATTAATATGAATAAAGCCAACTTCTATGGCTCGGATTTGAAAGGAGTTGATTTTAAGTACGCCGATTTAAGCTATGCAGATTTAAGAAATGCAAATTTGAGTTATTTGGAAGCTATTAGCGCAGATTTTAATTATGCTAATTTTACTGGAGCGTGTATAGAGAGTTGGAATATTGATTCTTCTACTAATCTAAATAATGTAAAATGTGATTATATTTATTACCAGTTTAATTATGAACTGGATAAGTTTGACCAGCGTCGGCCCATAGACATAAATAGTATTTTTGCGCCTAATGAGTTTACAGAACGCATCAAAATTATTGAAAAAGCATTAGAAACTATCGATTTAACTTTTACAGATGGCATTGATTGGAAAGCATTTTTCAAATCATTTAACGAATTACGTCAGCAATATCCTGAACACAACATTGATATTCAAGGAATTGAACGTAAAAGTAACACATTAATTGTCCGATTAGATGTGAATATTGAATCAGTCATTAACACTGGTGTAATTAAAGGTGCTATTGAAACTGGTTTCAAAGAGTTGTATGAAACTAATGTTAAGTTTTTAGAAGCTAAATATCGGAGAGACCTTCAAGCTAAAGATGATGAGATTAATTTTTACCGTCAGCACAGTATGGATATATTAGAAATTATTAAGCTGCAAGCAACAAGACCTATCAATGTCAATGTGGAGAAAATTATGTCAGACATATATAACAATAATTTACATCAACCAAATATTAGCAATTTTGCCAACAAAATGGAAGATAATGCACGGCAACAAGCAAACCAAAACATTTACACATCTGAGCAAAAACAAACTCTTGCTGATGTATCTACTGAAATACAACAGCTTATAAAACAATTTGAGCAAAATAATCCTACTGCTAATGAAAGTGAGAAGATTGCTTATGTAAATGATGAGACTACTCCTAGCTTGAAGCGTCGCGCTATTGGTGCATTACAGGGACTTAGTGAAACTGCAATTGAAGAGTTTTTTGATAATTCCTATATCAATATTGGTAAAGCAATTATCAAAGGCTGGATTAAACCGGACTAAATACTGATCCGCAGGTTGGGTGAAAATTAGCAAAACTAACTAATATAACTAAATTGTTTGGTTCTGCGGCCGCTTCACCTAAGCTACCATTAGAAGCGATCAAACTACAACTTAGATCAAAGCAAGGAGCATCTACTATACTAAAACGCTTGAGTTAGCTGCCCAGGCATAAAAAAGCAATATATGCTAAGATTGTATCAAATTATAGCAATTATTCAAGAGCAATTTAGAATAATTTTGCGCTTTGTTGAGTAAAAAAGCTAAAATCTACGATTTTTGGAGATTTTTAGGTTATGACAACCTCACAGGAGAGGATTATCCCGACAGACTTGCGAAACGAAATGTCGCAGTCTTATCTGGAATACGCCATGAGCGTGATAGTGGGTCGGGCGCTGCCAGATGCCAGGGATGGTCTAAAACCTGTGCATCGTCGCATTCTCTACGCAATGCACGAGCTAGGTCTGCTCCACGATCGCCCTTTTAAGAAATGCGCCCGTGTCGTCGGTGAAGTATTGGGTAAATATCACCCCCACGGCGACACCGCAGTATATGATGCCTTGGTGCGGATGGCACAGGATTTTTCCATGCGATCGCCCCTAGTTAACGGGCATGGTAACTTTGGTTCGGTAGACAACGATCCGCCAGCCGCCATGCGGTACACCGAATGTCGGTTGCAAGCTTTAACTAGTGCTGGTCTACTCCACGACATTGAGTATGAAACCGTAGACTTTGCCGATAACTTCGACGGTTCCCAGCAAGAACCGACAGTCTTACCCGCACGGATTCCCCAGTTATTGCTTAACGGTTCCTCTGGGATTGCCGTGGGCATGGCCACCAACATTCCCCCCCACAACTTGGGCGAATTGATCGATGCTTTGGTGGCAGTAATCCACAATCCCGAAATCACCGATCTCGAATTAATGCAGTATGTTCACGGCCCAGACTTTCCAACTGGGGCGCAGATTTTGGGAACATCAGCCATTCGAGAAGCTTATACTACCGGGCGTGGTTCTATTACCATGCGTGGTGTCGCTAACATTGAAACCGTTGAACAACGGGGACGCCCAGATAGAGAAGCAATTATCATCACCGAATTGCCCTATCAAACCAACAAAGCGGCGCTAATTGAAAAAATCGCCGAAATGGTGAACGAGAAGCGTCTAGAGGGCATCGCAGATATCCGGGATGAAAGCGATCGCGACGGGATGCGAATTGTGATCGAACTCAAGCGTGATGCTTATCCCCGCGTCGTGCTGAACAACCTCTACAAGCAAACGCCACTTCAAGCCAACTTCGGCGCAAATATGCTGGCGTTGGTGAATAGCGAACCTCAAGTACTCACCCTCAAGCAGTTCTTAACCGTCTTCTTGGATTTCCGCATCGAATCCATTGCCAGACGCACCCGCTACGAACTGCGGAAAGCCGAGGAACGCGATCATCTTCTGCAAGGGTTATTAATAGCCCTGTCTCATTTAGATCCAATTATTGTCTTAATTCGTCATGCTCCCGATGCACCCACAGCTAAAGGCGAATTAATCACAACTTACGGACTCTCAGAAGTACAAGCAGATGCGATTTTGCAAATGCAATTGCGCCGCTTGACTGCCTTAGAAGCAGACAAAATTCGTTTGGAACACGAAGAATTACAAGCGAAGATTACCGACTTGCAAGATATTCTGGCCCGTCGGGAGAGAGTGCTAGAAATCATTGAAACCGAAGTCACACAACTGAAAACTAGCTTTGCTACACCCCGCCGCACGGTGATTTTACCAGGGGAAGGCGAATTAGACGATCGCGACCTCATTGCCAATGAAAAAGCGATAATTCTGGTGACAGAGCAAGGCTACATCAAACGGATGCCAGTTAACACCTTTGAAGCCCAAAGCCGTGCTACCAGAGGCAAAGCCGCAGCCAAGGTGAAAGATGATGATACCATTGAGCATTTTTTAACTTGCTGCGATCACGACAGTATTTTATTCTTTAGTGAGCGTGGTGTTGTTTATTGCCTGAGAGCTTATCAAATTCCAGCGAGTTCGCGTACCAGTCGCGGCACACCAATTGTGCAAATGCTACCGATTCCTAAAGAGGAAAAAATCACCTCGATTGTACCGGTTGACGAGTTTAGCAGTGAAGAATATCTGGTTATGCTCACCAAAGGTGGCAATATCAAGAAAACCGAATTGGCAGCTTTTAGTCACATTCGCGCCAATGGTTTGATTGCCATTTCTTTAGAAGAAGGCGACCAACTCCGCTGGGTGAGACGCGCTAGAGTCGAGGATAGTGTAATCATTGGTTCTCGTAACGGCATGGCGATTCACTTCCGATGCAACCACGAACAACTGCGTCCTTTAAGTAGGGCAACTCGTGGGGTGAAAGCCATGAAACTCAAAAATAAAGATGAACTCGTGGGTATGGATATTCTCCCCGCAGCAATTCTTGAAACTTTGGATGCAGTTATAGAAGCCGAAACAGCCGAAACAGAAGATATCGAAATTATCGAAACAGAAGATATCGAAATTACCGAAATTACTGAAGAGTCCGCAGAAGTGCCTAGCAGTGGCATTGTTGGCCCTTGGGTGTTGGTAATTACAATGGGAGGATATGGTAAGCGCGTACCTGTAGCCCAGTTCCGGTTGCAAAATCGTGCTGGTCAGGGTTTAATGGCAACCAAGTTTAAAAACCGCAAAACCAAAGACAAGCTAGCAACCCTACGCATTGTCAACAACGATGATGATGAAATCATGATGGTGACAAATCGCGGTATTATCATCCGTCAAGCTGTGAATGCAATTTCGATCCAATCGCGATCGGCAACTGGAGTCAGAGTGCAGCGTTTAGATGAAGACGACGCCATTACCGGAGTGGCAATAGTTCCACCTGATGCTGGCGATGCAGAAGAAGCAGAATAAAAAGCAGGGGGAGAGGTTAACCGCCTTACTCCCTTATTTAATCGCCTTAGCTAGCGGCATTTTAATGGGGCTAACTGTAGCCCCAGTAGGTGCATGGTTATTGGCTTGGATTGCCATAGTTCCTTTATGGGTGCTAGTTGTCACTTCAGCCAAAAGTAAAAACAAATTCCCCCCGGCTTTCCTCTGGGGTATTGGTTTTCACAGTGTTGCCCTATTCTGGATTACCGGAATTCATCCGATGACATGGTTGGGCGTTCCTTGGTTGCCAAGCTTGGCAATTACGCTTTTTTGTTGGGGATTTATCAGTGTCTTGGGTGGAGTATTCGTTAGTATTTGGGCAGCTGTAATGGTTCGCCTGGGCGGACAAAAACCGTGGTTACGTGTACTGATTGGTACAGCCGTCTGGTGTGGCTTAGAGAGTTTGTGGAGTGCGGGCCCTTTGTGGTGGAGTTCCCTTGCTTACACTCAAAGTCCGCATAATCTCGTAATTGTACATCTGGGTCAACTGTCTGGGCCTAATACTGTGACAGCAGCGATCGTTGCTGTGAATGGGTTAATTGCTGAAGCGTATATAAACCGCCAAGACACCAAAATTTCCTCTGTGTCCTCCGCGCCTCTGCGGTTCGTTAATAAATACTTAGCTACCGCCACAGGATTATTAATTACCCTACACCTCATAGGTTTTATCTTATATAGCCGTCCTATCGCCCAATTACCAGAAGCAGCCCTGAAAGTGGGGATTGTTCAGGGTAATATCCCGAACCGACTTTTACGAAGTTCCGAAGGGTTTCGTCGCGCTCAAGAAAATTACACTAATGGATATCTAACTTTAGCAGACCAAGGTGTAGATGCAGTCCTGACCCCAGAAGGAGCCTTACCTATTTTCCAGCGTAATTTGCTGGAAACGGCCTTAGTCGCAGCTGTGAAGGAAAAAGGCGTAGTTGCTTGGATTGGGGCTTTTGGCGAACGGGGAGATAGTTATACAATTAGTTTGTTTACTTTTAACAGTAAAGGTGAAATTGTCAGCCGCTACGATAAGTCCAAACTAGTGCCTTTGGGAGAATATATTCCCTTAGAAGGCATTTTAGGCAAAATAGTTCAGCGCTTGTCGCCTTTGGATGCGCACCAAGTTCCTGGTTCAGCAAATCAGCTATTTGACACTCCTTTTGGTCGGGCGATCGCTAGTATATGTTATGAATCTGCTTTTCCGGAACAATTTCGCCGTCAAGCGGCTGCGGGTGGACAATTTATTGTCAGTTCTTCTAACGATGCCCATTACACTGCATCCATGCCATTCCAGCATCATGCACAGGATATCATGCGGGCAATTGAAAGCGATCGCTGGTCAGCACGAGCAACTAATACCGGATATTCAGCTTTTGTAGATCCTCATGGCAGAACTTTGTGGATGTCTGGATATAATACTTACGAAACTCATGCTGAAACAATTTATCGGCGACAGACACAAACTTTATATGTGCGTTGGGGTGATTGGTTAACACCCTTGTTATTGATCTCCTCTGGAGGAGCTTGGCTGGTAATTCGCGGTATAAAGAAATTTAGTAATGTTGGAAATCTCTAGCGTATCGAGTCTTTAGAATTATTAGCGAATTTCTCTGATAAGGCGGCTTTTTGGGGAAAACTTTTCGATTTACTAAAATTATAGATTTCGGAAGCGGTGAGGTCGCGCCATTGACCCAATTGTAAGTCATCTAATTGTAGATGACCTATGCTAACCCTGACCAGTCGCAAAGTCGGAAACCCAACAGCCGCAGTCATGCGCCGTACTTGACGGTTTTTTCCCTCTGTTAAAGTCATTTCCAGCCAAGCTGTCGGTACATTTTTACGAAATCTAATTGGTGGAGTGCGTTCAGGTAGCTGTGGTTCTTCTGATAAGAGCTTAACTTCTGCTGGTTGAGTGCGGTAATCTTGAATTTCCACACCTGTTTGCAACTTTTTGATAGCATCTGCATCTGGAATTCGCTCTACCTGTACCAAGTAAGTACGTTTATGCCCAAAACGCGGATGGGCGAGGCGATGTTGTAATTGTCCATCGTTTGTTAACAGCAGCAATCCTTCACTATCCCAATCTAAGCGTCCCACAGGATACACATCAGACACATCAATATAATCTTTTAAGGTGCTATGGGTGGGGGCATCTTTTGTAAACTGGCTGAGAACGCCGTATGGTTTGTAAAAAATAATATATCGGTAATGATTGGGCATGGGACATTTGACTTCTGAATTCTCTTTTAACAATAGAAGCAGAATTTATAAATCTTAGTTTCAACTTATAAGTTATCAAGTGAAAAATCAATCGCGGTTAAAACCACAACCTAAACAACGCATACAAACAGAGAAAGCTGCTAAAACTGAAACAATCTCAATTAGTAATTGAAATGACAAGGGAGCTAGAGCCAAACCCCAAATCAAAAGAATTATGCCGCTGACCATAGCAGTAATGCGATGAATTTCATCTTTAGTATTGAAAACCAAGAATAATGTTCCTAAACCAATTAATAATAAGACTAAGCTACTCATAAACATCTTCCTGACTTATACTTTTTCTTTGTGAAGCTGGATATACAGCAGAATCCAGGAGTAAAACACGTTTCACATCAGGCTTTGAGACGAATGGTTGTGTACTTTACCTCCCTTGAAACCTGTTGTATTTAACCCCTGTAGTCCTACCGTTACTTGGGCGAACTAGAGGGCAGTCTTGTTATGTGCATCTGACTGGTTCCCAGCCTGGGAAGCTCCGCCTCCAGTAGCTTGACAAAAGGCAGAGCCTCTTTTAAGTACATTCCCAGCCTAGAGGCTAGGAACAAGACGAAGTTATCCAAAGATTTGGGCATCCTAATAAGAACAATATAGTTAAGAGTTGATTATGCCAAGTTCTAAAATCTGCCGACGGTCTTTCTTGTTTTTAGGAGGTGCTGTCTTGGCACAAGGATTAACATTGGCACTCCCCGCAGCCGCTCAAACTGTACAAGTGAAGAGGGGTAAGGTAAATGGTTTCTCTTTTTATCAAACTATTATAGACCTCACTGACCCCAAAACCTTTATTACTATTGGTTTAGCGAATAATGCAACTTTAGCTAATACTAATCAAAAAACTAGTGGTGATGAAGAATTTAATAACCTAGTGGCTCGTCATCGCGCCGCTGTCGTTGCTAATGGTACTTTTTTTGCCAAGAATGCCCAGAAAACAGTGATGGGTAACATGGTAGCAGCAGGAAGATTTATCAAATACAGCCAGTGGGAAAATTTTGGCACTACCTTGGGATTGCGAGCTGGTAATAAACCGGAAATGGTAACAGCACGGGTTGACGGTAAACCGGAATGGAATCAACATTGGTTGTCTATTACCTGCGGGCCTAGACTGTTGAGACAGGGACAAATTTGGCTGAGGCCGGATGTTGAAGGATTTAAAGATCCTGGTGTTTTAGGTACTGGCGCACGAACTGCAATCGGGTTTCCTGCTGATGGTAAAAAGCTATTTTTGATTAATTTCGATAGTGGATTAACTTTACAGCAAGAAGCGCAAGCAATGAAAGCAATCGGCTGTCACGAAGCAATGAATTTAGATGGTGGTGCATCGAAAGCTTTTGCTGCTAACGGTAAAATTTTAGTCCCCGCCGGACGCCCACTAACTAATGTGATTGTTGTTTATGATGCGAAGAATCCTGCTCCTGCTGCTTTACAACAATCATGGAGCAGGTTTCAGAAAGGCGATCGCCCCATCATACCTGTTAATTGAGAGTGCTGGAGTGCGTAGGTGTAGCCCGCACTTCTCTACGAGACGCTCCGCGAACGACATGGTTCGACTCCGCTCACCAGCCGCTCAGTGACCGTCGTAGACATCGTTTATTTAACTTATCCTGCCAGAGTAAACGATTAAAAAATATTCAAAAATGCCTCAGCTACGCTCGTTGTAGACATCGCTTTTCTAAGCGTCAACGTATTATGTACTCGAACACCGTGCAGCATACATAAGTCTGAGGTTTTGCATGAAAGTAGCAGTTTTCAGTACAAAAGCCTACGATCGCCAGTTTTTGTCAGCTGCAAATTCTCCCATCCAACACGAGTTAGTATTTTTTGAACCCCGTTTAAATCGGGATACGGCTATCCTGGCTGCTGGATTTCCAGCGGTTTGCGTATTTGTCCACGATCAGGTTGATGCCCCAACTTTAGAACTTCTCGCCTCACGGGGAACTCGTCTGATTGTCCTTCGCTGTGCAGGGTTTAACAATGTAGACTTACAAGCCGCAGCAGACTTAGGAATTACCGTTGTGCGTGTTCCCGCCTATTCACCTTATGGGGTGGCAGAACACGCCGTAGGATTGATTTTAAGCCTAAATCGCAAAATTCATCGTGCCTACAACCGTGTTCGAGAAGGCAATTTTTCTTTAGATGGACTGTTGGGATTTAATTTGCATGAGCGCACAGTGGGAATTGTCGGCACTGGCAAAATCGGTCTGATTTTAGGACAGATTATGAAAGGGTTTGGCTGTCACATACTCGCCTATGATGTTTATCGCAATCCAGAATTGGAAGCGCTGGGTGGAAAGTATGTAGAACTACCTGAGCTATTTGCCAATTCCGATATTATCTCCCTGCATTGCCCCCTGACTCCTGAAACCCATCACTTAATTAACACTGAGGCTATAGAACAGATTAAGCCAGGTGTGATGCTAATTAATACTAGTCGAGGAGCGCTGATTGATACCCAAGCTGTAATTGAGGGATTGAAATCTGGTAAAATTGGCTATCTTGCTGTAGATGTCTACGAACAAGAATCGGAATTGTTCTTTGAGGATTTGTCTGGAGAAATTATTCAAGATGATATTTTCCAGCGTCTGACAACGTTCCCCAATGTACTGATTACCGGACATCAAGCCTTTTTTACAGCAGAAGCTCTCTACAATATTGCCGAAACAACTTTTGCTAATATTACCGATATTGAACAGGGTCGTCCTTGTGCAAATGAAATTCGCGCCTAAACTCTAAAATCCAAAATTGTGTTACCTCATAAATTGTTAACACCTTTGCTCCCAGACATAACCAAGGTGCTACACTACATCCATGCTAGGGGTGCCTACATAACCAGGCTGAGATCACACCCTTAACACCTGAGTCTGGGTAATACCAGCGGAGGGAAGCTGTTTATTGAGGAATTACAATATGCGGACTGAATGGGTTGCTAAACGACGTGGGCAGGTTAATGTATCTCAAATGCACTACGCCCGCCAAGGTGTTATCACCGAAGAAATGCACTACGTCGCCCAACGGGAAAATCTCCCGGCCGATCTCATTCGTGAGGAAGTAGCGCGGGGAAGAATGATTATCCCGGCTAATATTAATCACACTAACTTAGAGCCGATGGCTATTGGCATCGCCTCTAAATGTAAGGTAAATGCTAATATCGGTGCTTCTCCTAACTCTTCTAATCTTCAGGAAGAAGTGGATAAGCTGAATCTGGCGGTGAAGTACGGCGCTGATACCGTGATGGATTTGTCCACAGGCGGTGGTAATTTAGATGAAATTCGCACCGCCATCATCAAGGCTTCCCCTGTTCCCATTGGTACAGTACCGGTTTACCAAGCTTTAGAAAGCGTCCACGGCACAATTGAAAATCTGACTGCTGATGATTTTCTCCATATCATCGAAAAGCACGCCCAGCAAGGAGTAGACTATCAAACTATCCACGCTGGGATTTTGCTTGAGCATTTGCCTTTGGTGAGAAACCGGCTGACTGGTATTGTCTCTCGCGGCGGCGGTATTTTGGCACGGTGGATGTTGCATCACCACAAACAAAACCCGCTTTATACCCACTTCCAAGACATTATTGAGATTTTCAAAAGGTATGATGTCTCCTTCAGTTTAGGAGATTCTCTGCGTCCTGGTTGCACCCATGATGCCTCAGATGAAGCACAATTAGCTGAATTAAAAACCCTCGGACAGCTAACTCGCAAAGCCTGGGAAGATGATATACAGGTGATGGTGGAAGGGCCTGGACACGTGCCAATGGATCAAATTGAGTTCAACGTCCGTAAGCAAATGGAAGAGTGTTCTGAAGCACCTTTCTATGTGTTGGGGCCATTGGTGACAGACATTGCTCCCGGTTATGACCACATCACTTCAGCCATTGGAGCCGCGATGGCTGGATGGTACGGTACTGCAATGCTGTGTTATGTAACACCTAAAGAACATTTGGGTCTACCAGATGCCGAAGATGTGCGGAATGGGTTGATTGCTTATAAAATAGCGGCTCATGCGGCTGATATTGCTAGACATCGCCCTGGTGCAAGGGATAGAGATGATGAACTTTCTAAAGCGCGTTACAACTTTGATTGGAACCGTCAGTTTGAATTATCACTCGATCCAGAAAGAGCTAAGGAATATCACGATGAAACTTTGCCAGCAGATATCTATAAAACTGCTGAGTTTTGTTCGATGTGTGGGCCGAAGTTCTGCCCGATGCAAACTAAGGTTGATGCTGATGCGCTGACAGAATTAGAGAAGTTCTTGGCGAAAGAGGCTGTGACTCAAAGCTAATACCATTTTGGATTTTAGATTTTAGATTTTGGATTAAGAATCGCTTTTTATTTGCGGGTTCAATTAATCCATCTGTCTTAATCATTTTTCAAATTGGTATAACAGATTGTCATATCGATTTTAGTTTTGTAGGGTGCGTTACGGACATTCGTCCTAACGCACTTAAAATTTGAGGTGTGGGTTAAGCTACGCAATGATTTACTTGTAAATTGATTTTTTGGAATTCATTGCTGCTAAATGTCAATTGAGCAATTTTGAGATTTATTCGGATTTTGCTGTAATGGCTTGATAGCGCAAATTCACATCCACTTCTTCAGGCATTAAAATCCAAGCCCCTGGTATTTTCTCAGCAGTTAAATAAGTACCGATACATAAAGATTTACCATTAGGAAAGTTCAGTCTAAAACCACACATACTATAAAAACCATAATCTTCATTATCGCGGGAAATAACTTCAATATCAGAAATAGGCTGAACCAGTAAAGATGCAAGTGAATCTTGGCCTTCCATCCTCGGAAAAATTAAATATTTATAAGTAATTGCCTTGATGTTTTGATTAATTGGTTGACTTGGATCGCTAGCATCGAAAAGTAGAATATTTGCCATACCTTCATCTACATCAATATACAGTCGAGTACCACTATAAGTCTCCAAAAGTATAGAACCTAATTCTGTTCGCAATTCATCTTGAGGTTCTAAAGATGTTAAACGAGTTAGAAATTTTATCCGATCATTTATTATTCGATGTATAAGTTTTAGGTTAAAATCAAGATATTTATTTGATGGAATCATATATTTTCCCTAACAAAATCATTAATTTTTGAGTAAACTGCTAAAATCTTAAATGAGCTTATCGATCCGACGGAGATAATTGTCTTTTATTGTGTTTACACTTAGCTGGTGAAATGCTTATCATATATACATTTTCGCAGTTTTTTAACCCTTTTCTTATCTCTTTGTGAGAAATCCGGGCTATGAGCAGTGCTACGTCTCTACATTCATTTTTTTTTCACTCTTATGTCTAATACGCTGGGTTTAAAATCCCATTTCAATGGTTAAGCTGCGAATTTTTCCTGTATCTCCTTCAGCTTTATCTGCAACTTCCAGAGTCCAGGTTCCTTGGGGACTTTTACCTTTAAAAGCAGCAAGTTTAGGGGTGTTTACTTCGTCATAGGTTGTTTTGATATTATCTGTAGCTCCACCCTGGCGATCGTGCAGGTTTATGGGAAGTATGCCTGTTTGCACCGGAGGAAGGAGAGTAACTATAAGATCCCCAATATAAGTATGCTCGATATCTACATTAATTTTGATAGATTTTAAGAGGGTGGTATTAGCGATCGCCACCGATAATGTTGATGTTTGTAGATCGTTAATTGGCACATCTTGCACTGCTTGGAATCTGCTGATGGGTGATGTTTGCGGTGGCTTGGCTAATTCTACAGCTTTCAGAGCATTGATTCGACCGTAACCGTAGAAAGGGCTGCGACCATTGGCATCATATTTACCTCCAGCTTGATCGATGCGATCGCAGGAGCGTTTAAAAATGTCTCGCACTTCATCCCAACGCAGATTTGGGTTTCTGGCAAGAATCAAGGCTGCTACACCTGCTGCACCTGGACAGGAACTAGAAGTGCCGCCAAATTCGTTCGTATAGTTGCCTAAAGCCTCACCCAGATTTCGATTACCCGAATTATAGCCAAGTACACCAGAGCGATCGGTTGTCCAAATTCCAGTGGTTTGAGAAATATCACCATTGTTGCTGGGGAAAGCACACCAAACCGCCTGACCGAAGTCACTGTAAGCGCTTCTTGTGCCGTAGTCGTTACAAGCTGCCACCGCAATCACCTTTTGATAGCTGGCGTAGCCGTCGTTATCAACGCTTTCGTTACCATTGCCAGCTGCGAATAAAATTACACAGCCCTTGCCGTTGCGCCCTTTATTGATTGCAAAGTCCATAGCAAGTCGTGTGGAATCAGGCAAAGGTACTTTTTGCTTGTGTGCGGGATCGTCTGGCTCAAACCAAGTACCGTCTGCTGGCCCCCAACTGCAAGAAATAACATCTGCACCATTTTGAGCCGCCCAAACAAAAGCATCTGCTTCATCCTGCGATCCCAGCGCCGAAGCTAAACGAATCGGCATGAGCTTTGCACCCGGTGCTACACCAGATGCCCCAAAGTTACCGTTTGCACACGCTACTCCTGCACAAGATGTACCGTGGTTATTATCGTTTCCCGGTCTGGGATTGTTCGTTTTACGTGTGACATCACGCGGGGCAACAATCTTGCCAGAAGAACGGAACTCTTCATGATCGAGATCCACACCATCATCAATAATTGCAATAATTGTCCCAGTGCCATTGCTCAACTTCCAAGCAGCTTCAACGTTGGCATGGGCGTTAATTGTCTTACCATTAATTGTTGTTTGCTTTAAGTGCCACTGCTGCGGGAAAACCTGACGTTGGCGTGACTCACGTGCTAGTTCGGGATGACACAGTTCAACTGATTCCTCATTTAGAAGTCTCTCGGCAATGTCAAAGACGGCTATACCAGTATTTGCAGGGGCACTGACAAAATAAGCATTTCGTGCATATTCAAGTTGGCGTTTAATTGTTAAGTTGTAACGTCTTAAAACCTCTTGGCAGACACTTGATTCTTCGCTATCAAATTTAACAAAAAGGTTTTCAGTGTAAACTACAGGTTGTTGGGATACTGGATCGATTAGGACACGTCCGGCAAATTGGACTTCGGACTCATTGTTGAGTATTTCACGGGCGCGATCGCGCAAAGCGACACCCTGATTTGGAACTTTTGCTTGCAAAATTTCTACACCCGCTTGCCGAAACCGTGTTTTTAACTCAAATTGATTGAGGATACTGCGAGCTATGGGTGATACAGGTGCGACTTCAAAGGATCTTGCACCAACAATAGTGCTGCGGCTTTCGGTACGGACGACAACGTGTTCGTTACTGATCGCAAATTCATACTGTTGTCCATTCTGTCCACCATAGCGAAGCTGAACCATTGTTTAATCTCCTAAATGTTTTGAAAATTGGGAATTGGGTATTGAGAAACCGTATTATGCCTTACTTTTAAAGCTTGCTGTAACCATCTTAGGCTTACGTTTACTTTATGGATGCTTTTGATTTCATGTGTTATATGTGTATTACAATACAGAATTTAATTTATTTAAGTTCATACAAACCTTCAATTAGTCTTTCCAGAAAAGAGAGGATTCAAAATCAGGTTGTTTTAAGAATCTTCACTATCAGTAGGGGCGTATAACTGTACATTACGATGAAAAAAATGTATTTCGTACCACTGAAAACGCTATAACATCATTAGAACTTGAGAAAGATGTTTTATTTTCCGGTTGAGTATTTTCTACAGGTGTACTCTCTACCCCTGATTGGTGAAGTGAGATTTGAAAAAGACTACTTTTCTGAGTATCCCAAACAAATTCGCGTTAGTGGCGATGCAAGCCTACGTACTGCTGTATCATACATTCGTAAACCTGGGTACTATGCAGTACATTACAATCAACCCGGCACTGTGGTATTAGGGGCAATTTTACGACTTAACGACGGTGCAATTGCAGTTTTTTCAGGCGAACCCAATCCATCAGAACAGGGTATATTAAGTCCGGTTTATACATTAGAATCCAATGCTTCCTTAGCAGTACCAACTGGATTAATTTTTATCCGCTTTGCTGAAAGCGTTGATGTGGAATCGCAACGCGAGGTAATTAATCAAGCGGGTTATGAAGTTGCAGAAAGCCTTTCTTATGCGCCTCATACCGCTTGGTTGCGTGCCAAATCAGGTAATATTATTGATGCGATCGCTGGAATTTCTCAGCTAGAAGCGATCGCTAACGTTGAGAGTGTCGAACCTCAAATGCTGATGGAAAGAAGTTTAAAATAAATTACAAATTATACATATTAGAGATATTCTTACTTCTAAGTTGACGGTAATATAAGTACTAGACTTTACTATTGCCTAAATATTTTTTGGTTGAATGACTAGATTTATCCATGACCAATTTGCAAAAGATTATTTGGAAGAATTATTAAAACCTTATGGAGAAGTACAAGGTTCTAGCCGTGTGGCGGGAGAAGTTCGAGAAATCGATGTTTTATTTTCTCCTTTAACAAAACAAAGCACGAATTTAAAAGCACTAGGATTATTAGGAAGATTTGCCGCAACAACAGCTATTTTTGAACCCTTCCGTAACGCTGCATCAAAAGAAGAAATTTGCGATTGTCTGTTAAAATTATTAGAAGTAAGGGGTGGATTACAACGTCAAGCAAATCGCAATAAAACTTCCATTTCAGAATTAGAACTTCCCAAATTATAGATACTCACCCCAACAGCATCTATAACGCTGCTGTCAGGATTCAGTGCTACTCAAAAGGTAGACTGGCTACCTGGAGTACATTTTATCGCAGAGTATTTGCGGACTGCGATCGTTGCGATTCACCAGTTACCGCGCACCCAAGAAACTCTGTGGTTAAGAATTCTCGGTCGAGGAACAGTACAAAAACAAGCCATAGATGAATTAGAAGCACTATCATCAAATCATCCATTTCGCAGAGCAACGCTAGAATTACTTTATAACTTGCGGCAAAACTTGCAAGTTAATCAAAATTCAGAAGAAGACGATCGGGAGTTAATTATGCGATTAAAACCACTTTATCAACAAGATCGAGAGCAAGCTGTACAACAAGGCGAACAACGTTTAATTATACGTCTATTAAATCGCAGTTTTGGTGAGATTAATTCATCTACTCTTGAGCGAGTTAAAGGATTATCTATTGAACAATTGGAGGCGTTAGGAGAGGCTTTGTTAGACTTTTCAGTTATTTCTGATTTCTGGAGTTTAGACTAAATCGTCGAAATCAAAGAAAAAAGAGGAGGTCTGATTGAACACAGGCCCACTTTTGACAGAAGGTGAGAGAAGAACCAC
>NZ_JBALDN010000024.1:0-104598 GCF_036917375.1 Nostoc sp.
CTCTCCCTACCTAAATTTGAATTGATAATGTATTAAATAATTGTCTTACATGAGGTCATGTAAATTGATTTTTTATTGCTTGTGAGAAATCCGGGTTTGGTCACTCAGCTGAGACTAGTGATTTTATCGTCGATTGTTTAACTGCTTGGTGGAACGAGAATCAACACGATTACCACGATCTCGATGAATTGCTGATTGACCTTGATGGCGGTGCCGCAACCCGTAGCGATCGCACGCAATTTATCAAACGTATGGTTGAATTGTCTCAAGCCATTGGTTTAAAAATCCGACTAATTTATTACCCCCCGTACCATAGCAAGTACAACCCGATAGAACGGTGTTGGGCTGCGCTAGAAAACTATTGGAACGGCGCAATTCTAGACTCCGTTGAAGCTGCTCTACACTGGAGTGCCAATATGACTTGGAAAGGGATTGCACCGATTGTACATCGGATCGAAACCACCTATGAAAAAGGAATTAAGGTTGTGTCACAAGAGTTAGAACAGTACCAACCTTTCTGGCAGCGTTCTGAAACATTACCCAAATGGGATATCACCATTGTCCCTGTTTGACTGGTATCTTATTTTCTTGCAAGTCCCTTAGTTGATTTAAAAGATGAGCTACTCAAGTTGCTTTCTTCAAGATTAATACCTTCTAAGTTGGCATTTTGGAAAAAAATTTCAATTAACCAAGCACTACTCAAATTTGCATTACTTAGATTTACGCCTTGTAAAACACCATTCCACAGTTTTATACCAGGAAGCTGTACACCACTTAAATCGGCTCCTCGCAAATCAGAAAGCCTTAATTCAACACAACTGAAATTGTTTGTAAAATCTCGTTCCCCTAATGCGTAACGTTGCAACAAAATATCTTTAATCGCAGCAGGATTACAATTATCGTTGCAAATATGGCCGCTTGGCATAATCGTGTTGCACAAAATAGCCAACCTTAATTCTGGCGAACCACTTGATTCTCCAATCTCAGCATTACTTAAATTAGCATTTGTGAGATTTGTATCCTCGAAACTTGTATCGACTATTTCTGCACATTCTAGATTTGCGCCTTCTAGATTTGCACCTTCTAAACTGCTTTCCAAGATTTTACAGTTTGTTAGTTTTGCCCTTTTTAAACTGGCATATTGAAAATTGCACTCAGTTAAATCGGCATTACTCAAGTCTGCTTCATCTAGCATTACATAACGTAGATTTGCTCCCTGTAAATCAACTCCTTTAAGAATAGTCCGTTGAAGATTAGCTCCATGCAACTCGGCATTTCTTAAATTAGAGTTACTTAAATTAGCCTCGCTCAAGTTAATACCTAGTAAATTGGCATCCCTTAAACTAATGCCAATAAAATTTCTTTCCCCAGAGGCATACTGTTTGAGTAATTCTTTAATATCCATGACTCCAATAAAGCGCTTATTAAGACCACTAAAAGTATCTCCTTACAAAAGAGATACTGCCACTATTACTGTTATTGCTGTGTTATCTACACAACAAGCAACCATATTTTTACAAATCCAGCCAGATTGCTAGAGTTATTATAGTGCAAATGTACTAAATTTGGGCATCAGAGATTGTGAGGAGTTACAAAGTCTTCTACACTTACTGAAATAGGTTTTAACTCTCTCTGTTAGGCTCCTCATGACGGTCAACGATTCTGAATACATCAGGCAAGCTGAAGCCACTCGTGTACGTGTACTAAGCGAAGCACTACCTTATATTCAACAATTTGCCGGTCGCACTGTTGTTGTCAAGTATGGTGGCGCAGCGATGAAAGATAGCGCACTCAAAGACAAAGTTATCCGCGATATTGTATTCTTATCCTGCGTCGGCTTGCGTCCGATTGTAGTCCACGGAGGTGGCCCAGAAATTAACAGTTGGTTAGATAAGCTGGGCATCGAACCACAATTTAAGAATGGTCTGCGAGTCACTGATGCCGCCACAATGGATGTGGTGGAAATGGTTTTAGTTGGTCGAGTTAATAAAGAAATTGTCTCCCTGATTAACCAAGCTGGTGGATTGGCTGTCGGACTTTGCGGTAAAGACGGTAATCTATTTACAGCTCGTTCCCAAGGTCAAGAAGGCATCGGCTTTGTGGGGGAAGTCAGCAATGTGAATATCAAGATTTTGGAAACCCTTGCTAGCAATGGCTATATTCCGGTAGTATCTAGCGTCGCCGCAGACGAGACGGGGCAAGCTTATAACATTAACGCCGATACTGTAGCCGGGGAAATCGCTGCTGCATTAGGTGCAGAAAAGTTAATTTTACTGACCGACACCAGTGGAATTTTAAAAGATTACAAAGACCAATCTACTTTGATTCCGAAAGTAGATATCCGCGAAGCACGCGAGTTGATTGCCAATGGTATAGTCAGCGGTGGGATGATTCCCAAGGTGAGTTGTTGTGTGCGATCGCTTGCTCAAGGAGTTCGTGCAGCACACATCATTGATGGTCGCATTCCCCACGCCCTATTACTAGAAATCTTTACTGACGTTGGGATTGGGACAATGATTTTGGGTTCGCAGTTTACGTTGTAGAGGCAGGGGAAACTGGGAAAATAATTTGTAACTGTAATTTTGGATAAATTAAAACTCGTTTTTTACTTGTGGACGAGTCTTTGATATTCACCTCCCCTGCTCCCCTACTCCCCTGCCCCCCTGCTTCCTAGCGGGGATAGGTAATAATAACCCGCGATCGCCCACCACTAAATGGTGTACGACGCCATGAATTATTGATAATTACCGGATTAACTAGGGTTGAATCTCGAATTGTCGGATTAATCAGGGTGGAATTTCTAATATTTTGCCTGAATTGGGGATAGGAATAATCGCGGTAATGATTGCGTTGTGGTATTAGTCCTGTTGTTGGGTCTACAGGCATAGGTGTAGGAATCGGACTACCATAAATAAAGGAACCCACAGAAGGCGACGATTGCCTGACTCCATAACCACCATCATTCACGAATGCGCGCTGGGCGGAATGCGATCGCCTGATTCCATAACCACTATCAATCACGAACGCGCGCTGGGCGGAAGCTGGAGCAATGGTTACACCCATCACAGCTAAAGTTATACCTGCTAAGAGCCAATTCAGTTGCGAATGCTTGATTTTCAACATAATTTTGCTCACCTGCATTTGATACCGGAATTTTTAATCAGAAAATAGTTGCAGCTACTTACTTAAAATTTTAGAAGTTTATCCACTTTCAGATTGCCAGCTTTTGAAAAGATTCCAAAAAGATTGCTGGCATTGGCAAAATGAAAATAGTGCTAATTTTTGTATAAGACGTGAGTACAGAAAGTTTAGAAATTGCTAAAACCCGCTACCAGGCTGGGAAAGTTGCCTTTGAGAATGGCCAATACCGTGAAGCCGTAGAAAATTTAGAAAAGGCCAGCGCTCTATTAGCTCGTAATTCTCGTCTTGGGGGCGAAGTAGAAATTCATCTAGTGACAGCTTATGAAGCGGCTGGACGCACGGATGATGCGATCGCTCTTTGCGAAAGACTCAAACGCCATGCCCATTTTGAAATCAGCAAACAAGCGCGGCGGATGCTTTATATCTTAAAAGCACCAAAGCTGAAAAGACCCAGCGAATGGATGACCGAAATCCCCGATTTGGGCGCATTAGCCGATAACGATCTCAAAATTTCTGTACCTGCTAAGTCTCCAAAATCTTCTGTCCAGCAAAAGCCTAAACCTGCCGAGCCAGAATTCGTTGACCTCAGTCAGGTCAATACCAGAGATAATCGCTTTATCTGGGTGGCACTAATTGCCATTGGTTTAACCATCTCGTACTTGGTTTGGTTGAATTTTTCAGGAACTCCTGGCTGATAACAATTTTGGATTTTGGACTTCGGCTTCTCTCCGAGACGCTACGCGAACGCTCAGTCGAACGATTTTGGATTTTAGATTTTTTTGGTTTATGCTTCACCCAAAAGGGTTGAGGCATGAAACAAAATCCAAAATTTAAAATTTTTGAGCTTTATCCGTTTATCGGTGGGGTTAATCCAAAATCCAAAATTTAAAATCCAAAATCTGTTGACTTTGGGGAGATTTATAGTTATGAATTCTTCAATTTTCGGAAAGATTTTCTTGTGGTTAGTCAGACCATTTAGTTTTGTGTTGGCAAAGATGAAATTTCTCTCACCACTAAATGGTCGAAATCGAATGAACCGAGTCTTTCCCATCCGAAATCCTATTCTGTGGCTCGTGCTGTTAACATCTCTGCTACTGACTGGCTGTGTGAAGTACGATGTCGGGCTAAACTTTGACAACTCAAATAGTGGCGAACTAGTACAGCATATTAAGTTGGGAGAACGGCTAACCAGTTTTAGCGGTGATTCGGTGTACGAATGGTTAAAGAGCATAGAACGCCGCGCCCGTCAACTTGATGGTAAAGCACAGCGAGTTTCCCAAGAAGAAATCATCGTCACAATTCCTTTTAGCAGTGGTACGGAATTGCAAGAGAAGTTCAACGAATTCTTTAACTCCCGTGCAAATCAACCCTCTGAGTCTGTAGAGAGCCAATCTAACTCAGAACTGCCGAAAATTGAATCAAACGTCCTCTTGGAGCAGAATAATTTTTTACTTTTAGTCCGAAATCGGTTGATTTATGATTTGGATTTGCGATCGCTCTCTCTAATTGCCAGCAAAGGTCATGTTCTGGCGAATGCTGGTTCAATTCTCGACTTGGAATTTAGCTTGAAGACTCCTTGGGGAGCCAAAAATATTCAACTAACTGAAACTGCAATTGAGCCAGAAAAAAATGGCAATCAATTAGTGTGGAAACTCCAGCCTGGTGAGCTAAACCACATAGAAGCTGTTTTCTGGCTTCCTAGTCCCCTTGGTATCGGTGGGTTGTTAATTATCCTATTTGTTTCAGGAGGATTGTACTTGAGATATAATTTCATGCCAGATCCCAGAATTCAATTTCCTCCTAAAGCAGCAGCGATTCAGGAACAGTAGACTATTCATCTGTTGAATATTGTCAGTTAAGCCGATGCATTCTCCATCGGCTTTTTAAACTTTCCAGCTTTTTGTAAAAATCAGTCATAGCGAATTAGCCAAAAAAATTGTTCGTCGATAGTTGTTAAATATTTTCACCATACATTTTGGGAACCTCTTGGTAGTTTATGATGAGCAAGTAACATTTACCACTTACCAGAAGCTGAAAATATTGAACCTGTGAATGCTTACATTTTCTTATTGTTGGCTTTGTTGCCTCTCACCTCTACCCCAGCTTTTACCCAAACGGACATATCTAGGCCACAGTTCACTGCTACCCCAAAACCTACTGCAATAGCAATACCTAGCAAGTCCAAGAAGACAGTTCCCATAAGGACATTTGCAGAGGATTTGGAAGCATTTGATAAAAGCTTAACTACGATCACTTTTTCCTTGGCAAAAGGAGTAGTTGCTGTACTAAGTATTATCGTACTTTATCGGCTCGTCTTACTAATTGCCTACCGTTCATCCCAACTGATTATCGATAACTTCAGCAATTATTCTGGCGCTGATGAAGAACTGGACAAAGTATTACCAGGTTTGAGCCAACTAGCGCGAGAAATGCTGGTGCAAGAGATGAAAAATGTCCGGCAGCGAATGAAGGAGCATATTAAAAGTGTTGGGCCAGAAAACTATCGTCCTCGTGATATGTTGCCACTACCACAAGCAACTCCAGAACAACGTCTCGCTGAATTAGTGGCTTCACTCAACGAGTTCACGCCTGACCAAATAGATCCAGTAGTGCAACTACTTAAGGTAATATTCCCACCCTTTGGCACTAAAGTTACTACTATCCTTCAAAGTCAAGGAAAAGAATATAGCAAGTTAGGGATTACCTTTGAAATTACAAATATAGAAGGCCGCCTATCCTCTAAGCTCTACACCATCTGGGAGTTAGATGATGACAAGCTAGCAGAAACTCAAAATCAGTCGTCAACACAGACACTTAAAGACCGCTACAGGAGGCTTCTAAAACCATCTGCCCGTTGGCTAGCACTAGAACTGTGTAGGCGGGAAATGGTAGTGGCGGTACCTTGGAGCTACTTTGGTCGCCGACGCCAGCGTTATCAAGGACAGATACATAACTTTTTTGGCACTCTCAACCAAGCTAGCGCCCCCGTTCATGGCAACTTCTTTTACCAGTTAGCGATTGAGGATTTTAAACAAGCGATATATTTGTACCCACACTGGTATCAACCCTACGAAAATTTGGCTGAAACATATAGTATCTTAGGACAAGAATCTGAAGGTAAGGAAGGTGAATCTGAAGGTAAAAAAGGTATTGATTGGCAACGTCAGGCGATTCTACAATACAATGAGGCCCTAAAAAAATGTCAGGATGTATCTGTTGAACGTCGGATTACAGTTCGCAAAAGCATTGCTGAGCTACTAACAGGTGATGAAATTGAGATTCGAGCAGCAAAACAGAAAATTGAGCATATTTTGTCGGAATGGGATGACACATCAGAGCTAAATTACCATGTTTTATATTACCTGGCATGTTGGTATGCGATCGCTCACCGTCAAAACCTCAGTGTAGAAAACGCAGATCAAAAAGCCTGTCACTACTTGGTTTATTCCCTCGTCAGAGACCGCGATCGCCGATTCTGGGATTGGGCAGGTAAAGATCCAGAGTTACAAGGTATTGGTAAAGTTGTTGCGGAATTAACATTCCCACTGTTGAAGAAATTAAATGAAGTTCCTGAACTTCCCGAATTGAGAGGCAAGGAATTTGCCAAGCATATACAAGAAGTCATCAAAACAGTTCAGTCGTTGTAATTAAAAAGGAGATGAATCAAAATGAGTGATAACCAAAAACCAAAGGATGACTCTGAAAAAAAATCAAAACCAAAAAAACCACAACCACCATCAATCATCGGAAAACCTCCCAAAACTGAGGGACCAGAACGACAAGTACCGCCTTTTTAAAGAGGTTTCTGATCCCTTCAAAAAGGAGTTTTGCGTCAAAGTTCCTACAATCATATCAAGTCTGCTCAATTACACCTATAATAACTACCTTACCCACCCTGCCGCAGTACTTCACTTTGCCAAAGTGAGGCACTGCGGTGGATGGCTTTCCCGCATAAAGCAAGTGCCGTGAGGGTTGGAGAGGGATAACGCGAGAACTATGGGCAATTTGCACATCATATCAAACATTACTATTGCTATGTTCTCGTTGTTCGCTGCCATACCAACGTTCAGCAAGTCCATTGAGTTGATGAAGGATTTCAATGAGTTCCTGTCCGCGTTCTGTAAGACCGTAAGTGACTTGAGGTGGGATAGTTGGTTCATACTGGCGATAAATAATTTCTGCTGCCTCAAGCATCCTGAGTCTTTCTGTCAGCATTTTGGTTGATATGCCTTCTACTTGGCGTTTCAATGCACCAAAGCGAATAGGCCCGCGATTACACAACACCCATAGTATGTACATTGTCCAGGGCCCCGATAATAAGGACATCAAAATACTTATTGGGCAAGCATCAGGATTTTTAGAAGCAGACATCGATAAGTTAGCTAAGATTGTGCGGCAGTTACTTTATGGTAACTACTTTACTTTAGTAACTAGTTACTTTTAGTATCTGATGTAATGCTTTGAAATAAAGA
The DNA here is from genome assembly GCF_036917375.1 of Nostoc sp. GTDB lineage: Bacteria > Cyanobacteriota > Cyanobacteriia > Cyanobacteriales > Nostocaceae > Nostoc. The sequence goes on from NZ_JBALDN010000024.1 coordinate 7,614, forward strand.
TTCAAAAAAAGTAAAAGCAGAAATCTTAGTTAATCAGGAGATATTTGGTGGTAAATATTCTACATATTGATTCCAGCCCCCGTGGTGAACGATCGCACTCCAGAGAATTATCTAAGGAATTCGTCAGTGCTTGGAAAGCAGCGCATCCTGAAGATGCGATCGCCTATCGAGATTTAGGGCATCACCCAGTTCCTCACGTTGATGAAGCTTGGATTGCGGCGGCATTTTCACCACCAGAAACCCATACCCCAGAATTAACTGAGGCACTTAGGATTTCTGACGAACTGGTTGATGAGTTTTTGGCAGCCGATCGCTACGTCTTTGGAGTGCCAATGTATAACTTCAATATACCTTCCACTTTTAAGGCTTACATTGACCAAATTGTTCGCATTAACCGGACTGTTGCAATAGAAGCTCAAGGTTTTAAAGGGTTAGTCGAGGGTAAAAAGGCAGTTATCATCACAGCTCGCGGCGGTGACTTTAGCCCGACATCTCCTGCTGCTGCATACGACTTCCAAGAACCCTACCTGCGGACGATTTTCGGCTTTATTGGGCTTACAGACATTCAATTTATTAACGCCAACAGCCTGAATGAAGGTGATGCCCGTACCCAATCTCTATCAGAAGCAAGGGCAGCAATTCAAGATGCGATCGCCCAATGGTAATGTGATGCGGGGCATTGGGTACAAGAGGCAGAGGTGCAAAGGGGCAGAGGGGTAGAGGAGAAAAAACTTACTGCAACTTCTCCCCTGCTCCCCTTGTCCCCTTGTCCCCTTGTCTCCCCTGCCCCCCTGCTCCCCTGCCTCTTCCTCAAGGTGACAACCGCTCAATCTTCCAAGTGCCATTATCTAACCGCCTATAGAGTAAGCGATCGTGCAGACGGCTAGGGCGTCCTTGCCAAAACTCAATTTCTGTAGGGATAACTCGTAAGCCTCCCCAATGAGGTGGTCGAAGAATCTCCTGATTTTCATATTTGCTTTGATACTCCTGCAAGCGTCGCTCTAAGACTTCTCGACTTTCTATGACCTCGCTTTGATTAGATACCCACGCACCCAGGCGACTGTTAGCAGGGCGACTGTGAAAATATTGGTCAGACTCAGTTTCGGAAACTTTCTCCACATAGCCCGAAATTCGGACTTGACGTTCTAGTTCTGCCCACCAGAATACTAAAGCCCCCTGGGGATTTTCTGCGAGTTCTTGTCCTTTGTGACTGTTGTAGTTGGTAAAGAAGGCAAAGCCTCGTTCATCAAAATTCTTGAGTAATACCATTCTGGCTGAGGGCTTACCGTCTGGTGTGGCGGTAGCAATGGTCATCGCATTGGGTTCGGGGAGTTGTGCTGCTAGAGCCTGATCGAACCATTTTTTAAATTGGATAAAAGGATTGAGGTCAACTTCAAGTTCGCTCAAACCTTCCAAGGTGTAGTCTTTACGAAGATCGGCTATTGTTTTGTCCATTGTGATTTGTTTCCTTGCTATCAGATACGCTTATAGATGTCTTTGTAAAAAATATCTATGATGATGATCAGCGCCATCAAGAATTTTACAAATTCTTTCCAGGAATAACTAAAATAGGTTGCATAAGATGCGCCGTTCGGCCTCCCTTCAACGCCTGTTAATTTATGGTCTGAGCGGTCCGATTATCGCTCTCAATGTCTGGCTGCTGTCTGTGCTTTTTCGCTATTTCCAGCATCCCATTACCGTCTTGAGCATTGCGGCGATTCTGGCTTTTCTTTTAAATTACCCGGTTAAGTTCTTTGAACGTGCCCAGATCACCCGCACTCAGGCGGTGATTATAGTTTTAATTGCAACATTAACCCTGCTTGGTATTCTGGGCGTGACCCTAGTACCGTTGATCGTTGACCAAACAATCCAACTGTTAAATAAGATCCCTGATTGGTTAGCAGCCAGTCAAACAAACCTAAGGCAATTTGAGATGCTGGCAGAGAAACGACATTTACGAATTGATTTGAGTGTTGTGAGCAGTCAAATCAATGCCAACATTCAGAATTTATTACAACAGCTAGCTTCTGGTGCAGTGGGATTTGCTGGAACACTGTTGTCAGGATTACTTGACTTAGTGTTAGTCATTGTGCTCGCATTTTATATGCTTTTATATGGCGATCGCGTCTGGCATGGTCTGATCAATCTTTTGCCCTCTAACATTGGAGATCCCCTCACGACATCCTTGCGCTTAAACTTTCAGAACTTCTTCCTTGGCCAGCTGTTACTAGGATTGTTCATGGTGGTAACCCTGACACCAATTTTCTTAGCAATCAAGGTACCTTTTGCCCTGTTGTTTGCCATTTTAATCGGGATCTCAGAACTCATTCCCTTTATTGGGGCGTCTCTGGGTATTGGTCTGGTGACAATTTTAGTACTACTGCAAAATTGGTGGTTAGCAGTTCAAGTTGCGATCGCGGCAATTCTCATGCAGCAGCTTAAAGATAACTTGTTAGCTCCCAGGATACTCGGCAATTTTATCGGACTCAATCCCATTTGGATTTTTGTAGCTATTTTGATGGGATTTGAGATTGCTGGCTTGTTAGGGACAATTGTTGCTGTTCCAATTGCTGGTACCATTAAGGGCACTTTCGATGCTATTAAGAGCGGCAAGCCGAGTGATTTTGTCTCAACTGTCACTATTGCCCATGACCCACCGCCTGATTAAGGTGGCAGAGGGGAGAGGGGCAGAGGAGACAAGGGGACAAGGGGACAAGGGGAGCGGGGGAGCAGTTGCAGTAAGTTCTTTCCTCTCTGCCCCTCTGCCCCTTTGCACCTCTGCCTCTTGTACCCAATGCCCAATTCCCAATGCTCCATGCCCCATGCTCAATGCCCAACTCAAAAGTTGCACAATCTAATCTCACAATTCACAATGGTGATCGATTACAAATTTTAGAGGATATTGCCAGCAGGCGATTTCTGAAAAAAAGAAGCGCAAGCCAATGTATAGAGTATACGCTTTGCCAATAGTCAATTAGTTTAGTCTTGAATTTACAATCTTTTGATTCTCATTAATTAACTTAGAACCTGTTGATGGAAGCTTCCGAGCTGTTAGAAACAATCACATTTTTGATTTACCAAGCCGAGCAGGGGGAAATTGATCCTTGGGATGTCCAAGTGATCGAGGTGATTGACCGCTATTTAGAACTGATGGCACCGGGGGCAATAACAAGAGGCTATGAAGCGGACTTGTCTCAATCTGGACAAGCATTTTTATCAGCATCAATGCTGGTATTATTCAAGGCAAATACCTTGATGCAATTGTCAACAGTCGGAGATGCACAAGATGGTGTAGAAGATGATGCCCTATTGGAAGGTGAAGACGGTGTATTACATCAGGGTCATCGCCTACCTTTAGAACGGCAATTACGTCGTCGTCCAGCGGCAATGCCACCACCAAAGCGCCGGGTGACTCTGCAAGAGTTAATTGAGCAATTGCAGATTATGGCTAACCAACTGAAACTGGTAGAAAAAGTCAGCAAACCTATTCGTCCCAGGCGTCAACCTAGCGTTCAAAGTATGCGAGAGGCGCTGGAGTTAGCTCACCAAGAAAATCTGACAGAAGTCGCTGGGGAACTAGAGCAGGTGTTGAAATTGTCGACAAGAGAGCTAAGTTTAGAACAAAATTGGTTGAATTTAGAACAACTTGTAGAATTATGGACTAAAACAAAGTTTCTTAACCAAAATGGGTCTGGACATGAGTCTAAACACAGTAACCTAGTTAGCGTTTTCTGGGCATTATTACTACTCTCGGCTCAATCGAAAGTAGAGCTATTTCAAGAGGACTTTTATCATGAAATTAAAATTCGTTTAATTAGAGATTCAGCTAATATCGCCAAACCTTTTGAAAATCCGATGAACTAAGTTCGTAAATTCGTAGCGAATTGAGGGTTTAAGTTTAAACGCACAGAGGCGCAGAGTTTGTTTGAGTCCATTCGCTCCGAACTTAAGAAAAGCTGTACTAAGAAAGGCAGGAGGCAGAGGTAAAAACTGTTGATATGTGATGCGTGAGTCCTTGGCATCAAGATTTCAGGCTGACTTGTGAGAAAAATAGGAATTTATTTATGGGTTTTCCTCCTGGCTCCAGCATAACCGCTTCCTACATTGTCATAGATTTTTGATTCAGCCCCAAAATCCGAGTAAATTGAAAAGATAAGCGATCGCTTGTCATCTAAGTATACCGATGGTTGTAATAACCACTAAATTCCTGTTATCCCTATTCTGGGGGATGACTTAGAGCAAAAATAAAAACTGATGATTAAGTATCACTCGATGAAAGTAAACTGGCTTGTGGTTGAGGAATAAATTTTTATGAAAGCGATGATTCTCGCGGCTGGCAAGGGTACTCGCGTGCGTCCGATTACGTACACTATGCCCAAGCCGATGATGCCCATCCTGCAAAAGCCAGTGATGGAGTTCTTGCTGGAACTGTTACGCCATCATGGATTTGACCAGATTCTAGTCAATGTTAGTCATTTGGCTGAGGAAATAGAAAACTATTTTCGTGATGGTCAGCGGTTTGGGGTGCAAATTGCCTATTCCTTTGAAGGGAAAATTGATGATGACGGTAAACTGGTGGGCGAAGCGATAGGTTCGGCTGGAGGGATGCGGCGCATCCAAGACTTCTCACCGTTTTTTGATGATACCTTTGTGGTTTTATGTGGTGATGCTTTAATTGACTTAGATTTAACCGCGGCAGTTAAATGGCATAGAGCTAAAGGGTCGATCGCTACCATTATTACTAAATCTGTCCCCAAGGAAGAAGTTTCTAGCTATGGTGTGGTTGTGACTGACGAAGAGGGACGTGTCAAAGCTTTCCAAGAAAAACCTTCAACTGAAGAAGCCCTCAGCACTAACATCAATACAGGTATTTACATCTTTGAGCCAGAGGTTTTTAACTATATTCCCTCTGATGTCGAATATGACATTGGTAGCCAATTGTTTCCCAAGTTGGTAGAAATCAAAGCCCCCTTTTACGCCATTCCTATGGACTTTGAATGGGTAGATATTGGTAAAGTCCCAGACTATTGGCGGGCGATTCGTGGTGTGCTGCTAGGTGAAATCAAAAATGTGCAAATTCCTGGTCATGAAGTTGCCCCTGGTATTTACACTGGCTTAAATGTCGCCGTAAATTGGGACAAAGTGGATATCACAGGCCCCGTTTACATTGGCGGGATGACGAGAATCGAAGACGGAGCTAAAATCGTCGGGCCAGCGATGATTGGGCCTAATTGTTGGATATGTAGTGGCGCAACAGTGGAAAACAGCGTGATTTTTGAATGGTCGCGCCTGGGGCCCGGAGTCCGATTAGTCGATAAGCTGGTATTTGGACGTTATTGCGTAGATAAAACTGGCGCTGCGATCGATGTTCAAGCCGCTGCTTTAGACTGGCTGATTACTGATGCCCGTCAGACACCGCCATCACATACGCCTGTTGAGCGACAAGCGATAGAGGAATTGTTGGGCACAAATGTAAATTAGGGAATGGGGAATAGGGAATGGGGGCAGGGGAGAAGTTGCAGTAAGTTCTTTCCCCTCTGCCCCTCCGCCCCTTTGCACCTCTGCCTCTTGTACCCAATGCCCAATGCCCAATACCCAATCCTAACTATTTAAGTACGTATATCTTCTAAGACTCTGCTCGTAGGTTTGCAGTAGTCGCTGAGATTCCGCTAGGGTGATGCGCTTTTCTTCTAATGCTTTCTCGCATCGCTGGCGAATGTTTTCCACCATATCTTCGGAGTCATATTGGACGTAGCTTACTACTTCGCTCATGGTGTCACCTTTGACAACGTGTTCAATCTGATAGCCTTTGGGGGTTAATTGGATGTGAACGGCGTTGGTGTCGCCAAACAGGTTGTGTAAATTGCCCATGATTTCTTGGTAAGCTCCATTCAAGAACATTCCCAAATAATAGGGTTCTCCGGGCTTATGAGTGTGTAGTTCTAAAACCGACTTGACATCGCGCAGGTCAATAAAGCGGTCGATTTTACCATCACTGTCGCAGGTGAGGTCTGCCAAAATTCCCCGCCGCGTTGGTTCTTCATCTAAGCGGTGGATTGGCATGATTGGGAATAGCTGATCGATCGCCCAGCAATCTGGTGCTGATTGGAACACTGACATATTGACGTAGTATATGGAAGCCATAATTTTTTCTAGGTCTTCCAGCTCATCGGGTACGTATTCTTGCTGTCTAGTGATGGTAAGAATTTTTTGGCAACAAGCCCAGTAGAGGCGTTCGGCTTTGGCTCGTTCTCTGAGGCGTAAAATTCCTAAGTTGAAACGGCTGATGGCTTCTTCTTTAAATTGGGCAGCGTCGTGGTAAAACTCCTGATAATTCTCTTTGTTGATGGATTGGTAAGTTTCCCAAAGATAATTAATAATCGGGGATTCTCCCTCTTGTGGAGGTTCTGGGTTGTCGAGAGGGACATCACTAGTACTGAGAACATCAAAAATTAGCACCGACTGATGGGAAGCGATCGCTCGTCCACTTTCACTAATCAGTGTTGGTACGGAAATCTGCCGCTCTGCACAGGTATCTTTTAACTCTGCCACGATGTCGTTGGCATAGTTCTGCATGTTGTAATTTTTCGATGCATAGAAGTTGGTTTGGGAGCCATCATAATCTACGCCCAAGCCACCACCAACATCCAGGTATTTCATATCCGCCCCCAGCATGGACAATTCCACATAAATGCGGCTGGCTTCTTGGATGGCATCTTTAATCACATTAATGGCAGAGATTTGTGAGCCGATGTGGAAGTGCATCAACTGCAAAGAATCGAGCAGGTTAGCTTCGCGTAACTTGTCAACAGCCTCGATTACTTCAGGCATTGTCAAACCAAATTTAGCCCGATCGCCACTAGAGGTTCCCCAACGTCCCATACCTTGGGTACTGAGTTTAGCACGAACACCTAATATCGGTTTAATACCTAACTGGCGATTGGCATCAATCACCAAATCAACTTCTTCAATCTGTTCTAAGACGATAATTGGTGTTTGCCCTAGCCTTTGGGCTAACATTGCCGTTTCGATGTATTCTCGGTCTTTATAACCGTTGCAAACTAACAATGCTCCTGGTGTATCCAATACAGCTAGAGCAATCATTAATTCTGGCTTGGAACCGGCTTCTAAACCAAATTGATGGGGTTTGCCAAATTTCACTAAATCCTCAATCAAATGCCGCTCTTGATTGCACTTGACGGGAAAGACGCCACGGTAGACGCCAGGGTAATTGTAGCGAGCGATCGCTTTATTAAAACAAGCGTTCAACCGCTCAATCCGGTCTTCCAAAATATCGGAAAAGCGAATCAACATGGGAAGTCCCAAGTTGCGCTGTTTCATGGAGTTGACCAATTCAAACAAGTCAAGAGAACCCCCGCGATCGCCTTTGGGTGACACGGTAACGTGACCAGCAGCGCTAATGGAAAAATAAGGTTGTCCCCATCCTTCAATACGGTACAAGGCTTCGCTATCCTCAATTTTCCAGGAGCGAGGTAAATCTCCTGTGGTAGGACTCGGTGGTAACAGTTTTTTTTGTTTATGATTTTTCACTTCAGATTTTTGTCCATTGGACGGTACTTGTACCACCTCGTCAGATGTAGCAGTTGACTCAACACCCATTTCTTCCTAACCTCTGTTTTTCACCCATGAGTTAACAATTTAGCGCATTCATTTAGGAACGTATATGCACCCAAGGATAATTTCTGAGATAAACTCTGATTGGTCAAGAGTCGTATGTCATTAGTCATTAGTCATTGGTCATTAGTCATTAGTGGAAAACCCTTAGACTCAAGACAGAGGATGACAAAGGACAAATGACAATTGACAATTGACTAGATAAAAACTTTATTAAGCTTTGGGAGATAGCAATGGAGCGCACATTTTTAGCAATTAAGCCTGATGGCGTCCAGCGGGGATTAGTGGGGGAAATTATCCGTCGCTTTGAAACTAAAGGTTTTACCCTAGTTGGTTTAAAGTTACTAAAAGTCAGTCGGGAATTGGCTGAACAACACTATGGTGTTCACCGAGAACGCCCCTTTTTTGGTGGTCTAGTGGAATTTATCACTTCTAGCCCAGTGGTGGCAATGGTATGGGAAGGTGATGGCGTTATTGCATCTGCCAGAAAGATTATTGGTGCGACAAATCCCTTAACAGCAGAGCCAGGAACGATTCGCGGCGATTTTGGACTGAATATTGGTCGCAACTTAATCCACGGTTCTGATGCTCCAGAAACCGCGCAACAGGAAATTGCCCTGTGGTTTAAGGATGAAGAATTAGTCAATTGGCAACCACACTTAACGCCTTGGTTGCACGAGTAAGGGGGAGACGCGATTAATCGCGTCTGTACAAAAGTTAGGAGTAGAGACGCGATTAATCGCGTCTGTACAAAAGTTGGGAGTTAAAAATTTCTCACTCCTGACTCCTAACTCTTCATTCATTTAGACGCTTCGCTCTTTTCCGGTTCTACTTGGGGTAACTCAGTTCCAACGCGCTTGGAAAATCCCCAGCCTAAAATCAGGAATATGGCAGCAATCATAATCCATTCTGGTGGAACTAAACTATCGTTGACTACTTTCAACAACAAGCGCAAACCCACCAAAGCGACAGTTACATAGCCTGCATCCTCTAGGTTTTCGTATTCGTCTAGCCAACGGATAAACAATCCCGCCATGAATCGCAGCGTAATAATACCAATTGTTGCACCCGTTAGCACTAGCCATTTTTCTTGAGAAACTGCGATCGCAGTTGTCACGCTATCCAAAGAAAATGCCAAATCTGTAAATGCAATCACGGGTATGGCTTGCAACAACGAAGTAAAACGCGGCCCGTGATGGTGTTCGTCCTTAGATTCTTCTGAGGTAAAGTGTTGGAATACCAACCATAGCAGATAAGCAGCGCCCAATAATTCAAATTGCCAGAATTGTTGTACCCAAGTGGCAGTGAGAATCAAGGTGATTCGCAGCACATAAGCAACGACTAAACCAAAGTTGAGTCCTTTACGCTCAAGTTCTTCATCTTCTAGCCCCTTTGCGATCGCAGCGAGAGCGATCGCATTGTCGGCAGATAACAACGCCTCTAAAAGCACCAGGATCGCCAGAACTATAAGGGCTTCAAGGCTGAAATGAAAGTCGAGGTAATCAAAAATTTGGTCTAGCATTCCGGGTTTCTCAAGCAGAAAAAATTAAAATTTGACAAGAACAGAGATTTGCATATTAAAAAGCGCAATAAATTGCCACTCTAATTCAGCTTAACGTGGTTATGGTGCATTTTGAAGAGGGTTAAATGTGTGCGATCGTAGTGCAAGTGGGGTAATTTGCGTATAAGTCAATACATCCAAAGTTTTAACATCTAGTTTAGTGCGATCGCAATGGACTGCTGTTAGTTCGCATCTAGAATTAGAAGATGACAACAAAAATATGGTAATAGTTTATGAATATTTCCTTAACAACCGAGCTTGAGCAGTAATATAGCGTTTTGCAACCACATAAGGTATACCCCTCCCCGATGCTTTGAGGCTACGGTGTACACACAAGTCTGAAATAGCTGATTAACCAAGATTTTACCCCACCCTAACCCTCCCCTTATAAAGGCTACGGTGCAGGCGTTTATAAAGTTCTAAAGCTTGCAGAAACAAAGGTTCGGCTTGGTCGTAGCGCTTCAGTGAATTTCTTGATAGTTTTCTCAAATGCTTTAGTAAAAGCAAGGGTTGCGATCGCACTACCTGTAATTGGTTCCAAAGTATCTTACCTTATCCAGGGGCATCTTCACTGATGGATACAATAACAGATGTTTACATTCCAGAGAGTTAGAGGCTAATCCGGTTTCTCTAATGAAAGTCGAGTGTACGCTGTCAGGGAAAACTTTCAACATTGATAAGCAACATTTGAATGTTCGTAACAAATGCTTAAACGTTTCTTATCAATGCTTGAATGTTAGTCACAATTGTTTCAACAGTAATAAGAAACATTTGAATGTTTATAACAAATGCTTCATTATAATTATGAGCGACCTCAGCCTTTGCTTATCCTACCTTGCCTCTGTGTAAGATTTTTATCCACAATCTACGTTGAGGATTTAAAAAATGTAAATATTGTCTGGAAGCAATTTACTACAATTTAATTCCAAATTTCACAAAATCTCTGTCAACTTTACCACCAGAGTATTTCCTAAATCCAATAACCTGATATCATCTATATCAATACTATGTCCTTCACCAGCTAAGAGATTTCTCACCGCAGATAACCTGTCATTGGGTTCAGAAATTCTCCAACATTCATCTAAGTTTACTGCAAAATCAAACAGCGATCGCTCTCCTAAATGCTCTCTTACCCTAACAGCGACACTATCATTACTTACCAAAAATTCTTTAATAGTATCTAATTGAAAATTACCTAATATTTCATCATGTCCCCACGTTTCTAGCCAGTCTCCCTCCACATCTTCAACGTAAATATTGACAAAATCAACCCCATAAGTTAGCCAGTTTTGCTGCATTTGTCGCGCCGTTGCTAAAGCTTCAGCAAATGTATCTACTTGATTATTGCAGTGAGTTTCTCTTTTATTAGGCATAAAAGCTGTAATTAGCACGTAAGTATATAGGCTAGACACAAATCTGAAATATCAAATTCCTGAAAAGTCACGAAAATTTTAAATATTTGCCACCAGAAAGGTAATCACTGTTATACAGGGCCACGTTGACTAACTGGTTCACAAAATTAGCATCCTTGGGATTGTAACTTAAGAACAATCCTCTCTCTATTTCCCACGATCGCAGTGTATTTTGCCAAGCTTGGTACTTTTCTTGATTGAGTTCTTCACTAACACTGGTAACTTGAATGCACAGTGGTTGATTGTTACGACTAACAATTAAATCTGTTGCCATAGAAAGGTCGGCTATATAACGCTGCCAAAAACTACCTTCTCGCTGAACAATATCTTGGGCTATTGATCTAATGATATCATTATCACCCTGATTAAACTCACCTGCCATCAATTTTTGTTTCCAAATATAAAACTTGGAGTCACTTGCATTGAACCATCTAGGAAAGAGATAACCATACCAATATCTCTCAATCGGCGTCATCATCTCGAACTTTGCTTTTTGTTCCTCTTCTGAAGGTAAGGATTTAATCATCAGCCAAATTGTAGAATCTGTAATTACCTCTAGCAGAAAGGCAATTACAAAGGGTTTTGCAGTCAGAGAACCTGGCTTGATGTCTTTTACCCAACGATTGATTTCATCTAATCTTCTCGCTAAATTATGATCTATCGAGGAGGCTTGCTCGATAAGGGACTTTAGCTGATCCTTAATTTCTGTTGCTTGCAAACGATGCCCTACTTTCAGAAGATTACGCTTTTTTTACACACTTTTAACTAGATTTTAACTTGAAAATGTCTTTAATTAATTTCCTGATGTCATCAAATATTCTCTAGGTCGATGCCCTGTATACGTAAAGCCTCCCGCAGTCGAGCAATTTCTTGCTCTGCTCGTTCGGCGCGTTCTTCTGCCTGTTCGGCACGTAAACGTTCTTGTTCAGCCAATTCTTCTGATGATAATATCAATTCATTTTCAGTAGTGAAGAATCTTAATTTACCTTCATAAACTCCCAAATAAAGTTCTAACTGCTGACTCCACAAACGGCCATCAGTGGTTACTTGGATTTCTTGATACTTACCATCAACTAAATGAAATCCCTGAAGTTCCATTGTTACAGGGTCAAACCAGAAATAATCTGGTGTACGGAAGGTATCTTGGTAAACTTGTTTTTTTAAACCTTTATCAACTGTTGCCGTTGAACTTGACAAAATTTCCACAATCACATTTGGATATTTGCCATCTTCTTGCCAAACTACCCAACTCTTACGGTCTTTTTTTTGGGTTCCCAAAACTACAAAAAAGTCCGGGCCGCGGAAATGTTCTGATTTTTTTTGGTTAGGACTGTAATAAATGGTCAAGTTGCCAGAAGCATAAAAATCTTGCCTTTCTCGCCACCACAATTTAAGGATGCGAATCAGCAAATCGATTTGGTCGCGGTGTAGGTCACTTTCCAAGGGTGGTTCGTCACTCAGTATATCGCCAGGAGGAAAAATAACTTCGTTTTCTGAAATACCATTAGAGATGATTTCTAGAGTAGCAGGTTCAGACATCAGCGATCGCCCCGCAATTATACGTTCATTTTACTGAAAATTTGGTAACTTACAAATGGCTTTGAAAACTTGCAATAACTCAATTGCACCGGGAGATTCATTCAGATTTAATAATGGCATTAACTGATAAGTTGGTTGCTGTTCATGTCTTAAATAAACAAATTGATAACGCAGTCCATTAGTTACCAGTCCCCAAACAGAAGGTTGTTGCTCTAAACTTTTAAAAGCATAAGTGAGTAATTGAGGTAAACCCTCACCCACTTCGATCGCACTATTTTTCGTTTCAATTACTACAACCCAAAAAGGCGGCGCAATATTACTTTGAGGATTGTTGATTGCTAAAATATCCATCCGCCCGGTAATTCTTCTGTCTTCATCTTCGACTGCGATCGCAATGCTATCTTCCATTGTCAACCGAATCGGCACATCGTAAAATCCAGCTAATCGCATCAAGGGGGCGATCGTTATAAATTTAACCAAACCTTCAGAAATTTTCCCTGCGCTTAAATAACGGTCAAAGTCGTTTCTGATTCGTAATAAATCCTGCTGTTCAAACTCAGAGAGTGGTTCTAGCCTTAAGAAATTTGTAAATGAACCATTTGAAAGCTTTTCTAATTTGAGAAACCGATGAACATCGTTGAGAGATAGACTGCTAGCTTCAACAGTGAGCGTCATAATTTCAGGCGTTGTTTGTCAAGACTACTTACATTTTGCAACATTCCTGGTAGATAGGTTGCAATGTAACCTCTTTACATTTCTCGATCGCTTGTTTTTGCTAGATGAAAATGAATGTAAACTAAATAACTCGGCAATTTCTACCCAGCTTAACGAAAATCTAAACATTGTCTAGCACAACTGGGCTAAGAATGGTTTTTAGTAACAATAGCGATCGCACTCATAACTAACCATGTCTGAACCAAATATCGAATCAATCCTCCAAGAGAACCGTCTCTTCCATCCTCCCTCGGAATTCTCGCAGAATGCCCATATCAAAAGCCTGGAAGACTATCAGCGTCTCTACGACAAAGCCAAAGCCAATCCGCAACAATTTTGGGCAGATTTGGCGGGAACAGAACTAGAATGGTTCCAAAAATGGGATACAGTATTAGATTGGCAACCACCTTTTGCTAAGTGGTTCGTTGGCGGTAAGATAAATATTTCTTACAATTGCCTTGACAGACATCTCACTACCTGGCGCAAAAATAAAGCAGCATTAATTTGGGAAGGAGAACCAGGTGATTCGCGTACCCTCACTTACACCCAACTGTACCGGGAAGTTTGCCAGTTCGCCAATGTATTGAAGCAACTAGGCGTAAAAAAAGGCGATCGCGTTGGTATTTATATGCCGATGATTCCCGAAGCTGCGATCGCTATGTTAGCCTGTGCCCGAATTGGCGCACCCCACGGCGTAGTATTTGGTGGTTTTAGTGCTGAAGCTTTACGCGATCGCTTAATTGATGCTAAAGCTAAGTTAGTAATTACGGCTGATGGTGGTTGGCGCAAAGATGCGATCGTTCCTCTCAAAGAACAGGTAGATAAAGCCTTAGCTGATGGTGCTGTTCCCAGCGTTGAAAATGTCCTTGTTGTCAAGCGCACCGGACAAGAAACTTATATGCAGTTGGGGGGACGCGATCATTGGTGGCATGATTTGCAAAAAGGAGTATCAGCAGATTGTCCCGCCGAACCAATGGACAGCGAAGATATGCTGTTTGTCCTCTATACTTCCGGCAGTACGGGCAAACCGAAGGGCGTTGTGCATACAACTGCTGGTTATAATTTGTATACCCACATAACCACCAAGTGGATATTTGACATCCAAGACACAGATGTATATTGGTGTACCGCCGATGTAGGTTGGATTACTGGACACAGCTACATTGTCTACGGGCCTCTTTCCAACGGTGCAACCACAGTAATGTATGAAGGTGCGCCCCGTGCTTCTAATCCTGGCTGTTTCTGGGATGTAATTGAAAAATACGGCGTTAATATTTTTTATACTGCACCTACGGCAATTCGCGCATTTATTAAGATGGGCGAACAACATCCCAACGCGCGAAACTTGTCTTCGTTGCGTTTGCTGGGAAGCGTTGGCGAACCAATTAACCCAGAAGCTTGGATGTGGTATCACAAAGTAATTGGTGGGGAACGCTGTCCAATTGTGGATACTTGGTGGCAAACGGAAACCGGCGGTATCATGATTACACCGTTACCAGGGGCAATTCCCACCAAACCAGGTTCCGCAACTCTTCCTTTCCCTGGAATTATTGCAGATGTCGTAGATTTGGAAGGAAACACCGTACCCAATAACGAAGGCGGTTATCTAGCAGTGCGTCATCCTTGGCCAGGAATGATGCGGACAGTCTACGGCGATCCAGAACGCTTCCGCCGCACCTACTGGGAACACATTCCACCCAAAGATGGTAACTATACTTACTTTGCTGGTGATGGCGCAAGGCAAGATGAAGACGGCTATTTTTGGGTAATGGGTCGGGTGGATGACGTATTGAACGTATCAGGACACCGACTCGGTACAATGGAAGTAGAATCAGCCTTAGTTTCGCATCCAGCAGTTGCAGAAGCGGCGGTAGTGGGTAAGCCAGATGAACTTAAAGGTGAAGAAGTAGTGGCTTTTGTGACTTTAGAAGGCACTTATCAGGCAAGTGAGGAACTGAGTAAAGAACTCAAACTGCACGTTGTCAAAGAAATTGGTGCGATCGCCCGTCCCGGAGAAATTCGCTTTACAGACGCTTTGCCCAAAACGCGATCGGGTAAAATTATGCGCCGCTTATTGCGGAATCTAGCCGCCGGAGAAGAGGTATCTGGAGATACTTCCACATTGGAAGATCGGGGTGTGTTGGATAAGTTACGAGAAGGTGTGTAAATAATTCCAAATTAGCTTAATAAGGGCGCATATATATGTGCGCCCTTATCGTCTCTCTTGTGATGCATTACGCGCTAACGCAGCCCAATTTATCATAAAGATTAGAACATTATTGAGGCACTCAGGGCGATGAAAGTGAAGCACAAATCCAAATCAGCATCTGTTCAACCTATTAGCTGCATGATGCTGAGTATTTTCACTGTCATGGGGATATCACCATTAGTGTTAGCGGTTCCTGGAAAAGTTTCTTTGCATTCGCCAGAACAGTCCGCACAGAGACAACCACAAAAAATCGCACAATCTTCAGGTACAGATACACCAGAGCGATCGCAGCTAATCCAACAAGCTAATGCTTTGTATAGTCAAGGAGACTTTAAAGGTGCAGAAGAAAATTTACGCCAATTTATTAAAAAATTTCCAGAAGATGCTTTTGGGCACTTTCAATTAGGAAACGTGCTTTTTCAGCAAAAAAAATCAGAAGAAGCAATTAGCGCCTATCGAGAAGCCATTCGCCTCAAGCCAAAATATGCTCTAGCCTACAATGCAAGCGGTATGGTTTACGCAAGTCAAAATCGCTGGGAAGAAGCCATTACTGAATATAAAAAAGCTCTGGAAATTAATCCTAATTATGGCGAGGCGCTGACTAATTTTGCACTAGCAATGTGGCAAACAAATAAAAAAGATGAGGCGCTATCTTCTTTACAAAAAGCTTTAAATATTTTCAAAGAGCAGAATAGAGGTGAAAAAGTTAACCAAGTAGAACGAATTTTAAAAGAGATCAAAACTGCTGACGATCCTGGTGTTTCATAAACATCATATTATTCAGTGGATAAAAGTTAAAAAGAGTTGCTGCGATCGGCTTTAAGGATGTTTTGCCAGGAGTGCGACCGGGTATTATGCGTCTATTAATGCGGAATTTTGCATTTGGTTTGTAATTATTGTGGGGTGGGCTAGCCCACCCTCTAAAAAGCATCAAAACAGAATAATTGTATTGTAATGAATGAAATATTTCTGTTAGCCAGAGAAACTGTAAGAGTGATTTTTCACATGAATGGGGGATACACAAGAGTAGTCTGGGAACGTTCTGAAAATACTGTATGGGCAGGTATAGGATGGATTTTTGATATACCAACTTATGTAATACCATCTGATTTACGAGGAATAGGTTCTCGTTTTTTATTACTGGACTTTAGACTAAAAAGCAGAAAAGGACTCAGGGAAACTGAGTTGAAAACAAGCAAAGCCAAAAAATTAAAAAATCAGAAATCAAGCAGTTTTTTCGGCGGCTTTACGTGAAATAGTAGTACGCTTTTTAACCATTGGATAGCGAATTCTACGCTGTCGGGGTTGTCCGGTCTTCCAACCAGGGGATTTACCTCGTGGTTTTGGTGGTTTGGCAGGAGTAGAAACTCTGACCAAAATCCCAGGCATCGCTTGTGCAACCCGTCCAGGCGTGAATTGAGTCATCTGTTTCTGCCACGGCAGGGGATTATCACTGACAAGATCACGAGCCAGCCATAACTCCCAAGTCATGAGTGGCATGAGGTCACTCCATCGGTCGCACTGTTGGGGAGTAGAGAGCTTTGGTAGTGTCCAATGCAAGCGTTGTTTAATAAACCGATACCAATGGTCAACCGCAAAGCGTCGTAAATAAAGTTTCCACAGTTGAGACAAAGGCGGCATTTCTTCACCCACAAAAGCTAACCACATGGGTTTGTTGACACGTGGGGAGCCGTCTTCTTGCAGCCTTTCAACCAGTATAATAGACATCGGATGCTGTGGAGAAAGACGAAAATGCTTTGTTGTCCAGAGGCGAATTCTGACTCTACCCAGTTTGGCATCAAGTTGTTCAATGGTTTGGGTCGGTTCTGACCAGGTACTGGCATCGTTGAGTTTAAACTTATCTCCGTGTACACGTGGTTTCCCCCTGCCTGAGTACTGTGGTGGTTCTCCCCATAAACACAAGTTTGAGCGCAACCGCATCAGTTTATCTGCATTAATGTCAGCAGTTTTGATCACAAATGGCGCGCATCCATATTCGTTGTCCCATAATGTGATTGGTCGTGATGGTAAATGCTGACACACCTGCTTTAGTTGCCATACAGCTTTATCTATGGGATTTTCCCAACTTGTAATTCGCTCATGTCTTAGTGGTAATGCCCAACTCCCTTCAGTTTCTGGTATCCAGGCAATACTACTGTATCCGTACCCAGGGGTGATGGGACGACCTCCTCTTCCACCTTGAGTATAATGCTCATAGGTTCTTTCCCTAAGCGTTGGCGCATCCGGTGCAAGACCCATGTGGTATGGTCTCCTGCGAGGACAATACGTTCTTGTTTTGGTATCTTTTTACTATATAGTCCCATCAGCTTCTGGCGCTGCGGTCTGGTATCCTGTATTGCCTCATAAATACTTGGCCATTGACGACGGAACACTGGGCACATTGATAAATCCCCCAGACTGTACGCATTGCGTGTTAGCAATATTGCATCCATCAGTTCAAATGTTGCATCCTTTGCCCGACATAAACATTCGTATACTGCTTGACGAAATTCCTTCAGTTGTGCAAAAACATCCATAACGATAGATGAAGATTGGTTGTGCTTTTTTCATCTTCCGTTACTAGGGTGCTTGTGATTACAGGCATCCCTTTATTTTTTGCCCACCCTCTCACTTATCGATCGCTCATCTTTAGTCTAAAGTCCAGTAATTAAGCAAGGATAGCATTTAAAATATTCAAATTCTTTATCTCGTGTATCACAAGTCACCATCATATCGGGATAAAAATAGCGATTTATAGCCTCGATTTGTGCTTTCATGTCTAACATATAGACACGGCAACCACTACCCCGGAGATGGTTTCGCAGCAGTACAAGCAAGTTTCCTACTACAGTTACATGAGCATCACTTGCTCCTGCCATTGCGTAGACTTGCCCATCAATGTACTCGTGTTTGATTTCACTTACTTTCTCGCCTTCTAAATATTCTTCTGGGGAGATATAGTACTCATTTTGGCTAATGACCATTTTAGTACCTTAGTAGTTTTATCAAACATTTTAACCCATACAACACAAATCTAATGAGCGACAGCGCCACCCGTTGGCTTCACCTTTTTGAGGAATAAAATAGCAATCCCACTGAGTAATAATGCAATACCAATAAAGTAGAAACAATCGTTAAAAGCCATTACAAATGCTTCTCGACGGACGATGTTGGATATAGATGCGATCGCCTGATTTTGGGCTGTACTTAAATCTGCTCCTTTACTGACAAAAAACTGCGTCATTTGGTCAATTCGCTGTTGAGTTTCTGGGTTATATAAAGATACTCCATCACCCAATCTATTCGAGTGAAATTGCTCTCTATTTGCTAATAAAGTTGCTAAAGAAGCAATTCCAATAGAACCGCCCAGATTCCGCATCATATTAAATAAACCACTTGCCGAACCTGCTTCTTTCGGACTCAAACCAGCAGTCGCAATAGAACTAAGCGGCACCATAATTAGGGGTTGTCCCATTGCGCGCACAAATTGCGACCAGCGTAATTGATCTAACCCTGTTTCATTAGTCATTCCAGAGTTCATAAATGCACTGATGGAAAACAAAGTCACACCAAAAGCTACCATGAAACGCACGTCAATGCGTTGCATCAGTTTCGGTATCAGGGGAATAATAAACAGTTGGGGAATACCAGCCCAAATTAGTACTTCACCAATTTGCAGAGCATTGTATTTTTGAATTTGAGCGAGATACAACGGTAAAATATAAATTGAACCATACAATCCTACTCCCAACGACACATTAACAATACTGGCTAAACCAAAGTTCCGCCTAGATAAAAGCCGTAAATTAATAAATGGTTGCTTCCGAGTTAATTCTATAAAGAAAAATATCGCCAAAAAAATTACTGCAACTACACTTAAGCGCACAATTAATGCTGAACCAAACCAATCTTTGCGACTACCTTCTTCTAAAACAACTTGTAGGGAACCTAAGCCAATAGCCATCGCAATAATTCCCCACCAGTCGCCTTGTTTGAGTAAATTAATTTGGGGTTTTTCTTGTTTAATTCCATACCAAACACCAGCCAGCATTAATGCCCCTGGAATTACATTTATATAAAAGTTGTATTCCCATCCAAAATTTTCTGTTAACCAACCTCCCAAAGTTGGCCCAATTGAAGGTGCAAAAACTGCACTAAACCCAAATGCCGCTAATCCAACTGATTGTTTAGATTGGGGTAAAGTTGTTAAGACAACCGTCATAGCGGTGGGAATTAAAACTCCTCCGCTAAAACCTTGCAAGGCGCGAAAGAAAATCATGGAATTAAGATCCCATGCCCAAGCACAGCATATAGAAAAGAAAATAAATAGTGCAGTATTCACTAACAGATAACGCTGCAATGAAAACACCCGTGATAACCAGCCTGTTAGAGGAATTACCACAATTTCTGCTACGAGATACGCGGTAGAAATCCAAGAACCTTCTTCGAGAGTTGCTCCTAAACTTGCTTGAATATCTTGCAGCGAAGCATTAGTTATTTGAATATCCAATACCGCCATAAATGCACCAAGCATACTGGCTAATACACCAATCCAAGTTTTTAGCGGTACACGCTCTGGTGGTAAAGCAGGATTTTGCCCTTGCTGACGAATTACACCTGTATTAGCCATAACTTTGTTCCAGTTTCAAGGTTAAGTAGCAAAAAACTTTATTATTAAATCTTATACCAATATGTTCTCTGCCTCTGCGTGAGCTTGAATCAGCAACGCTAAAAATTAAAAAATAATTACTATAGAAGGCCTCGTTAACATAAATATAAATTTAAATACGGTTATTTATCTTAAACTTCTTGAGTCGTAATAATCCCCTTTTGCTCATAAATTGGACGCATTATTTTCCTTAAAGCAGGTAACTGTCTGCTAAAAATAATTGACCCTAAAATACAAGTTATTCCATCAATAATTAAAGTATTGGGAGCGCCAATATGACTTGCTAGTAAACCTCCTAATAAATTACCCACGGGAATCATTCCCAAAAATGACATTGTGTATAAGCTCATCAATCGCCCACGTTTATCGTCTTCAACAATGGTTTGTAAAAATGTGTTGCTGGCAGCAATCTGGAGAATTGTTCCTAAGCCAACAAATAACATGGTAAATAAAGAGAGTGGTAAAAATCGAGACAATGAAAAGCCAATTAAACCAATTCCTAAAATTGCTGGTGCTAAAGCAATCAATTTACCAATTCCTAAGATTGTTTGGCGGGTAGCTAGATAAATACCACCAGTTAAGGCTCCAACTCCAGAAGCCGCCATCAAAAAACCCAAACTTTCTGCACCACCTTTGAGAACTTGTTCGGCAATAACTGGGACAAGAATAGTGTTTTGCAGTCCCATCAGGCTGACTAAAGCTGATAGCAACAAGATAGATCGAATGGGTGGGAAGCTAAAGGCATATACAAATCCCTCTTTGACTTTTTGTAAGGGATTACCATCAGTTACCGAATTTTTCCAAGGTTTAACTTTCATTGCCAATAAAGCGGCGATTACAGCAACGTAGCTTAAACCATCAATTAAAAAACAATAGCCAGTTCCAACGCCAGCAATTAATAAACCCCCAATCGCAGGGCCAATTAATCTAGCACCGTTAACCATCGTAGAATTAATCGCGATCGCATTGGCTAAATCTTCTCTACGATCGACCAATTCTGGCACAAAAGCTTGACGGGCTGGCGCATCTAAGGCGTTAATAAATCCTTGAAACAAGCTCAAGGCGATGATCTGCCATACCTCAATCACTCCAGTTAACGCCAGCGCTGCTAATGTTAACGATTGAATCATCGCCAAGACTTGCGTACCAATTAAGGTACGATACCGAGAAAAGCGATCTACAAATACTCCGCCAAAGGGAGCTAAAAAAAAGTTAGGAATTTGACTAGAAAATCCCACAACTCCTAGCATTAATGGGGATTTTGTCAAGTCATAAACTAGCCAAATCGTGGCAAGTTGCGTCATCCACGTCCCAATTAGGGAAATACCTTGTCCGGCAAAAAACAGCTGGTAGTTTCTTGACCTTAATGCAGGTAGTAGCGGTTTTTTCATCTCAGGCTTGCTTTATACCAATCTGCTTTCATAAATATCATCTCACCTCATCTCTATACGCCTCTCTTTAGATGTAGGAGAATGTCATAAGCAGAAAGAGGTTTTTCATCTGTTTTAAGCCAATTTGGTATTACTTGACTTCTACTGCAACTTCCGCAGACATCCCAGGAGTAATCCGCGATTCGTATCCTTGAATGCTCTTTTGGTCGAAAACTACTTTTACGGGAATGCGTTGGACAACTTTAGTAAAGTTACCTGTAGCATTATCCGGTGGCAATAAGGCAAACTGAGCGCCGGAAGCTGGCGAAATACTATCAACACGACCGATAAAGGTGTGGTGAGGGAAACTATCTAGCTTGATTTCTACTGGCTCACCTGGGCGCATTTTTTCTAATTGAGTTTCTTTGAAATTCGCAACTACCCAATAGTTGTTATCGACGATCGCCATTAATGGTGTTCCTG
This sequence comes from Nostoc sp., assembly GCF_036917375.1. Classification (GTDB taxonomy): domain Bacteria; phylum Cyanobacteriota; class Cyanobacteriia; order Cyanobacteriales; family Nostocaceae; genus Nostoc. The sequence continues at coordinate 29,206 of NZ_JBALDN010000024.1, forward strand.
CTGCGACGCGGTTGCCAACTTCCACGTTTTTTCTACCTACCCGTCCGGCACTGGGGGCGGTAACATTTACATAGGATAGTTGCAATTGCGCGTCTTTTAGCGATGCTTCTGATTGGGCGATCGCTGCTTTTGCTGCTTCGTATTGACTACGTTTGACTGTGGTATCTTGTCCGCCTGCGGTAGCTTGTTGCAATCCTCCCTTAGATGCTGCCAATTTAGCTTGGGCGTTGGTAACATTTTCTTGCGCTTGTGCTAATTGAGATTGGGCTTTGGCGACACCAACTTTGGCGGAAGCTAACTTGGCTTGAGCTTGTTGTACTCCCTGAATCGCGGCGTTTTTTTGTGCTGTAGCCACGTTAAAAGCGGCCTTGGATGCGTCTAGCTGCTGACGAGCGATCGCACCTGATTGATACAACTGGTTGTAACGATTGTAATCTGCTTGGGCATTTTCCAAATTTGCATTTGCTTGCGCTACCTGCGCTTGAGCGGCAGGAATCCCTGCTTCGGCTAGTCTGACTTCAGCTTGCGCTGCTGGTATCCCAGCTTGAGCTTCTTGTACTGCTGCTTGGGCTGTAGAAATTGCTGCTACTGCACCACTGACATCTCCTTGCGCTTGGGTTGTCTTACCAGTGGTGGTTTGTGAACTCAAAGCAATATTTGCTTGGGCAGCCTGCGCCTGTCCGCGAGCATTTTCGAGGGCGGCTTGTGCTTGTTGCACCTTACTTTCATAGTCTCGTGGATCTAATTTCACCAACAATTGTCCTGGTTGCACCAGTTGGTTGTCATTCACCAGCACTTCACTTACTGTTCCGGGAATGCGACTACTAACTTGGTGAATATTTCCCGCTACGGTGGCGTTGTCTGTTTCCTGGTGGGTGGAGGCGTATTGCCAGTAGTGAAAACCAAAAGTACCTGCGGCGATCGCACCCACACCTAATCCTGCCAAAATTAAACCAGTCGGTCTTTTCCGTTTCGGTGGAACTTCTTTCTCGATCTCAGGAGTTACAACAGGTGCTTCTATTGTTGTGGATCTATCTGTGGTAACAGTTTCTAAACTCTCTAAATCAGGAATCACTTCTTTTTCTAAAATTATGCTCTTGTGTCCGTTGCGTCCGTTAGATGTGTTAGCACCCATGATTGTTACCTCGCTTAGTCGTTCTGATATTTGATTGATAGTCGTTTATTTAGAATGCGTAATATTCCCTGAAAAAAATTCTTATTTCCTTAGTATGCGTAATATTATCTCAAAATAAATCTTTACACTGCCTCCCCCGGTCGGGTGATTATGAAATCATCTTTAAGACAGGTTAGCGATCGCTCGATTCAAGATTTGGGAAAACAGTTCTCGGTCGGCAAAGGAAATACCGTCCATTGCTTCATCACGCACGGCTGCGGCGATTGGCGGCAAAACAGCTTCTAGTTCCTTACCTGCATCCGTTAGCCAGATGCGCCAGATGCGCCGATCTTGAGTGTCGCGTTCTCGACGCACCAAACCGCGTTCTTCCATCCGATCTAGTACGCCTGTTAAAGTCCCTCCCACTTGTTTGAGTTTGTCTCCAATGCTAGAAGTAGGTAAACCATCTTCTTGCCAAAGACAGCACAACACTAACCAGTGAAATGGAGTCAGTCCAAAGGGTTCTAGCCTCTCAGTAAACTTGCGACTCAGCAGTTGTGAAACTAATTTGATTCTATAGCCCAAATTATATGGTGCCAGATTTTGCTGCCACGACTCTAAGGTTGGGGAGTGATTAGATGTAGAAACCATTTAGCAAAATACTTAGTGTGCGTAGTAATATCATAACTAAACTAATCTTTTTTAGCAATAGTTACTTTACATCTATCTTAGGGAAGAGCTTGAATGAACTGGTACTCTTTTACTGTACCAAGAATGCGGTAAGACCGAGGTAATTTAGGGGACTGGTCAGCATAGATCCAAGCATAGCTCAAAACTGGTATTTGCGAAATAGAGGCTACTTGTTGGGCATGAATGGGAAGATATAAATCGAATATTACTTGGGTTTTCTTATCAATTTGCACATATTGAGAATGGAGCGATCGTTCTCTCGGTATACCCCTGAACGGCTACGATGATTTGTCACATTAAACCCAGCACATTGCACAAGTTTTAGCTGAAATCTTGCATGGGTAAGCGACACCCCATCCTTTTAATCCAGACAGTACAGCTTTCATGACCTTTCGTTATGGGTAAAAAACAGAGTGTTACTAGAATTATTGGCTTTATAAATGACCACTCAGTACTTGAAGATTGTACAATCATAAAAATTGAAAAAAGCTTTTGATTTTCCTAATTAACATAATTTATTCAGACATAGACGCGTACAATGCTAATTTCACAATTACAAAAATTTTTAACAGCACCTATTACTCAAAAAAGCAGACAAAATAAATCGAGATTGACTGTTATTTTTTGGTACAGTCTCAGTCTAACTTTTGCTGTTAGTTATATTTTTATGGGGCTGCGACAAGCTTTCACCAGCAAATATATAGTGAGCGACGATGCACGGGAATATATTTCTTGGATCTATCGTTACTTTAACCCAGATTTATTTCCTGGGGATTTAATTGCTGATTATTTTCAGTCTGTGACACCAATTGGGTATGGTCTTGTTTATAAAATAATTGCAGCTTTAAATATAGATCCAATTTTATTTAGCAAAATTTTTCCATTAGTACTGGGAGTAATTACAACTAGCTATTGTTTTGTAGTTTGTATGGAGATATTGCCAGTACCAATGGCAGGGTTTATCGCCTCTTTACTTTTAAATCAAAGCCTTTGCCTTCATGATGACCTATTTTCTGCTACTCCTAGAGATTTTATTTATCCCCTGGTTTTAGCTTTTATATATTATTTAATCCGGTCTTCTATATTTGGTATATTAATTGTATTTGCGCTTCAATGTTTAATATACCCTATCATAGGTTTTATTACTTTATTAATTTTGTTTTTGAGATTATTTCGTTGGCAGAATGGGCGAATAACTATTTATCATAACCGAAAAGATTTTATTTTATTTGTAGCAGCCACTATAACTGCTGGCATCCTAATTTTACCTTATACTATTCAATCATCACAATTTGGCCCGACAATTACTGCTGCTGTTGCGAGAACGATGCCAGAGTACTGGGATGGAGGAAGATTCAGGTATTTTACTCATAATATTATTAGTTTTTGGTTTGATGGTAGAGATAGCGGTTTTTTTGCTTTAATTGCACCTCCTCAACTATTATTTGGTTTATTATTACCAATTATCCTGAAATTCCAGTCTCACTTTCTTCTAACCAAACAAGTAAAAGATGAAGTCAAACTATTACTACAGGTAGTAATAGCTAGTTTAATCATGTTTTTTACTGCCCATGCCTTAGCTTTTAAACTGCACTGGCCTAGCCGCTACACCCATCATACTTTTAAGATAGTACTTGCTATTGCAGCAGCAATCTCTATTACCTTAATTTTAGATGCTACATTTCGATGGTCGAGACAAAATGGCAGACAAATTTTAATCTTGGGGACTATTACGATCCTTGGTGCAGGACTTGTTTTGTACCCTAGTAGCTTAAAAGTTTTTCCTAAAACCCCTTATTTAGCAGGTCAAGCCCCAACATTATATAATTTTTTGCAAAAGCAACCACAAAATATTGTCATAGCCTCTACTTCCCAAGAAGCAGATAACATACCCATCTTTGCTCAAAGAACAATTTTGGCGGGTAAAGAATATGCATTACCGATCCATACAAAATATTACGCTCAATTTCGCCAGCGGATGATTGACCTGATTAATGCCCAATATACTGATGATATTAATCAGATTAAAGACTTTATTCAAAAATACCACGTAACTTTTTGGTTATTAGAACGTTCTGCATTCTTTCCAGAATATATAACTAACAACACTTGGCTACAACAATATCAGCCAGCGGCACAACAAGCGAACGTAAATTTACAAAAGGCTTTACCTGTTTTAGCAACATTAATTAACTCTTGTGCAGTTTTTGAGACTGATAATTTAGTTCTTCTCAAAACAGAATGTATCAAAGCATTAGGGAAGACTTGAATATAATATACTTCTTGCAAAAGTGGGGGAAAAGGGGAAGGTGGGGCCCCCTCTGGGGATAAGGGGCGGGGGTAAAGGGTAAATAAACTCAAAATCCTTTCCCTTTAACCTTTAACCTTTAACCTTTTCCCTTTTCCCTCTTCCCTCTCTTGCAAAAATACATTTTTGCAAGAGGTCTAATGTCTTAGGGAAGAACTTGAATTAACTGGTACTCTTTGACAGCGCCGATAATGCGGTGAGGTCGAGATAATTGAGAGGACTGGTTAGCATAGATCCAAGCATAGCTCAAAGTAGGTACTTGCGAAATAGAGACTACTGGTTGAGGGCGAGTAGGAAGATAGAAATTAAGCAATACTTTTGTTTTAGCGTCCATCTCCACATAGTACGTAGGATGAGATTGGAGAATTGAAGCGATCGCACTTTGTTGTAAAAAAGTTTTTAACCCAGAGTTATAATCACTTAACAGACCGATGCTACCTATCGCCGCCAAAGCCAGCCAACAGGGAATTAACCAACCTGCAATCCAATAACGCGCTGTGAGAAACTTTTTGTCAAAGTGGTAACGAGCAATCCACACCACAGGTAAAATTAACCAACCCAAGCCCATAGCCAAACCAATACTTGCATACTTGCGGATATCAGAACTACCCCAACTAAAAATGCCAATACTTGCTATAACAAGTAAAACACCTAATCCACCCAAGGCATAACTGAGGTTTCGGGGAAGATTATTTCTTGCAAAAATGTTCAATATGTTTTTTTTACTTTTTTGAAGGGGGAACTGTGGGGGAATTCCTGTCTGGTAAATATTGCCTAACCAACTTAAACCTACAGATGCAAACAAAGCGATGAACGGATAAAGGCAAAGACTATAGTGAGATAAACGAGTGCTAAAAATACTAATTTCTATAAATAAAACAAGTGGAAAGCCAACTAATATTAACTGATAACGAGGAATGGGATGACGGAGAGTTAAAAATAAACCTACAAGTCCGAAAAAAGCCCAAGGAAATGCATTGGCAGGAATACTCCAGACATAGAATAGTAGTCCATTATACTCCCGCTCTTCAGAACTTAGTTGTACAACAAACTTGAGTAACTCCTCAAAACTACTATTTCCGTAGTGCAGCCAGCTTAACCACAGCCAAACACAGGTAGGTATTAAACCTACGAAAAAACCTAAATATAAAATTGGGTTAGTAAGATGACGATGACGGCGATTTTCCCAAATTAAATAAGGTAATAAAGCTATGATTGGCAAAAAAATCATAAAGCTTCTAACTAAGAAGCCTAAACCTAAACTGAAACCAGCTAGAAAACTCCACCAGTAGCGATATTTGGGATGTAATTCCGTTTTGATTAAAGACAAAATAGCTAAAAGCACCAAGAGAACCATCGGTACATCAGGTGTACTTAAGCGAGAGTATTGCAGCCAGAGAAATTCCACACTTAAAATTGCAGCAGCTAGCCAACCTAATTTTTTGCCTAGCATAATTTTGCCAATTTCATACACAAGCCACAAGCTAAAAATGGCAGCAATCATACTAGGAAGACGGGCACTAGTATCACTGATACCAAACAGCTTGTAGAAACTGGCAATTATCCAATAAGGCCCAGGAGTTTTATGATGTGCTGTTTCCCAAGGAGCTATCCAATTACCAGAATCAAACATCAGACGGGCACGTGATGCGTAAAGCGCTTCATCATGTGCCATCAGGCTATTATGTCCAGAAGTAAATAGTAATAAGGGCAGTATCCAAACTAATAAACTCAAATAGGGTAATGATGCGATTAGGCGGATTTGTCGCCAAATATGCTGCAAGAAGTGTAGTTTATATAACATTGAATTGATAAAAATTGAATACTGCTATTTAGGTATCCTGCTGTTATTAAAATATGTTACATAGTGTTTGTGAAAAAATATCTGAAATTGCCGCAAATTTCGCAAACAGTACTCCAAAACAGAGATTTATGCAGTTAAGACCGAATCAGCGCCTGAAATTAGATGACACAGACGATAAACTATTCTACGCCTATCCTCGCTTCGTCACCCATGTCGATGAAGGATTTATTCAACAGCTAACGGATTTATATCGCGATCGCCTCAAACCCATACTTCGGCTACGCTCAGTACAAGACACCCGCATTTTTGATATGATGAGCAGTTGGGTGTCTCATCTACCAGAAGAGATGCAGTTTGACCATGTGGAGGGACACGGACTCAACGCTGAGGAACTAGCACGTAATGCCCGCTTAAATCATTACTTTGTGCAAAATCTTAACGAAAATCCGCAGCTACCTTTACCAGACGAAGATTTTGATGCTGTTCTCAATTGCGTATCTGTGCAATATATGCAATATCCAGAAGCAGTATTTTCCGAGATTTACCGCATCTTGAAACCCGGTGGTGTTGCAATTATCAGCTTTTCTAACCGAATGTTTTTTGAAAAAGCGATTCAAGCGTGGCGGGAAGCTTCAGAGGCGCAGCGAGTAGAATTAGTCAAAGCTTATTTCGCCTCAGTCCCAGGTTTTACAACCGCAGAAGTTATAGCTCATAAATCAACATTACCGAATATCTTACAGTGGTTGGGTGCAGCTGGAGGAGATCCGTTTTATGCCGTTATAGCTTACCGCAGTTAAGTCAAATATTCACTAGTACAAAAGGGTTTGTAGTAAGCACTAAAGTGCTTAAAAAATAAGGATTAAAGTCCTTACTACGAACTTACTTACCTTCTCAAAATTAAAATACTTTTGTATATATAGCAGCCGCCATCATGGTTAGGACATAGAATAGAAAAGCCCTTCCACTTTTCCGTCCTATTTCTGTCATGCCCAAACCCTACAGCTACGACCTGCGCCAAAAAGTTATTGAGGCGAGCGAACTCAATGGCATGAAGCGCTGTGAAGCCAGCGAACATTTTAACTGTCTTCCGCAACACCACTAATTTATGGTTGCGACGTAAAGCTCAGACGGGGGACTTCCAAGCCAAAGTAAGTGAGCATTGGGGCAAGAATAACAAGATCGCTGACTGGGAGAAGTTTCGAGCCTTTGCCGAAACCTATGGCGATAAAACCCAGCTAGAAATGGCTGAGTTGTGGGATGAAGAGATCAGCGATGCCTTCGGCGAGCTACGCTAACGCACAATATCACGTGGGTTGAAGAAGATTGGGTTTACGCGAAAAAAAAGACCTACGGCTACCGTGAAAGAGATGAACAATTACGCCAAGCCTTTGTCGAACAGCTAGCCACCCTTAAAAATGAACAGATTGTTTACGCGGATGAGTCAGGTATGAATCATCGAGACGACTATACGAGAAGCCATAGAGCATGTCCTCAGTTTATCGTCCTAACCAATCTGGCGGTTGCTATATACCCCAAGTCTCAATACTTGTCGGGTTTTGGGGAAAAGGGCAAGGGAAAAAGGCAAAGAAAAAACCTTTAACCTTTAACCTTTTCCCCAAACCCAATTCTAAGTTCAAAATCCAAAACCCGAGTAGTATTGCCCCAAGTCTTGGGTCTATCTTTGTAGTATGTAAAGAAGCACTTTGACCTAAGACTATGCCTTCTTCTGAAAATCTCACTTATCCAACCAGCCATAAGAGCAATCAAGCTGATAATTACCACGGTACTTTAGTCGCAGATCCTTACCGTTGGTTAGAAGATCCTGATTCCGAAGAAACAAGAACTTGGATTGAGGCACAAAATCAAGTTACTTTTGGCTACCTGAGTGAAATTCCTGCTAGGGAAAAAATTAAACAGCGCCTTACCAAACTTTGGGATTATGAAAAATATGGTATTCCTTTTAAAGAAGGCGATCGCTACTTTTATTTCAAAAATGACGGACTGCAAAATCAAAGTGTCCTTTACACCTTGAAAACCCTCGACGACCAACCCCAAGTTTTACTCGATCCCAATAAACTCTCAGAAGATGGCACTGTTGCTCTTTCGGGATTATCGATTAGCGAGGATGGTAAGCTTTTAGCTTATGGTCTATCTTCCTTCGGTTCTGATTGGCAAGAGTGGAAAGTACGCAATGTTGAAACTGGTGAAGACCTTCAAGATCATCTGAAGTGGATTAAATTCTCTGGCGCATCTTGGACACACGATCGTCAAGGTTTTTTCTATAGTCGCTACGATGAACCAAATGAAAAAACTCGATTAGAAGATGTCAACTATTATCAAAAGCTATACTATCATCAGCTAGGTAAACCCCAATCAGAAGACGTACTAATTTATCATCGTCCTGACCAAAAGGAATGGGGTTTTAGCGGTGGTGTTACTGAAGATGGGCGCTATCTAATAATTTCGATTTGGCTAGGGACTGACTCTAAAAATTTAGTTTTTTCCAAAGATTTAACTAACCCTAATGCGGAAGTTGTAGAACTAATTAACCAATTTGAGGCAGATTATAGTTTTATAGACAATGATGATAGCGTCTTTTATTTTCGCACAGATTTAAATGCACCGCGGGGAAGAGTTATTGCGATTGATACCAAAAACCCTACACTAGAAAATTGGCAAGAAATAATTCCTCAATCTGCGGAGACTCTGGAAAGTGTCGGTATACTTAATAATCAGTTCGTTGCAGATTACCTCAAAGATGCTCACAGTCAAATCAAAATTTTTGACCTCAAAGGTGCATTTATTCGAGAGGTAGAACTACCCGGACTCGGTTCAGCTGGAGGCTTTGGGGGCAAGCGTTATGATACTGAAACTTTTTATAGCTTTACCAGCTTTACCATACCAGGCACTATTTATCGCTACGATATGGTGACAGGAAAAAGTGAGATTTTCCGTCAACCAGTGGTCGATTTTAATCCTGATGATTACGAGACAAAACAAGTCTTTTATCACAGCAAAGATGGTACTAGAGTACCAATGTTTATTACGCACAAAAAGGGTATTAAATTAGATGGAAATAACCCTACTTATCTCTATGCTTATGGTGGTTTTAATGCTTCAATGACACCTAGCTTTTCTGTGAGTCTGTTGGTGTGGATGGAGATGGGTGGTGTCTATGCTATGCCTAATATTCGCGGCGGTGGAGAATACGGCGAAGAATGGCACCAAGCAGGAATAAAGGATAAAAAGCAGAATGTCTTTGATGACTTTATTGGCGCTGCTGAGTGGTTGATTGCTAACAAGTATACTAAAACTGAGAAGCTAGCGATCGCAGGTGGTAGTAACGGCGGTTTATTAGTCGGTGCTTGTATGACGCAACGTCCCGATTTGTTTGGTGCAGCTTTACCAGCAGTCGGTGTCATGGATATGTTGCGCTTCCACAAATTTACCATCGGTTGGGCTTGGACTTCCGAATATGGTTCTGCGGATAATCCAGAAGAGTTTCCGGCGCTGTATGCTTATTCGCCATTACATAACATCAAACCAAATACAGCTTACCCAGCAACCTTAATTACCACAGCCGATCATGACGATCGCGTTGTTCCTGCTCATAGTTTCAAATTTGCCGCCGCTTTGCAAGAGGCTCACACAGGTGATGCGCCAACCCTAATTAGAATTGAGACTAAAGCCGGACATGGTGCGGGTAAACCCACGGCTAAAATTATCGAAGAAGCCGCAGATAAATGGGCTTTTTTGGTACGTGCTTTAGATGTGAAATTTTAGCAACTTTGTCGGGTGGGCATTGCCTACCCTATGCGACTAAACTAACTATCGCCCTCACTAACTTCTCTGGCTCTACAGGTTTTGTAATGTGAGTTTGAAATCCTACCTGAAGTGCTCTTTGTTGGTCAATTTCTGCGGCATAAGCGGTCAGTGCGATCGCTCGAATGTTTCCTCCTTGATTCGGTGGGCGAGATCGAATCTGCTGCATCAGCATATAGCCGTCCATCTGTGCCATACCTATATCACTCACTAGCACGTCAAAAGCGAACTGCTCTAAAGCTTGCAAAGCTTCTAAGGCAGAAGCGACGGCTGTCACATTTGCCCCGCTTTGTGATAGCACAAATGCCTGAAACTCGCGGGTATCTGGTTCATCATCCACCAGCAAAATTTGAACGCTGTCTAAAAGCACTTCTGTTTTTGTCTGTGTGTGGATTGGCTCGGATGCGTTGAGCTTTGCTCTTGCCGCAGGCATTGATGTTGCCTGCTGCATGAGGGGCAATTGGATGATGAAGGTTGCGCCTTGATTTTCACCCTGACTTTCTGCTGTAATCCTGCCTCCATGCATTTCTACAATTTGTCGCACGATCGCTAGCCCCAATCCCAACCCGCCAAATTTGCGTGTCGTTGAGCCGTCTTCTTGCCGAAAATACTCAAAGACATGGGGCAAAAACTGTCGATTGATACCCTTGCCAGTATCGATTACCTGAATCTGAGCTAGCCCATCAAGTTGGCGCAGTTCAATGGTCACTTGTCCGCCGTTGGGTGTGAACTTAACCGCATTGGTAAGCAAATTCCACACCACTTGCTGCAAACGGGCTGCATCCCCAAAAATCGGAGCGATCTCAAAGTCAAGATCGAGAGCGATCGCAATATTTTTTGCTTCTGCTACCAAACGCACTGTTTCAACGGCGGCAGAAATCACAAAGGTCAACCTGACTGGAGCCGCTGTTAAGCTGAGTTTGCCCTGCATGATCCGCGAGATGTCGAGCAAGTCTTCGATTAGTCGCGTCTGTAAATTGGCATTGCGCTCAATAATTTTCAAGGCTTCGGTTCTACGGGCTTCGCTCAGTTTGCCGTTTTGTAGTAACTGCGTCCAACCTAAGATCGGGTTGAGAGGCGATCGCAATTCATGGGACAGCACCGCTAAAAACTCATCTTTGATCCGGTTGGCGCGATCGGCTGTCTCTCTTGCAGCTTGTTCGCGGGCAAAGAGTTGTTCTCGTTCTGCCTGAATGCGTTTTTGCTCAGTGATATTGAGTACAGTGCCGACAAAGCGCTGTGGATTGTCGGCAGCATCAAAGTAAGCCTGTCCTCTGGCCGCAATCCACCGTTCAACCCCATCCTGAATCCCGATCGTGCGATATTCTACGTCATACTTGCCGCTGCTTTTTGGGTTCAAAGTCCATTGCACCACCTGTTCTAGTCGTTCGCGATCGTCAGGGTGCAGTCCGGCAAAAAAGACCTCAATGCTGCTCTCGGCTTCTGCTGGTAAGCCAAACATGGCTTTGCAACCCTCATCCCAAATCAATTGATTGGTAATCAGATTCCAGTCCCAAGTGCCTAATTGAGCAGCTTCGATCGCCATGCGGAAGCGGTTTTCACTGTCGCGTAAGGCTGCTTCAGCGCGGGCGCGTTCGACTGCTGCCCAAGTGCGCTCGGCTACTTCTTCCGTCAAGGACACCTCGTCTTCTGTCCACGCACGAGGGTTTGCCTGATGCACCGCCAGCAACGCGACAAATTGATCGTTCTTGATCAGCGGCACATCAATATGCGCAGCAATATCAATCGTTTGATATATTGCCTTTTGGCTGGCTGTGTATTTAGAGTAGTTGGCCACATCGGGAACGATCGCCGTTCGCCCCGCTCGATGGTCATCTGTCAGGTTGCGCCCAAAGTCTTCTAGATGGTACAGCCCGCTCAGTTCAGCAACGCCGTTCGTGTAGTTTTTATGAACGATGACCTCCTTGCCGTCCGGTAACACTTCAATGTAAATAACGCGGCTTGCGCCTAGAGACTCGCCCAGAATGCGGGCAGCGATCGCCTGAATCTCATTAGCGTCAGTCAGTGGGCGTAGCGCATTAGTGAGCTTGACTCGAAACGCATCAGCTTGAGCAGCTTGACGCAAGGTATCTGTTGATATGCGCTCCGCTAGCCGGTCGGATTCTAGCTGCTGGACTCGATCTAGTTCTGTGAATAGGATCTGCACAGCTGTTTTTAGGCTGTCCGACCAGGTGTTGACAGCCCCTAGAGGCGTTTGCGACCAATCGTGCGATCTCAACAATGCACCTATCTTGCCGCCACCAACAAAGGGGTTTTCAGCCTTGGTGCGATCGGCAGCCCATCTCTGGCGGTGTCGCATTTCCCGTTCTAAAGCCTTAACTATTAAATCATTAAATGATTCGCTACCTTCCTTGAGTTTCCTGGCTTTTGCAAGCAAGTCAGGCGGAAAACAGATTGTTAAGGCTTCGCGTTCCATAGCAATGAGTGTAACCAGATATGGATACCATTTATTGTATTCTGCCCATAAAATAGTAAGACTGAGTTTGCTTCCACTCTCTTTATCTGCAATCAGAGGGTGAGTTTTAATATTGATAGATGAGTTAAAATTCAATCACTCACTCTAGGCAAATATTAATTATGAAATGGGAAGAAGTTTGCGAACACAAACAATTACAAGATTTACCCTTCAAAATCGAATTAAATAAATGGGGTCAAATCGTCATGAGTCCAGTCAAAATTAAACATTCTTTTTATCAAGGAAGAATCCAACGTTTATTGGAATCTTTCTTGAATACAGGAGAAGTTATGCCAGAATGTGCCATTAACACATCAGACGGTGTGAAAGTTGCTGATGTTGTCTGGTGTTCAGAAGAAAGATTTTCTCAAATTGAAGATGAAGTATCAGCTTCTATTGCACCAGAAATTTGTGTAGAAGTCAAATCAAGTGGTAACATTTTGGAAAAAATGGAATTTAAAAGAAATTTATATTTAGAAGCTCAAGCTATTGAAGTATGGTTATGTAATGAACAAGGTCAAATTAAATTCTATAATGAGCAAGGTGAATTAGGACAATCTTTGTTAGTACCTAAGTTCTCTAAGCAAATTAAACGGTAATTGTAGAGAAGAAGGGGGAGAGCGATCGCCTAAATTACTTATTTTTAAAATGCATATTAAAAGTTTTGATAATGTTTAATTAAAAATTGCATAAAAATAAACTTTTCTTAATTTAAATTCTCATCTATTTTAGAGATAACACAATATTAACGTTGACAAAAAGTTTAGTATAATGGTAAAAGCAAGCAATTATTTACCTTCACCCTCAATACGGTTCGGTTAAGGTTTTCGATCGAAATTCTAAATTATTAAAGATGCAATAAATCACCGTCTCTACGAAAGAATGATTATTGTAGAGACGGCGATTCATCGCGTCTTGCCTTAACCGAACAGTATTACCGCTTTTCTCGATCTGAGCAAGAAGTTTAATATTTTTATCCTTCTTGTGCAGTTAAAACGCGACAGCTTGGGCTGTACCAGTCAAATGGATTGTCGTATAAGTTTGTCTTTGCCCCTGGTTGAATTTAGGAATCACAGAAAAGAGGTTTGTTGTTGTGATTCCCTTAGTTTCTACTGCGGCAGAGTTGCTTTTTCCAAGGTTTACACGGGGTAAGATCAAAGTAAACACGGTATTGCCAGTATCTACTGTCTTACGGATAGTTACAGTTACTAGTGTGCCAATTTCTGTTTCTACACTACGGATCTGCTCAGTACCTTGAAAGTTTAATGTCTGTTGCTTATCTTTATAGGTAAAAAGGGGCTTGCCAATAAAGCTTGTCGTTGAGTAACTAATGCTGACGTTCTTACCTTGAAACTGGTATAAGTTTGGTACTACTTCTGAGGCATTAGCTGATAATACAGGTATTGCTGTTAACAGCATACCTAATGTAAACGATCCAATTAAGTTTCTTGTTTGCATATCTAAAAAAGTTTTTGCTAGTTTGACCGAGATACTTACCCAAATGGGATGACAATAGGTATCAAATCAATTTTAAAAGTAAATATTACTACAATCGTGTAAAATGGAACACATTGCAATGCTTGTTAATATATTTGCAATAATTTCTAATATTCTGTAAAAGTTCGATCTGCGAACCTGATAACCCTTGGGTAGTTTTAACAAATGCACCTAGATATGCTATGGGCAAAAAAGTAGTACAGCAATAAGTTTATACATCATTTTCCTCTGTCACATTTCTTTTAAGCGAATTTTGATTTCATTTTTGTCTTATTCTCTCAATAACTAGCAACTTGAGTTAGATTTAAATTTTGAAATACCCTTTGGGGTTTTATTTTAAAATTGGAAATTTTGTATTGCTTATGAAACGGCGATCGTACATGATGCTTTTAGGATTTTTCCTCAGCCTTATTTTAACTATCGTGCCAATGTCTGGCAATTTCACTAATGCTGCAACACCAACAGCAGTCACACCTGTCTCAGCCCTATCATTCACCCAAGGAGTGCAAAAAACGGTATTAGACAACGGTTTAACGGTACTAACCAAAGAAGTTCATACTGCTCCTGTGGTGAGCGTACAAGTTTGGTATAAAGTTGGCTCACGCAACGAGGTTAAGGGAGAGAATGGTATTTCTCACCAGCTAGAACATTTGATGTTCAAAGGTACAAATGACCGTCCAGTACAGTTTGGACGGTTGTTTAGTGCTTTGGGTAGCCAGTTCAATGCTTTTACTAGTTATGACGAAACAGCTTACTTTGGGACAGTGCAGCGAGACAAATTAGAAGCACTGCTGACACTAGAAGCCGATCGCATGGAAAATTCCTTAATTGGGCCTGAACAACTCACCAGTGAAAAACGGGTGGTGATCTCCGAGTTACAGGGATACGAAAATTCACCAGGCTATCGCCTGGAGCGGGCAGTGATGCGGGCTGCTTTCCCCAATCGAGCTTATGGCTTATCGGTGGGAGGCACAAAAGCCGATGTCGAGAAATTCACGGTGGAGCAGGTACGGAATTATTACCAAACGTACTACAGCCCAGAAAATGCCACGTTGGTGATTACCGGAGATTTTGCCACAAAACCCGCACTCAAAGTTGTCCAAAAAACTTTTGGGAAGTTATCGCAACGAGCAAAAAACCAGAGGTTACAGAATGAGGCAGTTGATAATGCAACCAGAGCACTCGATCGTTTCTTAGCATCTTATTCCATCGCTGACCCTTCCTCGTCTACCCCTATTGCTAAAAAAGCACCAATTGTCCTCAAGCAACCTGGAAGTGCAGCACTATTGCAAGCGGTGTATCCTCTGCCAGATATCAAACATCCTGATGTTCCAGCAATTGATTTGATGGATGCCATTCTTACAGGTGGACGTAGTTCTCGACTTTATCAGGCTTTGGTAGAATCTGGACTTGCAAGTTCAGTGAGTGGTGGTGCCGCCGAACTCATCGAACCGGGTTGGTATGAAATTGATGCTACGGCGGCTCCCGGTCAAGAACTAGGGAAAATTGCCCAGGTACTCCAGGAATCTTTAGTAAAATTGCAAGAGCAGCCTGTCACCTCAGAAGAGTTGAAGCGGGCAAAGACGCAATTGCAAGCCTCGTATATTTTGGGTAATCAAGATATTACTAGTCAGGCTAATCAACTGGGATATAACCAAACGATCGCAGGGGATTATCATTTTATCGAAAGGTATCTGGCTGCGATCGCAAAAGTGACTCCTGCTCAAGTCCAAAAAGCAGCGAAAACTTATCTCAATCCGGCTCAACAAACCATCGGTTTCTTTGAGCCAACTCAACCAGATGGTAAACCAGGAACTTCTAGCGCTGGTTCTGGACGCACGGTGGAAAATTTCAGCCCTGGTAAGCCTGTAGATCCAGCAGAACTAGCAAAATATTTGCCACCTGCTACATCAGAGACAGATTCTAATAAACAATCACTACCAGAAGAGTTTACCTTAAAGAATGGTTTGAAGGTTCTGCTGTTGAGCGATCGCAATCTTCCCACTATTAACTTAAGCGGACAAATTGACGCTGGTGCTGAATTTGATGGCAATCAAAAAGCTGGATTAGCGAATCTAACTGCAAGCAACTTAATGAATGGGACGCAGACTAAAAATGCTCTCACCCTAGCAAAAACCTTAGAAGACCTGGGAGCCGGTTTGAGCTTCAGTGCTAGCCGTGAGGGAGTTAACGTCAGCGGTGAGGGACTTTCAGCAAATTTGCCAATATTGATTCAAACTCTGGCAGATGTGTTAGAAAACGCCACTTTCCCGGCCGATCAGTTAGAACTAAGTCGCCAAAGGGCATTGACAAGTCTGAAAGTCCAACTGGATGACCCTAGAGGTTTGGGAAGGCAAGTATTCCAACAGGCAATTTACCCTGAAAATCATCCATTCCACAGCTTTCCTACAGCCGAGAGTTTAAAGACTATTACTCGTGATGATTTGCTTGGTTTCTACCAGACACACTACCGACCGGATGTCACGACGATCGCCTTAGTGGGAGACTTCGATCCAGCTAAGGTAAAAGCTTTGCTAAATGAGGTGTTTGGTAAATGGCAAGCCACAGGTAAGCCACCTGTTCTCAAAATACCAACCGTACCATTTCCGAAAACTTTGACACAACTAAATAAAGTAATTCCCGGTAAAGCTGAGGCTGTCACATACATCGGCTATAACGGCATCTCTCGGAAAGATCCCCGTTATTATGCGGCACTAGTGCTAAATCAAATTTTGGGTGGTGATACCTTAGCCAGCCGCCTGGGTACAGAAGTGCGCGATCGCCAAGGTCTAACCTACGGTATATATAGTGGTTTTGCTGCTGGGATCAATCCTGGGCCGTTCTTGATTCAAATGCAAACTGCTCCTGGAGATGCCCAAAAAGCGATCGCCAGTACTCTAGCTTTACTCAAACAGTTGCGAGAACAAGGAGTGACTCAGGCTGAATTCAACGCAGCAAAACGCTCAATTACCAATAGCTACCCTGTGGATTTAGCTAATCCTAGTGATGTATCAAGCATCATTTTGGATAATTCTGTCTTGGGACTTTCGCGCTCAGAAATCCGAGACTTTCCTCAGAGAATACAAGCAGTCACTATGGCTAATATGCAACAGGCAATTGAAGATTTAATTAAGCCAGAAAATCTGGTGATTGTCACCGCCGGGCCTGGAGATAGTGTAACCAAAGGTAGCTAATTATTTCAGATACATAACAATCTTATCTGATTGATAAAAAGCGCAATAACAAAATCCCTGACTTCTTAAAGAAGTCGGGGATTTCATTGTTTACGAATGATTTAGTAGGATGGCTAATATCACCTCGTACCTTCTGCCTGGTTGTTGAGTTTCGACTACGCTCAACTGCCGCGTAGTCGAAACACTACCTCCTTCAAATTGAATAAGACACTGGAAAAGACTTTGCGTCCTTTGGCTTTACATACACTCGCTGTAGGGGTTCTAACTCTAAGTCATTAAAGCGATCGCGTGTTAAATGCGCCATCACTACTTGCCCGTCATCGAAAGTTAATTCCACCTGAATTTCCCAACCCAAATGTATCAATCGGCTTACTGTCGCAGCCGTAGTTGTACCGTTAGCAACCTTTTCTAAAATCACATCTTGCGGACGCAAAAATACTTGTGGGTGTGGCGTATCAAACCCGCTACTTTGAAAAATCTTCGAGGTGCTGGGTAACACATTCACCGGGCCAATGAAGCTCATTACAAATGCGGTGGCAGGATTATCGTAAATTTCAGATGGTGTGCCCACCTGTTCCACACGTCCTTTATTCATCACCACAACCTCATCGGAGACTTCCATTGCTTCCTCTTGGTCGTGGGTGACGAAAACTGTGGTAACATGAACCTCATCATGGAGGCGGCGTAACCATGCCCGTAAATCTTTGCGGACTTTAGCATCAAGTGCGCCAAAGGGTTCATCTAGCAATAAAACTTCCGGTTCTACTGCCAAAGCCCTGGCTAAAGCTACCCGTTGTCTTTGACCGCCAGAAAGTTGTGATGGATAGCGATCGCCTAATCCACTCAATTGCACCAATTCGAGTAACTGTTCTACCCGCCCCTTAATTTTCTTTGGCTGTGCCTTACGAATTTCTAAGCCAAAGGCAATATTTTGCTTGACAGTCAGATGCTTGAATAGGGCATAGTGCTGAAATACAAACCCAATATTTCGCTGTTGCACACTTTGGTATGTAGCGTCCTTACCGGTAAGCAGGATTTTGCCACTATCAGGCATTTCTAAACCTGAAATTAACCGTAGTAGCGTAGATTTACCCGATCCCGATGGCCCAAGCAACGCAACTAGCGAACCACTCTTAATTTCTAGGCTAACCTCATCAACTGCCTTGAAACTCCCAAATTGTTTGGAGACGTTCTCAACTACTATACCCACTGCTACTATAACCTCTGCAACTAAATCTACAGATCCTTGGTAGGATTACTGTGTCCTACATATACCATATATCGTTATTTATGGATGAACAAGATTTAGCTACCGCAACTACCGCAATCGAGGAAGCTACAATCAACACCACTGCAATCTAGGGAACTGCAATCAGCAGCACCACAATCTAGGGAACCACAATCGGGAGTTATGCTAAGGATCTCGACACAATTGCAGCCCAAATCGCCACAATCAAAACAGTTAGTATTGTCGCTACTAATAAATGAGGATTTTTGAGCAATACCACGTGCTTGTCGTTGCTGCATGTCCGCTTCATCCTGTGTGGATTCTTCTGAGTTCTCGCTCTGCATTCGCAAAATTTGGTTGGCTTGCTTACAAGCTTGAAATCGTTTGCGGGATTTAACAAAAGCTGCTTTTAACCCTTCCTTGGCGACTACCTGCTTAATGTATTGAGAGCAAGATTCGCCGCCATATAATATTCTGTGGGCACAAGTAAAACCTTTGTGTGGAGAAATATGTTTTTGATATCCAGTAATCGCAGCAGTACTAACTTGTCTAGTAAAAGAATCGAATAAGGAAATTTGCATATTTTATAACTGGGGCATTGGGCATTGGCACTAACCAATATTCTTTAGTACTTACGCAAAAGCTCTCTGAAACTCTTATTTCCTTGCTTTCTACCCTGCAAGAAGCCGCTTTGCATCTATGCGGTTCGTTTTTCATGATTTTGCGTAAGTCCTGTTCTTTATTCTTCCCAATACTCAATACCAAATACTCAATACCCCATGCCCAATGCCCAATGCCCCAGGTTCACTTCGTATCGAAACATTAAGGAATATTGCATTTGTGCAGAAACCTGACGGTAAACCGCCAAATCACCAGAAAGACCGTGGTAGTATGCTCTCGGTAAATGTGAAGATTGGGAGAAAGACCTTTGACACTACGGGTTGCTGTTATTGGGTCAGGCCCTGCTGGTTCATCTGCCGCAGAAACACTGGCAGCCTCTGGGATTGAAACCTACCTGTTTGAGCGGAAGCTAGACAATGCGAAGCCTTGCGGGGGTGCAATTCCCCTATGTATGGTGAGTGAATTTGACTTACCGCCAGAGATTATCGATCGCCGGGTACGGAAGATGAAAATGATTTCGCCTTCCAATCGCGAGGTTGATATCAATCTGATAAATGAAGATGAATATATAGGAATGTGCCGCCGGGAAGTGCTAGATGGCTTTTTGCGCGATCGCGCGGCCAAACTAGGCGCAAATTTAATTAATGCCACTGTTCATAAACTCGATATACCAGGAAACAATACCGATCCCTATACGATTCATTACGTTGACCACACAGATGGGATATCACAGGGTATTGCCAAAACTCTGAAAGTGGATCTAATTATTGGGGCAGATGGGGCTAATTCCCGCGTTGCCAAAGAAATGGACGCTGGGGATTACAATTATGCGATCGCTTTCCAAGAGCGAATTCGCTTACCCGAAGACAAAATGGCCTACTATAACGATCTCGCCGAAATGTATGTCGGTGATGACGTTTCTACCGATTTCTACGCTTGGGTTTTCCCCAAATATGACCACGTAGCTGTCGGTACAGGCACAATGCACATCAATAAAGCCAGCATCAAACAGTTACAAGCTGGTATCCGCGCCCGTGCTTCCGAGAAGTTGGCAGGCGGTAAAATCATTAAAGTTGAAGCCCACCCAATTCCCGAACATCCCCGTCCCCGTCGTGTTGTCGGTCGCATCGCTTTGGTGGGAGATGCTGCTGGTTATGTTACCAAATCCTCTGGTGAAGGTATTTATTTTGCCGCTAAATCTGGGCGGATGTGTGCCGAAACCATTGTTGAAGCATCTAACAGTGGTAGCCGGATTCCTACAGAAGGCGACCTGAAGGTTTACCTGAAGCGTTGGGATAAAAGATACGGACTCACTTACAAGGTGCTGGACATTCTGCAAACCGTGTTCTATCGTTCCGATGCTACCCGTGAGGCGTTTGTGGAAATGTGCGATGACCTCGATGTACAACGGCTAACATTCGATAGCTATCTGTATAAAACGGTTGTCCCAGCTAATCCCATCACTCAACTGAAGATTACTGCCAAAACCATTGGTAGTCTAATTCGGGGTAATGCCCTTGCGCCTTAATTGAGTGGCACTTCCAACAAATCAATTACCCGATTTTGTCGGTTGGAAAGAATGTCAAATTGAAATTGATGGGTAAACAAGTTCGTAGTAAGGACTTTAGTCCTAGATTTTTAAGCACTGAAGTGCTTACTACAAACTCACCATATTTAATGAGACATACCACTTGCTAATACCATTTTAGATTTTGGATTTTAGACTTCGGCTGCGCTCAGTCGAACGATTTTGGATTGGGAATTGCCTTGGTGCGTCTGACTTGGTGTGAATCCATCTGTCGCAATCATTTTTCAAAATGGTATAATTTGTGAAGTTCGTCAAATGTATCTATTTATACTTACAATCCATGCTTGCTATACCAATTAAGATAGCGTTGTAGGCGATCGCGCAGGTAAGTTGGCTTGCTAATATCGTGGGATTGATCGGGATAAATAATCAATTGAGTATCAACCCCTAAACTTTTGAGTGCTTCATACATCTGTTCGGAGTTGTGCAACGGAACCTCAGCATCGCGATCGCCACCCAGAAATAGTGTTGGTGTCACAATTCGGTCGGCGTGCAGAAATGGAAAAGAAACTCTTAGCCAAGTATTGAGGTTTTTCCACGGCACGCCCAATTCCTGTTCGTAGTCATAAACATACTCGTCAGTACCGTATCCTGCCAAAATATTAGAAATACTAGCTCCACTTACCGCAGCTTTGAAACGGGTATCTTGGGCAATCGTATAGTTTGTTAACATACCACCGTAACTCCATCCACCTATTCCCAACCGAGATGGATCGGCTATTCCTTGTGCTTCAACGTAGTCAACAGCAGCAAGGACATCTTGAACATCTTTATTTCCCCAGTCAGCGTAAATAGCCTTCGAGAACGCTTCACCCCGTCCCGAACTACCCCGTGGATTAACTGCAATGACAACATAACCTTTTGCTGCAAACAGCTGCCAGTCATACATAAACTGGTTTGTGTACTGCCCAACTGGGCCACCGTGAAGTTGAAGGAGTGTTGGGTATTTCTTTCCTGGTTGAAAATTCGGTGGTTTGACTAAGAAACCGTGGATTTGGGTGCCATCTTTACTCTTGAAACTAATTTCTTCCGTCGTTCCTAATCGAAGTTGGACAAGCAATTCCTGGTTTTGGTGCGATATTGAACGCAGTTCAGTGCCTTTGAAGGCAAAAACCTCACTTGGCTGCTGCGGCATTGAGGATAACAAGGCAATCTTGTCGTCACTCCCTAAGTCAAAAGCGCTGATATTTCTGCGTCCAGCTAGCAATCGCTCTATTTTACCGCCTGCTACTGGTACTTTTGCTAGGTGAACATTGCCATCGTCTTCCAGCAAAAACAGAATTGATTTGCCATCAGATGTAAAGCGTGGCTTAACAACATTGCGATCGAGTTTTGCTGTTAACAGACGTGGAGTACCTCCTGCTGCTGGAATAACGGCAAGATGGTAAACAGCGTACTCAATTAGCTTTTGAGGGCCTCCTTGTAGATAGGCTATTAACTTCCCATCTGGACTCCAAACAGGTCGGCTACCCCAGGAGGGATCGCAATCGGGGACTTCATTGGTAGTTATTTGATGTACTTTTGCTCCTGGTTGGGCGTTGATTGTGTAGACATCCCAATTGTTATGCCGATCGAAATCAGCACCGCGCTTGCTGACAAAAGCAATCTTTTTTCCATCTGGAGACCAACTGGGCAAATACTCATTAAACTCACCTGGCGTTAGAATATCTGCTTTGTGGGTTGCTAAGTCAAACAGGTAGAGGTGTTCGCGACTTTTTCCAAGATATCCAACGCCGTCTTCCTGAAATTGAAAGCGATCAATGACAATTGGCTGTGCCGTCTTTTGTTCGTTGAAAGTTTTTTGGGGTGGATCGTCGGCGATTACAGCCAGTTGTTTGCCATCGGGCGACCAAACAAAATCAGAAACGCCTCCTGGAAAATCTGAAATCTTTTCTGCTTCTCCACCGGCAAGGTTCAGCAGCCAAATTTGATTGTCTTCACTGTCGGACTGACGACTGGAGAGAAAGGTCAGATACTTTCCATCAGGACTGAAACGAGGAGAACTTTCGCTATCTTTGCTGTTAGTTAATTTTAGGGTGCGGGAGCCATCCCACGAAGTCATATAAATATGCTTGTTAACAGAATCATTATTGATATCAGTACTCTTGACCGTATAGGCTATCCAGGCTCCATCGCTAGAAATTTGCGGTTCGCTGACTTGGTGGATAGCAGACATATCGTCTAGGGTAATCAGCCGCTTGGACGTTGCTTGAACCTTGAGACTCGTACCTATCAAAGCAGCGATCGCACTACAAGCTAATGCCAGTTCCCTAAACTTTTTCATGTTTGTTGTCAAAATTAGCAAGGACGCTTATCTTACATCTGTTAGTCACTTTGCTGGATGTTACTTGCAACTTTATTTTACAAACAGCCTCTTCTAATTTGTCACGCTTGGGGGGAGGTTAAGTATGCTGTATTCTTAACTTCAGCGATAAATTGCTTTTTGAATAAATGCTTAATTTTATTTCCTATTTGTTTTTGGCTCAAGCATCGCCTTCTCCAGCACCACAGGAAATTTTCATTCCCCAACAAACAAGACCTTTAACAGGACATCTTGACGAAGTACCAGTATTTAACAGTAATAATCCAGAAGTAGTTAAGAGTGAAGGAATTCTGCTGTCTACATTTCCTCCTCAAGGCAAAAGAGTGCCCAGCGCCCACCTAAACTTTCCATTTCAGGGAAGGTTTGATTTATTTTCTCACCATATTGCTAGAGCGATTGAGACACCAAATGATTTGCGGACTCTTTATTTGGGAGTGATTGTTTACAATCCCAGCGATCGCCCTGCAACTGTCAACATTTTGCAAGCAGCTAGTTATGTGAGTCAACCTGATGCACCTTTTGTCAAGCTGCCTCCCATGCTGTCAAATAATTCGGGAAACATTTATGCTGGGCCTGGCGATCGCGTAATGAATGATGTGCTGCGAGCCAAACGACAAGGATGGCCAGCCCAGTTGGTAATTCCACCCAAACAAAGCCGGATGTTAATGAATCATCCAATTCCCGTGCGGACTTTAACGCCGCCATTGAATGGACGTTCTACTTTGTTACGTTTGTATAGCGATCGTCCTGTTTATCTGGCGAACCTGGCCATGTTTGCCAAACCCAATCCCGATGGTAGCGAACGAGCGCCTACTTTAGAAGAATGGGAGAATTTATTAGAAAATGGCGATTTTGCAGGGCCCCGCGAACCGGCTCCCAGTCCTCCAGATAAGCTTGCAGGGGCAACAGAAATTTACGGACGGGTAGCGGGAGTAGCTGTTGGCTCTCGTTGGCAAGCACAAGTTACCGACTCTAATAGTTCATACCTGACAATTCCCGAATCAGGACAAGCTTTTTCTTACGGTTTAAGTACTCTCTTGGCTGGCAAAATGGGTACTGGACAAAACCAAACTGCTAAACTCGTAGCGCGTTATCCTGGTACTGCTTACGAAGCTCACGGCAACTACGGTATTGAATACAACATCTCTCTACCATTATTTAACAATACTGATAAGCCGCAAACTATAAATGTACTTTTCCAAACGCCTATCAAAGAAGATGAGTTAAGTAAACCAGGGCTTCGCTTTTTTTCACCACCTGAGCCATCTGTCTTTTTCCGAGGCACAGTTCGTATTCGCTACAATGACGATCGTGGCTTATCCAGAACTCAATACTGGCATTTAGTTCAACAAGGAGGACAGATGGGAGAACCACTTGCTCAATTAAAAATATCCCCTGGCCAGCACCGACTGTTAGAAGTGGATTTTCTCTACCCACCTGATGCTACGCCCCCTCAAATGTTGACAATTCAAACTGTAGACCAAAATTAACAATTTAAAATTAAAAACGATCGTGTCTAAGAGACGCCCAGCGTAGCTTGTCTCGACGTAGGAATATAGCAGTTGCCAAGCGTAAATCTCAGGAATAGCAAGGTTTTTACCTCCTGCCTTCTGCCTCCTGCCTCCTGCCTCCTGCTATATATAGACTCGCTAGTGCTGCGTTAACAAAATTCTTGCATGAAAGACATTAGACTTCTTGCAGAAGTCGGGAAAAGGGGAAGGTGGGGTTCCCTCTGGGGATAAGGGGTGGGGAAAGGGTAAAGGTTTTGTATTTTCCCCTTCCCCTTTAACCTTTTTCCTTTTCCCCAAAACCCAAGAAGTATTGTATGGAATACAAGTCTTGAGTTGAGTGCAATTTCTGATAAAACAGATGTTGTTCTTAATCTACTGGGGCAAAATAGAAAACATGACGATTGAATCCAATTCCTCTAATCTACCAACCCCAGAACCAGAACCCGAAAACGATTCGCAACCAAATGACTTTGATGGTGGTGCAGCCCAGAAGAACCTAAACTCAGAAGTACTAGCAACACCACAAGCTCTAGCGGCGATCGCGTCTTTAAAATCTCCGCAATATACAACTGCATTACAACAAGCTCGTTCGGAAGTCAAGCACCACACTACCAAACAATTCACAGTTAAGCCCAGGGCATTGCTGATTACTCTAATCGCGATCGCCACCACCTTCATTGGAATTATCCTTAATAACTGGATCGTCGGCATTATCGGAACGCTGATGGCTTTGCTGCTATCCCTTGCAATATTATTGCCTTGGTTGCAAGAAGTTTTAGACGAATGGTTTTCACCTCAAGAACGCACTCTGTTTGTGGCTTTTTTGGGATTACTAGTAGCCATTATCGGCACGATCAGGTTCACAGGTGTAGGCGATCGCTTGCTGCTTTTAGGACGCCAAATTAACTGGGACATTGCTGGAACCCTCGCTGATTGGTTTGGCGCTTTGGGGCAAATTCTCATCGCTATCATCGCCGTTTACGTAGCATGGCGACAATATGTTATTTCCAAAGACTTGACAATTCAGCAAAACCTGCTAACAGTTCAGCAAAATATCATCACCCAGCAACAGACAATTGATTCATACTTCCAAGGCGTTTCAGACTTGGTATTAGATGAAGAAGGATTATTAGAAGATTGGCCCCAAGAAAGAGCGATCGCTGAAGGACGCACTGCGGCAATTTTAAGTAGTGTCGATGGTAGTGGGAAAGCGAAAATTCTCCGTTTTTTGTCACGTTCCAAGTTACTGTCACCCCTAAAACGCGATCGCTTATTAGGTCGAGCCATTCTCGACGGTACTGGCGGATATGCAGAAGACCGCCTCGAAGGTGTGCGCGTCATCGATTTAGGCGTAATGCTAGCTGCGGCCGACCTTTCTGGTACTGATTTACGTTGGACTGACCTCAGCGAAGCTAATCTTGTCCGCGCCAATCTGAGCGGTTGCGATTTAGTAAAAGCCAACCTCTCCCGTACAATTTTATATGGTGCGAATCTCAATGATGCTGACATCAACGGGATTCGCCTATTCTATGGTGTCGTAGATAACGCCTCACCCCGCAGTCGCACTGAACCACCAAATTATGAAACCGGCGAACAAACCGGCGCTGTGGTAGAAAATGCCGATTTCAGCAACGTACAACGGATGTCTGAGTCTACACGTAACTACTGTTGCACTTGGGGTGGCGAAAAAACTAGAGGTACTATTCCTGGTGGTTGTGAAGGTATTACTAATAAGTTGGGAAGATAGTCACAGCAGAATTTAGAATTCAGGAGTAAAACTACCTATTAGGGACTTCCAGAAAATAAAATATACAAACAATATTAATGATAATCATGATGAGTGAGGCTACCAATGCAACCTCTCCCTTACCTCTTTTTGTAGTAAATTCGATGATTCAATGTTGGGTGCTTTATGAGGTACACAAGCTAAGTCTGTTACCCACGTATAAAGCATGTTTTATTCTTAAATTCTGAATTTAGGAGTAGATAGTTATCCTGACTAAAGAGTATCATATTGTACAAACATTATTTACATTGCCTACAAGTATTAATTTGCTTGAAAAAGTTTAGACAAAATGTCAGCATTCTAGAAATTAGATTGCTATATTAGATTAAATAACTATTCTGGCAAGGGTTTAAAAGCTGTGCGGGATGATTTACAGGGATTGGAAATTAGTCAGAACGATCTGCAAAAGCTGACTAATTTACCTGTCAATGAGAAACTTCTAATCATTACAAATCCTCTCAAGAGATTAGTAAATGTATATATACAAAAACTTCAAAGCTCTGAAGGAGCGACTGTGGTTTTCATTGGATTTTCTACATTTATTTTTATCTATATTTTATTCGATATATTTATTAAAATTTTTGTAACGTGGATAACAATTCCCTCATGGATATTATTAATGTTCTTAGGACTTTGGGTTGGTGGTCTGACGCAAAGTATCTTATATTTTATCTGGAAAAGTAAAAGTAAGCTTGTTAAAGCTAATATGACAAAATCTCTGCAAATCCTGTTAAACGAGGTGAATAGATATAATACTGTTATTAGAGTTATAGATATCAATGACCAAATAGAAGAAGCTGGTAATCCAGAAGTGATTATAAAGGGAAGGGAGGATGTAATCGAAGCACTTCAACTCACCAAAGCTGATTTAGTTCGCGCTTTGAAAACAGAAAGGATTTTGAGAGAAAATAAGAATTTTATCCTCAGTAATACAGAACTATTTGTCAACAATTTGGCAACTTTAACAGCTATGCAAGTAACAGAAGAAGCTACTGAACATGGAAGGTTACTCAATGAAGCCTTACAAATTGCATTAGATGTGCAATACGAAATGAAAAGATTACAGACTCAACGTTAAGATAATTTGTAATTAAGTTTTGTAATAGGAATTTAGAAAGTACTCGTAAATTCACTCGGTACTGAGTCAGAGTTAGAGAAAGCGTAGATGCTACTGATAAATCCATAGAGGTTGTTGGGTGAGTTGGCTTCCAATCTGCTAGTAAAATATTCTCAATGGCTTTTTTCCATAATCTTTCCCACGGTTGCAATCCCCGGTCTAACATAAAGAATAATCGTCAAGCGATCGCTTATCCGTATGGACTGGAAAGAAATTAGAGGGAACTGGGTAATCATTCCCCGAAATCCCATAGGTATCGTTCATTTTTTAGGAGGTGCATTTGTCGCCACTGCACCGCACATCACTTATCGCTGGTTACTCGAACAACTGGCAAGTAAAGGCTACGTTATAATTGCTACACCTTTCGTCAATACATTGGATCATACTGCGATCGCAAAATCCGTGCTGTTAAACTTTGACCGCACCCTCGAACGATTGCATGATTCTGGGGCATTACGCAAGCTTTACTTCCCTATCTACGGTGTTGGACACAGTATGGGCTGTAAACTCCACTTGCTGATTGGTAGCTTGTTTAAAGTA
This sequence comes from Nostoc sp., assembly GCF_036917375.1. Classification (GTDB taxonomy): domain Bacteria; phylum Cyanobacteriota; class Cyanobacteriia; order Cyanobacteriales; family Nostocaceae; genus Nostoc. The sequence goes on from NZ_JBALDN010000024.1 coordinate 56,825, forward strand.
GAACGTGCAGGGAATATTTTAATATCCTTCAACAACTACGCCGCTAAAGAAGCTATCCCTCTAGTAGAGCAGTTCAATTCTACTTTTGCGATCGAATTTACCCCCTCACCGTTGGAAACTAACAAACTTGTCCAAGAAAATTACAATATCCGGCGCAATTTATTAATAAAATTTAGTAATGATACCATCGATCAATCGGCAGCTTTAACCAAAATCTTACAAGAACGTTTTGATGATATGGTGACAGCACAAACGTTACCAGGAAATCATACAACACCTTTAGGTCAAGATATAAAATGGCAAACGGGAACATCTTTTACCCCCTTTGACGCTTTAGGGCAATGGTTTAAACAAGAAGCATACCGCGACTTAAACCAGTTAAAAAGCAACATTCTTTTATGGCTAAATCCTTTGGGAACGCCATAATATTTTATGACTGTTAAATAGTCGTAAATTCGATGAGTAAATAGAAATGAGTTATAGTGCTTTTAATTTGAGTTTAATCAAGACCAAATCCTCAAATCCTTAAGCCTGTTGCTACAACGAAGGGTACTCTCTCTTTCTTTTTAAGAGAGAGGAATCAAAGTATATTGCATACATAGACATGTAGCGACTACTTTAAGAGTTCTCCGTTCGCACTAGCGTCTCCCCCTTGAGAGAAACAGTATCCGCAAGGTACGATCAGCGTTATAGCAGCATCTCTATATTGATACTACTAGCTTATTAGCTTACATCATATTTTATTTTGAAAAAAAATTATTAATGAGTGTTTTCAAGAAATTTATATGTTTCAAATATTAATAATTGATGATGACCATTCAATCAAAATACTCCTGAAAAGGATGTTGGAAAAACAGGGTTATGAAGTAGTTACTGCCAGTAGCGGCGAGGAAGGAATAGAAAAGGCACTAGTTTATCGTCCAGCACTAATTATTTGTGATTGGATCATGCCGGGATTGAATGGTCTGGAAGTTTGCCACCAGATTAAGACAGACCCCAAATTTTTCACTACATTCTTTATTTTATTAACATCCTTAGATTCCGTTGCCGATTGCGTCAAAGGTCTAGACGCTGGTGCTGATGATTTTATCTCTAAACCTATTGAGCATAATGAATTACAAGCACGGGTAAGAGCAGGATTACGCCTGCATCAGTTGAGTAGAGATTTGCAGGCTCAAAAGTTGCTTCTAGAATCAGAAATGTCAGAAGCAGCAGAATATGTGCGATCGCTCCTACCTCTTTCTATGACTGAACCCTTCAATATAAATTTCCGATTTATTCCCTCACGACAACTCGGCGGTGACTGTTTCGATTACTATTGGCTCGATGATGACTATCTGGCAATTTACTTACTCGATACTGCCGGACATGGACTCAAAGCTACTCTTCCTTCTGTTTCAGTGCTGAATCTGCTGCGTTCCCGTGCGCTCAAAGGTCTCGATTACTATCAACCTAGTGATGTATTGAAGGCTTTAAATGACACTTTTCAGATGAATTATCAAAATGACAAGTACTTTACGATTTGGTACGGAGTTTACAACCGAATCAACCGCCAGTTAATTTATGCTAGCGCAGGTCATCCACCAGCAGTTTTAGTAACCGGCACATCTCCGAGAAAGTCTGAAGTTCAACTCCTAAAAACCCCTGGTATGCCAGTTGGCATGTTTCCAGAGGCAAAATATGTTGATGGGTTTTGCAATATTGAAAAATTCAGTACCCTTTATATTTTTAGTGATGGCGCTTATGAAATAACTAAATCAGACGGCACACTTTGGAGTTTGGATGCTTTTATTCAGCTACTGGTTAGCTTACAAGATCCTGTTGATAGCCAACTCGATCGCGTGCTCAGTTATTTAATAGCTCTGAACTCCAAAGATGCTTTTGATGATGATTTATCTATTTTGCAAATGAAGTTTGATTAATTACGTGTTAGAGACTAAAACCTGATTAAATGCATCTTGGCTGGGAAAGATTTCAAAGACTTTATCCATATTCGTCAGTTCAAATAATATCCTAACTTGTTCATTAATTGAGCAGAGAACAAGCTTAGTATCTGCGGCTCGCAAGGTTTTAAAAGCTAATACTAAAGCTCCCAAACCCGAACTATCCATAAACGTTACATCTTTAAAATCAACTAACACAATTTTCGCACCACTTTCTAGAATATCTGTGATATTTTGCCGAAAGTCTTGTGAAGTTGTGGCATTCAAATTACCACTGAGCTTAATAACTTTTACTTGTTCTCTCATAATTATGTCACTCTGACTTATGTAAATAATACTCTGATTTCGCTATTATATAACATTTAAAAATGCTTGTAAAATAAAATTTAAGATTAGAGATTGAGTAATCATTAATAATTAATCAGGATAGAGAAAGATTAATTATAAAAATTTGAATCTATTTTTTTGTAATTAAAAAAATTGTTAGCTCAATTAAGTATAGTTTTTTTACTATAAATAGACCAACTATAAATCAACCAGTTAAGTAAGCTCGCATGATAAACAACTGGTATATTTAGGTTTGTGAAAATGTTATAGTGACCAATTGATAAGCTGTTCGTTGATTTGATGTTCTATCATATATGTTGATTTTTTGATGCCGACTTATTTGCATCTTATCGATTTAAATATATACTTACTTATATACAAGCTGAAGTTACTGCTTTTCAGATTATTTACCAAAGATTTTTGCAAAACTGAGATTCTCCAATAAATCTCACCATCGTAGCTGTCATTAAGCAATTTAAAATTCAAACAGTCTGAGCTACACTTACGTATAGCTAAACCTGGTCTAGCAGCAGCTTTTCCTCCGTGAGTATTTATGATAGTAACTAGGATCTACATTTATTTATGTCCAATTACTTACATAATTGAAAGAATTTACCTCTGGACTACCGCTCTAGAGCCAAAAATTTAGGTTTCAACAGCGCCAAGCAAGCTAGAACCGACACCAAGGCTTTAAAAGAAGTTTTCTCAAGGCGATCGCCTCTGCTATTTTAGTATTCCCAATATCTGTCATTCATCGACAAATAATACAAAAAGTAAAGAGTTATGAATTTGTTACTCCTGTACAGACGCGATTAATCGCTCGCGCCCTCAAACAGGACTCACTTTGGCTCTGTGAAGCAGCTTTTCACCTTGAAGGTAGCCAGTGTAGCGTACTTTGACTGTTTCTCCAGGTTGTGCTGTTCCCTCCAGCAATTGGTGCAGTTGGGGATCGTAAGGTAATTCTGCTCCCACAGGGGCGATCGCTTCCACTCCCCACGCCTGTAACAGCTTTTCCAGAGGTTTCTGCACCAAGGGTACTATTTTGACTGCTGCTAGCTGGGGATTCTCCTGCGCTTTCTGTGCTGCTGTTGGCCATTGCAATAATAAAGACTCCAGCAGTTGCAAACTCGACTGCTGGAGTTCTTGTAATAATATTTCTCGCTGTTGTTCTAATTGCAGCTGCGAGCGATCGTACTCTCTTCTTAAATCTGTAATTTCTTGTAACAATTCCTGAGTAGGCGCTGTTTTCTCTTGTAATAACTCTACGGTTGAAAAAGTTGCGATTAATTCATTCAATGGCATCTGTAGCACTGGCGAAAGCTTAAGCAGCACATCTACCCGCATCTGCTCTAACTTTCCTTGGCGTAAGCGTAAAAGTTGACGCTCTGAGACACCAGCAGCGCGACTCAGCTTTTTAAAACTAGAAATACCTACCTGTTGCATTAAATCTTGCAACTTTTGGGAATGGAGCATTGGGGATTGGGGATTGGGCATTGGTTACTGGGTAATTGGGGACTGGGTATTGGGGATCGGGTATGGGTATTCGCGATTAAGTTTTTTCTCTATTCCCTATTCCCAATGCCCAATGCCCCATTCCCTATTCCCTAATTCCTATTCTTCCAGTAAACTTCTCAACATCCAAGCTGTCTTTTCGTGTACTTGCATCCGTTGAGTCAATAAATCGGCGGTAGGTTCGTCGTTAACTTCCTCTATCACGGGGAAAATAGACCGTGCAGTTCTGACTACAGCTTCTTGTCCTTCCACAAGTTCGCGAATCATCTCCACAGCTTTAGGAACTCCGGGAGTTTCTGGAATCGAACTTAGTTTGGCATATTCGCTGTAGGTTCCTGGTGCAGGATAGCCAAGCGCTCTAATTCTTTCGGCTATTAAATCAACTGCTAAGGCTAATTCTGTATACTGGGTCTCAAACATCAAATGCAATGTTTGAAACATCGGCCCCGTTACATTCCAATGGAAGTTATGAGTTTTTAGATACAGTGTATAAGTGTCAGCTAACAGGTGAGATAGACCATCGGCAATTTTAGCCCTACTGGCCTCGTCAATGCCGATATTTACATTTTTGACTGTTACTTTCGATGACATAATTTTCTCCTAATTAGGTTATATGTAATGGGGGATTGGAAATTGGGCATTGGGCATTAATTATTCTCCTTGTCCCCTTGTCCCCCGATCTCCCCACTCCCATTCTCTATGCCAAGTGCATCTTCAAAACGCTACGGGGTGCTTTACGAACTCTGGCTAAAACGGTTTCTTTGCCTAAACGCTGGCAAGCTTCATACCGATGGCAACCAGAAAAGCCATAATATTGTCCATCTACTTCTAGGACATCAATAGGTTCTTGCTGCCCAATCTCCGCAATCGATTCCATTAAGGCTTGTACTTTTTTTGGATCGTTTGTACGGGGCAATGGCCGTTTTATCTGATTTAATGGAATTTCTTGGACTCTAACCATAAAGAGTTTATCCAACTAGTTCTGTTTTTTGTCTCTAAATAAATCATAGTCATTATGACTTCGTTTTGCAACTAGTGTTTAGGGCAAAATTGGTAATGGTATCATTGGAGCATTCATGCGACAAAAAAACCGCGCTACAAAGCAATTGGAAAATCAGCTCCAACGACGCATTAAGGGGCAGAAGACGCTTGAGTACTCGCTATCGCTTCCCTATCAGGTAGCCATGAAATTTTCATTTTGGCGTTTTCCCCACGCTGTGCTTACAACATTTTGTTTATTGGGACTGACTGCTGCATCAGGGCCTGAGAGCAACATCCAGGATATAGAACTGAAAATTGGGATTGTGCAGCGATTTGGCGCCGAAGCCACAGCCAAGCTGCAACTGGAACCCATAAAAGGCGATCGCTTAAAGCTAAAATTTCAAGTGGGCAATAAGCAGCAAATCCTGTTTACGAAAAATCCTGTAAAGCTGGAAACAGTCATGCAAGCTTTACCCCAGTCAGCAGTCGAAGAAGTAGTAGTTTTGGGCACATACCGCACTTTTGAAACTGCGGAAGACAGTGCTAATAAATGGCGTTCTCAGGGAATGGAAGTGGAAATAGCCCAGCCAGAACGTTGGCAGGTCTGGGCAAAACGAGATGTTTACAGCACCCCTTTACTGCGACGCTTGTTATTACAAAACATCCAAGCTTCTACCCAAGAAAAAGTATATCTTGATACTAGAGTTTTAAAGCAAGTGCCGCGAGTGAGTTGGGTGGTGGATGGTAATCGCTATAGCCAAAATAACTTGGAAATTAGCACTGATAAAAACTTAATTCGGGTAAATAAAAGCGAGAAACCAGAAAATGCTCGTCTTTATGCCGGCCGACTGAATTTGCAGCCAAACGCTTATGGGACATACACTCTCGTTAACCAAGTACCTTTAGAAACTTATTTGCGTGGGGTTGTACCTTACGAAATAGGAATAGATGCACCAAAAGCGGCGCTGGAAGCCCAGGCAATTCTTGCTCGGACTTATGCCTTGAGAAATTTACGTAGGTTTGCCGCAGATAACTATCAGTTGTGTGCAGATACTCATTGCCAAGTTTATTATGGGCTGAAAGGAGCAGCTGCTAAAACAGACCAGGCGATCGCCTCAACTAAGGGTAAAGTACTAACTTATAAAAATGAACTCGTAGACGCCCTGTATTCTTCTACCACTGGTGGCGTTACTGCTTCCTTTAGCGATGTCTGGAATGGCGAAGATCGTCCCTATCTACGCCCTGTACTGGATGCTCCGACTAATTTTTGGGACTTGTCTAAGCAGAATTTAGCAGATGAAAAGAATTTCCAGAAATTTATTAATACGCAACAAGGATTTAATGAAAGCAAGTGGGATATGTTTCGTTGGCATAAGGAAACGCCTTTAAAAGATATTATCAAAGACTTGCAGAAGTTTTTACAAGTGAAAAACAGTCCCCATGCCAAATTTAAGACAATTCAGGCTATGGCAGTAGTGGAGCGCAGCCACAGTGGACGTATCCTGGAACTTGCGGTTAAAACCGATCACAGTACCTTTATTTTGCACAAAGATGAAGTTCGTAGTGCTTTTGCCGCCCCTATAAGTACGCTTTTTTATATCGAACCCCTGAACAAAGGCAAAACAGAACTCTGGGGATACGCTTTTATTGGTGGTGGATTAGGACATGGAGTCGGCTTGAGTCAAACTGGCGCTCAAAATTTAGCTAAACTAGGTTGGTCAAGTCCAAAAATTCTCCAATTTTACTATCCTGGGACTCAGATTAAAATTCTCAACAAAGAGACTAAGCTTTAAGCTTATTAACATTCAAGTTGCATCTTTCGCTAGGAGTCGGGAGTTAAGAAGAGGCAAAAAATAGACAGGAAACTCCATACTTAAAAAATATAAGCAGGAACACAAGATTTACTGTGTTCCTGCCCATGAAAAAATTGGACTTTTTGTCAAAGTCGCCTTCAGAGGACACACGGCATTGCATTGCAAGGGTGTTAACTCTAGATATACTGTTTGTATTTTGTCAACATTAGTAACTCTTGCAAGAGGTTTATGTTTGAGTCGCTTAACTCTTAGTAAAGGTCTTCTTCTTTATGAGTTTCGATTGTTACGTCAGAGGTTGGATAGGCGACACAAGTCAGTACATATCCTTTTTCTATTTGTTCATCATCTAAGAATGACTGGTCACTCTGATCGACAGTACCCTTGGTGAGTTTACCTGCACAGGTCGAGCAAGCACCAGCGCGGCAAGAATAAGGCAAGTCAAGACCAGCTTCTTCAGCAGCATCTAGAATATAGGTATCGTCTTCAACTTCAATTGTTTCGTTCAGTCCTTCAGCCTCGTTGATTAGTGTGACTTTATAACTTGGCATTGAATAATCCTCTCTTTTGCGAACGGCAGTATAAGTTATCTTAAGGCAAAGGTCACGGCTGTTCTGTGGGATTAGCCGTTGGTTCAAATTTGCTTCAATTCTGATACTACGAGAAAAATTAAACGATGTGACTGGAAATTGAACCCGATTAGTAATGAAATTTAGTTACTTAATCCCGATAAGTTTTCTTTATACTATTTTCTACCCTAGTCAGGTTGTGATTAGAAAAAATTATATACCTAAAACATAAATATGAGTAAGGTTAATGTTACCTCTATTTTATAGAACTTACGTAGAAGAGATTCCCCAACTCTTTTAAAAAATAGGGTTGTTTCATTTTCTCATCTGATTTAAATGCGCCCTTCGGGATTTCTAATTAAAAAATATTCCATCGTTGTGTATGCAGAGGAGGCAGAGGAGAAAGAATTTGCCACTATGAAAATGGGATAATTTATTTTCTGGAAGTCCCTTATAACAATAGAGATGTAATTTTATTTTGTCATTTATTTGTTCATGATATTGACAAATTTCTGACATTATGAATGAAAAAGGGCTTTTGTTTTGAAGTCTTCCTTTTTGACTACACGTAATTCTATCTAGCTGCAAATAAAGTCTTATCGCTCCTTGAGGGGGTAGGACGAATGTTGTAGAGTCTAGACTGGTGAACCCCATGAAGAGAGAATCTGACTACTAGAAGCGTGGGAAGATCGAAAACAGAACTAATGAAGATCATGTATAATTCAGAAGCAGCTTTGGAAAAAGCAAGAGTGCGTGTAGGTTTGGTAGGTACTGGGTATGCGGCAAAGTTTCGGGCTGAGGCATTGCTCCATGATGAGCGATCGCACATAGTCGCGGTTGTTGGTCATACAAGAGAAAAAACCGAAAACTTTGCTAAAGACTACCAGATTGAAGTCTTGAATACCTGGCAAGAGCTAGTAGAGCGTGAAGATATAGACCTAGTAGCGATCTCCACTATTAATCGAGATCATGGTGCGATCGCTCGTGCAGCACTTACCAACGGCAAACATGTAATTGTAGAGTATCCTCTTTCGTTAGATGTATTTGAAGCCGAGGAACTGATTGCCTTAGCCAAAACACAACAAAAACTCCTGCACGTTGAACATTTGGAACTTTTGGGTGGTTTGCATCAAGCTTTGAAGCAAAACTTAGACAAAATTGGTGAGGTGTTTTATGTTCGCTACAGCACCATCAATCCTCAAAATCCTGCACCCCGCAAATGGACTTATAACCACGAGTTGTTCGGCTTTCCCTTAATTGGTGCCTTGTCTCGCCTACATCGCCTCATCGATTTATTTGGTACAGTATTTACTGTTAACTGTCACCAGCGATATTGGGAAATAGAACCGGAATACTACCAAACCTGTTTCTGCACTAGTGAACTGTCCTTTAACAGTGGACTTTTAGCCCAAGTAGTGTATGGCAAAGGCGAAAGTATTTGGCAATCAGAACGCAAGTTTGAAGTTCACGGTGAAAAAGGTGGTTTAATTTTTGATGGCGACACCGGAATATTCGTCCAGCCAGGGGAAACAACACCTATAGAGGTTGGCCCTCGCCGGGGTTTATTCGCCAAAGACACGAATATGGTGTTAGACCATCTTTTTAACGGGACTCCTTTGTACGTTACTCCAGAGGAGAGCTTGTATACCTTAAAGGTTGCTGATACCGCACAAAGAGCTGCACAGACAGGGTTAACTATGTTTATGAAAGATACTTTAGATAAAAGTTAATGAAAACTGAACTAATTGTTATTTTATCCCAACGAGAAATAGAGAAAATGCGTCAAGCTGGGCGTTTAGCAGCTAAACTTCTCCAGCATCTAGAACCCTTTGTGAAACCAGGGGTTAGCACTCTCGAACTAAATGATGAAGCCGAACGTTGGACGCAAGCGCATGGAGCAAAAAGCGCACCCCTTGGCTATAAGGGTTATCCTAAATCGATTTGCACTAGTGTAAATGAGGTAATTTGTCACGGCATTCCCAACGCCAAGCAAATCCTGAAAGAAGGTGACATCATTAATATTGATGTGACGCCGATTGTTGAAGGTTATCACGGCGATACATCCAAGACATTTTTTGTTGGTTCTCCTTCCCCAAAAACGAGGAAGCTGGTAGAGGTGACAGAAGAGTGTTTGCGTCTAGGTATTGCTGAAGTTAAACCTGGGGCTCGCATTGGCGATATTGGTGCAGCCATTCAAGAGTATGCTGAAGGACAAGGCTTTTCGGTAGTGCGAGATTTCGTTGGCCACGGCATCAGTAATATTTTCCATACTGCGCCGGATGTTCCCCACTATGGCACACGCGGTAAGGGCAAGCGCCTCAGACCAGGGATGGTTTTTACCATTGAGCCAATGATTAATGAAGGCACTTACGAAGTCGAAGTTCTCAGCGATAAATGGACTGCGGTAACGCGCGATCGCAAGCTTTCTGCTCAATGTGAGCATACCTTAGCTGTAACTGAAGATGGAGTTGAAATCCTGACTTTACCTGAAGGCGAGAATTACTGGGCTGTATGATTAATAATTCATAATGATGGGATTTGCAACTTGATTACAGACTTCCAAGAAACAAATTATCCAAATAAACTTACATTAAGTTCGTTTTGGAGAAGGTTGTTTTTGTTTTGAAAGACTAGGCTGAGGATTTAAAAATGGTGGGATGGGACACTCTAGCGTCATGGCGATCGCTCTGAGTAAATCTGCTTCTGAAGGAGTAACTTTGTTATCTAATAGTACCGTGTGAGCGCAAGCATCAACAATAGCTTGTTTGAGTTTGGGAGTGGCAAGACGCAGGCGCTCAATACTTTTCTTTAGTTCGGTAAAATTACAACTTAATGGCATTTCTGGTTTTTCTTGCTCTCCGGCTTTGGGAAGTCGAAAAACTCCAGAACGAAAAGCATAGGCGATGTCTTCAGTAGACGCATCAGGTTGGGAATGTCCGACACGAGCAATTACGGACAATATTAATAGACTATCTGGCCAAATCTGTTCGATGGAGGTGAATTCTACGGTTGTAGTAGATGTGGGATTTATACTAGGTTGCAGACGATGCCACAGTATTAACTGCAATACAAAATGCCACAGCGATAAACTTCCCGTGGCTACAACTAAACCGTGGACGCATTTGCATAGCCTTTGGCATTCTTTGGCATTTTGGCGCAATATAGGCACTGCCAAATCCACAAGCGGCAAGCGAATTCTGGAATCTAACTGACTAATTTCGCTACTTAGTTCCAAGGTTTTGTCTACCAACTCAGCAGGCTGCACCTCGCGTAACCAAGCAATTTGACGTTCTTGAATTTGGAGATTTTCCGTATCTAACGCTAACGCAAAAGCGATCGCCATTGCACTTTGTTGCTCCCGCGCACCCAAACGCAAGGATTCTGGTAACTGCGATAACAGCGCTTGAGCATGGGCAAAATGCTCTGGTGTAACGCTTCCGACTTGGTTTACAACCTTTTCTGGTGTGGTGTTGCCACCACCAGCAAAGCCCATTGTTAGGGATTCTTGGGAAGGGGAACGCATTTGATTGCGAGATGGCATTGCTGCTAAATTGTTGACGTTCAAACCCCCAACGCGGCGGATACGTTCTGCTAAAGGTGGGTGGGTAGAAAAAATATCTTCCCAGAAAGAGGGGTTGAGGGCATTGCCAAAAAACATGTGGCTAGAGGCTTCTGCACGTGGCGAAATCAAGCGTGAATCCATCTGTTGGAGTTTTTGAAAGACTCCGGTAAGTCCGTTGGGGTTACGAGTGAACTGTACAGCTGAAGCATCGGCGAGAAATTCGCGTTGGCGAGAGACTGCGGCTTTAATCAAGCGTCCGCAAAGTAATCCGATACCGCCAATGGCCATCAGTGCCAAACCAAACGCCCAGATAGGTAAACCCTTGTCTTCCTTTCCTAAACGGAAGCTACCGCGAAGGCGCCAGAGCAATTCCCCGGTTAAATAAATGAATAAAATCCCATGCAGTAGTCCCACTAAACGCAAATTCAGCCGCATATCTCCATTGAGAATATGACTGAATTCGTGGCCGATGACTCCTTGTAGCTCATCCCGGCTCAAGCTTTCCAAGGTTCCACGGGTAACTCCAATGACAGCATCATTGGGCGTAAATCCGGCAGCAAAGGCATTAATGCTGGTTTCTCTATCGAGGAGATAAACTTGGGGAACGGAAATACCAGAAGCGATCGCCATTTCCTCGACAATATTTAATAGTTGTCGCCCTTGTTCGTCGGCTATTTCTGCTAGCAGAAGTCTTCCTCCTAACTCTTGGGCAATGACGCTTCCGCCTTGACGGAGACAGGCAATTTTATACAGACTTCCGATTGCGATCGCAATTATTGTAATCCCAGCTACGTAGAGAAATAACCCTGGATGCCACCAAACACGAGGAGCCATGCGAAACAGAAATAAACTGGCAAGATAAATTGCCATAATCATGACTGCGATCGATAGGGAAAATAACCCGATTAATTGTTGCGTATTTTGGCGTGCCCGATCCTGATGTTCAAAGAAATTCATAGACACCTAAAAAGATACGCGTGGAGCATTTCTGATTTCTGGAGTAGCTTCGGGGAGCAATTCTGCAACAGTAAAGTTAAATGTATTTGCCACAAGGTTGCTGGGAAAAGATTCGCTCTTGGTGTTGTAAAGTGTCACCGCGTCATTAAAAGCCTGACGAGCAAAAGCAATCCGGTTTTCAGTGGAAGATAATTCTTCCATTACCTGAGTCATGGCGCGATCGGCTTTCAATTCTGGATAAGATTCTGAAAGTACCATCAACCGACTTAACGCACCCGTCAGCGCCCCTTCAGCATTGCCCAACTGTTGCATCACTTGGGGATCTCCAGGATTTTGCGCGGCGCGACTGCTAGCATTAATTGCAGAATTTCGGGCGGCAATAACTGCTTCTAAGGTTTCTCGCTCATGTTTCATATACCCTTTGGCTGTTTCCACCAAGTTGGGAATTAAATCATAACGGCGCTGTAATTGAACATCGATTTGAGAATAAGCATTTTTGTAACGGTTGCGATACTTAACTAAATCGTTGTAAGCATTAATGATAATTACAGCAACAATGGCAACTAAAGCAACAGCAAATATTAAAAGCCCCATATTTTTAGATTATTTCCATCAGATACTTACTTTTTTACAGATTCACCAATTACGGTAATCCTGATATCCAGCAGAATTTGTGTGGATATAAAGATGAGTCTACTTGTAGCGAGTTGGCTTCGTCGTCTGTAAAATTAGTTACGCGAGTTTACTGATGTAAGATTTTTTAAATAACCGCAGAGAACGCAGAGTGAAATAAACACAGAGATAAGAGAAATAATTTACAACAATTCCAAACTATTTGTGTCTAAGTATTTAGGCATAAATAAATTAAAGTTTGTAGTCAGGACTTTAATCTTGATAATCCTTGCTCTGAGCGAAAAATCACTCACTACAAACTAAGAGTTTATTTTATTTTTATTGTATTTAATTATGTCTACCTACTTATCATCTCTCTTTTCTCTGTGTACCCTGCGCCTCTGTGGTCGATTAAAAATTCTAGCCAGATACAGCAGATTGCAAGTAAGTGAGGTACAAAATGCAGGAAAGAGTTTCTACCTCCTGCCCCCTGCCCCCTGCCTCCTGCCTCCTGCCTCAAAACCCGTAACTTTGTACTTCATGCAAATGAAAACTGCTATATATCACCTATGAATCTGAATAAATAGGGAATAACCACTGACAGCAAAAATAAAAAGGATAGCGGCAGGAAAAATTACTACATCCCTGACAATAAATAAAATCCAATCTTTTCTTAGTTCTTGTTTAAACTTGAGTTCTCGCAGTTTTCGCTCAAGTTCTACGTCTTCTTGTGACTGCAAGTTGACAGGTGACAAACTTAGCGGATTATCGCCTTTGCTGGCAATTCTTTTTGATATATCTGTTATATCTGTCATGCTATTGAGATACTGATATTACTTAGTGTCTCATATAAAAGAGCCAGAGAGTTAGAACTCTCTGGCTCAAAGCTGGAGACAAAAGAATCATCAAATAAAGGCTAACTTGGGTAAGAACTTAGATTCTTCCCAGGTTATGTAACCCTAAAATAGCTCCCACTCCTAAGATATGACCAAAAGCAGTAGTTGCTAAAAGGGCTGGTACACCAAAATTACCAAAGAAATTGGCTGAGGGTAGTTTTGGTTCTGCGTTGGGATACTTGATGGTAGATTTGCCAAAGGCAATGGCAATGATATTAGCAATAATCATAATCAGTCCAACTGTAGGACTCCATTGCAGAGGTGTGGTTGCAGCAGCGAGTAAGGTTGAAGTTAACACCTAGATTTGCTCCTGAAATTTATTAATGGTTGAAAACATAATCTGAAACTTTCCGAAGCAAATTCAAGAAATTACCCGATTTTGCATCAATATTTAACAGTTATTATTACTACTTAATACAATATGAGTTCAACGCAGCGAGCTGATTGTGCTAGCTAGTTTGTATTTCAATGTCTGAAACATGCGAACCGTTAGTATTGATTTATACTTACAGTAGAGTTCAGGAGTAAAATACGCTTGATACTTGGGTAACAGACTTAACTTGCGTACCTCCCGAACTTGAAATCTGCCGTAGATAAAAGTGATTCCGATAAAATTATCCCTAACTTTTTGAAGGATACAGTTGAAGTCAGAAATTGAAGGAGCGGATTCACCTTTCGGTAGATTTAGACAGAATCATCAAAACTGTATATTGGGATGGAGTAACACATAATTTGCCGCAAAACCTCATGCTAAATCAGTAATTTCAAGAACGACAGATGAAATTTTGATTGAATTCGAGTTAATTTGTTCCTTAAGTTCCTCACAAGCCATGACATCCCCTGAGCCTCAAACTGATTTTGGAGAAAAAGCTCCAGAAACGTCATTTGAGCCACCTTCTGGAAAACGGCGGTGGCTTTGGTTAAGTTTAGCCGGACTCCTATTATTAGGAAGCGGAGCAACTCTATGGCGTTTACTTACTCCACAAAATTCAGCACCTTCAAATGCTAACGCTCAACCTCAAGGGGTAAGAGTCAAAATATCAACAGTACAAAGCGGCATAATTGAGGAAAGTTCAGATTTTATTGCTAGTCTAAAATCCCTCCGCTCAGTCACGCTCCAGCCGAGGATTCAGGGTCAAGTTACCCAGATACTTGTTAAATCGGGAGATCCAGTTGTCCAAGGAGCGGTAATTCTCCAAGTAGATCCTACACCACAGGCAGCGATCGCTAGGAATAATCCTGTGCCTCAAGTATTTTTAATGCAACTGGCAAATGCCCGCGCCACGCTCAAATCTTTAGAAGCAGAACGACCATCCTACGTTGCGAATCTGCAATTGTACCAGCAGAACTACGATAAGTTTGTCAGCCTAGCTGAACAAGGAGCCGTGTCTCGACAGACTAGCAATCAGTTTGCTAATCGGCTCGCCAATGCTAAGACTAGTCTCGATGCAATTGATTCCAGAATTCAAGCACAACGAGCCACCATCTTGCAGGCTGAAAAATCCTTGCAGCAATCTAATGTAAATACTCAAACACAACAGCCCCAGTCTGACAAAATTACCGCTCCTTTTAGTGGCACAGTTGGCAACATCCCTGTGAAAGTCGGTGATTTAGTTAATACTTCTACACCATTGGTTAATATCACGCAAAATCGGCCTTTAGAAGTGAATATCTCTGTACCACTACAACAAGGGCCCCAATTGCGTAAGGGTATGCCAGTAGAGGTGATGAACACACAAGGTCAAAAGCTTGGTAGAAGTAGGATATTTTTTATTGCACCTAATGCCAGCAATGAAACACAAACGATATTGATTAAAGCACTTTTTGACAACAAAAACGGCCAGCTACGTGCAGATCAATTGGTCAGGACTAGAGTGTTCTGGAATCAGCGCCCCGGAGTTTTAATTCCCACAACAGCAATGACTCGTATAGGTGGAGACACTTTTGTTTATGTAGTTGAAACAGAGATATCTCCCCAAGGTGTATCCCAACAAGTAGCTCGGCAAAGGCGAGTAAAGCTAGGCGAGATCAAAGATAATAATTACCAAGTTATTGAAGGATTACAGCCAGAAGATAAAGTTATTATTTCAGGGTTGCTCAATCTCAGGGATGGTGTGGCGATCGTTCCAGAATTTTAATTAAGGAAAGTAGAAAGGAGGAGCAGGAGAGAAGTCTCAATCTTGTCTCCTACCAATCTTCACCCAAGAGCGTTACTATAGCGATCGTTCTTTGTTGGAGAACTTGTAAAGTGGTCTTTAGATGTCTATCTATGCAATCCACTCTGAACTCACTTCCATTTTTTCTCCTCATAAAGAAAGCATTGATGAAATTTTAAGATATAACTAGTTTTGTCAATAGTGATTACGCTGTCAATTATCTATGCTATTGAGTATCTCATTAAGCTTTATACTAAATTTTATGGCAAGGATGAACGATGTTTTTAAATATGCGTAGGCGTAGCTAGTCTTGTCTATGAAACGCTATGCGAAAGCATCACAGGCTGGAAATTTCCGTTTGTAACCTCGATTTTGACTAAATTTAATCACCACTACTTATTGGTGACAGGTTAATGACCTTAACCTGTCACCAATGAGTAAAAGTAAGCAATTACTTGATTACATAACAGAGGCAAACAATTATGTCAGTGAAAATCATCCAATCTAAGTTTGGTTTAGTTTTAACTTGTTTACTTGGACAAATAATGTTGTTGGCTGCGCCAGTACAAGCTGGAGTGGAGGGCAAAAGCTACAATGTCAATTTTAAATCGAGTCAGGGAGAAAATTTTACTGCTTGTTTGGAATTTAACGCCAATGGTAGCAGCCTTCGCTTTGGTAATGGTAGCAGCCTTCCCTTTGGTATAAGAGATGCTACTTATAGCCGTACAAATCTAGGTCGGGATCAGAGAAATTGGCAAGCAGTGACAAATCCAAGTTCAGAAGAAAGTATCGCACTTAGCGGTCAAGTAAGAGGAGACTTGGTTCCAGATCGGAGGATAAGTGGTAATGGTATCAATGCCAACGGCACTACTTATACATTTAATGGAACACTCTTATCTGAGCCAACATGTCCAATTGAGAATTAATCCGAGATAGGTTCAGAAAATCCCTTCTTAAAATAATTTAATCTACGCAGATATGATAAACCAGATGAGCTTTTGGTTAGCGAAGACAGACAATTTATAAAAGATGTTTGTAGACTATGGTCAAGACAATACCTGTGTCATCAGCACTTAAATTCTGTCAAGTTCGGTAGGGCGTAGTTTACTACCATAGGCATTGTGTTTAGCTCAATGAATACTCAGAAATTCGATTTAGCTCAACATATTCAACAATATTCGCCAAGCCGTAGCAAATCTTAATCTGCTGTGAAAATGCCGTCAAGATGCAAAGTATTTTCATTTCTCCCGCCTGAGAGTTACTTGAATTCACTGGCGGGATTTTGGCTGGAATGAAGTCGGGAGTTTTAGCAGCGATCGCTAAATTTAACCTTGGCACAGTACCTTTAACAATAGATAATCACTTTAGTTAACCAAAATTAAACTCGATTAATCTATGGCATCTTTGACAGGGAAGGTTGCAATTATCACTGGTGCATCGCGGGGAATTGGACGAGCGATCGCACTCAAGTTAGCTGGTAACGGCGCATCTATTGTCGTCAACTATGCGGGGAATGCAGGCAAAGCACAAGAAGTTGTTGCACAAATTGAAAAGTTGGGAGTAGAAGCGATCGCTATCCAAGCTGATATTAGCAAAGTACCCGACATCAAAAGGTTATTTGAACAAACACTTGAACGTTTTGGGAAAGTCGATATTTTGGTCAATAATGCCGGAATTGCCTTCTATAAACCAATTACTGAGGTAACAGAAGAAGATTTCGACGCGATTTTTGCCATTAATGTCAAAGGCACTTATTTTACTTGCCAACAAGCCACGCAACACATGTCAGAAGGAGGACGGATTATCAACTTTTCCTCATCAACTACGGCAATGATGCTGCCAACTTATAGTGCTTATGTAGGAACCAAGGGTGCTGTTGAACAAATCACGCGGGTACTAGCTAAAGAATTAGGTGCAAAAGCGATCGCAGTTAATGTTATTTCTCCTGGCCCCACCGATACAGAATTATTCCGAGAAGGCAAAACGCAAGAACAGATAGATCGTTTAGCCCAAATGGCTGCTTTTGGCAAACTGGGAGATGTGCAAGAAATCGCCGATGTAGTAGCGTTTCTTGCTAGCGACGAAGCTAGGTGGATCACTGGGCAAAATATTCGTGTCAACGGTGGAATCGCGTGAGGAAAAGCTCTCCTCTGAATCAAAAATATAATTTGTCAGTTGCACAATTTTTCGGTTTTATAATTGTCCAAGTAGGAGAACACAGCCGTGCTAGCTTCCGATTAAAACGGATTGCTAAATATGGAACGACAAAGTTTGTATAAAGCATTTATAACTTATACAAATAATGGCTGATTATCCGGTTGCAGAGTCTGTGCTTTTGCACTAAATATCACTTATTAGACATTAAAAAATTATGGATTTGTCCAACTTTACTACACTTCAAAACTTAGAAGCTGCCTTCGGTGGTGAATCGATGGCAAATCGTAAGTATCTGTTTTTCGCTGAGGTGGCGCGTCAACTTGGGTTTACAGACTTGGCGAAACTTTTTAAAGAAACAGCAGATCAAGAAACTGAACACGCTTTTGCACATTTTAAGTTACTACATCCAGAACTTGTGGTAGAAGATGCAGCTGCTTTAACTGATGAACAAAAGCGGGAAATTGTATCTCGCTGTTTATCTTTGGCAATTGAAGGCGAGACTTATGAATATACCACAATGTATCCAGAGTTTGCCGCAGATGCCCAACGCGATCGCGACAATCCCGCAGCTGAAGAATTTCTCAAACAAGTTCAAGAATCTAACGATCATGCCAACACATTTCGAGAAGCTGCTCACCGTTTTGGCTTGTTAAAATTCATCGAAAATTACCACGCCGATCGCTACGCTGAAGCCTTAGAAGTATTAAATGGAGGACAAGCAGCAACTAGAGTTGCTGGTGAAGAACCTAAAACTCGTAAATGGATTTGTAAACAATGCAGCATGATTTACGATCCCGTTGCTGGCGATCCTGATTCGGGAATTGCACCTGGTACACCTTTTGAAGAAATTCCTGAAGACTGGGAATGTCCGATTTGCGGTGCTAGCAAAAAAACCTTTAAACCATTTGAGGAAAAAGTTGCAGCCTAATTTGCTTTATATCTGGTTCTTGACTTTAAAAACTGTAGTTCATTAACTTGCAAACTGCTGTAATTAAGCTGTTTTTTTAGCACATAAACGCGAAGTATCTCAAGAGATACTTCGCATTCTTATCTTTATTAGGACTTACGCACGAGTTACGAAATAACGAACCGCAGAGGCACAGAGAACACGGAAAAATCAGGGTGTGAGAGATATTTTGCGTAAATCCTGTTTATATAATTAACCGGACACGATATTAGTCTCAAAAATCTCAAAAAGCTCACTAATTATTTAATATTTAAGTGTAGTAATAACTCATATCTTAATAATTTTTAATCAAACTTTAGTTACTATAAATAATAGTTAACTTTTCGTAATACTTTTTTGTATTATAGTCTGTTATCTTAAAAACTACACAAATCACTTATCCTTAATGTAAATTTAAGATTTCTAGCTTTTACTAACCTTCAAATATTTTGGAGATATTTTCGTGTCTGTTATTAAAATTGCACACGAGCAGACCCATGCATACCAAAGATTTTCAGAACAGTATTCCAACTTAGGAATTGAAGGGACATATTATCTTGCGTTCGCCAATATTCCTCAACGTATTCAAAATCCTGCTTGCGGTTTACTAGCTTTAGATTTTGGGTGTGGAGCAGGGCGATCGACTCGGTTTCTCAAGTCCTTGGGATGGGATGCGATCGGTGTTGATATCAATGCCGAAATGTTAGCCCAAGCTCGTCAATTCGATCCAACCGGAACATACTATTTGATTGATGCATTGCCGTTGCCTTTTGCAGATGCTTACTTCAATCTGATTTTTCAAAGTTTTGTCCTGCTCGAATATTCCTCCATTCCTCAGATGCTAGAAACACTTAGGGAATGCGATCGCCTGCTAAAAAATGATGGTATGGCCATTGTTGTGACTTGTTCAGAGGAATATTACTCCCATGATTGGCTATCGTTTCAAAATGATTTTCCAGAGAATTATAGCCTTCAGTCAGGAGAAAGAGTTCGAGTCTCGATTCGGGGAACAGAGATAGTCTTATATGACTACTACTGGACGGATCGAGACTACCGAATTGCGTTTGCGCAGGCGGGGTTTGAGGTCATTCAAGCGCAACGACCTCTCGCTCAAGGGAACGAACCCTTTACCTGGGTGAGTGAACTGGAGCATCCATGTTGGGTGATTTATTCACTCAAGAAACGTACTAACTAAAAAAAGGAAAACTTTACCTATGACCGGAGTGTTACCTATCCAGGCAAAACTACGAAATCAGCCTTCTGTAATGTCTACCTTTGAAGGGAATAATGTTGTACAGACTGTGCTTGATGATATTCACCAAACCCTTGGTAATACAGGAGGTGAAGTTTACTTTAGTGGTGTCGATGAGCGTCGTTTTATGGAGTCCGATCCAGAGGACATTGTTTCCCGTTGGCGTCAACTAGTAGATCGAGGGATTGAAACGCGGGTGCTTACTCGGTTTGGTGATGCTTTCACCCTTAAAGACTCCAAATCCCAACATCGTTGGATTCCAGAGCATTTCTTTAACCCCACTACTATTTGTGTCTACGGCGATAAGGTTGCCACAATTCTTTGGGGTTCTCCGGCTCAAATATTAGTAGTGCAAGATTTTGCCTTTGCTGATGCACAGCGCAAACAGTTTCTCTGTATGTGGGAACAAGCAGAGATTCCAAGCACAGAAAACAACACACTAGAAGTAAAGAATCTGCTTGCTGAACGGACAATCAAACGATTTGGTGGTCGAGTTAGCTACATTAGCGCTAAAGATCGCCAGCTTTTTCGAGATTTTCGTCTAGTAGACAAAACGCAGACTTACGGTAACAGTTTTTATTATGTCTGCCAAGCAGCCAATGGACTTGGGCCCGATCGCCTTGGACTGAAGTATTTTGATGGTCGGATGCTAGCTGGTATTGGTATTGGGAACCGCTTCTCACTTGGAGGCAACTGGCACTTCCATGTTGTCAACCCGATGGGAGAATTTGATGCAGAAAGCTTACTGCGTCTATGTCGGCATTTATTAGAGCTAAGTGGTGTTCCTGTGTTTGTGAAAAAGTTAACGATGCAAGAACGCGATCGCCTTCTGGACATTGGCTTTTCACCAATCGAGGATTATCCTTGGCACGCCCAAGCTATGGAAGAAGATGATACCTTTGCTGAACAAATCCTCGATGTCAATGCTGTTTTGGAAAAGCTAAAGGTGCATCAACGCAGTGGTCTCAAGACCAACTATCGCTACTTCTGCTCTAAGTTTGGAGATCAAACCACTTCTGAGTTTCTGGGCGAAGAGAATGCTGCTGAGGCACATGATATCGTCAATAAATTCTTTGACTATTTGGATATCAAGCAGTTGCACATCTCGCAGACCTCAGACTATGACAACATTATTCATTACCCCCCACTGGGCAACAACGGCAAAATGTACTTCTCACGGTTGATTCGGATTGGCGGTAAGGCTGCGGCTTTCTTTGCGATGGAGCCTATAAGTGATGATACAGTGGGTCTTTATGCTAGTATCACCCTGCATCAGGAATTTCCTAACCTTTCAGAGTACTTGATTGTGGAATGCTGTCGCCTCCTCCAAAAAGCAGGATACCGCTATTTAAATTTAGGTGGCTCGGAAACAAGTGGATTGTTCAGCTTCAAAGAGAAGTTCTCACCTGTAGAATACAAGAAGCTTCAATGGGTGGTGTATAAGGTTTAGATTATTCCTCTTGGAGCGTGGCAAGAAAAAATAGTTATGATTTTTGGGAGTTTGATTGCATGAGAATTTTGGACTTCTGATTGAAAATAAATTTCATTAATTAACAATGAAATAAAGTTGTTTCAATCAAGGATTTCAGATTTTCTCTATTGCTAGTAAAAAAGAGTTATTATCTTAGCAAACTAGATTAAAGAGTGCTAGTGTTACCTAATATTGGCGACATACGCCTGTTTTATCGGGATTTGAATGCAAAACTTTGCCCCTTGTCCCGGCTCAGAAATACACTCTATCTTGCCACCGTGTTTATCCACTACAATTTGGTAGCTGATAGATAATCCCAAACCCGTGCCTTGTCCCACGGGTTTTGTAGTGAAGAAAGGATCGAATAACTTCTGTTTAACACTTTCGCTCATTCCAGGGCCGTTATCTTGAATAGAGATAGCTATCCAATCAGAATTTACTACTTTAGTACAAATGATAATCATACTAGGGTAGTTTTTGATTTCTGCTACTGTTCTTTCTTCGTTGTACTTGTCTAACGCATCAATAGCATTACTAAGAATGTTCATAAATACTTGGTTCAATTGTCCGGCATAACATTCTACGGCTGGTAATTCTCCATACTCTTTGTAAATCTCAATCGCAGGATGTTCTGGTTTTGTTTTTAAACGATTATGCAAAATTAACAGTGTGCTATCTATTCCCTCATGAATGTTGACAGGTTTCATCTCCGCTTCGTCCAGCCGAGAGAAGTTGCGTAAGGTCAGGACAATTTCACGGATGCGCTCAGTACCGACTTTCATAGAAGAAAAGATTTTGGGCATATCTTCTATCAGATAATCAAGTTCAATTTCTGCAATCAAATTTTGAATCTCTGGTACTGGATTTGGATAAACATCTTGATAAAGCTCGATTAAACTAATTAGATCCTGAGTATAGTTATCAATGTGAGTGAGGTTCCCGTGGATAAAGTTAACGGGATTATTGATTTCGTGTGCCACACCAGCAACAAGTTGACCTAAACTAGACATTTTCTCAGTTTGAATTAGCTGTCCTTGGGTATGCTGTAAATCTTGTAAAGTTTCTTCCAGTTCCGCTGCTTGCTGGCGCAAAGTTGCTTCAGAATAACGTAATGCTTCTTCTACTTGCTTGCGATCGCTAATATCCCGTAAGAAAACAATATATTCTTGACGCTGGTGATTGATTTTGTGTGAAATTGTTGTTTCAATGATTTGCTTATCTTGTGGGGATTTTTGTAAGATTTGCTCACTTCTGCTTTGCCAATAAGCAGGTATATCACCTAATTCCGGAAAAAAATCATCAAGATAACGCTCAAGCAGCTGATTAACATCTATCCCTAACAATGTTTCAGCAGCCGAGTTAGCTTGAGTAATTACGCCATTTTCATCCAGCACTAAAACTGTATCTAGCACAGTATCTAAGGCAGTAATGAAGCGACTTTCAGCCACTTCGCGGGCTTCAGCAATCGATGCAATTTGTGGTAAAGTAGTCCAGCAAGCGATCGCTACTGCCATAAATGAAATTACCATCAGCAGAGTGAAAAAAAGATTATTATCTGCACCATTAGGAAGTTTTTCCAACTGCTCCTTAACTAGCCAGGTAATAGTAGCAGTACTACAAATTAATGCCACTAAAATTCCTACTTGAAACCCTACAAAATCTTTAATCTGGGTACTGTAGGACTGTCGGCGTTGCACCCACCATCTCAGATCGAAAGGTGCAAAAGGAATTCGCCTGATAGCCGCATCAGCTACCAAAACTATCATAGGTAACAGTAGCCCAGCAGCTAAATTTTGCCATCTCCAGGCTAAACCACCAACTAATAAAGCTACTAGCTCCACAAAACAAAAGCCCAAGGATAACCAAGGCCATCGTATTCCTGGCTGTCCGCGGTTCAACCATAGCCCAAAGTGGAATGTGATAATACATAACAAATAGCTAATAGTGATAGTTATCACTAAATTATTAAGATCGTCCGAAAGTAAATAAAACAAACTGAATATAAAAGCAAATATTAAACTAGGTTGCAATACCCCTTGACGAGAAACAACTGTAAAAACTGGAGACATATACCCGTCTAAAGCTAGTTGGTACAAAATACGAGGAGTATTCGCTACCCCGATAGCAGCACCAAGAAGGCAACTAGAGCAAATCAATAACGTTACAATTAATGAAGCTGCCTGGCCCCAAAAAGGTGAAGCTGCGACAAAAGTCTTAAACAAATCGCCTTCTAACTCTGGGTTACTAGCTAAACGTATCAGCACCCAAGAGCCACACAGAGAGATGATAGCAATCGAATAACCAGCTACTGATAATAAACGTAAAGTTTGATCGGGTTTTTGACTATCCGCTACAAACGCCGCACCTGTTTCAACACTATAAACAGCATAAACAGCAAAGAAAAACCACTTTGGCCATTCAATAGCCGAAAAACTAGGCAAACTACCAGGAAATAAACCAGGACTTTGTGGCGAAAACGCTAACCAGCCTATGCCTTGAACAGAAAACAGAAGCACTAATCCTACTGCTGGAATAATGAAACATAAATGTAGAATCGCTAAAGCGCGCGTACCACTAAACGCAATACTGAATAGAAGTAATGTGAAACCAATTTTCATCACCATCTCTGGACAATGAATGCCCCAAGGTTCCAGCTGAACTTCGATCAATTCTGTAAGAATGACGCCGTTGATGGGAAATGAAACCCAACCAACAAAATATCCTAGTGCTGCGTAGCGTCCTAAAAACGGAAAATTTTTCAGCAGTCTGCTGGTGTAATTAGGTGTTCCTCCTGACACATCCGGCCATTGCCTGCCTAACGCTTGCACCTGAAAGCACAGCATTACACCTATAATGGTTGCTGGTATCCACACAAATAAGGCTTGCATTCCTAGCCCAGAAGTTATGAATGGTGCAGAGGTAAACCATGAAAGTAAGCCAGACAAACCAAAGCCAAAAGTTTCAACAGCAGTTAAGGAACGCGGAAGCTTCATGACTGATTTGTAATTTTTTTCCACACCCAAAACTGACTGGGTAGGCATAATTAATTAGAAATGACACTACAAACGTTTAAATAACATATTTTTATTTATTACAATAAGGGTGAGAATGCTGAAAGCTTCAAGATTAGCTTATATTCTGACTATTTTGATCGGTAATTATCCACAACTTTCTAAAGGAAGCATTGCCTGTTTTATAGCTTTTATTATGATAGCTGTCTCTATTGCTTTGAATATCTCAGTACTTTGTATTTTGTGGGACTGTGGGATAACTCTTTGAGATGCACCACATTTTATAGATAACTCTGGAGCTTCTTTGTTGATGGGTTATGCCTTTGATTTTGGCGGAATTAGTAGTGTGTTTTATGCCGCGACTGGTTTTGCCGTTTTGATATTTTTTGTGTTTAGCTATTGCACTTGTAGGTAATTTGTAATTCGCTTAGGAAGTGAGAGTCTTCTCAATCCGACGATCGGGAATCAGCCACATGATTGCGACTAAAACATACAATGCACAGGCAAACCATGAGTTCACAAAGGCAAGTGGAATTGCCACAGCATAGACAACTACTGATACTTTTCCTTTGAAGTCTTCACCAACTGCGATCGCTAAAGTTGAATCCTTGCCGTGATAAGAAATCAGGGTGCGAGTCAGAATGAAGTAAGCGATCGCATTCAACAACAACACCGTACCATAAAGGGCAACTGGTATGGGAGCAAAGTGATTCTCGCCCATCCAACCAGTGACAAAGGGGATTAGCGACAACCAAAACAGCAGATGCAGATTCGCCCAAAGGATACGCCCATTAACGTGTCGGACTGCTTGTAGTAGGTGATGATGATTGTTCCAGTAGATGCCGATATAAATAAAACTCAACACATAGCTCAGAAATACTGGGATTAGTGGGCGTAGCGCAGCTAAATCCAACCCATGCGGTACTTTGATTTCCAGCACCATGATGGTGATAATGATGGCAATCACCCCATCGCTGAATGCTTCTAATCTCCCTTTTCCCATATACGCATTCCTTTTCTATTTACTTGAAACTCAGTCGCAATCCTCTGTACTTTATCGTACAAAGTAGTTGCCATTGATGAAGATTCTCTGTGTTGGCGTAACCCACCGTTCGTAAAGCGTCTCGTAGAGAGGGCATCGCAAAATCAAAATCTTTAATTCTCACTTGCCAATTTCCGCCGTAATTCCCGAATAGCAGCGCTAGTATTACGCTCGTAGGCAATTTTCAAACACTCTTTAACTATTTCTGACACATTGATGTTATGGAAATAACGGCTACTGGTTTCAACAGTGTAGCGATCGCCTTGCAACCTGTAAATTACAAGCTGGTTCTTCCTGAACGCCCAAACTTCTGGTACTCGATAAATTAGGTAGTCATTTACATCGGTGTAGCTAGTAATGTCTATCTCCACTACCAAATCGGATGATGAATCGACACCCCAATTGATCCGATCTTTACCTGCAATTGCTTCCCAGTTTTCAATATAAAAACACTAGTCTGGTTCTATACCACTTTCCTGTGGTAGTTCCATTGTGATTGGGGTAAATGCCTCGTATTCTCGTCCCAGATGATCGAGCAAAACTTTGACTACATCTGCAATTACACTTACTTTTCGCTCATGTTCTGGTAGCGGTGCCATCAAGAGAATTTCTCCATCTCTATATTTGATA
Source organism: Nostoc sp. (assembly GCF_036917375.1). Taxonomy (GTDB): domain Bacteria; phylum Cyanobacteriota; class Cyanobacteriia; order Cyanobacteriales; family Nostocaceae; genus Nostoc. The sequence goes on from NZ_JBALDN010000024.1 coordinate 82,660, forward strand.
CGAGGAGAGGAGCGATGTCTACGACGGGCTACGCCTACGCCTAGTTGTTCATTAAGTGTTTGATAATCTTGCCAACTTCCAGGTAGGCGTACTACCGCACCTGGGGGCAAATGGATTGTATCGGGTGTGACAACAGCAAACCTCGATATTTACGAACCCCTTTTATGTTGAGATGTACTTAGTTTCTGTAATTGTTTAAATATCAGTTGCTGCGGCTGAAAAATACAGCAGCTATAACAATTAAACCTAAAAGTACTAAAGGAACCCAGAGATTAGGGACATCCGACAAACTCATAAAGGATTTCCAAATAAGTAGGGTGTATAAGGCAGATTGCAATAGACAATCGCGACTTTATAAGTCAAATTTTAGGTAAGCCTTTTTTTAATTTCCTCAGCTAAATTTTCTAATAGCACTTCTACTTGCTCGCCTGTTTTCAAATCTTTCAGCGAGGATTTTTGCGCTGCTGCTTCTTCAGAACCAATAATTACACAGAATTGAATTCCTTGTTTGTCTGCTAATTGAAATTGTTTACCCAAGGGACGCTTCTCAAAGTTAGTTATGACATTAATTCCCGCCTGACGCAGATGTTGAGAAACTTTTAAATAAGTAGGCATTAAATCTTCTTGCATATTCACTACCATCACTTGGGCTGGTGTAGCAGCTAAGGTATTTAGAATACCAGCTTTTAATAAACGACTAATTAAACGAGTTAAGCCGATAGAAATACCTACACCAGGCATTTTTTCGCCCAAAAATACCCCGACTAATTCTTCATATCTCCCGCCAGAACAAATACTACCTAAAGCTTCATGTCCTAATAGAGTTGTTTCGTAAACTGTACCAGTATAGTAATCAAGACCACGGGCAATGGATAAATCAATACAGAAACGGTTTTCGGCAACTCCGAGATTACGCACTCCAGCAATTACCGTTTCTAATTCGGTAACTCCTAAACTCAATTGCTCGGTTTCTGGCAGATTTTGGGCGAGATGCTTGAGCTTATCTAAGACTTCATCAACGGAGCCGTCAATTTTAATAAACTCAATAATTTTTTGTGATTGTTCGGCTGCAATCCCTTCTTTCTCTAAATCTTGTTTGACTTTACTTTCACCAATCTTTTCTAGAGTGTCAACAATACCAATACAAGATTTTATTTGATTTTCGGCAATTCCCAATGATTTAAAGAAACCAGTAAGAACTTTTCGGTTATTGATGCGAATCAGAAAATCACCAATATTAATTGCTTCAAATATCTCAGTGATAATTGCAGGCATCTGAGCATCATAGAGCAAGCTGAGTTCGCGACGCGCAACTACATCAATATCGCATTGGCGGAACTGACGAAAACGCCCATCTTTCGCCCGTTCTCCACGAAAAACTACATCGGTTTGATAACGAGCAAAGGGAAAGGTTAATTCATTCAGGTGACGGGCAATATACGCCGCTAAAGGAACTGTTTGATCGAACTTTAAAGCTCTTGCTTCCGAACCAGTTTCGCCCGATCTATCTCTCTCGGCTTGTCGATTTGGTGGCAATATAGGATTAATTCCATAAATGATATTATCGCCTTGATTCCCCTTAGCTTGCAGTACTTCTAAACGTTCTACAGCAGGTGTTTCAATGGGCGTAAATCCATAGCTTTCAAAAACTTTACGGATGATATCTAACAAATATAGTTCTAGACGCTTTTCGCTAGGAAGAAATTCTGGAAACCCGCTAGGTGTAGAAAAGTTTATTTTGTCACCTTTGGCCATGCGTGTACCTTACTAAGTTGAGATTGGAGATGAAAGCTTAACGACTGGAAGCCGTGGCTACACAAACAAAGTCCGCCTGCGCGGACTGGAGAATAATGAGATTTTTCTTTGAGGGGGAGAAATTACTATCTTACCCGTTCTTCTTGAATTAGAGTGCGTTGAAAGATTTGATTGTTTTTAAACCAATGCCAAGTACGGGCACGATTGTTATTGTCAGGACTAATGTAAATCATTTCATATAAGCTCATTTCTGGGTTTGTCTTATAACTAAACCACAAAATAACAATCGAATCATCGGCTTCCCAGGCTTTTCCGTCTATGCGATCGGTGTCAAACCAAAGTTTATTATCTTTATAGATTCCTGGAAATTCATATTCTTCTCGTTTACCATCAGACCATTTGTAGCGATTGATTTGGTAGTAGGGATGAGGACCATTTTCTGGAAATTGACAAGTTAAGTGAGATTCATACTTGTCGAGGATTTTTCCTGTTGTATCAATTACTGTATAAGTTCCTACCCAATCTCCTTCATGACGGACAAGCACGGGCATTCCTTCTCGAATATTTGAAACCATGATTTTACAAGACTCCTAGCTTATAAACTTAAATAAATGCTCATTTAATGCTCAAATATAATATTTTAAGTAATAATTATTAATATAGGTATAGATTATTACTAATTATTAATGCTCAATATATGCTCACACACTAATCATCTCGTATAAACTCCAAGTACGACTCTAAGTCTATCTCATACCTTACCACACAAGAATTACAGCTATTTTCTTCACTATGGCACTTGTTTTTAACTTTGAGTATTGCTTCTCTGTAAGAGTACGCGCACTCGCTCTAAGCGTTGGCGCAGCCTCTCGTAGAGAAGGCTTTAGGCTGCGCTATCCTGCCTTTTGCCTCCTTCAAACTTCATTATTAAACCACCAAGGGTCATTAGTAGCGTTAGTTTTGATCAAAATAGCTTTTTTTCGCATGAACCGTTTCAGCGCCGCCGCACCCATACGTGAACCTCCCAAACCAGAGAATTTAAAGGCGTTTTTCTCTCCTTCGTGCATGATGGCGGTGAGTCCAGCATCGTTGATACTAATAGCACCTGCATCTATTTGATGGGCAACTTCTAAGGCTTCTGTTTCCGAGGCAAATACAGCAGCACTTAATCCATAAATTGAATCATTGGCTAAAGACACCGCTTCCTCAATTGTGGAAAAAGGCATTATTGGCATAATGGGGCCAAAAGTCTCTTCGGTCATGACTTTCATGGAATGATTAACTTGGGTAAGCACTGTGGGACGACACCACCAACCCCCACCTAAATCCTCTATTACACCACCGCAGTGAATTACTGCTCCTTTTTCCACTGCATCTAGGAGATGATCGCTAATAATGGCTGCTTGTTTTTCGGCGATGATGGGGCCAATTTCTCCACTTTCGACTGTGGGGTAGGCTAGCTCAAGGCGATGTGCTTTGGCTACTAGTTGATGATAAAACTTTTCAAATATAGAGTCTGCAACGTAAATTCGCTCAATTGAGAGGCATGACTGTCCGGTGTTGACGACGGAACCCCACAATATTGCTGAGGTTGCTAATTCTAAATTGGCTGATTCTAAAACGATCGCAGGATCTTTTCCTCCTAATTCCAAAAAAGCTGGAATAAACTGTTTTGCAGCCGCCTGTGCAACTTTTCTCCCCGTGGCTACACTGCCTGTAAAGCATACTAAATCTACATTTTCAATCAAAACAGATCCAGTTTCGCCTGCTCCTTCCACAAAAGTTAAGACATCGCGCAATTCGGGAACGGCGTTGAGTGCTATTTTGAGTGGTGCTACGAAGCGGGGAGCGATTTCACTGGGTTTGACAATCACAGCACAACCCGCCAATAATGCCGGGATGGTATCAATGGTAGACAGTAACAGCGGAAAATTCCACGGACTAATTACCCCGACTAGAGGATAAGGAACGGATGTTTGTTGTAAAGCAATAAACGGAATGGCTGTATTTTTTGACGATTCTTGCAGTAATTCCGGTGCTAGCCGACACCAACGATCGATGCTAGAGAGGAATGAGTCTATTTCTAATACCGAGGTTGACAATCTTCCTGTATCATTTACCAAAGCTTCTGTAAGGCGATCGCGTTGAGATAATATCGCCTGTTTCCACTGCTGTAAGGCTTCAATTCTCCCCTCTAAGCCCAACTCTTGCCAGCGAACTTGTGCCCGACGCGTGCGCTTACATTGCTGTACCACCAGCCTTGGAGGCGGCGGGATAATTACGTAGTCAAATTTGCCAGTTCGGGGATTGCGGACTTCTATTGTTTTTGTCATGAGGAGACGGGAGGCAGGATGCAGGACGCAGGACGCAGGGGGCAGGAGTTGAGAATTATTCAATTTTGGATTTTAGATTTTAGATTTTTTTCTTCAATCCAAAATTCAAAATCCAAAATCTAAAATTCTTCTGCCGCATTCCCAAATTCAAATTATGCCCAATTGGGTTAAACGCTCAATGGTGGCTTGCTGTGTTTGCAGGAAATGTTTGCGGTCTACTTCTGTTTCCAGCATAGTATTAGCGGGGTAAAAGTGTGATTGGCGATAACTTTCGGCGTATAGTTCAAATCGCTGGCGGGAAAGTAAATTATTTAACCCCGGTCGGCGGCGATCGCGGCGTAATGCTGCTAAATCAATCTCTGCAAATGCTGCCATGCTCTCGCCTGCACCTGTTTCTGCTAATACGATTCCGCGATGGTCAATGATTTTAGAGCCACCATCAGCTGAAGCAATGGGGATAGCAATATTAGCGATGCCTGCGGTATTAGTTGAAACTACATAAGCCAGATTTTCGACGGCACGAGTGATTTTTGCCGCATCTTTGGGCGTGAGGTTTTTGTTATATACTTCCGAAGTGGAATGGACAAAAATCTCTGCTCCTCGCATCGCCAAGCACCGCGCTACTTCTGGATACAAAATTTCTTCTGATGCTAAAGCCGCCAAATTACCGATCTCCGTTTTGGCTACGGGGAAAACTCCTTCTAAGCCATAGCAGTCAAGATATTTATCCCAAACATCATGGGGTGTAGGAGCAAATAAGGAATTAAGCCGCCGATATCGTAAAACAATTGAGCCAGAGGGGTCAAGAATAAAGCAGGTTTGGAAGTACAATCCGGGAAAGTTGGGATCAACTTCGTAGGCGTTACCTGCTAAAAAGATTTTATGCTTTTGGGCAATTTTACCCAGCGCCTCATACTCAGCACCAGCCATTTCTATACAGGCTTTTTCTGCCCATCCTGCTAGAGTATCTCCCATTGGGAAACCAGTCAGGAAATATTCTGGCAGTACAATTAAACGACAATCAAAGCCAATGAAAGCGATACTGGCAGCAATTTGTTGAGCTAGGCGGTTGATGGAGTTTTGCATGAGCGATCGCGCTTCGTGGCGATCGCTGGTTTGGTTGACTGCATGACAGGTAACTTGCAGTGCCAAAGCGCGGAATGATTCGAGATTAGTGGGCATAGGGTATGGGACTAAGGACAAATGACCAATGACAAATGACTAATTTAGAGAATGCGATCGCCACCCCAGAGCGATCGCACAAGTCTATCTGTTAATTCCGAGCCGAATATCTGCGCGGCAAATTTATTACCTGGATCGCGTTCAGCACTGATACGGCGGAGCGCTAAATCACGAGCAGCCAAAGCCGTGCGTGCATCTTCTGGCACAGGTTCGGCTGCATCTACCCAAGTTAACCAGCGATCGAGTGTTTCGTGTGCAAGTGTGCGAGTTAGTTCGAGAGTTTCAAAAGTAGGTACGCCTGTGTAGCAAAGACTAACGGGCGATTGAAATAGGCGAATATAGGCACTTTTGCTAGTAAATACCTTGAGCCGCGAATCTTCCTGTAACTTTAAGAATGTTTCATTAACTGGCTCATAGTAGCGATCGAGATATGCCAAATCGGTTAAAAGCTCAGTTCGGGCAATGTAATCTATATAAAATAAAATATTTCCATTTGGAAGTGTACCAAACTCAAAAGCCAAATGAGGAACCTGAATATGGGACTTCAACCAAGTAGTGAGACGCATTGTCCCAAAGTTTGATTTTTCCGGGTTTCCTAACCACGAATGCACTAGCCAGTCAATTTCTTCCCCAGAAAAAGCGGTTAGCGAACCCTTCATATTGCCATCAAGACTGCTGTATTGCTGTAAATTTTCTACAGAAGGGTCTGGATGTAACTGAAAACGAGCCTCTAATTTTTGGCGGAGTTCCTTTGTAATCTCCCACAACTGCTCAAATACAGCTTTATTATCTAAATCAGTTGGTTGTTGAGTCATGGTTTGAGTTTGGAATTTTTCTATAAACTTTATATTTAGTTTGACACTTTCCGGTATCTAATTCGTTACTTAGACTTCTTGCATAAGTCGGGAAAAGGGCAAAGGGGAAGGGGAAAAGGTTCTGTATTGTCCCTTTACCCTTTTCCCCCTCTTGCAAAAGTGCTTTTTGCAAGAGGTTACTTGTATCGAGCAAGGCATTCATCGAATTCAAGACTGTGAGAAATAGTCCATCAACAAAGTGCGATCGAGCTATTGCAGCAACATCTTTTTTCACAGCAGAGTTACAGCAATTTATCTCAATCGATGATTCTTCATTTAGATGCTTTTGCTCTTAGCACAAGCTTCAGTGATAATACTGGAATTTTATGTAAAATTGTTTTTTATATACTTAATTATAAAAATCAAAATAATTTTGTTGAGAATTATAGACAAATTAGAAGAAAAACAAATATTAATAAGCTAGTTGTTTGATTATAAATATACAAAAAATGGCTTTTGATTTAGATAAAGATTTTAAAATAGATATCGCTCAAATGAATCTAAAAAAAGCACATTCATTAGTATTTAGGTTACATGGTGAGCCGAAAATGCCTTTTGTCATTTGGTTACTGGAGAATCCTAATAGCATAATGGCATTACCTGGAAAAATTAGTCTGCTCCATCATGATTATATTCACATACTTTTAGATAGAGGGATTTCTTCTCAAGATGAAGCTTTTGTCATAGGATTTACAATGGGTAATGACTTAAAGACCAATCAGCTACATTTGTTCATCTATCAATTCTTTGCTAAATTTATATATCCAGTTCCTTATAATTTTTCCAAGCTAGACTTTGTGAGTTTTAAATCAGGGTTTATTTATGGCAGAAAGGTTAAAATAAAACAAATAAATGAAATTGACTTTGAAATTTACCAAAATGAAACTATAGGATTTTTGAGAAATTTTTTTGGTATCAATATTGATGACTCTAGACTTATGCAAAAGTATCAATGACGACAAAAATTAATTAAAATATATCTAAAAAAAGAGTATTACAATGCATCTACCTTATAAACTGAGATTTGCTTCCTCTCAACTAATTACTGTAACAGTACTGCTTACTCTGCTCTTATTCATTCCTCAAGTTTGGCTCAACTTGCAAGCATATTATAACTTCAACAGTATTACTAAAAATGAATTTAAGCTCCAAAGATTAAGTGATGAGATCGCTTATTTGGATGAAGTACTAACTATGTCAGCCCGCATGAATGCTGCTACAGGAAACACTATTTGGGAACAACGATATCGCCAATTTGAACCTAAACTTGATATTGCTATTCAAGAATCGATTAAACTAGCTCCTAAAACATATAAAAATGAGGACGCTAAGAAAATTGATGCTGCTAATCAGCGCCTAGTCGCAATGGAATATCAATCTTTTGATTTAGTTAATAAAAATCTAAAAGAGACAGCCCAACAAATACTTTTCAGCCGCGAATATGAAACTCAGAAGCAAATTTATGCTGATGGGGTGATGAAAAGAAAGTCTAATATTTCACTGGAATTACAGCAGAAGGTTGATGAATATTATCAAAGAATTCTATGGGCAATTTCGGAGTCTATTATAAGTTTAGCGATGCTGATTCCGGCATGGCTTTTAGTATTGCATTTATTACAGCAATATTTAAAAGCTAAAAGAATTGCTCAAGCCGCTTTAGAAGAGACTAATTGTCAATTGGAAATGCAAGTTACGGAGAGAACGGCAAAATTAAAACATAAAAATATTCAGCTACAGAATACACTGCAAGAATTGCAACACACTCAGGTACAACTTATTCAAACTGAAAAAATGTCTTCATTAGGTCAGCTAGTTGCTGGTGTTGCTCATGAAATCAATAATCCAGTTAATTTTATTTATGGTAATCTGATACATATTAAAGAATATAGTCAGCAATTACTAACTTTAATTAAACTGTATCAGCAACACTGTTCTAGTAATAAATCAGAAATAACTACTCTAATTAATGAGATAGATTTAGAGTTTATTGTTGATGATATGCCGAAAATCTTATCATCAATGGCAGTTGGTACTGAACGTATTCGTGAAATTGTACTAACTTTGCGTAACTTCTCACGCCTTGATGAGGCAGAAATGAAATTTGTTGATATTCATGAAGGAATTAATAGCACCTTATTAATTTTACAGTATCGTTTCAAAGAAAATCATAAACAGCAGGAAATTGCAATTATTAAAGATTATGGAAATTTGCCTCTTGTTGAATGTTATGCAGGAGGGTTAAATCAGGTATTTATGAATATCCTTAGTAACGCTATTGATGCTTTACATCAACGGGAAGTAGAGTGTTTAAAAGGAGATATTGAAAGACAGCTTAATTCTATTATTATTATCCATACTCAAGTTAAAAACGAAGAATGCGTAATTATTAGTATAAAAGATAATGGTTTAGGAATAACTGAAGAAGATCAAACTAGATTATTTGACCCTTTCTTTACTACTAAACCTATAGGTAAAGGTACTGGCTTAGGATTATCTATTAGTTACGAGATTATAGTGGAAAAACATCAAGGAAAAATTAAGTGTATTTCTGTACCTGGTAAGGGTACAGAGTTTGTCATTGAGATTCCTATAAAACAGACACGTTCAATAGCTCCCCATTGACAGAGAGCCATCATTGCTATTTCAATTATTACTAATAGAAAATCCTCGACGCGTAGGTTTAATATTAGCTAACTCCACCTGAAAGCTTACTTTGTCGTTCATTTCCCCGCTTCTCGCTTCCAAAGTCCACTTACCAGGACGTAAATTCCAAAATAAAGAATTAGCTGAGTTTGTATCTAACTTTTCACCATTTAACCACCACTCCACTGGTGCAGATTTATTTCCCGCTAGCTTAAATTCGAGTTTTTGCTGCGTTTCTTCACCAGGATAAACTAAAAATAAATCACCATGATGTGGAGATAAAATTCTTAAATTGGCAGAAGTAAAATTTGATTGCTGTTGTTTTGCTAACCATTCATCATACTCTGGTGGCAAATTGAATTGATGCTCGCGTTCGTAATTACTTTTATCTTCAGGATAGAAATATTCCTGCACCACTGAGGTACAATCTGGTGTGGGTCGTAACCCAGAAATTGCACAAACAGGTAATTGCACTAAACCTTGTGGAGATGAAAAAGCTGCTGGTTCTTGATGTTCGTGCAGATGTAACATAATTCGATTCCATAAAGGTGCTGCGCCCGTCACACCTGAAACTTGTCGCATCGGTTCGCCGTTGAAATTGCCTACCCAAGTAGCGACGGTGTAATCTGTAGTGAAGCCAACAGTCCAAGTATCACGAAAATTGGAAGAAGTGCCAGTTTTAACAGCAACAGGAAAGGGTAAATTTAACACCGAGTCTACACCAAATGCTGTTGCACGAGCATAGCTGTCACTGAGTATGTTGGTGATTAATTGCCAAATTGTCGGATTTTGGATTTGAGATTTGGAACTTAGACTTCTCTCCGAGACGCTACGCGAACGCTCAGTCGAACGATTTTGGATTGGGGAATTGGAAAATGTACTTACTAGAGGGGTAGCATCTCCTTGTCGTGCTATGGTCAGGTAAGCACGGGCTAATTCCCAAAGACTGACTTCGCCACTACCTAGAGTCAAACCTAAACCATAATGTTCTGGAGTTTGATTGAGGTGTTCAAATCCCAGTTGATGCAGTCGTTCTAAAAAAGTTTCCACACCAACTTTTTCTAACACCTTTATTGCAGGCACATTTAAAGAATTTGCTAAAGCGATTCGCACCCGCACCGGGCCAAGAAATCTTTCGGTGTAATCTGTGGGGCTGTAAAGTTTCGCGCCGGGAATGGCATAATGGGCGGGTACATCCGCCAAAATAGTATTTGGGCGAATTAAACCTTTTTCTAAAGCTAATTCATAGACAAAAGGCTTAAGGGTAGAACCTGGTTGACGTAGTGCTTGCACTCCATCATTGCGTCCCAGTTTGGCTTCATTAAAATAATCAGGTGAACCGACATAAGCCAAAACTTCCCCAGTGTGGTTATCAATCACCAATGCGGCTGCATCATGGACATTGTTAGCGGCTAAGGAAGAAATTACCTGCTGTACCTGTGCTTCGACAAACTGCTGCAAAGGGCGATTTATAGTCGTGCGCATGGGGGAATTTTGTTCTGTTTTCGTCTTATCAAACTGATTGGCTAACCAAAATAAAAAGTGTGGTGCAGCGATAATTCCTCCTTGGCGAGACTGAAACACAACTTTTTCAGTATGTGTTCGAGTTGCGTTCGTCGCAGACGTTGGCGCAGCCATCGCACCACTAATATACTTTTCCTGTACCATTCGATTAAGAATGTATTTTTGTCGCTGCTTCAGCCGTTCCCAATGTTCGTAAGGATTAAAGTATGTGGGATTATTGGGAATAGCAGCCAACAAACTAGCTTGAGCAAGATTCAACTCACTAGCTGGGATGGAAAAATAAGTCTGCGCGGCTGCTTCCACACCATATATATTCCCGCCCATTGGTAGCCGATTGATATATGCAGCCAGAATTTCATCTTTGTTCATCCCTGCTGCTAACCGCCAAGATAGCCAAATCTCACTTAGTTTACCAGAGAAGCTGCGCGGCACTGGATCTAACATTCGCGCTAACTGCATAGTAATTGTGGAAGCACCAGAAACAATTCTTTTGGCGTGGATGGCTTCTTTGCTGGCGCGGATAACGGCTTTCATATCCAACGCCCCATGATGGTAAAAGCTGCCATCTTCGGCGGCTAAAATTGCATGGATAAAATGGGGCGAAACCTGATTGAGTGGTACTACTGATGTATGTTCTTGGTCGCGGGTGAGCAATGTTCCTAATGGTAAACCATTGCGATCGCTAAATTGCATTGCCAACTGATTTTGGGCAATATCTGCGGCCCGAATGGGCGCAAAATAAGGGAGTAAGCGTACCACCAGACAGATTAACAGCACAGCCAGGATAACTTTACTAGTGTGCTTAAGTTTGAGTAGCGATCGTAAAATTAGTTTCATCAGGGAATCCCCTGTCCAAGAAAATCCACCTTAATCTTGACGCAGCGATTACATCTACATCAGTAAATATTTCAAATCCTTAATAATTAATTTTTACTAACTCAGCAGATGTAAATTAATGTTTGCGAAATTTAAATACTTCTTTATAGTTAAGAATTGTAGTCATTTTTGGAACAATAACACTAGATTAGTTATCTATGTAAATAAACATACGTTACATCCGCAGCTTGTGTAAAAGTAACTAGCTAGTTATCTTACGTCCTTTATTAATCTTGGCATTTCCGACTCCATCAGGTAATGCAAGTTTTTATTTGCTATAGTGCGTAAATTTTTTATTTTTAATTACTAGAAAAATGATTATCAGAGTTTTATTGCGTTTCCAGCATAAAATAACCTATCGCATTCTTAAGGTTATTGGCAGTTCCTTAAAAAAAATTAGGCGTCCTTCAAGCCGGAAGAGAACAATACAGTTTCTCCTTCTCTTTACATTTATATTAGGGATGGCAGGGTGTAATTTTTTTGGTATCAACTCAAGTAAAGAACAACTACCAGCAGTTTCCTCACTTACACCACCAAAATTACCAGAATGGATTGAACAAATAAGTCCCATTGGAGATGCAAAACCCCTCAATCAAATCCGCATCCGTTTTAAAGAAGCTTTAATCCCAGTTGAAAGTCTTGATAGTCCAGAACAGCAAAAAATATTACAAAAATTTTTACTTTGGCCGCCTTTACCCGGTCAATTTCGCTTTTTAACACCGCGTATGGTGGGATTCCAAGCTGATAAAGCATTACCAATAGCGACACGGTTTCAAGTTACTCTTAAAGCAGGTTTAGCCGATTTAAAAAATCATCGCCTAGACAAAGATTTACCTTGGACTTTCAACACTGAATCCATTAAGTTAACTAATTTACCCGGTGTCAATCCTATCGAGAAGGCTGATATCGAACCAATTGATTTACAACAGAAGTTACAGTTTACTTCTAATGTAGAATTGGATTTAGCTTCTGTACAAGAACATTTACAGCTAATTCCCGAAGGTCAAAAGAAAGGTATAGGTTTTAAAGTTGAATTAAACAAAGAAGAAAAACCATTAAAAAATGAAGAAGATCCTTTAGAAAAATTTGACCCTTCAGCACGCAATTGGATTTATAATCTCATCCCACAGCAAAATCTGGAAAAAGCAACCAGTTATCGCTTAGTATTTTCTCCAGGAATACGTCCTGCTTATGGCAATCTAGCGACAGAGAAGGAATTTGCTAGTAAGTTAGCAACTTATTCGCCTTTAGCATTTCAGAAAATTAACTATTACGGACAGCCAGATTCAGGTGGAACATTTGGACGATTTGTTAAAGGCAGTCCGCAACTAGAATTTAATAACGTTTTATTAGCAGATTCAGCTAAAGAAAACATTACTATTAATCCAGCACCAAAAGAAATTTCGAGAATTTTGGAAGTTAATGATGAAGATAAAATTGTTGGAATTAATCCTTATGCGCTAGAACCTGCCAAGACTTATACAATTACTATTGGCGAAAATATCAAAGATAAGTTTGGGCAAACTTTGGGTAAACCTGTCACCCTTAAATATGATACTGGAGATTTAGCTGGTGATATTTGGGTGCCATCAGATTTAAATATTTTCCCTACAAGTAAAGATTTACAGCTAAATATTAGTACCGGAAATCTGCCAGAATCTAAATATAAAGCCGCTTATCGAGTAGTTCAACCGACAGATTTAGTTTATTTTAATAATAGTAGTGATTTATTGCCACAACCTTCTGATTGGCAAAGCTTTAAAGTATCGGGTAAGAAAAATCAATCAGTTGATATTGCTGTTCCTCTGCGGGAAAAAATAAATTCTACTACGGGGATGTTAGCTTATGGAGTCCAAGCCCGCACGAATAAATATCAGGAGAATGGCAAGGAACTGTGGCGCGAACCTACGACTTATGGCATGGTTGAATTGACAAATTTGGGCGTATTTACTCAGTGGTTTCCTGAGTCAGGGTTAATTCGTGTCAATCATCTTACAGATGGTTCGCCAGTTCAAGCGGCTGCTGTTGAAATTTATCAATCAAAATTACAAGCAAAATCTCGTCCAGAACCAGTACCTTGTGCAACAGGTAAAACTGATGAAAATGGAATTTTTAGAATTGTTGGTGAAGGATTGCAAAAATGTTATTCTGGCAATGAAAGCTCTAGTAAATCACCACAGTTATTAGTAATTGCCCGTGAAAATCAAGATTGGGCATTCGCTAGAACTGAAGAATATAGCGGTGTTTATGGCTACGGTATTGATGCGGGTTGGCAAGATAAAAAGCCAGAATCACGCGGGATACTTTTTTCGGATAGACAGTTATATCAACCAGGTGAAAAGGCTTGGTTGACTGGTTTTGCAGACTATTTACAAAATGGTGTAATTCAGCAAGATAAAAATGCTGCTTACCAATTAACTTTGGTAAATCCCGATGGGCAAAAAACCAGCTTAGGTACGCAAACTACAAATGAATTTGGCAGTTTTTCTCTGGAACTGCCAATCAAAACTACTCAGCGCTTAGGCTACTATACAGTCCAGGCGAAAGGTAAAAATGGACAAGAAATTTCTGGAGAATTTCGGGTAGCTGAGTTTAAGCCACCAAACTTTAAAGTCGACCTTAACTTAGATAAAGAATTTGCTCTCATTGATGAGAAAGTTAATATTAATGCTACAAGCAATTATTTGTTTGGCGCGCCTGTAGAAGGTGGAGAAGCAAAATATTTTATCACTCGCCAGCAGACTGATTTTGTTCCTAAAGGTTGGGAAGGATTTACTTTTGGTAGGCAATGGTTATGGCCGGAGGAAACCCCTACTATATCTACTGATGTATTGCAAACTAATGCCCAGCTAGATGTTAATGGTAAAAGTAGTCAAACTGTCAATGTGGCTAATGATTTACCATATCCGATGACTTACCAAGTAGATGTTCAAGTTGCAGATGTTTCTAATCTGTCTGTAGCGAATTCTAAAACTTTTACAGCTTTACCGAGTAATCGCCTCATCGGGTTAAAAAGTAATTTCATTGCTGATGCTGGTAAAGCTTTTCCTGTTGAAGTAATTGTTACTGACCCTACAGGAAAACCAATCACAGGTCAACAAGTGCGTTTGGAATTACAACAAATTAAATATAGCAGCGTTACCCAATTGGTAGAAGGTAGCCGAACTCCAAAAAATCAAGTTGAATATAAAACAGTAGGACAAGCAGAAATTACATCTGCAAGTAATCCGCAATCGGTAAATTTAACAGCACCGGAATCCGCTTCATATCGGATTAGAGTTAATTTTAGCGATGCTAAAAGCGAGTTAAGTGCCACCGATTTACAAATTTGGGCAACTGGAGAAAATCCGGTATTTTGGGGTTCTAAGGAAGATGATGTCTTAGAAGTTAAATTAGATAAAAAAGAGTTTAAACCTGGTGAAACTGCTACTGTATTAATTCAATCTCCCTATCCAGATGCAGAATTATACTTTGCTGTGATTAAAGATAAACCTCTTTATCAGGAGATTGTCAAAGTTCAGGGAGGCGCACCACAAATTCAGTTTCAAGTTACACCAGAAATGCTGCCAAATGCAGCCATTGAAGCTGTATTAGTAAGACAAGGTAAACCCATCAATCAAGTGGAAGCGGGAAGTTTAGATAACTTGGTGAAGATTGGTTTTGCACCTTTTAAAGTGAATTTAGAAGATAAATATTTAAAACTGCAAGTTAAGCCAGTGCAAGCATCATTAGAACCTGGCGCAGAAGAAACGGTACAACTAGAACTGAAGGACAATCAAGGAAACCCCACCAAAGGACAGTTTACAGTCATGGTGGTAAACGAGGCGGTGTTACAACTTTCTGGTTATCGTCCGCCAGATTTGGTAGATACAGTTTATGCAGAACAGGCAATATCTACGCGCTTTAGCGATAATCGCCCAGATGTCATATTACAAACACAAGATGTAGCTAAACCCAAAGGTTGGGGTTATGGCGGTGGTTTCTCAACTGGTGCAGCCAATACTCGCACCCGCACCGATTTTAAAGCTTTAGCTTACTACAACGGTTCTGTCCTTACCGATGCAAATGGGAACGCACAGATAACTTTTAAACTCCCGGATGACTTAACTACATGGCGAGTGATGGCTGTCGCCACTGATGGAAATCTGCGTTTCGGGAATGGGGAGGCGACGTTTATCAGCACCAAACCACTGCTAACTAATGCCATCTTGCCACAGTTTGCCCGTCCAGGCGATCGCATTCTCGCTGGTTTATCTGTAACTAACAACACTGGGAATACAGGAAATCTCTCAATTAATGGCGAACTTAGCGGTACGGTGAAGTTTGCTGACAAAAACCCCACAGCTACTTCTTTGCAAACCAAAGCTGAATCTGCAACTCACGCTTATCGCTTCCCCATGCTGGCGGATAGTGTAGGAACTGGTAAAGTTCGCTTTACGACTCAGCTAAATGGTACAGCCGCAGATGCTTTTGAAGTACCTTTGGAAATTAAGCCAATTGAAATTACAGAACAAGTCGTTGAATCTGGTGTCACTGAAAAACAGGTGAAGATTCCCCTAAATGTTGATAAAAATACCTTCCCTGATGCGGGAGGTTTAGATATTCAGTTGGCGAGTACTTTGATTCCAGAAATTAAAGCACCAGCAAAACAGGCTGTAGAAGATGATGATTTACCATTTACAGAACCGGCGGCGAGTCAATTAATAATTGCTGCTAATTTGCAAACTATTGCCCAAAAATATGGTCAGACATTTGCAGAATTTAATCCTAGCCAACAAGCGAGTCAAGCAATTGAAAAATTACAAAAACTCCAAATAGCTGATGGTGGTTTTGCTGCTTTCCCCGGACAAGAAAAATCCGACCCTTGGGTTTCTTCCTATACGGGTGAATCTTTGGCTAAAGCTAGTCAGGTGTTCCCTAATTTAGTCGATTCTGCAATAGTGTCTCGTCTGAAAGCTTATTTACAAAAAGTTCTAGCAAACCCCGGAGAATACGACTTTTGCAAACAACTAATTTGTAAAAGGCAACTGCAACTTAATGCTTTAATCTCTTTAGCAGAATTGGGAGACAAACGCAATACTTTCCTCGCAGATATTTATGAACAGCGCAATAGCTTTGATGTAGCAACTCAAATTAAACTAGCGCGATACTTATCTCAATTCCCAGAATGGCAAGATGAATCTCAACAATTAGCGAATAAGCTGCAACAGAATATTTATGAAACTGGTCGCACAGCAGTTGTGAGTTTACCAACTAGTTGGGGATGGATGAGTTCATCTACTACGACGCAAGTGCAAGCTTTACGCTTATTTATTGCCAAACACAGTAAACCCGAAGTTATAGATAAATTATTCCAAAGTCTTCTGGCATTGCGACGGGATGGTACGTGGCAAACCAACTATAATAATGCTCAAGCTTTAACAGCTTTGGTAGATTATAGTCAACTGCAACCCACACCACCTAATTTTGTTGCCACAGTGGAATTAGCTGGTAATAAGTTAGGAGAAAATCGCTTTAATGGCTACCAAAATCCCAGCTTACAGCTAAATGTGCCCATGAATAAATTACCTCGTGGGCGTAATGATTTAACGCTGCAAAAATCAGGTAATGGCACTTTGCACTATCTGGTTGCTTACAATTATCGCTTGCAAGGAAATCAACCAGGTAGATTTAACGGACTACGCATAACACGAGAAATTAGTCAAGTAAATAAAGAGAAAGTTTTGCAAAAAACAGGTCTTTATGCTTTTGATAAACCCTTGACTTTAGCCTCTGGACAGGTGTTTGATATTGGTTTAGAAATCATCGCCGATCGTTCTGTGGATCATCTGGTGATAAAAGATCCTTTACCATCAGGTTTTGAGGCGGTGGATGCGAGTTTTCAAACTGCTACATCTGCATTACAAGCAAAAGCCGATAGCTGGGAACTTGGTTTTAAGAATGTGTACCGCGATCGCATTATCGCCTATGCCGACCACCTGGAGCCAGGAGTTTATAGCCTCCATTACTTAGTCCGTTCTGTTACTCCTGGTACATTTTCTTGGCCTGGTGCTGAAGTTCACTTGCAATATGCGCCAGAAGAATTTGGGCGCACTGCTGAGTCTACATTAATACTGGAGGATGGTAAATAACTATTTTGCCATCTTTGGCTACAACAAATCTAAAAATCTTTCCAATTCTATACAGAATAATGTATGGCGATACCTGCGGCGGGCTGCGCCTACGCATTGTAATTTAAGTGCAAAGAATTGAAAGGAGCGATCGCCTACGCCGACCACTTCAAACCAGGAGTTTATACCCTCTATTACTTAGTCCGTTCTGTGACTCCTAGTAAATTTTCTTGGCCTGGTGCCCAAGTTCACCTGCAATATGCGCCAGAAGAATTTGGGCGTACTGCTAAGTCTATATAAATACTTAAGGATGAAAAGTAATTATTGATACTATTTTAACTATAACAAGTCGAAAAATTTTTCCAAGTATATACTCAAATTTTAGCTAGGGTAGAACGCTTAACTAGCCGATTTGGTTTTTATGAACGCAGGAAACGCTCACATAAGACCATTTCTTAACAAGCGTACTTAAGTAAAAGCTACATTTATCACATAGATATGTTGAAGTTAAAGTTAAAACAACAACAGTAAATTAGCTGGTTACAATTTAGCGCTAGCCTCAATACGATATAACACAATACACCTAAAACCCTGATGTAGAGGCGGGATTTATCGTGTCTTCAAAGACCAATTATCTACACACTCTTAACTAAACCGTATTGCAATATCACAAATTAGACATTATTTGCTATTCAAATAGTGGGTTTTGAGCTGATGACTATCAAAAGAATTTTGGAAATTGAACAACCGAAGCTTGAGCAGATTATCCTTCCCAAAAAAAAGTCGCGAAGTTGCTTCTGCTTGAATATTAAACATTGAAAATCGGCACAATTAAAAATGCAACAAGTACTAGCATTGATTGAACAAAAGAAGCAAGAATTTGCTCAAGTGCCCTTGTTTTATTTTATGCGAGATAAAAGTATAAATCCCAGACAAAGGTTAGCTTGGGCACCATGTGCTGCTCATTTTATTATGAATTTTGGAGAACTGAATAAGCATTTTTTGCGAGTAGAACCAACAAACGATCCAATTCAGAGATTAATTAATAAGCATACTTATGAAGATGACCATCATTGGCTGTGGTTTCTGGAAGATTTGAAGAATCTAGAATTTGACAAAACCTTGCAATTTAGTGATGCATTGAAATTTCTTTGGAGTGAAGAAACTCAGAATGCTCGCTGGTTGAGCTATCAACTTTATCGATATACTTTGCAAGCTACTCCTATTCAAAAAATAATAGTCATTGAAGTTACCGAAGCAACAGGCAATATAATGTTTTCTGTAGCAGCAGAGATTGGCAAAGAACTTAAAGCAATTACCCAAAAGCCATGCCGATATTTTGCAGATTTCCATTTGGATGTTGAAACTGGTCACATCACAGGTTCATCTGGAATAGATCAATTGTTACAAGATATTCAACTATCAGAAGCAGCCCAACAAGAAGCTTTTGAACTAGTTGAAAACTTATTTACAGTTTTTACCCAATTTACAAATGGTCTTTTAGTATATGCCAAAAGCCATAAAGTTGAACAACTATTAAAAGCTGTATAAATTAACGAACCAGCTTTTTGTAATAGACAATTAATACCTAATTAAAGCCGGAAGGAGAAATTTTACTATGTCACAGCATGTACAAAATGTTGTAATTGTCGGTGGTGGTTCAGCAGGTTGGATGACCGCAGCTTATTTGAGCAAAGCCTTGAAAAAAAATATTCAGATTACTTTGGTAGAGTCTTCTAATATTACAAAAATTGGAGTTGGCGAAGCAACTTTTAGTAGCATCAAGTCATTTTTTGATTTTCTGGGATTACAAGAGTATGAATGGATGCCAAAATGCAATGCTACTTATAAGATGGGGATTAAATTTGTTGATTGGAATTCAGATAGAAGACACTTTTACCATCCTTTTGAAAGATTTGATTTTATTGATGGATTCAGTATCTCTGAATGGTGGTTAAAACTTAAGAGTTCCAATGAGCCATTTGATTATTCCTGCTTCATGGCACCGACGCTGTGCGATCGTCAAAGGTCGCCGAGATATCTTAACGGTAAAATCTTTGATGACAGAGTTGAACATTTATTCTCAGAGAAACATTTTTCTGAAAAAAATCTCATAACACTTGCTGATGCTGAAGGGCAATATCCTTACGCCTACCATTTTGATGCAAATCTAATTGCTAGATTCTTGAAAGATTATTCAATACAGAGGGGCGTGAAACAAATTGTTGATGATGTGGTAGATGTAAATTTAACTGAGGATGGAAGCATAGATAGTCTCAATACCAAAGAGCATGGCATTATTAGTGGAGACCTTTTCGTTGATTGTACTGGTTTCCGTGGTCTTTTGATTAACAAAGCTCTTGGTGAGCCATTCATTTCTTATTCAGAGTCGCTACTGTGCGATCGCGCGATCGCTATACAGATACCAAGCGATATTCAGAAAAATGGCATCAACCCTTACACAACTGCAACTGCTCTCTCATCAGGTTGGGTCTGGAATATACCTTTGTATGGCAGAGATGGTACAGGGTATGTTTATTCCAGCGCCTTCATCTCCGCGGAGGAAGCAGAACGAGAATTTCGCCAGCATCTAGGAAATGTTGCTGATAATTGCAAAGCCTCTCATATCCAGATGAGGATTGGACGTAACAGAAACTCATGGGTGAAAAACTGTGTAGCAATAGGGCTTTCCAGTGGCTTTGTTGAACCATTAGAATCTACTGGCATATTTTTTATTCAGCATGGAATCGAAGAGCTAGTCAATCACTTTCCAGGGAAGTCGTTCAATGAAGAGTTGATCCGCAACT
Source organism: Nostoc sp. (assembly GCF_036917375.1). Taxonomy (GTDB): domain Bacteria; phylum Cyanobacteriota; class Cyanobacteriia; order Cyanobacteriales; family Nostocaceae; genus Nostoc. Next base: position 102,744 of record NZ_JBALDN010000024.1, read on the forward strand.
ATAATAGAGCGATCGCTAACTGTCTAGATGGCGTTCGGGACTTTTTGGTACTCCATTACTTTGCCAGCGATCGAGCAGATACAAAGTTTTGGCAAGCAACTAAGCAAGAAATTAAAGTTCCTGCCGAACTGCAAGAAAAGTTAAAGTTGTGGAGAAGGAGATTACCAAATAAAAAGAATATCAATCCATATTTTCATGGCTTCGAGACATACTCTTATTCGGTAATGTTACTTGGACTCAATCATAAGCCTGAAGGCAGTTTACCTCTGCTGGAGCATCTTGACGACGAGAAGGCGCTAGCTAAATTTCAGGCAATTAAGGAAAAAGCCAATTACCTGAGCAAAAATCTGCCTTCTCAATATGAATACTTAACTTATGTAATCAAGTCTCAAGAACAGTCAGAATACCTCAGCGACAATCATTTTCCGAATTCATCAGTTAACGATAGCGCATATCAAATTCCTGTGCCAATTTAATATAGGACTTACGCAAACAATAGTCACAACTGTGATTTTCTTCTTGGGGCAATTCATCAATTGCCCTAACTCCGTTTACTTTTCCGTAAGTCCGATAATAATTGAGGATAACCCAAGATGACAGCGAAACAAATATGCGTGATTGGGGCAGGAGTGAGCGGATTAGTCTCAGCCAAGACATTTCTTGAAGAAGGTTATGAAGTTACATTGTTCGAGAAGCAGCAGGGACTTGGCGGTGTGTGGGAAAGGTCGAGGGCTTACCCAGGACTGTCGATCCAAAATCCCAGAGACACCTATGCTTTCTCAGACTATCCTATGCCTGCCTCTTATCCAGAATGGCCTTCCGGAGAGCAAGTATGCGCTTACCTTGAATCCTATGCCCAACACTTTGGTGTAACAGAAAAAATTCAGTTCGGTGCAAAAGTAACTAAAGTGGAGCGCAAATCAGGAAATACTCCTAGATGGATGGTTAGTGTTAGCTTTCAAGAAAATGGTAAGGAGATCGGAAAACAAAATTACGAGTTCGACTTTGTGATTGTGTGCAATGGCACTTATGATATTCCCTACATTCCTAACTTGCCGGGAATGGAAGAGTTTATTGCCGCCGGTGGTCAGGTAATACATACTAACAACTTTAATGACGACTCTGTAATTGAGGGCAAACGAGTGGTTGTTGTCGGTTTTGGCAAGTCAGCCACCGATTTAGCGAATCTCGCAGCTAGCAAGGCCAAGGAATGTACCCTTGTGTTCCGTCAAGCGCTGTGGAAAATTCCCAATTTCTTTCTCGGTTTGTTCAACATCAAGTATATTTTCCTGACTCGGTTTGCAGAAACTTGGATGCCCTATCATAAACTTCAAGGATGGGAAAAGTGGCTGCATAGTTTTGGTAAGCCACTGGTGTGGGCATTCTGGCGGCTAAATGAGACTATCCTACGCTTACAGTTTCCCCTTGATGCTTGTGGGATGGTGCCTAAACAACCGATGAACAAATTGATTGGTTGTAGTATCGGCTTGATCCCTAAAGACTTTTTTGAACATGTACGCGCAGGCAAAATTCGTGCTGTGAAGACAAAAATCAATAAGTTTTTTGCTAGTGGTGTCGAATTGGATAACAGAGAGCAAATACAGGCAGATGTGGTTGTCTTTGGCACAGGGTTTCTTCAGGATATCCCCTTTTTAGAAGAGAAGTACCACAGACACGTATTTGATGAGGAAGGCACTATCCATCTTTACCGCCATCTCATTCACCCTCATGTTCCCCAAATGGGTTTTGTTGGTTATAACTCAATACGGTTCAGTTAAGGCTGAAAGTCGTGTAAATTAAGCATTGTCCAAGAATGAAAATGAGCGTGTGGTGCATCTCAAAGATTTCTTATTGG
>NZ_JBALDN010000025.1:0-32886 GCF_036917375.1 Nostoc sp.
CTTTCGTCTTTAATCACAAAATGAGGTTAGTTAAATGTCTGAACTTACGGATGAACTTCAATATATTTTGAATTGGTTAAAATCTACCAATCATGATTTCTTTGATTGTTACAATCCAGGTTTAACTCGCCAGCAGATTGACGAAATTACAAAGGATTTACCATTCCGGTTATCCGAAGAAGTATACGAACTTTATCAATGGCGCAATGGAACCGCCGATCTTGGTTATAACAATGGCTATCTACCACTCTATTTTTTGTTTCCTGAGCAATTAAGAGCCGATATCATTTGTTCTTTTTGTTCCTTGCAAGATTCAGTTTATATTTACAAAAGTATAGGGGAAGCAACTAACTACGATGATGCATATTGGAAGCAAGAATGGTTTCCTATTGCTGCGTATGAGAATAAAAGAATGCTTTATGTAGTTGGCGATCTCGATCCATCTCCGGTTTATCTTTGGGATGTTGGTTGCCTTGAGGATTCAGTAAGAATATATAAAAATCTTCTCAGTATGATATCTGTAATTGCAGAGTGTTGTGAGTTTGGATTATATCAACTCATACCAGATGAAGATGGAGAGGAAGATGACATGATAATCCAAATAGATGAAGAAAAACTGAAATTTGAAAAAGAAATATATCGAAAATATAACTCATAATTATAGTTAAGAAAAATTGTAGGTTGGGTTAAGCAAAGCGCAACCCAACAAAGTCCTGCAAATGTTGGGTTTCGTTCCTCAACCCAACCTACGTAGTTTAAGGTTTTTGGGGCTAACCCAAGCTTATTGGGCTATATCTTAGTCACATCTTTCTTAATAGTCACTTATTAACTTGCAATCCGCTGTATATTGCATCTGCAACTCTGACTACTTAAACAAATACTAGAAATAACTGACACTAAAAATAGTTGAAAATCTCAGTAAATACTTTAGGAGCAGTAGCTTGCAGAATAAAGATTTTGTCACAAAATTTAGCAGAAATCAACATAATTGTTCAGATTTTAACTGAAGAATAGTTTAACTAGTGCAAGAAGGCATAGAGAAGTCTCAGCAACGACTTTGAATTACCTAATAAAAGTTGTGACTAATTTCTGCTAAAAGACAGCAGGAAAAATTATCCACGTTTATTTCTAGCTTCTTACTTGTAGTCTTTATGAAGATATTTATGCAATCAAATTTTAGTACTCAACCAACTCCCAACTCACAATATATACACTCTAAAATGCCAGCAGATTCATCTGTTAACATTTTCATCGGATATTCTATTTTGATTCCAATGATTGTGTTTATAGGGTTTAATATCTATAAAAAACACCGGGCTGCTGTTTTCCGCCGACAAGTTGCTTCTTTAGAGAAACTGTGGCATTTGAATATTAAAAAAGAGCTTGAAGAAAAATAATCATGAAGTACTTATTTCTAGTTTGGGTGCTTATATTCTCTTTAGTCGCTCCTAGCGCGGCGATATCTGATAACAAGCCGCTTCTCGACGAGAGCTTATACGAACACGTTGACGCTGAAGTAAAACAGCCATACTACTTAATATCTGGACTTGGCACAATCCACCATCCAGTTTCTACTTCTAATCCCCAAGCCCAAGAGTTTTTCGATCAGGGATTAAATTTAATTTACGCTTTTAATCATGATGAGGCAGTGCGTTCTTTTCAATATGCTGCCAAACTCGATCCGCATTTAGCGATCGCATATTGGGGTGTTGCTTTAGCCTTGGGGCCTAATATTAACTCGGCCATAGACCCCAATCGGGAATTAGCTGCTTACCAAGCAGTACAGCAAGCTTTGGCCCTTTCTACCCAAGCTTCCACCCAAGAACGAGACTACATCACCGCCTTAGCAAAATGTTACTCTCAAGATGCCGATGCTGATTTGTATCAACTAGCGGTAGACTACGCCAAAGCAATGGGAAACCTAGTCAAGCGTTATCCTGATGATTTGGATGCAGCGACACTTTACGCTGAAAGCCTGATGGATCTGCATCCTTGGCAGCACTGGACTAAAGATGGTAAGCCACAGCCAGATACAGAAGAAATTGTGGCTGTTTTAGAATCAGTTCTCAAACGTAACCCAAATCATGCAGGAGCTAATCATTACTATATCCATGCAGTGGAAGCCTCACCTTTTCCAGAACGCGCCCTTGCCAGTGCTAACCGACTCGGAACTCTAGCGCCAGCAGCGGGACACTTGGTACACATGCCAAGTCATATTTATTTTCGTGTGGGAGATTATGAAGGGGCAATGCAGGCAAACGAGCAGGCGATCGCTCAAGATGATATTTACATCAAAAAATATCAAGTCCAGGGCACTTACCCCATGATGTATTATAACCACAACGTACATTTCCTCATGGTGGCCAGTAGCATGGCAGGAAGATATGAAGATGCTCTGAAATCCGCAGAGAAATTAGTTGCAAATGCTACTGCAATTGACCTGTATGCACCAATGCTTGAGGGATTCCTGGGTAGCAAAATGCTGATTCAGACACGCTTTAGTGATTGGGATGCCATCTTAAAAACTCCTGCTCCCGAAGCTAAATTGTCCACTACCTCAGCACTTTGGCATTTTGCTCGTGGTATGGCAAGCGCAGCCACAGGCAAACTTGAAGACGCAGCAAGTGAAAGTCAGGCATTACTGGCTGCCAAACAGAGAATTTCCATCGAGGCAACTATTGGATTCAGTCCTGCCAGTAATATTTTAGACATTGCCTCAAAAGTTCTAGACGCCAAAATTGCTAGAGAAAATCATGATTATGAATCTGCCATCCAATTGCTAGAAAAAGCAGTAGTAGTAGAAGATGCCCTCAATTACGTGGAACCACCAGACTGGTATTTTCCGACGCGGGAATCTTTGGGTGCTGTGCTTTTGGCTAAGGGTGACTATAGAGAAGCTGAGAAAGTCTTTCGTGCCGATTTAAAAAAATATCCCCATAATGGACGTTCTCTATTTGGCTTGCAGGCAAGTTTGCAGGCACTAGGCAAAGATGAGGCCGCTCAACTTGTCAAAGCTGAATTGGAGACAGCTTGGAAAGGTGATGTTCGGCAACTTAAGATTGCAACTTTGGTTAATTAGCCGAACATGATGTTACCAAGAAGGGGAAAAGGGGAAAGGGGAAGGGGGAAGGGAAGAAGGAAAAACTTTTACATCATTTGGTATAAAGCCCCTATTTTTAAATATGGAGAACAAAAAAGAAGATTTTACCCGCCACTGAGTGCGATAAAAATTGCCGACTCGATATCTGAAACCCCTGTTTTTAAATATGGGGTTCCCGTTCCCCTTTCCCCCTTGCCCTTTCCCCCTCTTTTTCATGCCACTTACTCCTCTTTTCCGAAAGGAGAGGCTAGCGCAAAGAAAAAGACTTGCGATGCTTGCTGGTATAAGCATCGCAGTTGCTTTTATAGCAGGTTATCCAAAAGAGTACAAGTCACAATAGTTTTATATTTGTTGCCTGACTTTGCCTTTCGTATTAAAATTTTGAAGTAATGCTTCATGGTGAATGCAGTCAAACGTTCAATTCGGATATTAAAGATGCGCCCCTGCATGTCTGATTTTCTATATCACCCTACAGAATTTATCTTATTCCATTTCCAACCCCTTTTTGCGGTGGATTGTACTTAGGGTATGTGGGGGCGGGCGATCGCTTAGGTGCGATCGCATCACTGGTTAACTATCTACTGGATGCAAAGAGTTGGCTCGTATGTCATCCTAGATTTATGAGAGTTAATTCGGTGATGTCTTTGGTTTTAGTATTGAAAGGCTTTTTCCTTTTAGTATTTACAGACTTCTGAGAGAAATTAAAATCTCTACACAGTGATGATTTTGGAGAGAATCGATGTCAATTTATGTAGGTAACCTCTCTTATGACGTTACACAAGAAGATTTAAGTGGTATTTTTGCAGAATATGGTACTGTAAAGCGCGTTCAAGTACCTACTGACCGTGAAACAGGTCGTCCGCGCGGCTTTGCTTTTGTGGAAATGGGAACTGAAGCTGAAGAAAGTGCTGCCATTGAAGCTCTCGACGGTGCTGAGTGGATGGGTCGTGACCTGAAAGTGAATAAGGCTAAACCCAAGGAAGATAGAGGTGATAGAGGTTCCTTTGGTGGTAACAGAGGAGGATACGGCAACCGCGGCGGTGGCGGTGGCGGTGGCGGACGATACTAACCTTGGAAACAAAAACTTACCAAGAGTCTTAAGGTCAGACAAACAAGAGTCTGTCTTTTTTTTGTAATGTACCGCCTGCATAGCCATTAGACCTCTTGCAAAACTGCTTTTTGCAAGAGGTGGGAAAAGGGTAAAGGTTAAGGGGGAAGGGCAAAATACAGAACCTTTCCCTTTCCCCCCGCCCCTTATCCCCAGAGGGGGCCCCACCTTCCCCTTTTCCCGACTTCTGCAAGAAGTCTATTGATGAAGTCAACTTAGTAGGAGAAATAATGACCCAAGTAATTGTAGGTGACAATGAACACATTGAGTCAGCCTTACGACGATTTAAACGAGAAGTTTCCAAGGCGGGAATTTTTCCCGACATGAGAAAGCATCGTCATTTTGAAACACCCTTAGAAAAACGCAAGCGCAAAGAAGTTGCCAAGCACAGACAAAGTAAAAGAAGTTTTCGTAATTAAGGGCTGAGATACAGCAGAATTCAGGAGTCAATAGTAAAACAGGCTTTATACCTTGCTTTGAGACTTAGCTTGTATACTTCACCTTCCTGGAAATCCGCTGTAAATATGAATGAATTCCCTCATAGATTCTATGAGGGTTTTCCTTTTGTCTATTTTAAAATCAGGAAACCTAAAGAAACGCTAAAATCAAGTCAGCCTTTGTATTGTAGCGGTTGTGTCCCACATCACTCAGAGTGCGGTTCACTGCATAAATCCTGATTGTCAACGTCCTTATCCTCAGCCTTGGGGAAACAAATTTTGCAACAGCTGTGGCGCACCGCTAGAGTTGTTAGACCGCTATGTTCCACTTCAGCCTTTGGGTTCGGGAGGATTTGCTCAAATTTACACGGTTTGGGATGAAAAAACTCAAACAGAGAAAGTGTTGAAAGTATTGGTAGAAGATTCGCCCAAAGCACTGGAATTATTTACCCAAGAGGCGGCAGTTTTATCCGGTTTGCACCATCCAGGTGTCCCCAGAGTCGATGCTGAAGGGTATTTTCAAATACAACTGTTTAACCCCAAACCGCACCAACTGCCTTGCCTGGTAATGGAAAAAATCAATGGCCAAACTTTAGAGGAAATATTAAAAAAGTTTCCCCAAGGGTGTCCAGAGAGTTTGGTTTTAAATTGGTTTGCCCAAGCTGTGCAGATTTTACAAGAATTACACAAACGTCAGATTCTTCACCGGGATATCAAACCTTCTAATTTAATGCTGGGTACATCTTTGCCATCTGTCAACCCGTCTCCAGGGCAAGCAGAGGGCGATCGCTTGGTGTTGATTGATTTTGGTGGGGCGAAACAATTTAGTGCCTCTAAGCTGCGTTCTCAGTCTAGTTCCACGCGATTATTTTCTTCTGGCTACAGTCCACCAGAACAAGTTATTGGAGGTATTGTTGGGCCAAGTGCCGATTTTTATGCTCTTGGTCGAACGATAATTGAACTACTAACAGGCAAATACCCGCTAGAGTTGGAAGATCGGCAAACGGGTAAATTGCACTGGCGCACTATGGTGAATGTCAACCCGCAACTAGCAGATTTGCTGGATGAGATGGTGCAGGAGGATGTGCGATCGCGTCCAGCGAATGCAGCTATAATTCAAAAACGTTTGGCGAAGATTTCTCAACCATTACCGCCACCAGGGTTATTTGCTCAACTCCAAGACAAGATTAAGCAAACCTCAACGCAAGTTTCCCAGAGATTTACACTGATAACACAAGCTATTGAACAAGTTTTAGCTAACTTGAGCCTAGCTGTCACCAAAACCGTTATTTTTATCGCTCAGACAATCTTCAAAATTTTCCGAGCTTGTTTGGCGACGATTTGGGCGATCGTACTGAGTACTATCGGCGCTTGTTTTGGTGCGATCGCTGGTTTTATTTTGGCCTATCATACCAGCTTAGGGCCTCAGGTTGTGCAATTGATTGGAAGTCAGCTAAACCAATTAGTACCAAATACTCAACCCGTCTTCGGGGCAGATATTTTGGTGTTCGTTGCCGCAGGCTGGGGAACCGCATGGGGACTGACAGTATCCGGGTGTTTTGGTCAACGGCGGCGGTTTTTAGTGGCTTCCCTGATGGGCATAATTAGTTATGGCTTCGGCTGGTTAATTTTGCAATTAATCACCCCAAAAGATAGCGGCGAGGGCTTAGTGGCAGTGATTTTAGTGGCAGTTTGCCTACTCACCTTGAGTTTAGGACTTCGCAGCCATCATGTAGTGTACGCTGTGTTCGCGGCCTTTGGCAGTGCGATCGGCTATGCAGTTTTGATTCTTTTGAAGTTAGCACCCCCAATTTTCCAATTTACCAGTCAACCAGCTTGGTTAGAGTTATACTTACCTCTGACTTTTTTTGGCTCTGTAGGCTTCTTTATCAGCTTCTGGTTAGGAGTGAGTTATTACCTAATTGTCCCTGGACTGCGCCTTTTAGGATGGCGATGAAGAAGGCAGGATGGCAGGAGGCAGGAGGCAGGGGAGAAGTTGCAGTAATACCAATTGGAAAAAAGAATGCGACAAATAGACCATTTGTAGAGACGCGATTCATCGCGTCTTTAGCCAAGGATGTGTTGCAATCATTAATTGAATTGGTATAAGTTTTAGTTTTTCTCCTCTGCCCCTCTGCCCCTCTGCCCCTTGTGCCCAATCCCTAAAAACAAGATCCCCCTAGTCGTATTTTTATCGAGCTAGGGGGATCACATATTTGGTAGTCTATAATTGGTTCGGTATAGTTCCTTACGATTTGATTCTATAGCCTATATTTCCGTTTGAGTAGTCTTACTATTAGAATTTATGGTATTTTTACAGCTTCTTAATCAATGCTTCATCCCTGTACTTCCTTAGAGAAGCAGTATATGTAAGGATGACAGTACGTGATGTTCGTAACTTGTCATTTTTGTAAATATCAGTAAAAAATATGAAACTTAAGATTGTTGCCACCGTCTCCCTGTTAGCTTGTTTAGGGTTTGCAGAGCAGGCTCTTGCGTTAAATCAGCTAGACTTGGATCAGTTGAAGGCAACAAGTGCCTGTCCTCGGTGTAATTTGAGCGGCGCTGATCTAACTAGGCTGAATCTAACTGGAGCAAATTTGCGAGGGGCTGACTTGAGCGGCGCTACATTATCTCAAGCTAATCTCACAAATGCCGATTTCACCGGTGCAAATTTAGAAAATGCGATTCTAAATTCGGCGAATCTTAGTGGTGCTTCTTTAACAGGAGCAAATTTAAAATCAGCATCCCTGGAAAATGCCGATTTGTCTTTTGCCGGCTTCATCAGTGCCAATTTAGAAGCAGCAAACTTAAAAGATGCCAAATTGCAATTTACTAATTTTCGAGGGGCTAACTATCGACTAACCACTCTGGCTAATGGTGTCGTCACCTCCGATATGCCTTATGGCTGGTCGTTAGAGCGTCAAAAGACCAGAGAATGTAACCAGTTCAAACCTGAAAATACTCCAGGCACAACCTGCTATTCAAAATAAACTGGGCATTGGGCATTGGGCATTGGTCATGGGGAAGAGGACAAGGGGACAAGGAGAATTGGAGACAAGGGGAAAGACTTGTTGTAATCTAACTTTTGTCACCTTGTCCCCCTTGTCCCCCTTGTCCCCTCTGCCTCCCCTGCTCCCCTGCTCCCTTGCTTCATTCTTCACGCATCGTTCGTATAGCAAAAGCATTTTGTTTGTTAACAGTTCTTTATCATGGGAAAAAAGCCTAGCCTATAGATTAATTAAATCGATGCTTACCCATATAAAAGACTTAGCAGCAAAACTAGCGCCCCGCTTAATTGAAATTCGCCGCCACATCCACTCTCACCCAGAACTCAGCGGTCAGGAGTACCAAACAGCAGCCTTTGTAGCTGGTGTTTTGTCTTCCAGTGGACTGCACGTACAAGAAGGAGTTGGGAAAACGGGCGTGATTGGGGAACTCCAAGGCACTAGCCAAAATGACCGTTTATTGGCAATTCGCACTGATATGGATGCCTTGCCAATTCAAGAGGGCACTAATTTGGAATATGCCTCTCGTACAGATGGGATTATGCACGCTTGCGGTCATGATGTTCATACCACTGTGGGGTTAGGAACGGCAATGGTGCTGTCCCAAATGGCTGAGGAGTTGGGTGGGAAAGTACGGTTTTTATTTCAGCCAGCCGAGGAAATTGCTCAAGGGGCAAGCTGGATGGTGAAAGATGGGGCGATGGAAAATGTCTCGGCTTTATTAGGGGTTCATGTTTTCCCTTCTATACCCGCAGGTTCTATTGGGGTGCGTTACGGGGCATTAACAGCCGCCGCCGATGATTTAGAGATTCTGATTATGGGAGAATCTGGACACGGGGCGCGTCCCCATGAGGCGATTGATGCGATTTGGATTGCTTGCCAAGTAATTGCTGCGCTGCAACAAGCTATCAGTCGGACACAAAATCCTTTGCGTCCTGTAGTATTGAGTATCGGGAAGATTAATGGTGGCAGAGCGCCGAATATAATTGCTGATAAAGTGCAATTATTAGGAACCGTGCGATCGCTCCATCCCGAAACCCGTGCCCATCTCCCAAACTGGATTGAAAACATTGTATCTAATGTTTGCCATACCTACGGAGCAAAGTATCAAGTCAATTATCGCCAAGGTGTACCCAGCGTCCAAAATGATTACGCCCTAACGCAATTGTTACAATCAGCCGCAGAAGAAGCTTGGAGTAGCGATCGCGTTCAAGTACTACCCGAACCTTCCCTTGGTGCTGAAGATTTTTCTATGTATTTGGAACACGTCCCCGGTTCCATGTTTCGCTTGGGTGTCGGCTATAAAGAAAGAATCATTAACCACCCATTACACCATCCCCAATTTGAAGTGGATGAATCTGCCATTATTACCGGGGTTGTAACTATGGCCTATGCCGCTTATAAATACTGTCAGCAAAATTTGTAAACAAAAACTCCCAGCAGATAAACGCTGGGAGTTTTTGTTTAACTAACTTTTTTTAGCAGATATAGAAAGCTCGAAAGCATCCTACACATTCGATTCGCTAACAACGCCCAATTTCTCTTGAATTCGGGTCTTAGCGGCTTTGAATTCAGTCGCCAGTTGTTCGGTTTCATCGCTGCTCAAGTTGTTGCGAATGGCAGCAAACATTGTGCTTTCTTCTTGACGAATATGGTCGCCAATAGCATCCATCAACTGTTTAACTTTTTCTTTAAATTGAGGTGAAGATGGGCTAAGAGCCTTAATTTCCTCTAACGCCTGCTTTGCATGAGCTTGTTCATCAAACAATTCTTGGGTGTTATCTTGACCGTAGAAGGGACGTACTCTGGGGTAGACTACTTCCTCTTCAGCTTCAGCGTGGGCACTTAAATCCTTGTAAATTTGACCGAAGTACTCTTGGATCTTTTGTGGATCGTTGCTTTGTAGTAGTTCGGTGAACAGGGTATTTACCTTGTTGTGATCGAGGCGGATGACATCTTGGATATTTAGATCCTTTTTGTCGCTATTTTGGGTGACAGCACTACCAACTACACCACTGACTGCGGCCATAGCGTCTTGAACACGTGCCCAAATTCCTTGATCTGCATCTTGTCCGGTGAGTTCGCGGACACCCAGAATTTCCAGAATGCCTTTGAGTTGCTCTTGGTGAGCGCGATTTTCAAAGTTAATGGTATTCAATGGCCCGATCGCTAGCAACACATCAGCACCAACTTTTTGAGCAGCTTTGTGAACTATCAAGCCACTCATTACTATTTGATGTTTCAGCAATTCATGCTGAGAGACTTTCTCATACAGGCTTAACTCAGAACCTTTGAACAATTCGCGAGCTTTTTCAATGAATTGTGTAACATTTTGTTTGGGTTCAGCCTGAATGCCATACTGACCAATTACGGTTTCCAAAACACCAAGGTTTTTTTCATCATCTTTGATAAAATTTCGGATGCGATCGGCAATTTCAGCATCAAGCCCTTGCGCCAAAAGCGATTGTTCATTTTCGATCGCCAACTGTTGCAGAGCTTTAATACTTGCAAGTTTTACAGCAATAGCATTGCGTTTCGTATCATCTAAAGTAGTTACCATCCGTGTTCTCCTCGGCAAAGTGTTCGTAATTCTTACTTGATATAACCTTGACACAGAGACTAGGGAGATTCCATCTTTCTTTTGAGCGATCGCGCTCACAACTCTGGGTAGAGAAAAAAACTTTTCATTAGAGAAAAATTGCTGCGATCGCTTCAATTTCATTGATGGTTGCAATCAAATCAAGCAGTTTAGTATGACACTCAAATTTAATAGATTACCTATTTGGGAATAATCTATATCTTTGGAATGAAAATTAACATTAAAAAAACTACTTCTTATTCAAGAGGGCAAAATCGTAACCAGTTCCACTAGAGCAAAACTCACAACGCTCAATTCTGACAAGCATTGCTTCTCCTTGACGCTCCCCAGAGGGCGAAAACTGAATCATTCCGGTTGCTCCAGATGTTGAAAAATTGGGGTTAGACAATGCCCTTTGTAATCCTTCGCGGGTACTATCTTCTTTTAAGCCAGCAATAATTGCTTGGAGTGCATCATAAGCTCCTGCTGTTCTCTGATTTACTTGTGCATTCCAAAGCTGAAAGGCATTTTTTGCAAAGGGGTTATCTTTATAAGCATCACGATGCCAATACACAGGTAATACCATTCCTTCGAGATCCTTGCCATTTTGTAAAGTTGTAGCACTGTACATAGTTTCAGAAGCAAACAGTGGCTTTCTACCTTTAACTTCTTGTGCTACCTTGGTGGCAAAGTAGATATTTCTGATTGAAGGCATTAGTAAAAAACCACTTGCATTTTCTGTTTCTATTGCTTGATCTACAAAAGCTCTAGGATCAAAATTTTTGTCTGCTAAATTACAAGGCGTACTAATAACGTTGCTGCCATATTTTTTGATAGCTTGAGTATACTGTTCTACAAGTATCTGATTTGATGAAGAGGTTGAATTATCTCTTGAACTACGAACATCGCCACAAATAGCAACATTCCTTGCTTGTCTAGCAATGTAGCGAGAATGAGTATCTACTAAATTATCATATAACGGATTTACGTGAAATAAGTAGTTACCTGTGGAACTATTAGGCTGACTATTTACTGTATAATTATCTAATTTCTCTCGATTTTCTGCTTGATTTGGTAGCTCGACTGGCAAGACTAAAACCAAACCTTTCTCTTTATATATTTCTGCGTTACGTCTAACACCTACAGCAGCTACAAGGCTTTTATCTTCAACTAATTCATTATCTAGCCGTGCAGAATCTTCTCTATTCTCAGCACTGGCAATTACAATTTGCAATTTTTTACCATTAATTCCTCCTTGGTTATTAACTTCATTTTGAGCTTGAGCTACACCACGTAAAATCTCTTCTGCTAAACTAGGATCGAAGTTAATTGGTGCGACGATCGCAACTTTTATAGCTGACGAATTATCTCGCGCTATTTTGGCATTGTTTAAATAAATTAAAGTTTCTGGATCATTTGGATTATTTTTTAGAGAATCAGTAAACCTTTTAACGGCAATACTGTAATCTTTCTCCGCAAAAGCTTTAACTCCATCTGTTTTTTCAGGAGATGTTTGCACTTTCACCAAAATCCTTGTACCCAAATTCATTAATGACGCCTTATTTGTCAATGAAGATGAAGTTGAGATGGGGCTTGATGGTGTTACAATCCTAGAAGAAACTTTGCTAATTAACCATAAAATACCTGCTACCATTACTCCAGCCAGACCCAGAGAAATAAGCAGTCTCAAGTTTTCTTTTTTATCTGTCATGAATAATTATCCAAATTTTACAAAGTTTATTTGAAATAACAATATTTCTGACAAGTGAGCAAAACCAAAAAATTAAAAGTATTTAGAAATTAGTTTATTTATTATTTCAGACACACCTACAATAATAACTGTCAATAAACCTGCCAGAATAACTAGCAATCCCACAATTAATAGCCCATTTATACCAGCTTTTAGAAGATTATTGGTTAGGAGATTTCTGAAAATAAAGACAATCAGCAAATTGACTATAATAGCAATAACAATTAAATAAGCTTTTTCCAGAAGCAGGCGAGATTGAATCAAGACTAATCCTCCTAAAATTAGCAACCACAATCCAGAGCTAATCCAAGTAGTTCCGAGAAAACTTATAAGTGCGATCGCTAAAAACGAACTACCCGATCCAGCAATTATTGCTCCAAACAATAATTTACTATTAAACAATTGCGGTAGATATCGAGTTGATTTATATTGAGTTTGTGCTTGCGATCCTGACGGCAGAGTAGGTGGAATAACTGTAGGAGCTAATGTATACCTGAGTGGTGGGAGATTCTTCAAGTCTTGTAAAACAGCCTGTGCGGATTGATAACGCTGTTCGTGATTTTCTTGTAGACACTTATTAAGAATCATCTCTAATTCTTGACTTATGGGTTGCGTTAAATGCTGCCGCCAACTAGAAGTCCAACCATAGCCTTGTTTCATCCACAAATTCGAAGGAGAGATATTAGTCAGCAGTTGAAAGCAAGTTATTCCTAAACTGTAGATATCACTAGATAGAAAAACTTTACCCGCTTGCATTTGCTCAATTGGTGCGTAACCTAATGAACCAATAATTGTCCCGATCGTAGTGTTTGTAGGTTCTGTCTTTTGTTTTGCTACCCCAAAATCAATTAGTACTAAATTACCATCATTGTGGCGGCGAATAACATTTTCTGGTTTAATATCTCGATGAATTACCTGTTGTTGATGTATGTCTATCAGCACAGATAATAAATCATTTAAAAAATCTCGAATCTTGGCTTCGTCAAAAACTCCCTGTTGTTTTAACTCTTGCAACAGATTTTGTCCTTCGATAAACTGCTGCACTAAATACACATATTCACCTTCCTTAAAATATGCATACAAATTGGGAATTTGGGCATGTTCTCCTAGCTCTTTGAGACGTTTGGCTTCGCGTTCAAATAACTCAGTCGCTTTTTTATGTGCCTGACTACCCTGACTGCCATAAAATTGACTTAGAACCAGCTGCTTCACAACACATTGTTCATTGAGCTTGTCTATATCTTCTGCGATATATGTGCGTGCAAACCCTCCTCTCCCTAATGGTGCGATGATTCGGTAACGATTTCTCAATAGCGATACCAACTCTGTGCCACAACTGAGGCAAAAATTTGCCCCGCCAGGATTTTGAGGATTTTCGCAATTAGGATTTAGGCAGCAGACCATATAATTATCGCTGTCATTTTATTAGTTTTTAGAATATACCTTAAATTCCCTAGAGGCATTACATTGTAAAGTCTCTACATAGACATGACTTAACTCTACATTGTGAGAATTTTGTGTAAGTTGAATATTTTTGTAGAAATACCTACTTCATTCTAGTCAATAGAAACCAGGCTTGGCGATCGCTTCTATTTAATCCTAAACACGAAACAACCTGACTGTTAGCAGCCACGAACTTTATCTTTTTTGGCCAAAGATCGCACTTTTCACCAAAGCATTTCAATGACTAAATTCCTCTATGCGAATCAACTCTAATTCTCAAAAGCAATACTGCCCTTCAGATAACACCTGTTTGTCACATAAGCTTTTTTTATCCCACCAACGCCGTAATTACCACACATCTCCATTGTGGGATTTACAAAACTCCCCGCAATTGTGACGATTACGCTAGAATTATTAAAGGTTCTTTACAGAATTTGCCGATCGTTCTCAATTCTGTTAAAACAGCCTAGCATTCAAAATGTAAATCTTATAAACACCCTCTAGAGTTCACCAAAAGCTTCTATGACGCTCCCAATTCGCAACGTCGCCATTATCGCCCACGTTGACCACGGCAAAACCACGCTGGTTGACGCACTCCTCAAACAATCCGGCATTTTCCGCGAAGGCGAAGACGTTCCGGATTGCGTTATGGACTCCAACGCCCTAGAACGGGAACGGGGTATTACTATCCTGTCCAAAAATACGGCAGTTCGCTACAAAGAAACACTAATTAATATTGTTGATACCCCTGGACACGCTGACTTTGGTGGCGAAGTTGAACGCGTACTCGGCATGGTTGACGGATGTCTTCTGATTGTCGATGCCAACGAAGGCCCCATGCCCCAAACGCGCTTTGTTCTGAAAAAAGCTTTGGAAAAAGGGCTGCGCCCCATCGTTGTGATCAACAAAATCGATCGCGGACAAGCTGACCCCCACGTTGCAGTTGATAAAGTCTTGGATCTGTTCTTGGAATTAGGGGCAGATGAAGACCAGTGTGATTTTCCTTATCTGTTTGCCTCCGGGATGGGAGGTTTTGCTAAGGAAACCTTGGAAGCAGAATCGGTAGATATGCAACCTTTGTTTAACGCGATTCTGAAACACGTCCCATCACCAGTGGGCGATCGCAATAAGCCTCTGCAATTACAAGTCACAACCCTAGATTATTCGGAATATCTGGGACGGATTGTGATTGGCAGAATTCACAACGGTACTATCCGTTCCGGACAGCAAGCAGCTTTAGTTACAGAGAACGGCACCATCGTCAAAGGTAAAATTACCAAGTTGATGGGCTTTGAAGGACTCAAGCGCGTAGACCTGGAAGAAGCAACCGCAGGTTATATTGTCGCGGTGGCTGGTTTCGCCGATGCTTATATTGGAGAAACGATTACTGACCCCAACGAACCGCAAGCTTTACCACTGATTAAAGTGGATGAACCCACCTTGCAAATGACCTTCTGGGTGAATGATTCGCCCTTTGCTGGTCAAGAAGGTAAGTTAGTGACATCAAGACAAGTACGCGATCGCCTATTCCGCGAACTTGAAACCAACGTAGCTTTGCGTGTCGAAGAAACCGATTCTCCCGATAAATTCCTCGTTTCCGGTCGTGGAGAACTCCACCTGGGTATCTTAATTGAAACCATGCGCCGGGAAGGCTTCGAGTTTCAGGTATCTCAGCCACAGGTTATTTACCGCGAAGTCAACGGTCAACCTTGCGAACCTTACGAACTCTTAGTGTTAGACATTCCTGTTGATGCTGTGGGTAGCTGTATCGAACGCCTGGGACAACGCAAAGGCGAAATGCAAGATATGCAACCTGGTAGTGGCGATCGCACCCAGTTAGAGTTTGTCATTCCCGCCCGTGGATTGATTGGTTTCCGGGGTGAATTCATGCGGATGACTCGTGGCGAAGGCATCATGAACCATAGCTTCTTAGATTACCGTCCACTTAGTGGCGACATTGAAGCCCGTAACAAAGGTGTTTTAATCTCCTTTGAAGAAGGTGTTTCTACCTTCTACGCTATGAGAAACGCCGAAGACAGAGGAGCATTCTTTATTACTCCCGGCACAAAGGTTTACAGAGGCATGATTGTCGGCGAACACAATCGTCCGCAAGATTTGGAACTGAATATCTGTAAGACCAAGCAGTTGACCAACCACCGGGCAGCTGGTGGCGATGAATTAGTGCAACTGCAAGCACCGATAGACATGAGCCTAGAGCGTGCTTTGGAATACATTGGCCCCGATGAATTGGTGGAAGTTACACCCCAATCGATTCGTCTGCGGAAGATGTCGAAGAAGTTGGCAAAACGGTAAGTAAAGCAATAACTTAATTGATTTAGAAAGCCCGCATTAGTGGGCTTTTTATTTTGTTAGTTACAGCTTTTTTAAGTTAATTAGTCAAGCTTAATTGCTAGTATCCAAAGAGTTAAGTTATGGGAATGTATGGGAATTTCAAAGCTGTTACCTCTGAAGAATTGGATAAGTTTCTCGCCTGCTCTACCACAGAAGAAATTTCAGCATTGTTATCTCCTGACGGACAACTTGATACATCAGGTGATTACTTAGAAATTGAGAAGAAATGGCAAGGATTACACTTTTTATTAACAGGTAGTCCTCATGGCGGAACACCTCCTTTATCTTGGTGTGTGTTTGGAAATAACTCCATCGGTGGCGATGAGAAACCAATCTTCTTTGGTTGAATTGGAATTCGGTATCTTTTACCTAATGAGGTTCGTCAAGTCGCCCAAGCACTATCTGAAACTTCGCATGAAGTTATAGCATCTCGTTACTCACCGCATGATATGGATCAACAAGAAGTTTACCCAATCGGTATCTGGGAGCGAGATGGCGATAGTGGGCTTAATTACATTCTGTCCTGTTACCCCGCAGTTGTTAGTTTTTACCAAAAGGCTGCATTTCAAAACAAGGCAATGTTAATTTATATCACGTCCTAGCTGCCTTCAAGCGATCGCCCTTGTCGTGTATTTAGTTAAATCCTTGAGTAAAAATGAAGAGGACTGAAAAAGGCAATTATCATGACTATTCGTGAAACTGCGTAGGCGTAGCCCGCACTTCGGCTGCGCTCAGTGACCGTCGTAGACATCGCTTTTGGTGGTGCTTTGATTCCACAAAAATTAGATAATACTGATATCTTTAAGGTAAATAATTATCATCTAATAATTGTACAAGAGTGTAAGGGCACTTTTCTAGAAAAATATTTAAATCGGTTTTAATTTTCACAAAATCAACCGCACTTTGATAAATACTCTCTAAATCATCCTGTAACTTTTTTGTTAAATTCGTCGTTAAATGATTATTTAAGTCATATCTGAAGGTTTTAATTTCTCCAATCCAATGACGATAGTTTCTTTCATATTCTACCTGCCAATATTGGAGTAATAATATATGAATAATAATTTGCCTTAAAAGACCTTTGGCTTTAGCTAAATCTCTTTTCCCCAAACTGATTAATTCCTCTATTAAGTTTTCTAAATCAAGTTGGTTAAACTGTTTTTGTTTTAACAATTCAATAGTTTCTTCTAACCATAAATTCTCATCTGTTTCATAGAGTTGTTTTAAATTGGTAGTAATTGTCATATTTTTACCTTTTATCTACATTCCATAATTTAATCATATACAATTATAAATTTATAGATGTAAACGACCAAAATACAGAGAACTGGTTACATTGTGCATACAATTACTAACTGACTTCACCGAAATGCTTTTGAATATGCAAGTCTTTAAATGGTGCTTTAATTTCACACAAACTCGACACGTCCCACCATCTCTTCAGGTGTTATCACCTCATACATCAAAACCAAAGTTTCAATGATTTCACCAATTGAATGAGTTCCTTTCTTGCAGTAGGTAATACCAGTATGATCGAGCCTAGAACTTGCAATAATCAAAAAATCTGCATCTTGGGTGAATAGTACTCGCTGTGTTTCCTGAATAAATGCTAACTGCACTTCATCGCTTTGAGTATGTAATTCCACATCATTAGTTGTCGTGACATCAATGCAGGGTTTGCCACTCCGCACATCAGAAGAGATTTTAATATGCTCCCGACTGACTAACTGCATCAAATAATCTTCCACGTCTATATCCATATTTTAATAATACAGATTTTTTTGCTGAACCCCTGAAACACTGTGAATTACAGGTGGTGTTGGGTTAAAAAAGAAACATGAAAATCATCAAACCCATCACCAATTGGTTAGAAACCCGTGCCAGCGCCCCTGCTTATGGCGGTTGGGTACTAGCAGCAACAGCTATTTGTTTTTTTGGCGCAGGTATCAATACGATGGCTGGTTGGCTGTATGCCATTAGCGGCATTAGTTTTGCCCTTTTGGGTGTAGCAGCTATTTTACCGCCGCGATCGCTTACAGGTCTATCCATCACTCGCCGTCCCATACAACCTGTGTCAGCAGGCGACGATCTAACGGTGGAATTAGAAATCTGCAATCAGACACAGCAGCCTGTAAGCTTATTGCAAGTTGAAGATATACTGCCCTTCGTCTTAGGGAAACCAGTACAAAAGGCAATCGAAACAATTCCTAGCCAAGGTAGTTACCGTTGGGTATATTACCACCCGACTCAGCGCCGGGGTGTTTATCGCTGGCACACAGTCGAACTTGGTTCTGGTGCGCCTTTGGGATTGTTTTGGTGTCGCCGTCAGCGTGATTGTGCTGCCACAGCGATCGTTTATCCCACAGTGTTACCCTTGGCTACCTGTCCCCTAATAGATGAAATGGGGCAAGAAGAGAGCAAAAGGGGCGATCCTCGTGGTAAACCCTTGCAGACAGCTACAACAGGGCTGGTGCGATCGCTCCGTCCCTATCGTCTAGGAGATCCCACTCGTCTGATTCACTGGCGAACTAGCGCCCGCTATGGCGAATTAAGGGTGCGGGAGTTAGAGATGGTAACAGGTGGACAAGAAATAGTTATTGCCCTTGACAGTGCTAGCAATTGGGAAGAAGAAAACTTTGAACAAGCAGTAATTGCCGCAGCATCGCTGTACTTTTATGCACAGCGACAACAATTACAGGTGCAACTATGGACAGCATCAACAAATTTAATCAAAGGCGATCGCTTTGTTCTAGAAACCTTAGCAGCAACCGCAGCCTTAGAAGATGCCAGTTCAGTAGTTCCTAAAAGCTATCCTTTGATTTGGCTGACTCAGAATCCTCTGAGCCTTGCGACTCTTCCTCAAGGCAGTCGCTGGGTTTTGTGGCCAAATATTTCCTCAGCAGCAGAACCAGAGGTAATTAATTGGGAACACCCTGGTATAGTTTTGCAAAGCGATGTCTCCGACAGGCTACGCCTACGCCCACTGCAACCCCAGCTACAAAAAACATTACATTCGTATTAATCAATACCTTAGCAAAAAAACCACACCCTAGAAGGGCTATACGAACAAAGCCTGCCTCTACAGATTGTAAAGCTTTTAGCCCACAGAGGTGTAGCTCTTGTTTGTATAGCCGCTACTTCTAGTCCTTTGGGCAAGGTGTAAGGTTTAAGTTAACTTTGCTTGAGCTGTTTACGTCTTAATACTGAACCACCACTTAAAGCAGCTATTGATAGTAGCGCTGGTAGCAATGTAGGTTCGGGAACAGATGTAGCTTTTTCATTAAAGGTAAAGTTATCTAGGGCAAACTGTGTCCCCCTACCGAGCGTCTTTATAAGATAATCTGGCTGAACTCCACCAAAGGACGTAAACTTTAATTCATCAACACCAAAATAATCAAAATTAACTAAAGTTGGCTGTGTCGTATCTACAACCACAGTTTTTGAATACAAGGTTGCACCGCTCTTTAAACCTTCTACAGTAACTGAAAGACGATCATACCAAGTAGCTGTTAGGTAAGCACTGTTGAAGTCAAAAACACTATCACTTACTAGGGCTGGGTTTCCAAATCCGTTGAAAGCTGCATAATCTCCTGATACTAGACCTTTTTCATAGCCTGTACGTGCAAGTTTTTCTGTGCGACCGTTACCATAATAAGAAAAATTATCCCAATTAAATCCTCCGTAACCATTAGGAATCTCATCAAAATCTGAAATAGGCGCTATATCATCAAATGTTAAAACAGTTGCTTGTGCTACTGCTCCTATTCCCAAAACAATGACTGTTGCTGCGATCGCAGCAGTCGATAATTTTTTTGCAACAGTTGGAATACTCATGTAGTAGTAAATCTTAATAATGTTTGTGCTTTTTTTATTACACATTCCAGAATTTACATTAAACCGCAAAAAATGGTAAGTACTATTACTTAGGGAATTAATGAAGTCTGATAAAGTTATGATGAAGATGGTTTAGGAAACGTATAAAGAAACAAAGCCTTGACATAAGTCCGATCAAAGGATAGCCCCTACTGTCTTTCCTTAAACACGTCACAGCGTCGTTTCTTGATGAGAATAAATAAACCTGTTGACTTTTTAAGTCTGCCTCAAGATGCAACGCCGGATTTTGATTAGCCTAGAAGTTAAGCTTCTGTAATTTCTGAGATTTTCTCTGATCCCAGGACACCGGATATATCAGCCTTTGAGCAAAGGTTAAGA
The DNA here is from genome assembly GCF_036917375.1 of Nostoc sp. Taxonomy (GTDB): domain Bacteria; phylum Cyanobacteriota; class Cyanobacteriia; order Cyanobacteriales; family Nostocaceae; genus Nostoc. The sequence continues at coordinate 19,989 of NZ_JBALDN010000025.1, forward strand.
TAATTTGAGCAGGTAAGGTTGGGGAAATACACCCAGTAATCCCTTAGTGAGGCTGAGGTACAATGCAAAGAAATATTTAAATTATGAACAACATGATCGCATCAGAACATAACACAAAATCCAGCGATAAAAGCCTAGAGGCAATGCGGCATTTTTCCGAACAATACGCCAAGCGTACTGGAACATACTTCTGTTCTGAACCTTCTGTCACCGCAGTTGTGATTGAAGGACTAGCCAAACATAAAGACGACCTGGGTGCGCCTTTATGTCCTTGTCGCCATTACGAAGATAAAGAAGCTGAGATTCACGCCACATATTGGAACTGTCCTTGTGTGCCAATGAGAGAACGCAAAGAGTGCCATTGCATGTTATTCCTCACCCCTGACAACGAGTTTGCTGGAGACAAACAAGAAATCTCTCTAGAAACAATCAAAGAAGTACGAGACAGTATGGGATGAGCGAAATCATCCCCCAAGAGTTTTGGCAAGGCGTAGAACAGTTCAATTCTGGACAGTTCTACGCTTGTCATGACACTTTAGAGGCTTTGTGGATTGAAGCTGGCGAACCGGAAAAAAGCTTTTATCAAGGCATTCTCCAAATTGCTGTGGCACTGTATCATTTGGAGAATCGGAACTGGCGAGGTGCTGTCATTCTATTGGGAGAAGGCAGCAATCGCCTACGCCGTTACCCATCTAGTTACAGCGGTGTTGACGTAGATGAGCTATTGAGCGAGAGCGCAGTGTTGTTGACGAATTTACAACAAATAGGGCCAGATAAAATTGCCGCTGGCGATCTGGGCGAAAATCAAGTCTTATCTTTGCCTAGAATTGTGCTGAGTACTGATTAGACATCTAGTGAAATTGCATTGCCTGAAATCCCTGGCAGGCAAAATTCATCTAGCTCACAACTTCCCGTACCACTACGTGGAAGCAAGCTACGCGTAGCGTCTTTGTTGAAAAAAGAGTATTGTGCCTACGTCATTTTCAGTCAGATGTCAATTAGCTGAAACCTTGAGGTTGGGGGTAGCGTCACTATTTCAGCCAGTAGTTATCAGAAATCACTCCAGATTGTATATTTCATAATCTGGATAAAGTACTTGAGATAATTAGAATGCAAGCTGAAATCCTAAATCCCCAATTGCTATGATGCCCTGCTATCAATTGCCCTTATCCCAGATACGTCGCTTTGGATTAGCTTTAATGCTGCCAGCTGCACTTTTGGGCGCTTTTGCCTTTCCTACCCAAGTGCAAACCGCTACTGCACAAACATCTCAGGCAAATCGCCCCCTGACTATCCGCGCTGATGTGCAAGAATATGATGCGAAAAATCAAGTAATTACCGCTCGCGGTAACGTGCAAATGTTGTATCCGGCTCGCCAACTTCAGGCAACATCTGCCCAAGCACAGTATTTTAGTAAAGAACGCCGAATTGATTTCAGTGGCAATGTCTATATTTTGCAACAGGGCGGTAACAGTATCCGAGCAGAGAAAGTAACCTATTTAATTGATGAAGGGCGATTTGTGGCTTTACCCCAATCCAACCGTCAAGTAGAGTCCATCTACATGGTGCAGGAATCAGATAATAATGGACAAACTGCGACACCTGCCCCAAAGACACCACCTTTGAAGCCTTCTAATTAGCATTTACCACCAAGAAAGGGTGCTTCCAGCGTGAAAATTGTTTTAGAGAATATTCACAAATCTTACGGTAAGCGAGTAATTGTCAATCGTGTCAACCTTTCTGTTGCTCAGGGTGAAATTGTTGGTTTACTAGGCCCCAATGGGGCTGGTAAAACGACGACTTTTTACATTGCCACAGGTTTAGAAAAACCCAATCAAGGAAAAGTTTGGCTGGGTAATGTAGAGGTGACGGGAATGCCAATGCATCAAAGGGCACGACTGGGTATTGGCTATTTAGCACAAGAAGCAAGTGTTTTTCGCCAGCTCTCGGTAGAGGATAATATTCTGTTAGTGCTAGAGCAAACTCATGTGCCACGATGGGAGTGGTCAATCCGACTTAGAACTTTACTGCGGGAGTTTCGGTTGGAAAAATTAGCTAAAAGTAAAGGAATTCAACTTTCTGGTGGTGAGCGACGGCGGACGGAATTAGCAAGGTCTTTAGCTGCTGGACGAGAAGGGCCAAAATTTTTACTTTTGGATGAACCATTTGCAGGAGTCGATCCGATCGCAGTCTCAGAAATTCAGCAAATCGTCGCACAACTGCGCGATCGCGGCATGGGAATCCTAATTACAGATCACAATGTCCGCGAAACCCTCGCTATCACCGATCGCGCCTACATCATGCGTGAGGGACAAATCCTCGCTTTTGGCGCTGCTGACGAACTCTACAGCAATCCCCTCGTGCGGCAATATTATTTGGGGGATAATTTTCAAGTATAAATTAATAATAATTTAGTTAATAATTTCCAAGGATATTTTGATTTTTGATTCTTCAGGATAAATTTATTAGTTAATGTTTAGCCATTAAGTATTTAATTTTGATATTAAATATAGTAGATATGCTTTGCCGGGGTTGCTAATATCTAAATTTTCAAATTGCTTATGATATCAAAGAAGCTTACGTCTTTTAATAGTCTTTATTCGCTGCTGCCTTTTACGATCATGGATCGCTACCTTGCCAGCGAATTGTTAGCGCCGTTTTTCTTTGGTGTCGGAGCTTTTTCATCAATTGGCGTCACTATTGATGCTGTATTCGATCTCGTCAGAAAAATTGTAGAATCTGGGCTACCCATAGACATTGCTATTCAAGTTTTTTTGTTAAAATTTCCCAATTTTATCGTTTTAGCTTTCCCCATGTCTACGCTGCTGGCTACTTTGATGACTTATAGTCGTCTTTCTAGCGAGAGCGAACTAATAGCTTTGCGTGGTTGTGGTGTCAGTGTCTATCGCATGGTGCTAACTGCTGTGATGTTAAGTCTGGTAGTCACAGGAATGACATTTGTGTTTAACGAAGAAATTGCACCAGCAGCAAATTATCAAGCGGCGATGACTCTGGATAAAGCACTCAAATCAGACAAGCCAACTTTTAAACAACAAAATATTTTCTATCCTGAATACCAGGATGTTGTCCAGCCGGATGGCTCTAAGAATCGGATATTGACACGCTTGTTTTACGCCGACCAATTTGATGGTAAGCGTATGACAGGGTTGACAATTATAGATCGCTCAACAAAAAATCTGAATCAAATTGTGGTATCAGAATCTGCTCAGTGGAATCCTTCTCAAAATGTCTGGGATTTTTACAACGGTACAATCTATTTTGTTGCTGCCGATCGCTCTTATCGTAACATCGTCAAATTTGAACACCAACAACTGCAACTACCGCGCACGCCATTAAGTCTGGCAGAAAAAAGCCGAGACTATGGTGAGATGAATATTGCCGAAGCACTACAGCAACTAGAAGTGGAAAATCTTGGTGGCGATCGCCAAAAAATTCGTAAACTTGAAGTGCGGATTCAACAAAAAATCTCCTTGCCCTTTGTATGCGTAGTTTTTGGCTTGGTGGGTGCAGCGATGGGAAGCATACCCCAGCGGACGGGGAGAGGTACTAGCTTTGGGATTAGTGTCGTAGTTATATTTTCGTACTACTTAATTTTCTTTATTAGTGGAGCGATCGCACAAGCAGGTGTCCTTTCTCCCTTTATGGGGGCTTGGTTGCCCAACTTTCTTTTTTTGGGAATAGGTTTATTCTTATTGATACGAGTTGCCAGACGGTAAATTGAGATAGCAGGGAGCAGGGAGCAGAGGAGCAAGAGAGCAGAGGAGCAGGGGAGCAGTGGAGCAGAGGAAGCAGGGGAAGAAGATTATCGCCCAATGCCCAATGCCCAATGCCCCCTTAATCTTCATCCCCCACACTTCAATTACGGGTGATAATTTCGACATTCTGGTGCATTGGGGTTTTCCTTGCAGTATTCTTCAAAAGAGACTTTAGCTGATATCATACCCTCAGCTTTCTGATGAGCTGCTTCTGCCTGAAGTTCTTCTACCTCATCCCAGGCAGCTGCACAGGCTTTAGAATAAGCACCTTGTTCAGTGCAAATAGCACGAGCTTGCTCAATTGCTTTTTGAATTCTCTCCTCCAGCAGTAGCGCTTTTGGCGCTTCCACAAAGTCGCTTTTGGTTAAAATGTCGGTAATCGAGATGATGCCCAACAACTTGCCTTGAATCACAGGTGCGCGATGAATACCAGTATTAGCAAATAACCGCGCTACATATTCCACACCCAAATCAGGATTAACCACAATGCAGGGCTTGCTCATAATTTCATAAACCCGCACTTGCTTGGGATCTTTCCCGTAGGCTGTTATCTTATAAACAATATCCGTTTCTGTGACAATGCCATAAGCATCATTGTCATAGCGACGATCCACAACCAGCGCCCGCAATCCTTTATCCTTCATTAGCCCCACCGCTTCAGCAACAGTTGCCGAACCGCGAATGGTAACTACGTCTTTGGTCATAATATCTTCAGCTTTCATCATTGCTGTAGTCTCCTGGTTAATAGTCCGGTGCAGCACTGCGCCCTCATAGGCGTATCGAAGCGTTGCAGCACACAGTTAGCTAACTAGTAGGGCAAGCCAACAATGCTTGGTGGGGGCTGGGGAAAGGGGAAAGGCGAAAGGGTAAGGGATTAAAACCTTTCCCCCTTCTCCCTTACCCTTTACCCCGCCAAGTTCACTTGGTGAACTACTAGTAGTCTGGCAAGCCAACAATGCTTGGTGGGGGCTGGGGAAAGGGGAAAGGGGAAAGGGTAAGGGATTTAAAACCTTTCCCCCTTCTCCCTTACCCTTTACCCCGCCAAGTTCACTTGGTGAACTACTAGAAAGCAAAAAAGTTGAACTTTTGCCCAGCTACAACAATAAATTAGACCAGTTGTCAACTTATGATGTTATCCAATGTAACCAATGCCCAAAAACCAAGCATAAATTGTGTTGAAGAAGAATTCAGGAGTCAGAATTCAGGAGTTAGAATCAAGACGCTCTCTACGAGACGCTAAAAGCGTAGCTTGCCTTTCTGTAAGAGTATGCAGACTCGCTTGCCGCCGGCGCTATCTGCTTTTTCGGTCAGAATACCTTTCCTGTATTCTGACTCCTGACTCCTGAATTCTGTTCGATAATATTTTGCCGATTAACAAATATTTATTTTTTAATTGCCGAAAATTGCCGCATTTTCCAGAAATAGCTAGAAATCAAATTGGTAATAATATGAGCGACAATCGGCACTAACAAGTTGCCCGTGAGCAGGGCGCTATATGCCAATATCATCCCGACAATTGTTGCCCAAATTACATAAGGCCATTGTTGGGAACCGCTAAAATGCAAGATGCCAAAGCAAAGACTGGATACAATTACAGCTGTAAGATCGGAGCCTAAAGCTGGTAGCATCACACCTCTAAATAACAATTCTTCACTCAATCCTGGTAGCAACCCCAGCCAAATTAAATCTGGTAAAGCTAAAGGCTTGAGTATTACTTCTAGGTAATAATCTGCACTCTTACGATAGGCAGTCCATAGGCGGTAAGTTAAGCCACTTAACGCGGTGAGTACAAACCCCAACCCTATACCTAAGAGCAACTCTCTTGGATTCAAGTCCCAAGAAAATAGCGAAAAGTTGCCAAGGTATAACGAAAGTTTGGCGACTATCAACAAAATGATTGCAGTCGCTCCCATCGCCCCAAGTACTTGGATGCGCGTCAGGTATGGAATTTCTGGCTCTTGCTTTTGTTGTTCAATCACGGGTTTTTAAGGGGAATGGGGCAGGGGGGCAGGGGAGCAAGGGAGCAGGGGGGCAGGGGAGCAGGGCAGGGTAAAATAATTTTTAGCTGTAATTCAGGGAATTAGTATGAATTCTAACTTCATGCTCCTGCCTCACTTCAACTAAGCTCAGTAACCACCTGCCACCTGCGTCCTGCCTCCTACCTCCTAACTAATGGACTGCAAAGGTAATAATTTGGGACGGAGAGCGGAGGGATTGATGCCTGCTTTGTGTGCTACCAATACACCTACTGCTTCTAAATATGAGTTTACCTGTATAGATTTGATCCCCAAGGGTTGGGGAGGAACTTTTATCAGAGTTTTATTTTCTACTACTGTAATTATTTGGCATCGTCTTTGGCTTAAACTCAGTAAGGCACTGCTACCACAAGCAGTTGCAGGTGCGATCGCAACATCCACTTCATCTGCCCAAATATCTCCTTTCTCTGATGCAATCGCTCTTTTATCTATTATAAATTGTGGGGCACGACTTAATCCGACAAGGACGCAGGGCAAAAAGGTATAGCCCAATTCTTCGGCGGCGGAACGGGGTGATAAATCAGGTTGTGGAGGTTCGCTCAAAAGGGCGGGAGAATGGGCGCAAGGAATTTGAAAAGTTCGCACTAGCAAATGGCTAATTACGGCTTCTGCACCCGCTAGAGGATCGACACCTTCACCTTGGCGATATTTTTGTACTGCCTCCTCATCCATATCATCGGGGAAACGGGCTACAACTGCGATCGCTTCTGCCCCCGCTTTTTTAATTAATATCTCAGCTGCTCGTAGCAAGCTATCTGGGTTGCCAATTGTTCCCCAACTCGCTCCCGATGCTGTAGTCCGCAATTCTACATTTAATGGGGCATCAGTAATTACATAATCTGTTAAGGTTAATCCGAGAGTTGCTCTGACTGCATCGGCTGCTTGTATATGTCGTAGCCGTAACTCTGGTTCAATAGCTTGGTCTAAAAGCAAACCTACCTTGTTACTGCGGACTGGACGCAAACCCCAGCATCCAGAGGCGAATTTGTCAAGTCCATAACCTTCAACATAAAAAGCATTTGGAAGATTCCAGTACAAACTTGCGCCATTTAGGACATTGGGGTGAGTAATTAGGCGATCGCAAACCTGTGCTATAACTCTAGCAACAGGCAAAGCATCTCCTGCATAACCCCCAATAGCAGCCCCAACGCCTGTTGGTACAATTAAGATAGCGGTATATGGACGATTCATTTTAAGTTAAGAGTGATGAGTGATGAGTTTATGAATCACAAGCCATCAAATCCTAACTCTTGTATAGACGCGATTAATCGCGTCTCTCTTGTCTCTCTTAATCGCGTCTCTTTTCCTAACTCTTGACTGTAGTCACCACAGCTTCAACTGTAGCTTTTTGTTCGTCAGCATCCACAGAAGTAACTGCCCAACGCAGAGGTTCACCTTGTTTTTTCAACTCTGTTTCAATTACTTCTAGTAACTCTGCGGGAGTTTCTTGGAAATCAATTTCTGCGGTAATAAAATGAGTTGTCATTTTGGTAAATCCTGTTGATTTGTAGTTTCTAGAATAGCTGATTTCATCTGCAATGAAATACTTGCGTAATTTATCAAATTTGGTAATCTCAGCGAATAGTTATTCAGTTATGAATAATCATCCGATATACTGATAACTGTTCGCTGATTATTTGCCTTTGCCAAATTGTAACTGATAAACTATGTCTTCCTTTTCCGTCTGAACTTTTAAATCAGAAAGGGGTTTGGCAACACAAAGCAATACGTAACCTTGCTTTTGCAAATCTGGACTAACGCCCATACCATCAGTTTGATCGACAGTTCCCTCGCTTATTTGACCGGCGCAAGTTGTGCAAACCCCTGCATTGCAGGAACTTGGCAGTTCCAAACCAGCAGCATCGGCAACTGATAAGATCGTTTCATTTTCAGGAACTTGCAAGGTATGAATTTTGCCTTGGTGATCGATTTCTACGGTGTAAGTTTTGGGCATATACAAAAGAAGGTGATGCTACGGACAAATTTCTTAGTTTATCTGAATTAGTTAAAAATATCCAGATTTTACTATAAAAATTTAGGTTAAAGATTGAGAATTATAGCAACTAATTCTGAACACTTTTTAGATTAGTAACATTATTTACTATACAATACACAAATATATTAGTTAAATTTGCTTACTATAAATATAGGCGTAGGCGTAGCCTGCACTTCGGCTGCGCTCAGTGACCACCGTAGGCATCGCGTTTCTTTAGAGACTGTATCTGTAAGTCTGCCTTTTGGCATTGGTTCGATGCCTTAGAAAGTTGACACCACACAACATAAGGCAGCTTAGTCGCTTTATGTGGAATTGGTGACGCGCATTGCTGTACAACCTTTGGAAGTTGACCAGGGTTTGGTACGAGAAGCGATAAATTCTCTTTATAGTTTATTTGGTGCACCGGGCCGGATGTGGGTGCTTCTCGTGATTCAGTGGGGGAATTGCGATGGCGTACTCGCCCTTTGCGGTGGCGATCGCTGGAAATCAACAATATACACTATGTAGTGATGATTGCACTCATCAACAAACTTTGGTCATCAATGTTACAATGTTGACTCTTAAGGTTACAACATAAAGCCTTAGAGCTAGAACATTAAGCCTTAAGGTTACAACATTAAGCCTTAAAGTTATAACATTAAGCCTTAAGGTTACAACATAAAGCCTTAGAGCTAGAACATTAAGCCTTAAAGTTAAAGCGATCGCTGTTGACATAAAATACAAACTATTTGTAGGGGCCTAGCATTGCTGTGTCCTATTGTCTATCGCTTAAACATAATATTATTTTGCTGAAAACCAACCTTTGATGATTAAATTCCGAGAAATCACGGGCATCAATAAAAACTTTTACTAAAAAAATGCGCTTTTTGCTGAACCAGAATCCAGGTTAATTAAGAGAAAATAGCCCTGTAAAGCTATTAAAAGTGTAAAATTATGCCTCGAAAAAAACGTAGTTCTCGAATTCTAGAAAAAGCTGAATTTAGAGTTGCTGGACTGAAAGCTATCGATCCAAATATCAATTTTGATGATACTCATAACTTGCAAAACCTGACTCAATTAATAGACAATTTTCACAATATGCTTGATGAGTATAACGCTGCTCTAGCTATGATTGACTCTTCTAGAAAAAAGCTGGATGAGATGGAAAAAACCTTAAGTCAGGTTTCAGACAAAATGCTGACTGGGGTTGGTTTCAAGTACGGCAAAAACAGCAATGAATATGAACTTGCAGGTGGCGTTAGAGACAGCGAACGTATCCGTAAAAGCAGATTGACACGCTTGAAATCTAACACAGATAAAACATCAAATGAAAATGCAATAACCGCCACGCCCTAACGGGACGTTATGGTTGAGACTTTTAGGTAGGGGGAATGTGCAGTCACAAGCAATTATCGAGCTGCAAGCGTTACCATTGGATTATCCATATCAAAAAGAAACTCTCGAATTAGTTTACAACTTACGCGAAAACTTGAGAGTAAATCAAGAATTAGAAGCAGATGATAGGGAGTTAATTATGCGACTAGAACCACTTTATCAAAGAGACAGAGAACAAGCCAGAGAAGAGGGAAGGCAAGAAGGAAAACAAGACTTAATACTGCGTTTACTAAATCGCCGTATTGGTGAAATTGATGCATCATTAATCGGGCGAATTAAAGGTTTATCCATTGAACAATTAGAGAATTTAGGAGAACCATTGCTAGACTTTTCTAGTGTTGCTGATTTAGAAACTTGGTTAAACCAACAATCAATTTAATTTATTATTACTATATCTGGCGACTAGAAGTCGCGGCTATATAGACTTGTGGTGAGCATCTCGACTTCGCTCGATGGAGCCGGAGTCGAAATACAAAACTCACTTATGTGGGTGTAAAAATCCTTGATTTCCTTTTAGTCCACGGAGGTGGCCTACCTTGCGGGAACGCCAAAGGCAAATATTTGCGTAGTAGCGAATTTTATTCGCCTAATACTTTTCAAACTATACCTTCAGTATAAAAAAGTTGCTAATAACCGATTACCAGTAAGGCTTTCACCAATAAAAATAAGCTAAACTTTTATAGCCGATTCTTGCCTAAAAATATTTCATAATTGAAGGGAGAAAATCCCAATGGAGAAGAGAAAAATGCTAGAACAATATCGTAAACACGTTGCTGAAAGAGCAGCACTCGGTATTCCCCCTTTACCATTGGATGCGAAGCAAACCTCAGAATTATGTGAATTACTGAAAAATCCGCCAAAGGGTCAAGAGGATATATTATTACATTTATTGCGCGATCGCGTTTCTCCTGGTGTCGATCCAGCAGCTTATGTCAAAGCCGGATTTCTCACTGCCATTGCCAAAAAGGAAATCACCAGTCCCTTGATTTCGCGCATAGAAGCAGTGCAATTGCTGGGCACGATGGTAGGTGGTTACAATGTGCAATCTTTAATCGATTTGTTGCAATTTCCCACTGTATCCGTCTCCGACTCATCCGAAACACCTTTAGTAATGGGCGGACAAGGAAAGGAACCCATCGCCGCTTACGCCGCTAACGCCTTAAGCAAAATCCTCTTGGTATATGACGCTTACCACGATGTTTTAGAGTTGTCTAAAACCAATCCTTTCGCCAAACTGGTGATTGACTCTTGGGCGGAAGCTGAATGGTTTACCATGCGCCCCACAGTACCAGAAGCGATTACTGTCACCGTTTTTAAAGTTCCTGGCGAAACCAATACCGACGATTTATCCCCCGCCCAAAGCGCCACCACTCGCCCAGATATTCCCTTACACGCCTTAGTGATGTTAGAGTCACGGCAACCGGGAAGCTTACAAACCATTGCCGAACTGAAAAAGAAAGGGCATCCTGTAGCTTACGTGGGGGATGTAGTTGGTACAGGTTCCTCGCGTAAATCTGCCATCAACTCAGTATTGTGGCACATGGGAAATGATATACCTTTTGTGCCAAACAAACGCGCTGGGGGTTATGTTTTAGGTGGTGCGATCGCGCCAATCTTCTTTAACACAGCAGAAGATGCCGGTGCTTTGCCTATTCAGTGCGATGTCACCAAACTCGAAACCGGCATGGTAATTACCATCCATCCCTACAAAGGCGAAATCACCAACGAAGCAGGCGAAGTCATTTCCACCTTTGCCCTCAAACCTGACACCATCCTCGATGAAGTCCGCGCAGGTGGACGCATCCCCCTACTTATCGGACGTACTCTTACCGATAAAACTCGTCTTGCACTTGGTTTAAAACACAGCACAGTTTTCACCCGTCCCCAACAAGCCTTTGATACAGGTAAAGGCTACAGCCTAGCCCAGAAAATGGTAGGTAAAGCTTGTGGATTACCTGGTGTGCGTCCCGGTACATCTTGCGAACCCATCATCACCACCGTTGGTTCCCAAGATACCACAGGCCCCATGACTCGCGACGAATTGAAAGAACTTGCCTGTCTTGGTTTCAGTGCAGACTTAGTAATACAAAGTTTCTGCCACACAGCAGCTTATCCCAAACCAGTAGACATCCAAACCCATCACGAACTCCCCGACTTCTTTGCTTCTCGTGGCGGTGTTGCCCTCCGTCCCGGTGATGGTATCATCCACTCTTGGTTAAACCGGATGCTGCTACCCGATACCGTGGGAACTGGCGGCGACTCTCACACCCGCTTCCCCTTGGGTATTTCCTTCCCCGCCGGTTCTGGGTTGGTAGCCTTTGCAGCTGCCTTGGGTGTCATGCCTTTAGATATGCCAGAGTCAGTTTTGGTAAGATTTAAAGGTGAATTACAACCAGGTATCACCCTCCGCGATGTCGTAAATGCCATACCCTACGTGGCAATTCAAAAAGGTTTGCTGACAGCAGAGAAGCAGAACAAGAAAAATGTCTTCTCTGGACGAATTCTGGAAATAGAAGGTTTGCCAGATTTAAAAGTTGAACAAGCCTTTGAACTCACCGATGCTAGCGCCGAACGTTCTTGTGCCGGATGCACAATTAAGCTGAGTGTAGAGACAATTTCCGAATATCTGCGTTCTAACGTAGCGCTGCTGAAAAATATGATAGCACGAGGCTATCAAGATGCGCGTACCATGCTGCGCCGTGTGGCCAAGATGGAAGAATGGTTAGCAAATCCCGTGTTATTAGAAGGCGATGCCGATGCGGAGTATGCTGAAATAATTGAAATTGATTTAAACGAAATCAAAGAGCCAATTGTTGCTGCTCCCAATGACCCCGATAATGTTAAATTATTATCGGAAGTTGCTAACGATCCAGTGCAAGAAGTATTCGTCGGTTCTTGTATGACGAATATTGGTCATTATCGGGCAACAGCAAAAGTTTTGGAAGGTGCAGGTGAAGTGAAAACTCGCTTGTGGATAGCACCACCAACCCGCATGGACGAACACCAATTAAAAGAAGAAGGTGTATACAGCGTTTTTGGGGCTGCGGGTGCTAGAACAGAAATGCCCGGATGCAGTTTGTGCATGGGAAATCAGGCACGAGTTGCTGATGGCACAACAGTATTTTCTACCTCTACCCGCAACTTCAATAATCGCATGGGTAAAGATGCGCGAGTGTATCTTGGTTCAGCAGAATTAGCCGCAGTTTGTGCGCTGCTGGGACGGCTTCCAACAGTGCAGGAATATTTGGATATTGTGGCGAGTAGAATTCATCCTTTTGCAGATGATTTGTATCGGTATTTGAACTTCGATCAAATTGCCGGTTTTGAGGATGAAGGGCGCGTGATTTCTAAAGAAGAGCAGGCGTTGTTAGTATAGTTTAATTAGGTGGGTATTCTGCCCACCTAATTTTTAGCGTTTCTAAGAGGAATATTAATGACTAGTCAATCTTTTATAAATGAAAAAAACCTTTATGAACAAGACTTTTACTTGTGGACACAAACAATTGCTCATCAGTTAAAAGAAAATAATTTTAATGAAATAGATATAGCTAATTTAATTGAAGAAATTGAAAGCATGGGAAGGAGTGAAAAACGCGAGTTAAAAAATCGATTAATTGTACTATTGATGCACTTACTGAAATGGCAATACCAACCAGAGAAACGTAGTGAAAGTTGGCGCAGTACCATTTCTGAACAACGTATCTGCATTGAAACAT
>NZ_JBALDN010000026.1:0-151246 GCF_036917375.1 Nostoc sp.
TCTGCTTAATATTAAAGATTTCCATGTTTAAAGCTTGTATTTTATCAACTCAGTGCTGCTGGGTCATTTTTTCCTACTTAGTCTAAACTCCAGATTTTGAGAATGGAACCATTTATCTGCTGCCAACGATCTAGCCAATCTTTAACCTGAGATTCAGAAATTAAAAAGTCTTGTATTAATAATTCAATTCGCCCTATCTGTCGAGTTCCTAAATATATGGGCAGCATTCCTATAACAACAAAAATGACAAATAATCTGAATGAGTTTGAGACGAGACTTAGTAAAATTCCTACGACAAGGAGAATTCCTCCTATAATTTGTAAATTCCTCGCATTCTGTTTGCGACTTACAAGATTGAGTTTAGTTGATTTGCTACTTTCATAGAAGAAAATAATAAATGCCAAATTTACTATTAATGGAATAAAAATAGTTAATGATGTAACAAAGTTAATAGCCAAAAAAGGAGAAAGCCAGCCAAGTTGTGAAATTGACTTGGGATTTTTTCTTAGACGATTATCTAGAAAATAAAGCAGTTGCTTGGGTGTAAAGAATAAAGTGTTGTTTGCAGAAATGTCAGCGATCGCCTTTGCAAAAAAAGGATCGGTAATCTGAACATTACTCATACTAGTCGGTTCAAATGCAAAGAGATGATTGCATTTTATACACCGACCTTGATTAGCTGTCCGGTCTTTTAGTCTATTATCAGTTCCGCAGTTAATACACTTCATAATGGTTATTTGATGTTAGTTATCTAACACCTGATTTGTTAATAAAACACTGTAATCTTCCCGTTGGCGAATCAAGCGATGTATACCATTTTCTAGCAAGACTTCCGCAGGTTTGGGGCGGTGTAAAAAGTGAGACGACATGGCATAACCATAAGCACCGACATCTAGAATGGCAACGATATCGCCAATTTCTAACGCTGGGAGTTGACAATTTTTACCTAGATAATCTCGTGAATATGTAGTGTTACCACAAATATCAGTTGTGAATAGCGAGTGGGGAGTAGAGACGCGATTAATCGTGTCTCTACAAGAGTGGGGAATTGAAGATTTGTCTGTTTGCTTCCAAGTGATAATTTCGCGGTAGCCGCCGTGTACTGAGGGTACTGAAAGATTAGCAACGGTGGTATCAACTCCGACAATCTGTTTTTTTCCTTGCCATTTCACCGAAACAACTTGAGCAAGCATTGTTGCACATCCAGCGATCGCACTTCGTCCCGGTTCAATTACCAAATCAATTTTCCGTCCTAAACGAGTAATTCTCTCGGTTAACTCAGCCCCAAATATTTCCCAGTCAAAGGCTGTTTTTTTGTGGTGATAAGGATAGCCAAAACCACCACCAAAATCTAAATATTCCCAATCAGGTAACTTTTGTGCAATAGCGATTACCGTATCAATTACTTGGGTAAAAGCTGCTGTGGCGTTAGTTCCCGTCCCTCGATAGAAGTGTAAACCACTCAGCTTTAATCCCACCTCACCAGTTAAAGCGATCGCATCACCAAATTCCTCTGGACGTACACCAATGCGGCTATCTCCGGTAATTTCCGGCAAATTGAGACGTAAACCTAGCCGAATAGATTTTTCTTTGTGTTTGGGCAAAACTTCGCAGCACAACTGTAATTGAGCGAGGCTATCAAAATTGAGAGTTGTAACTCCCCAATTCAAGACTTGTATCATCTCAGCCTGATTCAAATTACTGCCGCTATAAACAATCTCACGAGGATCGAAACCAGCTTGCAATCCCAGATAAATATCTCCTGGCGTATTGGCGTGAAGTCCCCATCCAAAGGAGCGAAAAATTTTTAATAGCGCAATGTTGCCATTCGTAACACTGGCAAAGCGAAATTGCGTGCGCGGATAACTGACTGCTTTGGTAATCCGCTCAATAGTTTCGCGCAAGCGATCGCCATTATAAACATAAAGCGGAGAACCGTAGTTATTCAGTAACTCCTGAGCAAGTTCCCTGGAGAATGGGGGAGATGAGGAAATTAATTGCTCACTCATAACTCCTAACTCCTCACTTTTATCTAACCTTGCCATCGCTTGAAATTTCTCCATAGCCAACGATGTAACCAAAAGGGATGATCCCAAGACTGTTTAGTTATTTCTTCATTTAAAACGTGCGATCGCCAAAGTTGCCACATAATTAGTAACCAGAGTGTTTCACCAATCCGACGGCCTTGAATAGCTGCTCCTAGTTTGCCTTCAACGATTTGTGCTGCGATGTGAGGATAAAAGTGATTGTCAGCACGAAGTCTTTCTGGATTGAGCCAAATGCCGAGTTGATGCCAAAAATCATTTAAACACCAAGAAGTTAAAGGAACCCCCATACCCCGCTTTTGTCGCCAGACAATTTCGGGCGGAAGCCAGTTTTCTACAGCTCGTTTGAGGATATATTTTTCACAAGCACCCTGCAAACAGAGTTCTCCAGATAAACGGAATGTCCACTCAGCTAAAGGTAAATCACAAAAAGGCGATCGCACCCACAACCTATGAGCAAACGCCAATGCAGCCGCACGGGGATGAATATTCTGCGCTCCTTTGAGCATCAAACTAGCACGGCGGAGACGATGCAGTAAAGATGGACACTCGTTGCGATCTAAAGCTGCCAATAGCCAATCTTCAGGATGCAAATTTTCGATCTGTGCATAAATCTCCGGCTGATAAACTTGAGATTCGTATCCCCCAAGACGGTGAAAGGTGCGGAGATATTGTTGGATAAAAGTTTCTTGTCCGGCGGGATTTTCTGCTTGATAAACACCTGCGGCAATTAAGGGTTTGTTTGTCCAACCAGCAAATAATTGATCTCCACCTTCGCCGTTAAAAATTACCTGAGTTTCCTGACTCGCTCTTTGAGACAGGAGATACAACGGCACACACACGCCATCTCCAAACGGCAAATCTAATGCTTGCACAGTCGGAATTAGCGCATTCTTGATGGAACTAGGGGTTACTGCAACTTTAACAAGTGGAATTTTGAGAAATTGGGCGACTTGTTCAGAATATGGATATTCTGGAATCCCTGCGTTACCAAAATCTAAAGTGTAGGCGCGGACTTTCACCCCTGCTTGTACTAGCAGCGCCGCCACCACTGAAGAATCGAGTCCACCAGAGAGAAATACCCCAACAGGCTCATCCTTTAAATCTGCAATTTGTCGCTCAATGGAGTTTTTAAGGAGAGTTTGCAATTCGGTAATTGCTGTAGCTTCATCTGTTAACTGCTCTGGCGCTTCCCGCCATGAGTGGATTTTTTTAGATTCAGGCGATCGCAGCTTACCTGATTGGCGATCGCTCTGCCAAACTAATTCAGTTCCCGCCGTCACTGCAAACACTCCATTAATAGAAGTTAATGGTGTGGGAACGTAAGAAAAACAGCTATAGCCATATAACCCAGGAATGCTAACTTCTGACTGTTGCAAAATCGGTAAAATTAATTGCAGTTGGGATGCAAACCAAATTATTTGTCGTTGCTGAGTCCAATACAAAGGAACTCTTCCGAAAGGTTCTCTTCCCAAAACTAGGCAGTTGTTTTCTTGGATTACCCAAGCATCGGGTGAACTAAATAATCCTGATGCGGAGATGGCAGCAATTTGATTTTGTTGCGGTGGGGAATTGCCATCGATTCCTATGTAAACAACATTCCAGATGGGAAGAGAATAATTTTCCTGTGCAGAAAACTTCAAAATCTCTCCCCTTCTAAATGAGAGGTTTTCCAAAACACTAGTTAACAGCGCTTCCAACTCCTGTTGAGCGCCGTAACCCCAATAGCCAAGAAAGTGATGCGGGATACCCATCTAAACTATTTAACTTCAAAGGTTGCATCGCTAATCTGCCGACCTTCCAGGAACATCTGCACCTGCCAATTGCCAACAGTTGCAGCCGGATTAATAGTGTAGCGACACTGGGTATCCCAGACAGACGTATTAATCTCGCGGGTTTGATAGTTGTTTTGCTTGACAATTTGACCGCTTGGGTCAATCCAATTACAAGAGAGAGCCAGCTTTTTACCCAAAGGTGCATCCTTTAGAGTGACACGATACAACACTTCTGGATTGGTTTGGCGAGAAATTGTCTTTAAGTTGCCGCCATTATCTTGTGTCAAAGTGATGCGGTCTTGTTGAGTAGAAACACGGGAAAGTGTAGAACTTTGCTGCTGCATAAAAAATATTGTAGATGCAATGACAATTACTACAATTGCCACCACTCCAGAGGTAATCCATCGATTCCGGCGCTGTTGTACTTCCAATGCTTGACGGCGATTTAACTGAATCAGCGCTTCATCTAGTAACTCTGGAGGTAAATTCAACTCCTGTAAAATTTCTCTAACCTGCTGTTGGTCTAGTTCCGCTTCCCGACGCAATTGCAGACCTTCTACTTCTGTAACTATTTGTGATAATTGCTCTTGAGTCAGTCGCTGCGTCATAGCTTAACTCCTGTTGAAAAATTTGATTGCGATCGCTAAATCTCACTTTTGTAGGTACATCATAAGCTACAAAATAAAGTTGTTGCTTTTCGGATTTTTTAAGAGATACTTTTGTAAACACAGACGCGATGAATCGCTTCTCTACTTCTCACTCTTGTACAGACGCGATTCATCGCGTCTCTCCCAACTCAGCACTGATTATGACTCACGAACAACAAACCGCAATTGAAGGTATCTATGAAGTCTGTATCGGCATTCCAGAGCCAATTTCTGCAATTCACTATTGGGAGCAATTTGGCTATCGCATTGGTGAAGTGGGTGAATTAACCGCAGATGTAGCCTATCAATTATATGGGGTGAATTCGTCTTTACGCTCAATTCGCCTCTACCACCAAAATGCAGATCATGGTTTGATTAGGCTGATGGTTTGGCAAAATCCCACTAATGAAGGTTTGGGAATAGCGTCAATGAAAATTAAGGGAAATCGCTGGGCAACAAGTTTAACTGCGGATGTATTGAGTATTTTAAATCATATAGAGGATGCAAAGACCGCAGGTTTTCCTATTAGATACTCTAGCCCTTATTGGGAAGTCATTTACAACAAAGATAGAAAAAGCCGTCCTTTTCTTGAGCCAGCAGTTGGCGTGCGAGAAATGCTGCTATTACAACCGTTAGCTCGACAGGTTTTGTTTCAACGATTTGGCTATACGCTACCGCATTACGGACAAGTTAACCAGAATGCGCCTCTCAAGACTAGTCAGTTTACTCACATGGGAATCATCGTTCAAGATGATAGCAAAAAAAACCTGAAGTTTTATGAAGAAGTTTTGGGTTTGCTGCGCGTGCGTGATGATGTCGAAACTAGTTATGAATCTTCGCCCGCAGGTAAAGATATTTTTGATCTTAATCCTAATGAAAAGTTTATTGTCACTACCTTTGACGATCCTCGTTCTTCTAAGTCTGACCTGATGGCTACACGCAGTGGTAGACTTTATGTCGTTCGATTCCCAGAATCTATTAATTTAGAATCGCGCTTTGAGGCAGCCCAACCAGGTAGCTTTGGTATCTCTTTATATACCTATCGGGTTAAAGGAATACAGGAATATTGCGATCGCATCAAGGCAAGTACTGCAAAAAAAGTTACAGATATCATTATTAATGAATTTGGCGAGACGAGTTTCTCTTTTATTGCACCAGATGGTTATTTCTGGACTTTGCTAGAAGGTAATTAACTAGATATCTGACGAAAAAGGGCGATTTATCGCATCTTTAGCGATCTAGAATTTTCATCAAAAAACCTTAAGCGAACCGTATTGGCTTTGCGTCTATGCTGGTTCGTTTCTTATATAATTTGGCGCATCTTTATACAGAATTGGTATCAATACTGCTCGGTTAAGCATTTTAAATTAGAATTGGGTTTGGGGAAAAGGTTAAAGGGTAAAGGTTAAAAGTTTTTTCTTTCCCCTTTCCCCTTCCCCTTTTCCCCTTAACCGAGAAGTATTGGAATTGGTATTACCTGTAACTAATAAAATTAACATAAAATAACATAAATGGTATCACTTGTAACAACTAGAATTAACATTACGAAAAAGATACTTCTTGCAAAAGCCAAAAAACCGCCCTAAAATCAATTTCTGGGCGGCTCAAGTATTTTTGCAATAGTATTTTTGCACTAGATTAAAAAAAATTACCAATACCTCCTTCTTATTAGTTTAAATTTCTTGATTTCCACCAATAGACAATTGTTTTTTGCTATGTTTCAACTCTTTCCAAAGAGACTTAATCTGCTGATAAGCCTCTTCCTGAGATAATTTTCCCCCTGTCTCTAGGCAAGTGATGTAACTAATTTTTTGAGAGAATTCTTGGAGGTTGGCATTAAACACCAAATTCTCTGGCTGAAATTTACCATAATACCGACTACGAGGGTAAAGAAAGCTGTTTTTGTCTTGCGAGTTAGGTTGTGTCATAAGTTTTCTCTCTCTAATTCTTTCTTAAATTTATAAACTACAATTTATCTCTGTGTGTATATACACAGGATAAAATTCAAATTCCTGAAGAAAGAAGTTAATTTTTTAGTTCAATATTAGGATAAAGCAGAAGAACGGGTAATTAACTGTGGAAAATACTGAAATCAGCATTTCCTCTACCAAAAGGAGTAAGTGAAATAGCATTTTATAGCATTTTGCTGATTAAACTCGACTTCCTCAAATACGGCTCAAATAATATCATGCCCGCAGTATTAGTTATGATTACCATAGTCTTTAGCTAGGGTTGATAGCGAAGGCTAAAATAAAAGCCATCATCCTGAGCGTTATTACCGCGATCGCTCAGATCGATAAATGGAAATCCATAATCAAGCCGCAAAAAGAGATTATCAATTCCCATTGCTTGATTCCATATTAATCCTAAGCCTGCGCCTACTAAAAAAGTTTGATTGGGTAGCGGATTCGGGTTATCAGACTGATTCCAGACGGCTCCCATATCCACAAATGGCGCAAGTTGAATTGTCGATAATCCAGATTCATTGCGCTGTACCGTAAAGCGATCTTCGATCGCTACCCGAAATCCATTATCCCCAGAACGGATATTTTGGCGATATCCCCTTAGCGATTGTCCGCCGCCAATCACGAATTGCTGCGAAGGTAAAAGGCTATCTGGTGTAAGCTGCAAGTCTGCTTGGATGAGCAATAAATGATCGTTGCTGAGTTGCTGCACGCGCTGTACTTGACCTAGCCAACTGAAAAAGCGACCATCGGGTATGGGGTCATTGTTGATAGTTGCATCTAATATATCAACGCCAAAATTAAATTGCGATCGCAAAAACCAAGCTCCTTTTGGTTCGCGCCTGGTATAATCTTGACCAAATTTAATTACACTGGTGCGGCTAACGCCATTGGCATCAGGCCCAATCCCGAAGGGAGTTGCGAGGTTATCAAACAGGAAGGTTTGACCATCTTGATAGGTAAATCCTAAAGATAAGGCAAATTCTTCTCTAGGCGATCGCACCAATGGTTGACGATAATTGATTTCATAAAGATCCTGGTTGGCCCGAATGTCAAAGGCATCAAAGGGTGGCTCAGTAATTTCGTTGCGATTAAATGCTGCTCGAATCTGCACTTTGCCGTTCATGGCGTTCACGGGAACCTGATAACTAAAATCAAAGGCATCGGAACCACCAGAGAGTGTATGGTAATATGAGCCGGCTAACTCATCTCCCATACCGGTTAAATTGCGCGATCGCAATTCAACACCCAATCTTTCCGCTCCAATACTGGGAGGCGAATAATTATCTACACCCAAGCTACCAGTTAAAGTTTTTGCCTCTTCAACTCTGACAACGAGAATACTTTGACCAACCTTACCCGTTGGACGCAAACTCGCTTCTACATTGGTAAATAGGGGATCGAGTCGCAATAATTTCAACTGTTCTTCGAGCTTACCAGTATTGAGAGGAATACCAGCACCTAGTTGGATGCGACTGCGAATATAAGATGGGTTTAATCGCCGCGTCCCTTGGATATCAATCTCTGTCAAACGCCCTTCCAACACCCGAATCACCACAACACCATCTGCGCTACTAGATTGTTGAGTATCTGGAATTGCTCTGGAATTTATATAGCCTTTATTTAGGTAAAGCTGGGTAACGGCATCTGCGGCTTGTCTGATTTCTTCTAAAGTTAAGTCCCGTTCTTCAAACGGTTTCACTACTGGATTAAAATCATTTTCCTTAAAAACTGTGCTACCTACAACCTGAATTTTGCGAACCCGAATGCGTTGTGGTATCTTTGGTTGCGAGTTGGTTGCTGGAGTAGATTCTGTTTCCTGTACTATTTGTAACTCTGACTGACTGCTATTTTGAATTGAGTCAGGTGTAAAAATATTAGCTCTAGCTCTCAGTCCATTTGCAGTTACAATCCAGACCGCAGGCAAAATTAACAAGCTGCACCGAAAGCTGAAACTGTGCTTACTGCATTTAGTAATTGCCAAACTCCGCCAAGTGTCTAACTGATGAGATAAATAGACAATTCTTTGCTGAGTCGTTGCTCTAGGCTGAACACCAGTTTCTGTTTCTTTTCTCATTTCTCTTCAGTGGAGTGCCTTATATAACGACTGGGCTGATTTTGATTTTGGAGTATGTTATGGCTGTATGAGTATTTCAATATCATATTTTTGATATTCAAATTTCAAAAGATTTGTAACTAAAACTATAATTAACAGCAATTTCTTCTAAGTGATAGCCCTTAGCATTATATTGTGGTAACAGGTAGAAAACTTGGGAAAACTTCGATGTCACCACTGATTTCCATTGTCATCGTCAATTACAATCGGGAGTCTTACCTTAAAGAAGCGATCGCTAGCGTCTTAGCGCAGACATGGCAAAACTTTGAGTTATTGATTTGGGATAATGGTTCTACAGATGGATCGGTGGCGATCGCTCGCGCTTATGCTCAAAAAGATGGGCGAGTGCAGGTGGTGGAGGCAGACAATCAAGGAGTTGCTGCGGCTTGTAAGGCAGCGATCGGTCAAACTAGCGGCACTTACGTCGGTATATTAGACAATGATGATATCCTTGCCCCCACAGCTCTTGCTCAAACCGCTACAGTCCTCAACCGCCACCCAGAAACGGGATTTGTTTACACCGACTACTTAAATATCGATCCAAACGGCAAAGTTATCGGTTATGGCGATCGCTGTGACATTCCTTACTCTCAATCAGGTCTGTTGGTAGATTTCATGACTTTCCACTTCCGCTTAATGCGGCGATCGGTTTACGACCGAGTGGGAGGTGTTAACGAATCGTTCTCTTGCTGTGCCTATGATTATGACCTATGTCTGCGACTTTCAGAAGTAGCCCAAGTGCGCCGAGTCAAAGAGCCACTCTATTTCTACCGAAATCATTCTCAAAGCATCTCTGTTACTAGACAAAAAGAACAAATACTCTGGTCTAAGAAAGCGATCGCTCAAGCACTTTGGCGGCGCGGATTAGCAGACAAGTTACAAATCGATGTAGAATTACCCACAAGTCGCTTCATATTACGGCGCAAAAAACCTCTATTACACAACATCGCCGCTTCAGTCTTAGTTATTACCTCGTTGGTAAGCCCCAAATTAGCCCAAGCACAACAAATAGTTCCTGCTAAGGATGGGACAAACACAATTGTGACTCCCAACGGCAATCGACTTGATATCACTGGCGGCACAACTTCTAAAGATGGTGCAAACCTCTTTCACAGCTTTCAACAGTTTGGGATTTCACCAGAACAAATCGCCAACTTTCAAGCTAGTCCGGCGCTGCAAAATATCCTTGGTCGAATTACAGGCGGGAATGCCTCGGTTATCAATGGCTTACTTCAGGTGACAGGTGGCAATGCTAACCTTTTCTTGATGAATCCAGCCGGATTTATTTTTGGGGCAAACGCCAGTTTAAATGTGCCTGGTGCTTTCACAGTGACAACAGCTAATGGCATTGGTTTTGGTAGCAGTTGGTTTAACGCTATCGGTGTTAATGACTACATAAATTTAGTTGGAAACCCCAACGGATTTGCCTTTAGTATGAACCAGCCAGGAGCGATCGCAAATGCTGGAAATTTGGCAGTAGGTGCTGGGCAAAGTTTGAATTTATTAGGCGGTACTGTAGTCAACACCGGGCAACTTTCAGCACCCGGAGGGCAGATTGCCGTTACATCAGTACCAGGACAAAATTGGGTGCGTCTCAGTCAGCCAGGAAATTTGCTGAGTCTAGAAATTCAGCCCCTCGCCTCTAGTAGCAACCAACCCAATAATTGGACAATTCCCATTGCATCTTTACCAGAACTGCTCACAGTTGGTAACACAGGGTTAACTGCCAATCCTGATGGAACTGTAAAATTAACAAACTCCAATGTCACAATTCCAATAACTCCAGGTACAACAATTGTTTCTGGAACAGTGAATGCAGCGAGTCAAACAGGCGGTATGGTAACTGCTTTGGGTAAAAAAGTCGCGGTGATTGATGCCAATATTAACGCCTCTGGAAATAATGGCGGCGGTACTGTGCTAATTGGTGGCGATTATCAAGGTAAAGGGACTTTACCCAACGCAGATCGGACTTATGTGGACTCAAACTCCGTCATTAATGCTGATAGTAATTTGAATGGAAACGGCGGACGGGTAATTGTTTGGGGTAACGACACAACTCAGTATTTTGGTAACATCTCGGCTCGTGGAGGAGCAAATGCTGGAAATGGTGGTTTTGTAGAAGTATCAGGCAAAAATTTCTTAAATTTTAACGGTTTAGTAGATACTTCAGCCGTCAATGGTAACTTTGGTACTTTATTGATAGACCCCAGCACATTGACAATTATCGATGGTACAGCAGGGACAGGTGATTTTGATGGTACAGCAGGCAATATTGCCTTTGGCGATGCAGATATTGGGGCTAACACTGTTTCATGGGGTGCGATCGCAGCTTCCGGTGCAAATATCAACTTACAAGCCACAGGCAACATTACCATCAATGACATCACCGGAGCTACACCTGGAGTCACTACTGCTGGTGTCGCTACATTAAATTTGGGTGCTGGCGGTAGCTTCAGCCTCTCCTCACAAACTGGTTCTGTAAACTTTGTCAATCCCACTAACACAATCGAGACAACTGGGGGAGCGATTAACATTTCTGGAGCTAGTTTATCACTGGGCAATCTCAATACAACTACTGATTTTTCTGGCAATAGTGGCAATGTCAACTTGTCTGCGACTAGCGATATCGTTGCGGGCAATATTATCGCCAGTGGCCAAGGCTACTTGGCAGGTAATATTACAGTCACAAGCAGCAGTGGTGGAATTACTCTAAATAATCTCGATACCAGCAACACTGAAGGGTTTAATACTATTAATACTGCTGGAACAATCAGTTTGAGTGCCGCAGGCAATATCCTCACAGGTAGGATTGATGCTTTTTCAAATGATGCTGATGGCTCAGGTAACGCTGGCGATGTAGTCGCAACAACCACAGGCGGCAGTATTACCACAGGGGCGATTAACTCGTCTGTAGTCAAGAACTTAGGTGGCGATTTTATCGGCACAGCTGGCGCGATTAATTTAACTAGCAGAGATAATATCACCGTTAATGACGGCATAAACGCCTCAGCGATCGCGCTTGAAGTCGATGGTACGGGAAATCTTACAGCTGGGAACGTTACTTTACAGACTACCAATACATCTGGTAGCAATATTCGTTTTACCAACATCAACACCCAAGCGATCGCAGACGATTTTGTTGATGGAAATACTGTTCAAGGTGGCAATGTGCAAGTGCTAACCAACGGATTGATTCAAGGAACAGGAACAGGTAATGCGATCGCAACTGGTGGATTTTTTACTAGTGCAGATGGTACTAACGTTCAACCTTTAACAGGAGGTACTGTTAGCATTCGCCATGATGGCGGCCCAAACAATGTAGATTTTATTGTCGGTGATGCAAGTGTCAATGGTACAGCAGGGTCAATTAATACAGGTGACAATTCAATAATCGCTAATAGCTTTCCAGTCTTGCCAAATGGCGGAGATGCTAGCGGTACACCAACCAACATCACCATTACATCTGTCAATACCCCGCCGACATTAACAGCAAACTCATCGCTACCCGATACCCAGACTAATCAACCTGTTACCTTAACATTCTCTAGTTTGGTTCCGCTGGTCAGCGATGTTAATAATGACATCACCTCCATCAAGGTCGATGTCGTGAATACGGGAAACATCACTGTCAATGGCGTTCCCGTCATCCCTGGTGTTACAACCTTATCTAGCGGCGATACTTTGGTGTATACACCTCCGGCAGATACCAATGGGTCACTAAATGCTTTTGTAATTAGTGCAAATGACGGCGTTTCCTCTTCTGCACCTGTACAGATAGGAATCAACGTTAGTCAAACTCCTACTCCGAATCCTGAGACTCCAAATCCTGAGACTCCAAATCCTGAAACTCCAAATCCTGAGACACCGAATCCTGAAACTCCAAATCCTGAAACTCCAAATCCTGAGACACCGAATCCTAAACCTCCAAATCCTGACCCCTGCACATTCCAATGCAATCTACCAAGTAAACCGAATAACCCTGTCCTCAATAATCCTAAGATTGATAACCCCATTCTTAATACCGACCCCACTCCCGAAGACAATTTCACAGATGATTTTGCCGACCATTTAGGCATACCTAGCCCTAAAATCAAAACACTAGATGATGCCAAAGAAATTGCTCGCAAAATTGAAGAGGCTACTGGTGTAAAACCTGCGTTTATCTACATCAGTTTTGTCCCTGTGGAAATTCTACCAGAGGGAAATTTAGGTAAAGCTCAAAAATTTACGAAACAGTTAAATACCGTAGCAGAAAAAGATACCGACCAACTAGAAATAGTAGTAGTAACCGGAAAAGGCAATCCTATCCGCAAGCGCATCCCAGAAACAACTAAAGCCAAAGTTCTCCAAGTAGCTCAAGAATTTCGTGACCAAATCGTTAGTCCACAAAATCGCCGTCGCACCGGTTATTTGCGTTCATCTCAACAACTTTATCGCTGGATTATTGCACCACTAGAAGCAGATTTACAGGCGAGAGAAATCAACAATCTGGTCTTTTTACCAGACATTGGGTTACGCTCAACCCCAATGGCAGCACTTCACGATGGTAAGGGATTTCTAGTAGAAAAATACAGTATTGGCTTAATGCCTAGTCTTAGTCTGACTAATACCCTCTATAAAGACATCAAAAAATCTCAAATTTTAGCGCTGGGAGTTTCTCAAAGTACTCAGGGACAAGAGCCTTTGCCAGCAGTCCCCCTGGAGTTATCAACACTAGTATCTAAACTCTGGCAGGGCAAATTATTATTAGATAAGCAAGCCACCTTAGAAAATCTCAAAACGATCCGCCGCCAACAACCTTTTGGAATTATTCACATGGCAACCCATGCCGATTTTGCTACGGGTGCTTTGAGTAATTCCTATATTCAACTGTGGGAAGACAAGTTACGCTTGAACCAATTAAGACAGTTGCGTTTGAATGAACCTGAAGTTGAAATGCTCGTGCTGAGTGCTTGTAGAACAGCTTTAGGGGATGAAGAATCCGAACTGGGATTTGCGGGTTTAGCAGTGTTGGCAGGTGTGAAAACTAGTGTTGCTAGTCTTTGGTCGGTTAATGATGCTGGCACAGCAGCGTTGATGACAAAATTTTATGAGAACTTAAAGACAGCTCCAATTAAGGCAGAAGCTCTAAGACTTGCTCAAGTAGCTATGGTCAAAGGGCAAATCTATGTCAAGGATGGACAAGTGCAAGGTCTAGGAGGAGTTGGGAATTTGCCTTTACCTGCTGACAGTGCTGATGAATCACTTATGCATCCTTATTATTGGGCTGGATTTACAATGGTTGGGAATCCTTGGTGAAGATAGGGAATATGAAGTCTTGAAGAAGGCAGGAGGCAGGAGGCAGGGGGAAAGAGGGTTTCCTGGTTTTTGCACAGATGTGGGAATTATAACTAATTAGGCGGACATGATATTAAACCGCTGTTTCCTTTGGTCGCGGCAGGAAACAGTGTTGCGACAACGCTCAACAACCGAGCAGTTTTCCTCCTGCCTCCTTAATAAATCGAGCGACGTACTTCTAGTGGATACTACGGTTGAAAGATGTGTCTTCTTGCAGATGAACGCTACAATCTATCAGAAAATCAAGAAGTAGTTAAATCCAGAGTGGCTTCATGACGGCTAATTTAACACCTAAAGCGGCATTTGACTTTATTAACGTGCTATCCCAGGCTGCGGCTAAGTATAGAGAACCGAAAAGTATACGCCCTAGTGCTGAAATATTAGTAAAGGCATTGCTCCAAGCAGAAAAAACTGCCAAACAACAAAAGTTGACTTATCCGTTTGAGTTTCTGCTCGGTAAATGGCAACTTTGCTTTGTTACTGGCACTAAGAAAAACAGAGGTAGCGGCGGAATTGTATTAGGTAACGGTTTCTATGTACCTAAGTTTATGGCAATCCATGTTTCCTTTAATGCCACTTTGGAACAGGATTCAGACAGAGGCGAAATTGCTAATCAGGTTGAGCTTAACCCAGTTTCATTGAAACTCACAGGGCCAGTGCAATATTTTGGGAAGAAAAATTTATTGGCCTTTGACTTTAACCAGATGATTATCAGTTTGTTTGGTCGTGTTATTTACAACAGAGAAATCCGTGCTGGTAAAGTGCAAACAGAAGATTTCTACAAACAACCTATAGCTAAACTACCCTTCTTTGGCTTCTTTTTAGTCACAGAAGATTTCATTGCAGCTCGCGGTCGTGGGGGAGGATTAGCATTTTGGATTCGAGAAACTTAAAGATGCTTGCAGGAAATCAGGAAGTCTTGCTGAAGGCAAAAGGAAAAAGGATTTGACTTATTTGTTTGATTTGTAGCAAGTGGTGCAACGTTTTTTACAAATCAAACAAATACTTCAGATCGTCTGAGCTTGATTACTTAGGGGGTGATAGAGTTCGCCTGATTTGGTCTTTTATCTTGCCTTATCAGAGAAGTATATGCTACTATTGATAACTGTGTGGTTAAGGACGTATAGCTCAGTTGGTTAGAGCGCTACGTTGACATCGTAGAGGTCACTGGTTCGAATCCAGTTACGTCCATTATTGTTGTACAGTGACTAATTATTTGTCGTCGGTGACAGATTAGTGTCGTTGGGACTAATTATCTGTCGTCGGGACAAATTGATGTCGTTTAACTGCCAGTGACAAATTAATGTCATTTATTTACAGATACTATAGCGATAATGTCAACGTAGCGCTCTCTTTCAACCCTCCCTAATAAAAATTATGATAACCCACCCAGTAGCTGGAGGGTTATTGCGACAAGCGATCGCCGGGATGCGCCAAGTAGAACTTGAAGGTAGCTTTCAACCCACCCAGTAGCTGGAGGGTTATTGCGACTCTGGATATACAGAAGAAAAATGCTGGGATGAAGCCTTTCAACCCACCCAGTAGCTGGAGGGTTATTGCGACCCACCAAGTTTCAAAATATTGTGGAGCAATGTTTCTAGATGTCCTGAGCGCGAATGTCTGCCAATTTACTATCTGAGCCTCAGTCTCAAAAATTATTTCTTGATGAAAAAACGATGAAATCCAGGCTGGATAAGGAATTTGGCAATCGCGCAGATATCTGAAAAATATTGCCCCAATTTCACCTCTTCAGATGAAAAATTGGGGAGGGTTCCCCCTTGATTGGGGGTGATTGAGTAGCCACTACAGCAGTACATCCGCGCCCTTATTGCTGGGAGCGCACCTATCCTGTCCGAAGACAGCAGCATCAGGGTGAGCAGCTACTAGGGTCAGAAAGCAAGACTGTATTTCTACAGTCAAACTAACCCTCATTTAACACAATTCAGAGGCTGCAAGCAGCATGAACTGCGGCGCTATTTATTATTTTATTGTTAAGGTTCAGATATGTGTCAACTTCGCCTAGCTAGACGGAGATTGTAAGCAGAAAGTGCTAATTTCTTTGCTTGTTCATTGGGACTGCCTCGAATAGGTTGTTTTCCCTCTTCAATCATGATTCCTGCCTGAGCAGCTTTACTTTGAATGCTTTGAATTAACCTGCCATAACTCCAGGAATGAACATTAATCCGATACTGTTTGGCATATTTTTGCTGCATTTCTACGTAGCCTGGACATTTTGCTTCGGCTATGGCTTGAATTTCACTTTGGAGAATCTCTCGCATATCCCCTAACTTAGGCAAAACGATGCTGCCAGCTTTATGGGTTTGTGCGATCGCTACAATTTCTTTAGCTAATAATCTGTCTACATACTGCCCTAATTCAGATGCCCCAAATTGATTGGGAGAGAAACTTTTTTGTGCTTTGTGGCGATCGTGGGATAACGATCGCTGTTGTCGTCTCTGGCGATTCAGGAGTTCGTAATTGTCACCAAGTAGCTGACGAACACTCCGGTATGCCAGAACTTTATTAGTGATCGCATCTATTACAGCCACCGTGGCAGGTTTTTCTAGTCTCAGGCTGACTCCAACCAAAATGTGTGATTGACCTTGGTATAGTGGTTGAGTAGGACGCTCAAAGCTATTATTGATTCGAGTAAGTGTTGATTCTTTACGTTTAATAAAAGCTTTCTGTGTATCCTTTAGGTCACTTTTTTCCTTCATCTTGGTGATGAATTTACTAATTTCATCTGCTTTCTCTTGACGAACCTGTTCTGTTCCTTCAGCAGTCCATAGGCGATTGTCAACACAACAATAGAGGGTCAATCGGTTAAGGTTCCAAGGTTCGCCCTTACCCTCTCCTTCATGCCAAACTAGATGACCATTTCTGAGAGTGAATAAGCTACTGGAATGCAGGTTTTTGCTTTGGCGTTTAGTTTGTTGATCTTCTAGGAAACGTTGAAACCAGTGAAGTTGGCGATTGTCGCAGTATACCTCAAAGCTAAGATCGCTCAATCCATTGAAGTGAACACACAACCTACCTTTTTGATTCTTTGACCAAACCATATCCTCATTCGTTTCAAAAACAAAGGGGAATGGAAGAGAACTTGGTCGAGTTAATAGAATATCCTGCCAGCGCTTGGCTTCGGCGTTATCTTCAGGAAAGGTGGTTGTAGCAGTGAAGAGTGTCTCTAACCATTTACCATTGGTCAAATCTCGACCTTTAGGCATCCGACTTGTTAACTTTTCGGTAAGCCTTTGAATTTGGATTTCAACTTGACGACGACGTTTGGCAAATTTTTCTGGATTTTCCTGAATATCCAAAAATTTGCAGCCATTTTTCAGCAGATAGCTTATAGCGCTGCGGCTAAGGATGTCTTCTGTCTCTTGATAAGCATCAAATAATGTATTGAACAAACTACGTTTAGGACTAAAAGAAGAGGGTTTTTTAGCTTTGTTGCTCTTTTTCCCATTAAATAGAGAGTTATCATAGCCAGATGCTGGCGTAGCTATTGCAAGAATTTCCGCTGCTTTGGTACGAATAGCCTGCAAACTGGAACCGCTAGTTTCCACAAGTTCAGCATCGCTGTTGAGCATTTCTAGCCAGCGTATCTTTCCGTCTAACTGCTGCTGTAGCCGTTTCTGTATAGCCAGCCAAGACTTATAGATGTAGTCCACAATATGAATTGCTGACATATATAAACGGCTGGGTTGTCCTGCAAAGCGAAGGTCTGTTTTGAGAGCTTGGCATAGTTGACTAACAATAGTGGTAGGAAGCTTGCCTTTTTGCCGCCATGTCTCGAAGTTAGGGTCTTGACCAACCAGTTGAAGTAGTTCGTTAATTAAGGGGGTGTTAAAATTTGCCATCAACTTCCAAAGCTTCTGGCGGCTTGATTCTGATGCAATTAGGCGAGTTTGAATAGTAATTTGGCTCATGAAAAAATAGTAAAGGATAAATTCAGTATGTGTTGTTAAGAAACGTTATTTTATTCTGATAAATGCTATAATATGGAGCAAATTTATGGAAGAAAAGTTTTACACAAGTACGCAAGCGTCTGAAATCACTAACTGCTCTCGTCGGCAGTTACAGCATTGGCGAGATAGAGGAGTTGTTTTGCCAACCGTGAACACGACGGGAAAAGGACGTAATGTTTACTATTCGGTAAATGACCTGTTGGAATTAGCTGTGATGGAGTATTTACTCTCAATAGGTTTAAATTTTGAAATTTGCCAAGAAGCTTTAAATATCCTGCGAGAAAAAGAGCCGTGGTTGTTTGAGGAGTTTGTTCCTCAAGAAAAGATGAAACGCCTGATGCTCTTATCTGCCCGTTCTCAAGAGCAGCCGTTGAAACTAGTAGATTTTGACAAACAAGCAGCACTTGAGGCAATATGTCAAGGACAAGCTGTTATTCCTTTTTGGAGCGATGTATTGCATCAACGATTAAAGAAAAATCTTAAAAGTTTAAGTAGTTAGTTTTTTATTGAATTTACAGGTGCGACAGGCGTTCGCCTTCTTGATTTTGAGTGCTGTACTAAGTGGGTATGCAAAAAAATATAGATTGTCATTGCTACTTAAAAGTTTAGAACCAGCTTAATAAACTAGTTGCTGAAGCTGATATCAACTATCAACAAAAGTTCAAATTCTTTCCACTATCGTTATCAGCCGTTTTCTCACAGTTAGTGCATTTTTTCGATTAATTGGAGAAATTCCCTAACCACTTCATGGGGCTTATCCTCACAGTTTTTAGCATCAAAGCGCTGAATTACTCTGATACCATGATGCTGAAAAAAGCGTTCTCGTCCTTGTTCATCTACTCGTGTCAATGGAGTATGGTAGGGGCCATCAACTTCCATAAGACCCCATTTACCGTGATGGCAAACTAAAAAGTCAGGTTCTAGATTACGTCTACCTGTTGGCGTATTGAGCCGAGTTAGGCAAAGGGGTAAGAAGAGAACACCAGCCTCATCAAGCGCCTTTGCAATTTCTATTTCGTTCTTAGAGCGAAACCTTAGCCCTTCCCAATGATAAATTCGCCAAGTTGGGTTAAACCGAATACCTTGGTTATTAACAACTTTTCCAGGTATTTTTGCTCCATCCAACATTGCGCCAGACAAATTAGCCCCATTAAGTTTTGCACCAGAAAAGTCTGCCTCTCTCAAATCAGCGCCTGCTAAGTTGGCGTTAGTCAAATTTGCATTCACAAAATCTGCTTCTCTCAAATCAGCGCCCTGAAAAAATGCTCCTCTCAAGTCTGCGGCTCTCAAACACGCCTCTGTGAGTAACGCCCCTTTAAAAGATGTCTCCGTCATTTTACATTGAAATAAAACAGCTTTCTGTAAATTCGCACCATCTAGACAGGCTTTGCTCATATTTCCGCCATACCAGTCTACTCCGCTTAGGTCTTTTCCTTGAAGCTGTGCTCCAGGTAAGCATACTCTCCAAAATTCTCTTTCATCTATGTCTAGAAGTTTTGCTACAAGTTCACTAGGATTAGAAAGCATAAAAAACTTTAATCTTTAATTTCTCTGTTGTAAAAGCCTGTAAATCTGTTGTTTTAAGAGAATTCACAGTAAATCCCTCTTTAACTAGGATTAAACAATAGCCATCCTAATTAAGAATGGCTATTAAAGAAATGTCAGAATTATATTGACATTTAGATTAAAATATGGATTTGCTTTCCTCACTTGACCTAGCTTTGGGAGTTAGTTGTATGAGAGTCCTTCTCAGTTTGACTTGAGGAACAAAGCTTGTTGAAGAGATTAGGAGGAATCTGTTCAAAATGCTCAAGCAAAAAATCCATTAAAGCGAGATTACGTAAGTCTAGTGTTAGCGGAGGCCGATAGTTGCGACCTCTTCTAAACCAGCGTTGCACCGTAGGAAGCGATCGCGAACAAATCAAGGCAAGTATTTCGTAGTTTACCTGCCACTTGGAGTAAAACTGCCGAGGAGTCATTCCTAGTTGACAGTTAGCGTAGAGTTGGATTAGTTGTTGCTCTCGCTCCGTTAAAGGACGAGCATTTTTCATAAACCTTTTTCTGATGTTAAAGGCTCTAAGTCTTCTTCCCAAGCAGTGTCTGCACCTGTCCAGGCTGCGCTGGGGCTATCTTTAGCTAACCAAATCAGGTAGCGCCACATCCAACAGCAGCGATGAGGTGCAAAGCTGTAAAATCTCCCGATCGCAATCCCCCAATCTGTGCGATCATTAGACGAAACCCACCGTAGTTTGTCGCCGTACAAAAAGCTAGGTGTTTCGACGTTTGGGAAATGGCTTGGTAAATCAATCGACTGTGGCGGGATTTCTACATTAATTTGGCTCAACAGTGAATCTGATTTGCCTTGCTGAATGGCACTTAAATAACTGGCAATTAGATTATCTTCTAGGCTATGAGTTAGCCTTTGGATGAGTATGGCTACTAGGTTTTCTAGCTCTTGTTTCTCCACCAAGTATGCTGCATCAAAATCTGGATCGGAAAAATTGCTTAACCGTGATAGTAGCTCTGTAATGCCAAAGTCATCCAAAGCCTGTTGATAAGTATCCAAGCGATCGCGTTGAGCGCTCACAGGTTTTACCATAGATAAAATCTCCTTGAATGGGGAAACCATAAGCCAGCGTCAGCCGTGGAAAGTTGGGCGCTGGCTTTTGGTGTTTTTTTTGGTTAGTCAAGTTCAGCAGTGAAGTCTAAATGTTGCAAATAGACTATGGAAATTAGGATAAACCAACTGGGTCAGTTGCCGCAACTGGGCTAGCTGCCGTATTTGATCTGAACAAAGCAAATGCCACAATGAGGCTAATTCGTGTTGATAGGGCAGTTGTGTCAGAAGAAGACAAGACAGTAAATTTCCGAGTTTTTCTGCCGGAGGCTGAGAGAACCAGATTCAAGGTTGCCTGTGCCAAGCATCGAACTACGATGAGTCAGAAGGCACTTGAGTTAATTCGAGCATGGCTAGACGCTGAGGAAAACGAAAATTCCTCAGCTAGTAAGGGTAAGGGAGATCAGAGCTGATTCGTAAATAAAAGCTTAAGATGCCATTCGCTTTACCATCAGACGAATCAATGAGCCATAAATCATTGCTTCACTTAACTTTGTGTACAACTCATAATCTTTACTCAAACGCCGAAATCGATTGAGCCTATAACCTGAGTCAACCCAGATTCAGTTCTCTTTAGATTTTATTTACGAATTAGCTCTCAATGATGGGGTTTCGTTCCTTTAAACTCAGTTGAATGGTTTTTACTTGAAACAAATGTATCGTTAGAGAAGTAAAGAAAGTACTTATATAATACCCCTTGGGGTTGGGATGATTCCAACGATGGTGCAGTATATAAAGGTGAAATGGCTTTAGACCCTGATCGCTTAACTGATGTTTATTTTGATAGGCTTGGGACTTTTGATACTGCATACATCCGCAACTAATTTATTCAAAGATTGAAAGACAGAAGATATAATTTTGAAAATCTTCCTCAAGGTTGGCCTACCTAAATTAATCTTAATTCTCTGATTGGCAAACTCAAAAATCAATGCTCATAACCATAAATAAATTTTATGACTAACGAGATTACGGAAAAATTTAAACAAGCCTCCGATGGTTTGTTAATGATAAGTGAATCAGAGTATCCTTTTGAAGCTTTTTTGTGGTCTAATCAAGCGCAAGAACCTTTGACAAATCAAAAACTTCTCCAGTTAACAGGACATCCTCAAGAAACATCAGTTGAAGAAGTAGAACTAGATTATTTTTTTCGGAACTGTGCCCAAGAAAAAGAATGGCACGATGAAATACAACAACAAAATGTGCCAAAGTTTAAATCACTTGTCAAAACACTAAGAGATCATCTCACTAATATCAAGGTTTATCGCATAGGTACGATAAGTATTCATGTCTATATTCTTGGTAAAACTCCAGATAAAGATTTAGGCGGAATTTCGACAAAAGTTGTAGAAACCTAACTAATCAAACATCAGCCTGTCTATAATTTACAGACAGGCTTTAAGTTTTAAGTGAAGTAAGTATCCTTACAAATTGTCAACTCTAGACTCAATCACACTTTGAACAGACGAAGAAACATTAGAGAGCAAATTGTAACCAGTGTTTGTTTCAATGGAATCAACACTAACTCTGTAGTTTGTCCAGTTATTATTTCTAATTCCCTGCGAATTAGGCATATTCACTGCAATTACTCTTGTGTTAGTAGTGACGCTGCTAGCATCAGAATTTGATGAATTTAATACTACAATAACCTTCCATGTTCTGGTCGGAACTGTAACGTTACCATTAGCAATTGTGTTTTTTGTTCCATTCGAGCCAGTTCCACCAGTGCCATAGGAACCCGAAATAATATAGAGTTCTTTACCCTGGTTTACTAAGTCTCTAGAATAGTTTTCTAGTGCAGCCCAAGGCCCCTGATTATTATCAGGTGACTGAGGAATTATATTCGTCATTAAAAAAGTAGCAGAGTTATTGGTAACTGTATTTGTCCTATCTGCTGAAGCAGTCATGTGTCCCCTGTCAAAACCGCTACCAGTATAATCGGAAGAAGTGACTCGGTAGCAGCTTGAAGGTAATGTAGTATCTGCACGAAAATCATCTTGGCGAGGTGCGCTTCCTAGCCATGATGTGTTTAGCTGCCAACTTACCCAATTTGGTGTCCCTCTATAGCAATTGTAAGAAACTGCGTATTGAGATTTGCTCAACAAAAAATTACTGTAACTACTGCCAGCATTACTAGGATTGCCCATTCTTAAATGAACGCTTGAGGTTTCGGCTATTAGTGGCTTTTGTAGATAATTAAGCAGAGTGAAAGATATTACTGTTGGTACAGCAATAGGTAGAATAGCCCTGAAAAAATGAGACTTCTTCATTTGTTACTATTTATTTGTTTAAATAAACTACAATTGTTTATGTTAAAGTTACAGAAATTAAATAAAACTTACCAATCGCAATATAGCTATGGTTGTATAAAGAAAGGTTAAAAAGCTGTAAATATTGCGTTAACATCTAGTAATTATTTAAGTGATTATCTGAAATTAGATAATCACCTAAATAAGATGAAAAACTTATATATTATTTGCTTTAATAATTGAGTGATGGCGCGGAGTGCCCGCGCCCAAGCGATCGCTATTTTCGCTCTATTGAGGACTAGAGAGTATTTTGACTGATTGACAAAATACGCTTTATATTAACTCCTCACAAAAGCTTAGAAAGAGGAAGGAATATTAAAAAATAGTCCTTGGCCGAATTGATCTTTCAAAAAGTCTTCCAGTTCAATTTCGTCGTCATTTGGAACTTGAAACCAAGTCTTGAAGTTGTGCTTCAAGTAGTATTTAAAAGATTTCCAACTGAAAAGTTGCTGTCCAATGCTTGTAATTGCGACGTTCATTGTATTTTCCTCAGGTTGTTTCAAGTATGTGATTAAGAATTGGTTAAACAAATTGGCGTTCCACAACAAGTGGATGAATTGTAGCAAGCTGTTCTTAGGCAGTTCTCGTACAGGGGAAGCAGACAGAGAAATTTTACAATTTGCTAAATCATTCCGCTTTCTCTGTAACGCCAACAAATTAATCATTGTTCAGCGATATTTGCACTAGCAAATGTATTGAGGAAGAGAATTATTCTGATTACAGGGATCTAACCTCAACTGATTCAATACCTGCTGTAATTCCACTTCTGATATATACTTCTCCTTAAGCGAACTGAAGTACAACAGTGCAGTTTCATAGCAGGCGACAGTTATGTTAGTGCGCTCTTCTGAAGTTAGTGCTGCCACTATTTCAACTGTCTCATCCACGTGCTTTACGTCACTACCTAAACAACTGTGCATTCGCAGGCAGCGAGTAGCATAAGTATTAGGTGGTAGTATCGCTTCTACCTGTTGGATATGCTCTGCTTTGATATTCATTGCTAGACGTTCCATCGTATAGCAATACCCAACGCAACCAATTGGATCTGCTGCTTGTACACTCTGAGTGAAGAAATTCAGCAAAGCCATAGCAGTCGGAGGGAGGAGTGCTTTGACTACAGCTTCCGCCTCATATCCCATCGATTGAATATCAAGCAAGGCGAGGCGATCGTGACCTTGTTCTTCACGAGCTTTCTGTGCTGCCCATTGTGCTAAACTCCAGCGTCCCAATCCAGCAAAGCGCCCAGCTGCTTCTTCCATTAATAGCGCAGTATAGTGAGTTAAATGGTAGGAAGCGGCAAGTTGCCAGATCCAGTGGGAGGGAGTTAAGGCAGGTGGCTTGCAGTTTGGTAATGTATCTTTGGCAGCAGATACTATAGCTCTATCTAGAAGCTTGCGAGTCTCAGATATAGTATCCCTGTTAAATATCAGTTGGATAAAGGGATTACTACTCTTTAGACTTAATTGGTTACTTTTGTTGGGTTTGTCGATGTTAGTTGAACGGAATAATAGATTCATGGCAAGTTTCTTTCATGGGTTGTTTCTACCCATTCACGAATAAGGTTGTAGAGGATAAAGCGTTGCATAACCTCTCTTTGAGCACAAAGAACTTTAAATTGTATCTTCAGGGAAGAGGGAATATATGCCTTGATATGCGTGATACTGTCTCGGTCTTCATCTAAGGTGTTAGTCATGAAAGAAGAAGTTGGGCCATCAGCCTTTACCCATTCGCTGATTAATACTTCCAAGACTTCACTCATCTTTAATCCATATTGTGCACAGAGCGCTTTAAACCGAAACTTAAGCGCTTTCGGCATACTACCTTTAATCACCGTATATGCCTCTTGCTCCTCCTTATGCATCCAGGTTAAAAAACGAAAGTTCAAAAGTCCTTTGTGATCTAGGGTAAGTTTTCTAAAAATTTTCACCAGTAAAGACTAGTGAAGTTAAGAAAAAAGTTATTTAGTAGTGACAACACTGCACGCATTTTCAGAAAATTCCAGAAAATAAAATATACAATTTTAATAATGATAATCATTGTATAAAAATAGGAGAGATTGCCGTTGGTAGCCTCTCTCTCGCCTTTTTGTAGTAAATTTAATGATGATTTGATTTTTGGGTGAATAGAGGTGTCAATACAATTAACGGATTCACTGAAAAAGTTGTTGAAGGAAACCGCACAGCAATTAAAAGGTGCGGACAAACGTAAATTTATAGCACAAACAGTTGTGGCATTAGGACACGGTGGACAGTCTCTAGCGGAGCGAGAGTTAGGATGGAATCGTGTAACTATTAGTAAAGGAATTAAAGAACTAACTACTAGTATCACTTGCGTGGATAATTATCGAAGTAGAGGACGTTATAAAGCAGAAGCAAAACTACCAAATCTTTTAGAAGATATCAAAATCATTGTCGATTTACAAAGCCCAATAGACCAAAATTGTAAAAGCCAAAGACTGTATACACGTCCTTCTGCGGCTGAAGTCAGACAGCAACTAATTGATAAATTTGGTTATAATGATGAAGAATTACCAACTTCGGAAACAATTCGTGTCAAGTTAAATAATTTAGGGTATTGCCTCAAGCCGATTGCCAAGATTAAACCTCAAAAAAATACCCGAAGCTGAATTTTAGAGAATCATTGGAATAAAAATATTTTTGATAGGGTTTAGACAGCATTATATTTTGCTAAAACTATGACTGGGAATGATAAGCATCCAGTTGTTAAGTTAGTCAGTCAAACTTACTTTATGGATACATTTAACTAAAAAAGCCATGTCCTACTGCACTTTCAATAAATATGGGGAGTAGGGAAAGAAAGTGTTTATTTCATTCGTAGTAGGTGGTGTGTCGTCTGTGCGGCTGCTCCTAAGTTGCTCTTGAGTGCAAATATTTATAAGTAGGTAAACATAATTAATTACACAATGTCATTGCGAATGCAGCGATCGCGGAGCGTCTCGTAGAGAAGCGAAATGAAGCAATCGCAAGGGCCGGGATTGCTTCGCTCACAATGACTGTAATTAATTTTGCGTAGTTACTTATTACAGATTTTTAGCTTATTAAAATGATTATCATTTCAAGCAATTGTATATTTTATTTTCTGGAAATCTCGAATATTGAAAAAGCTAAAAAAATAGTACAAACACTAATAATTTACAACAATAGTCTGTCTTCTATCTAAGGACTGAGATATTGATTATGTTTAAGTTAAATATTAGCTAATAATAACTTATTTTTTAGTTAAGTCAAAATAATGTCAAATACTGATTTGAAGTGTGACTGGTTATAGCTATTGAAGTTATCCTCTTTTTCTTCTCTAAACTAGGCGGTTACATTTTTAATATTTTCTTTATAATTTTCCTAAAATTCTATATCTTCACTAGTAAAAACCTGACTAAAGTAAAAAGATAGATAGCGAAAGGACTTAGGTAACGCGAAAACCAAAAGTAATTAACGCGAAATGCTAGCTCTTTCCTTTCCAGACTTTTGCTACAAAGCAAACATACTTAATCAATAAAACCTCAAGATGAAAGATTGAGAAGCAACTTCCAATTTTTCTAGATTCCAAAATTCCTTTTTTGCAAATAACTATTTAGTCACTACGAGGTCAGTTGTCATGGTTCAAATTCTTGAAAACCCAGCAGTCAAGCAACCACCAATTAGTAATAGAGTTGAAAGTTTTTTGCTAGATATGTTCGATAATGTTTGCCAAGCTATTGAGGAAATAGATGGAAGCAAACTTGACGAACAACGCTGGACAAGAGATGAAAGAGGCCAATGGGTACAAGGTGAAAACAGTAACGGTGCTATATATATCGACAAGTCGCTGCGGAACGGGAATGTATTTGAAAAAGTAGGTATCAACTACGTATCGATGCAGGGTGAGTTACCTCCTGGTGTGACTTTCCGAGGATCGGATGTTGTGATGGCTGACCCAACAACTATAACGCCAGATCAAAAAGGTACTTCTTTCTTCGCTACGAGTACCAGTGTTGTCATTAATGGATCTAATCCCATGATACCGACAGCACACGTTAACTATCGCTACTTTCAATTAGGTGATGGCACTGAACCTGGTTCTTGGTGGTTTGGCGGTGGAGGTGACTTAACACCAATTTACTTATTTGAAGAAGACGCAGTTCATTTTCATCAAGTACATAAAGCAGCTTGCGATCGCCACGATCTAGAACTCTATCCCCGCTTGAAAAAGTGGTGTGATGAATACTTTTATCTTCCTCATCGCAGTGAGTGTAGAGGTGTAGGTGGAATTTTCTTTGACAATTTACAACATTCCGATGTCGAAACTCTACTTTCCTTCGTAAAAACTTGTTCTGAAGCTTTCATCCCTGCTTATTTTCCGATTGTCAAACAACGTAAGGATATGGAGTTTACGGAACAGGATAAATATTGGCAGCGCATCAGACGCGGACGTTATGCCGAATTTATTCTACTGCATGACAGAGGTGTTCGATTCGGATTGGAAAGCGGCATTGTGAGTACACAAAGTGTTCTTAATTGTATGCCTGGAGAAGCTTTTTGGAACTATAATGACCAACCCACTGCTGATAGCCAAGAAGCAAAGCTTCTAGAGGTACTGAGAAATCCCCAGGAATGGGTGTAAAGACGGTCAAGAGCAAATTTGAAAACAGCAGCCGATAAAAAATGTTGGCTATTCAAATCCTAACCCTGTTTTGTTACTCTTGGAAAACAATAATCGCAGCAAGATTCCGAAACTTTTATCGAGTCAAGCTTTGAGTGTTTATTTTCTAACAGGAACTAAAATTTGTAACCAAAACCTGGAGCTTAAAGCTCTGAAAGGCTTTCAGTGATTGGGTTCTCCCAAAGTGATAAAAAGAGGGCTAATACCGTTTCACCTGAAGATTGATACAGATGACAGCCTGTTCTTCAGCAGGGCAGGCTCTTGAGCTAGTATCAAGAATTGAGTGAAATGGTATGATAAGCGCCTAATTTTTACTCTTTACATTTCTTTAGAGATAGCCTCTAAATAGGAAGTAACAAGGTATTTATGGAAAAATTGCCGACAAGTATTTTGCTAAAAATTAACAAATTATTTCGCTGGTCTAACTTAACTGAATTCACCAACTTCAAAACTGAAATTAGCAAGTTTTTCCAAGTTCAATGGTTGAGTCATTTCTCCATCAAGCAGGTACAAGAAGTTGATATTGTATTCCTGTGTATGTTTGCTAGCAGATATCTAACGTTGACGATCATTTTACTATACTTATGGAGTTCAATTCATACTAGTCCTGAATCACCAAGGACATGCTATCCCTGAAGTCAATCGTAGGATTATAGGAGCAAAAAAGTTTATGGCGATCGCTATCTAAAATTTAGCAGTAATCAGCCATTGATTAGCTCGTTTTTTTAGATCATTTAAATGAGTAACAAACACGGAGAACTGGCAATGGATAACGTTATAGGTATTGGCGACATTACCATGAACGATGTGATGCAAATGGATTCCTCTAAAGCAGTGAGTATGTTTAGGAATCGATTTGCAGCCTACAAAAAACTGTCAGATGAAATTGGAGAAGATGCAGCTTTTGAACAAATGATGTTAGCCTACCCTGGTCATCAAAAAGCGTTCATGGGTGCTTTTATTGACAATACCACCATAGCCAAAGGCTTTACCGATGCAATTCCGATCTTTCGGATCATGGGCTTCCAAATGCAAGTCGTAGATATTTCCCAAGAAGGAAAAGATGCTGCACTAGAAATTCAACGAGTTTGTCCAGTTCTTTCAATTGCCAAAGAATATGGACTTGAAAGCCCTTGCCGAGTTATTTGCGAGATGGAACAAGAAGCAACCAGGAGAGCATTTCCTGGAATGAAAGCCGCAATTATTAGCAAGCAGGCAGATGGTGACTGCGTTTGTATGTTCAAGTATGAAAGACCTGCTAAAGGGGTAGAAGTAAAGCCACAAAAAGCACCGAGCTTGTTCTCTCATATTCTCGATTT
This sequence comes from Nostoc sp., assembly GCF_036917375.1. Lineage (GTDB taxonomy): Bacteria > Cyanobacteriota > Cyanobacteriia > Cyanobacteriales > Nostocaceae > Nostoc. The sequence continues at coordinate 28,754 of NZ_JBALDN010000026.1, forward strand.
GATTCGCTTAACTCCTAAAATCTTGCAGATTGGGATGAACCTTTTAAAAACATCTCTTTCTAAAGGATCGTAACTTTTATGAATGGCATTGTTCAAGACCTCAAGCATTTGATTGCAGGTGAAGTCAGCAAAGCTTCAGAAATTTTGACAGAAGTTTCCGAAGATTTTGGTGGTATATTCCAAAAGTCTCCTCAAGTTGTTGTCACTCCTCAAAACGCTAACGATATTGCCCAAACTGTCAAATATGCCGCTCAAAAAGGATTAGTAGTTTCTTCACGCGCTGCGGGACATTCGTTAGGCGGTCAGTCTTTAAACCAAGATGGAATCGTTTTAAATATGAGGAATCTCGATAAAATTCGAGATATCCAAAAAGATCAACTCTGGTTTAAAGCTGATGCGGGGACTTCTTGGAATCAAGTAATTGATGCTTGTATTCCTGATGGTTTAGTTCCTCCCGTATTAACCAATTATTTTGGTGTTTCTGTAGGAGGAACTCATTCTGCGGGTGGTATAGGTGCAGCCTCTTTTCGTTACGGAAATCAAGCTGATAATTGTCTTGGTGTAGAAGTTGTAACCGCAGAAGGCGAGATTCTCTGGTGTTCGCCTGAAGAAAACAGCGAACTTTTTAATCACGTACTTTGCGGTTACGGTCAGTTTGGAATTATTACCCAAGTTCAGCACAAACTCAAAGTTTATCCTTCCCAAACCCGCACGTATTTGTTGTTCTATGACAACCTAGATGCTCTTTTGAATGACAAACGGGTTTTAGTAACCGAACAAAGGGTCGATCATCTCGTATCTTTCCCAGTTCCCTGTTTGCAAGGAGTATCCAGAGCTACAGGAATAATGCAACCTTTGATTCAATGGTTTTACACCTTGCGGATTACTGTTGAAGCAAATTCTCTTGACGCTATTGATGACAAAGAAATCCTTGCTGGCTTAAATTTTTACCGTCATATCCATACTGAAGACTTGGGATTTGCACAATTCATCGAACCGATGATTCAAGTAGATAGTAAGGATATCGCTCACCCTTGGATGGATGTTTTTCTTCCGGCGTCATCTGCTAAAAATTACATCGAAACGGCTCTCAAACAGTTGCCTTCTTTTCTCGATATCAGTAAAGCACAAATGGGCTGCTTTTGCTTGGTAAACCGGAATAACACGATGCCGATGTTTCGTTTACCGCAAGAGGAAGAACTGATTATTGGGTTTGGAATTTATCCCAGCATTCCGAAATCGCAAGTTCAACCCATCTTAGCTGAATTGAAAAAGCTCAGTAACCTGAGTTTAGAGATGGGCGGAAAAAGATATCTAACTTGCTGGATAGATTTTACTATTCAACAGTGGCAAAGCCAATTTGGCGATTACTGGCCAAAAGTTAATGAAATGAAAAGTAAGTACGATCCCAAAGGAATATTTAACTCTGGCTTTTTTGAGTACGAACAGATCGCACCACAGAAAAACCAGATCGTTGAGAATGTTGCTACTAAGTCTGCGATCGCAGTATAAGTCACTTCTCAATCATCTTGTTTAGAACCATCCATATTACTTGACCGAGGCTCTAGAAGAAGACAAACTTCAAAAGAGGAAACATGAATATCGCACTTGTAGGTCTTAGTCACAAAACAGCTCCGGTTGAAATTCGGGAAAAACTGAGTATTCCAGAAGAACGAATTGAAAACGCGATCGCCCAGCTGTGTAAATACTCTCACATTGAAGAAGCTGCCATTCTTAGCACTTGCAATCGTTTAGAAATTTACGTAGTTGTAAACCAGATAGATCGGGCAGCTCAAGAGGTGACAGAGTTTCTTTGCGAGTACAGTAAACTGGCTTTTGCAGACTTGCAGCAATACTTGTTTACTCTGCTACAGCAAGATGCTGTTAAGCATTTGATGCAAGTTGCTTCCGGTTTGGATAGCTTGGTGTTGGGAGAAGGACAAATTCTAGCTCAAGTCAAACACGCCTACCAACTGGTTCAGCAATACAATCAGGGCGAACGCATCCTCAATCAGTTGTTCAAGCAAGCCGTTACCACTGCAAAGCGGGTGAGAACGCAAACATCAATCGGTACGGGTGCGGTTTCGGTTAGCTCTGCGGCAGTAGAATTAGCCCAAATCAAAGTAGAGAAGTTATCGGCTTGCCGAGTGACAATTGTCGGCGCTGGCAACATGGCTCGGCGACTGGTGCAACATCTAATCTCTAAAGGCGCAACTCAAATTTCAATTGTCAATCGTTCCGTCGAACGAGCAGAGGAATTGGCGAATCAATTTAGTGATGCTGGAGTGCAATATTATTCCCTCGCTGAATTGATGTCCTTAGTGGCAGCTTCCGACTTAGTTTTTACCAGCACTGCTTCAGTTGAACCCTTACTCGATAAAGCCAAACTCAAAGCTGCATTGCAACCCGAACAGCCTTTGATGCTGGTCGATATTTCAGTGCCTCGTAACGTTGATGCGGATGTTAATGAGTTACCTCACGTGCGGGTGTTTAATGTTGATGATTTAAAAACCGTCGTTGCCCAGAATCAAGAAAGTCGTCGGCAAATGGCAATAGAAGCGCAAGCATTAATCCAAGAGGATGTAGAGGCATTTCAAACTTGGTTGCGATCGCGAGAAACCGTTTCTATTATTAGCTGTTTACGGGACAAACTCGAAAAAATTCGCGAACAAGAGTTAGAAAAAGCTTTGTCCCGTATGGGGTCTGATTTTGCTAAAAAACATCAAGAAGCCGTCGAAGCCTTAACTCAAAGGATTATCAACAAAATTCTCCACGAACCGATGGTGCAACTGCGGACGCAGCGAGATGTAGAAGCTCAACGTCTTGTTCTCCAAGTTCTGCAAGAGTTGTTTAATCTAGAGACAGGAGAGGTGCAATCTAGTTTTGTTGCCGAAACATCCTCCCTATCAATAAGTACTGTAGAGATAGCAGCAAAAAACATCAATCTTGCTCAAGTGAACCGGGAACATTTCAAAGTTGCTCAAATAAGACTTGAAAGTATTGAAGTCCATGCAAAAGTTGAAGAAGTTATTGCTCAAAGCGTAACTTAAGAAAATCCATGATTCTTAATAGCAATAACAGGAAGGAAGTATGTTAAAAAACTTCTGGTACGCTTGTGAGTTCAGCGCCGTCGTTACTACAAAGCCCAAACAAGTGCGGATATTAAATCAGAAATTAGTCTTTTACCGTAACGCTAAAGGACAACTGATAGCTCTCCAAGATCGCTGTCCCCATCGTGGTGCTGCCTTATCTCTCGGTTGGGTAAAAGATGATTGTATCCATTGCCCCTATCATGCCTGGAAGTTTCAAGCAGATGGGAAATGTATTAATATTCCTGCTAATCAACCCGGAATTCCTATTCCTAAGAATGCTCGTGTAGATAGCTATCCAATACAGGAAAAATACGGTTTTATCTGGCTATTTTATGGAGACTTACCAGAAGAAGAACGTCCGCCAATCCCACCCTTGCCAGAATTTGAAGACCCAAGTCTACAGAAAATTTTCTTTGAATACGAACTGAATGCTCACTACACCCGCACGCTAGAGAATGATATGGATATGTCTCATGTATCTATTATTCATTCCAAGTCCTTCGGCAATGGGTTTGCATTAGAGCAAAAAATGGAAGATTACGAGCTGAATGTAGGGGACTGGGAGGGTCACGCTAAAGTTAATGTCAGAGATTACACCAAAGCAAAAGACCTTTTCGCCTTTGTGTTTCGCCCATTGAAAGCCAATGTGAAGGTGACTCTAGGCTTTTATATGCCCAATATCACTCGGTTAGTGGTTGACTTCGGTCGTGGCAAGCTGGTTAATTTTACTGTCCACGTTCCTGTTGACGATCGCACCACTATTACCAAGCGAATTCAGTTTCGCAGTTTTCTAACTTTCCCTTGGGCTGATGGCATCTTTCAGCGAGCAGCTTACAAAGTTGTAATGGAAGATAAGGGAGTGGTTGAGTCCGAATATCCTACGGCAGTCCCCGATAAGTTGTCAGACGAAGTTCACGTTCCTTGCGATAACTTATCTCTTGCTTATCGCAAACTTCGGCAAAAATGTTTGGCTATGGGATGGGGTATGAAACCTGAGCGGCAGCAATCAGACAACTCGAACGGAAATTTAATGAAACCCGATCGGAGCCAATCAGATAACTCGAACGGAAATTTAATGCCACCTTCTCCTGAGAAAACAGAATGGTTTGTTTCAGCCATAGTGGGCGATCGCTCATGAACAGCTTCTATCTTATTGAAGAACTAAATTTAGAGTTCGCATAACTAGGGCGGGCAAGATGCCCACCCCACAAGATTGGATTGTTGCAAATCCCAAATTCTTGAAATGACAATTATTAAATCCAGGGAGAAATGTATGGGGAATTATACGTTACTGCAAGCGGCGCGAGGTGAGGTACTCGATCGCCCTCCGGTATGGGTGATGCGCCAAGCAGGCCGCTACATGAAAGTTTATCGAGATTTGCGTCAGAAGTATCCTTCGTTCCGCGATCGCTCCGAAAACCCCGATTTAGCCGTGGAAATCTCGCTGCAACCTTTCCATGCCTTCCAACCCGACGGGGTGATTATGTTCTCAGATATCCTCACGCCGTTGCCTGGTATGGGTATCTCCTTTGACATTATCGAAAGTAAAGGGCCAATATTCGAGCAGCCAATCCGCACATCAGCCCAAATTGAGGCGCTGACTGCCCTCGAACCCGAAGCTTCTTTACCCTTTGTGCAGCAAATTCTGAGGACGCTACGCCAAGAAGTTAACGGTCAAGCTACCGTCTTGGGCTTTGTTGGCGCTCCTTGGACGCTAGCTGCCTATGCAATTGAAGGTAAAAGCTCGAAAGACTACGCCATTATCAAAAGGATGGCTTTCTGCCAACCTGCGATGCTGCATCAATTTTTAGGTAAACTGGCAGATGCGATCGCGGTTTACGCCCGCTACCAAATTGATGCCGGTGCCCAAATCGTGCAACTGTTTGACTCTTGGGCGGGACAACTCAGCCCTGAAGATTTCCAAACGTTTTCTCTACCTTACCTGCAACGAGTCGTGCAACAGGTGAAAGCAACGCACCCGGACACGCCCCTAATTTTGTATATCAACAACAGTGCTGGCATCCTAGAGTTAATGGCGCAATCGGGTGTCGATATCGTCAGCGTAGACTGGACTGTAGATATGGCAGTAGCGCGGCAGCGACTCGGCGCAAATATTGGAGTGCAAGGAAATATCGATCCCTGCGTGTTGTTCGGTACTAAAGAGCTAATCCGCGCTCGCATTCTAGACACGATCCGTAAAGCGGGGAACCAAAAGCACATCCTCAATCTCGGTCACGGGATTTTACCGAACACTCCAGAAGAGAATGTTGCTTTCTTTTTCGAGACAGTCAAGCAGCTCAACTACGCGTCAAACAATCTCAACTAAAAGCTATGACTTCAGTGCAACCCGCTTCATCTAATATTTCTAGTCCCATTCGCACCATCCGCATCGGTTCTCGTAAAAGCCAACTCGCACTCGTGCAAACTTACTGGGTTCGAGAACAACTCCAAAAGCATTTTCCCGATATTTCCTTTGAAGTCCACACCATGTCCACCCAAGGCGACAACATCTTAGATGTGGCCTTAGCCAAGATTGGCGATAAGGGATTATTCACCAAAGAACTTGAATTGGGAATGCTCAATCAGGAGATTGACTTTGCGGTTCACTCTCTCAAGGATCTGCCGACTTGCTTGCCAGAGGGGTTAGCCTTAGCAGCCGTAACAGAACGGGAAAACCCAGCAGATGCTTTAGTTGTGCATCAAAAGCACAAAGATAAGCAAATCGATACGCTGCCAGAAGGCACAGTGATCGGCACTTCTTCCCTGCGCCGCCTTGCACAATTGCGTTATCACTTCCCCCACTTTACTTTTAAGGATGTGCGCGGTAACTTAAATACGCGCTTGGCAAAGCTGGATGATGGAGAGTACGATGTGCTGATTTTGGCAGCAGCAGGGTTGCAGCGATTGGGGATGAGCAATCGCATTCATCAAATTCTGCCCACCGAACTTTCTCTTTATGCCGTCGGACAGGGAGCGTTAGGGATTGAATGCCGCACTGACGATTTGCAAGTGCTGTCATTACTCAAAGCAATCGAACACGTCCCTACCCGCGATCGCGTTTTAGCCGAACGTGCCTTCTTGCGAGAACTAGAAGGTGGTTGCCAAGTACCAATCGGTGTTGATACCCAACTAGACGAAAATACGCTGACATTAACAGGGTTAGTCGCCAGCGTCGATGGCAAACGTCTAGTCAAAGATTCTGTTACCGGCACTGCTAGCGAGGCAGAAAATTTAGGTATTCAATTAGCCCATAAATTGCGGCAACAGGGAGCTACAGAGATTTTGGCTGAAATTTTCCAGACAGTCCAGCGTAGTTAGGTAGACACAAGTTGAATTACCCCCCTTAATCCCCCCTTAGAAAGGGGGGAAACAGCAAATCTAGTTCCCTCCCCTTTCCAAGGGGAGGGTTAGGGTGGGGTAAAACTGACACTAAAACTCAGTTAGTAAACTATTTCAGACTTGTGTGTACACCGTAGCCTTTACCCATTTCTGCAAGAAGTCTATTGGCTAAGTAAAGCCTTTCATCAAATACTATGTTTCCAATTCATCGCCCGCGTCGGCTAAGAAGCCATCCCCAACTGCGGCGGATGGTGCGCGAAAACGTCCTGACAACCAGCGATTTAATCTACCCTCTTTTTGCCGTACCAGGTGAGGCGATCGCTAACGAAGTCAAATCTATGCCCGGAGTTTACCAGCTTTCTGTAGACAAAATCGTGGAAGAAGCGAAGGAAGTCTACGACCTCGGCATTCCAGCTATTATTTTATTTGGCATTCCTGAAGATAAGGATTCAGATGCAACGGGCGCTTGGCACGATTGCGGGATCGTGCAGAAAGCTGCTACTGCCGTTAAAGAAGCCGTACCCGACTTAATCGTTATCGTCGATACTTGCTTGTGTGAATACACTAGTCACGGTCACTGCGGCTATTTAGAAGTAGGAGATTTAACCGGGCGAGTTCTCAACGACCCAACCCTGGAATTGCTGAAAAAAACGGCAGTTTCACAAGTTAAAGCGGGTGCAGATATCATCGCACCTTCGGGAATGATGGATGGTTTCGTGCAAGCCATTCGTTTGGGTTTAGATGAAGCAGGCTACCAAGATACGCCGATATTATCTTACGCCGCCAAGTATGCCTCGGCTTACTACGGGCCTTTCCGCGATGCCGCCGACTCAACACCGCAATTTGGCGATCGCCGAACCTACCAAATGGACTCCGGTAACGGTCGTGAAGCCTTAAGAGAAATCGAACTCGACATTACCGAAGGTGCAGATATGTTAATGGTCAAGCCAGCCTTGGCCTACATGGATATTATCTGGCGCGTTAAGGAAGCAAGCAACTTACCCGTTGCTGCTTACAACGTTTCTGGCGAATACTCGATGGTTAAAGCTGCTGCCCTCAACGGTTGGATTGACGAAGAACGGGTGGTAATAGAAACATTGACTGGCTTTAAACGGGCTGGTGCTGACTTGATTTTGACTTATCACGCCAAAGATGCTGCTCGTTGGTTAGCGAAACTTGGCAATTAAACTTTCTAGTTTTGATTTCATGTTGTCGATGTAGAGGAAGAATTTATCATGTTCATTCCACTCGGTTTTGTTCAACGCTCCGTTTTAACCAGCTTGGGAAAAATTGCTTATTACACTAACCAAGGTGAACTTTGGGCAACCGATGGAATGGGCGATACGCCATCGGATACGTTACGCGACCGCGAAACTTTAATATTCTTCCACGGGATTGGAGGTGGAGCATCTGCCTACGGGTGGTCGAAGGTCTATCCAGCATTTGCAGGGGAGTTTAGAGTGTTAGCACCCGACTTAATTGGCTGGGGGCGATCGGATCATCCCGAACAAAATTATCTTCCGAAGGACTACATCCTGATGCTAATTGAGTTCATCGAGAAGACGTGCCAAGGCCCTGTAACAATAATTGCTTCTTCCCTAACTGGAGCATTTGCAATCCGAGCAGCAATCGAACGTCCCGACCTGTTTAAGTCACTTATTCTCACGCTTCCCTCAGGTATCAAAGACTTCAGACAATACTACAGCAATAGCTTTTTTGCTCAAATTGCTAGTATTCCTATTCTCGATCGCGTTCTTTACGCAGGCCAAGTCAGCAACTTTGGCATTCGTGACTTTTTTGAGCGAGTGTTTGCTCAACCCAATCGTCTTTCTCCCGAAATTGTAGAAGCTTTTGTGCAATCGGCGCAGCAGCCAAATGCCGAGTATGCTGCTCTATCATTTTTACAAGGTAGCTCATCCTTCGATCTATCAGAATACATTCCAAAATTGACAACACCTACCATCTTTATTTGGGGAAGCCAAGCGAAGTTTACAGGGCCGGAAGTAGGGCGTCGCCTTGCAAATCTAAATCCACAAGCAATCCAAGCATTTATAGAACTAGAAGATGTAGGGTTGAATCCAGAACTGGAAGTGCCGGAAGTAATTATCGGATTAATTCGGAAGTATTTGCCTGTGTTGAGGCAGTAAGTTTTTGAGAAACTTCACTGTTTTTAAAGCCTTTCTTGGTTCAAATGTTCGTTATTAGGAAATAGGAAAAATAGGTTGATTTTATGAAGACTACTTTAACTCCTCAAACAACTCAATCCAAATCTCTACCCCCAGTTGATGCCAAGACTAGAGTCAGTCAATTGATGCGACAGTTGCAAGACGAAATCTGTCAGGGTTTGCAACAGCTAGATGGCGGAGGCACGTTTCAAGAAGATACATGGGAACGACCTGAAGGAGGCGGCGGCAGATCCCGCGTCATCCGCGATGGTGCAGTATTCGAGCAAGGTGGAGTTAATTTCTCTGAAGTCTGGGGTTCTCATCTGCCGCCTTCAATCTTGGCACAACGTCCTGAAGCGGAGGGACATCAGTTTTATGCCACCGGAACTTCAATGGTATTGCATCCGCGCAATCCTTACGTGCCAACGGTTCATCTCAACTACCGCTACTTTGAAGCTGGCCCGGTTTGGTGGTTTGGCGGTGGCATCGATCTAACGCCTTACTATCCGTTTGCTGAAGATGCAGCCCATTTTCATTACACATTAAAGCAGGCTTGTGACGCACACGATCCCGAATATTATCCAGTCTTTAAACCTTGGTGCGACGAGTATTTTTATCTCAAACATCGTCAAGAAATGCGGGGCATTGGCGGGATCTTTTTTGACTATCAGGACGGTCAAGGTCAGCTTTATCGAGGCCCCGATCCCAAAGGTGTAGCAGCAATCACCAGCGATCGCGTTGACATCCCAGCATCCCGCAATTGGGAAGAATTATTTGCATTCGTGCAGGATTGTGGTAGAGCTTTTATACCTGCTTACACGCCAATTGTCAAGCGGCGGCAGTCAATGGAGTATGGCGATCGCGAACGTAATTTTCAATTATATCGGCGTGGACGTTACGTTGAATTCAACTTAGTCTATGACCGGGGCACAATTTTCGGACTGCAAACTAACGGACGCACGGAGTCAATTTTGATGTCTTTACCTCCATTAGTGCGTTGGGAGTACGGCTATCAACCCGAACCAAATACCCCAGAAGCCGAGTTATACCAAGTATTCTTAAAGCCTCAAGATTGGGCAAGCCTGACATCGCTTCTGGTTTAACTTTTGCCGTCAAACCGTTGCTTGGCTGCTTTGCGTTACTAAAGTCCTCACTGAAATTTGAAGGATTGACATGAATTTACAATTGCTCTCGAAACCTTCAAAGCAATGGACGCTAGCTGTCGTTGTTGCTGGTACTGCCCTTACAGGAATTATCGCTTTCTACGGTATTTCTCAATCAAAATCAACCAGCAAACCCGTTGAAGTTGTGCAAACCAGACCAAAGATTGAGGAAGTTACTGCTTTAGGACGGATAGAACCAGCAACGGAAGTCATCAAAGTATCCGTACCTGCTACGTTAAGCAACGATCGCGTAGCCAAATTACTCGTACAGCGTGGCGGTAGTGTTAAAGCAGGTCAAACGATCGCCATTATGGATTCGCGCGATCGTTTGCAAAATGCTCTACTGGAAGCACAAGCACAAGTCAAAGTATCCCAGGCAGAGTTAGCCAAGGTGCAAGCCGGCGCTAAATCTGGAGAGATTGCCGCCCAAAAAGCTGAAATCGATCGCCTGGAAGAAGAGTTAAAGGGCGAAATAGCTACAAGAGATGCCACTATCTCTCGCTGGCAAGCCGAAGTCAAAACTGCCAATAGTGAGTATAGTCGGTATTCCTCGCTTTACCAAAATGGAGCGATTTCTGCTGTAGAAGTAGACCGAAAACAACTTGCTCAGGAAACAGCGCAAGCACAGCTTACCGAAGCGAGAGCTAACCAAAATAAGAGTGTAGATACTCTACGCCAGCAGATCCAGCAAGCTAAGGCAACCCTAAATAAGATTGCTGAGGTACGTCCGGTAGACGTGCAAGCAGCTGATGCCGAGGTCAACAAAGCGATCGCCGCAGTCAAAAAGGCTGAAGCCGATCTCGCTGAAGTTTATATTCGCGCGCCCATAGCAGGTCGCATTCTCGATATTAAGGCCAAACCCGGAGAAGTTGTTGGTGAGAAAGGCATTGCCGAACTCGGACAAACTAGCTCGATGCAAGCGATCGCAGAGATATATCAAACTGATATTGGTAAAATTCGTGAAGGTCAACAGGTAACGATTTCGAGTGAGTCGTTCTCCCCAGAGTTGCGCGGAACTGTTCGGCTCATTGGACTACAAGTGATCCAACAAGAAGTAACTAGCGGCGAACCTGGAGAAAACCTCGATCGCAAAGTCATTGAAGTAAGAATTGCACTCGATCCCCAAGCTAGCAAACGAGTTGCGAACTTAACTAACTTGCAAGTACAGGTTGCCATTCAGCCGAATAACAATATCAACCAATAAGAGGGAACTAGCAAAATTAATACTAACTCTCAAAAATAATGCAACAAATAGACAATCTTGTAGAGACGCGATGAATCGCGTCTTCACTTCACCCAAGATATGTTCCTTAAATTTTGAATTGGAGCGAAGCAATTTGACTATCAAAACATTTATATTCGGTAAATTATTCCGCAAAACCCCACTTGCTTGGCGGCAAATGAGCCGTCAAAAGACTCGTTTATTCGTTGCTATAGCAGGAATTGCCTTTGCTGATTTTCTAATGTTTTTTCAACTGGGAGTTAGAGATGCACTCTTCGATTCGCAAGTTACTCCCTATACCACGCTTAAAGGAGATTTATTTTTAGTCAATAAACTGTCCGATAACTTGCAATCTATTAAAAGTTTTTCCAGAAATAAGCTCTATAAAATAGCAGGTGTTAACGGTGTAAAATCCCTGGCGACGCTATATGTGGGTCAAGCATCGTGGCGAAATCCTGAAAATCTAGCTAGTCGTAAAATTTTTGTCTACGGAATCGATCCGAATCAGCCAGCATTTGACTTACCAGAGCTTGATGGACAACTAAATAAACTGAAATTATTAAATCGAGCGCTGTTTGACAGAGCTGGATTGGTTCCTCAGCTTGGGGACGTTCCTAGTTTACTGAAAAAACAGAATCCGCTTTCTGTTCAAGCTAACGATTATCAAATTCAAATAGTTGGATTATTTAAGCTCGGTTCTTCTTTTTCTGCTGACGGCAATCTGATCGTCAGCGATTCTACCTTTTTAAGGCTCTTTCCCCAACGCCAAGCAAACGAAATCGATCTGGGTATTGTTGACGTAGAACCAAATGCCTCGATCGAGCAGATCCAGGCTGATTTGCGAGCCAAGCTACCGGATGATTTACTGGTACTAAATCTTGCTGAATTCACTGCCCGTGAAAGTGCATATTGGTCTACAGGCTCCTCCATTGGCCCAACTTTTAACCTCGGTGTTGCAATTGGTTTTTTAGTCGGAGCAGTTATCGTTTATCAAATTCTCTATACTGATGTCTCCGATCATTTGCCAGAATATGCAACGTTAAAAGCGATGGGTTACAGCGATATATATCTGATTGGAGTTATCGCTCAAGAAGCTTTTATTCTAGCGGTTTTGGGTTTTCTTCCAGGTTTTTTGCTCTCAAGTGGATTTTACATCTTTTTTCAGTCTGTGACGTTTTTACCGACTGCGATGAAACTAGCTCGTGCGGTAACTGTGCTAGTTTTGACTTTTGTCATGTGTATTGGAGCCGGAGCGATCGCTATACAAAAGCTACGAGCAGCAGATCCGGCTGATATTTTCTAAGTTTTGAGCAATCGAGTCATGAGTTTTGAGTTGAAGTTTAGAAAAATATCGCATTTCAAAACTCATAGTTTTCTAGAACCAAGCCCAAACTTACGGTTGAACTCTCATGTATGTTGCAAGAAATTAGTCTCGATCAAAGTTCAAAACTCAAAGTTCAAAACACTTCTCAACAACCCGTTATTTCAGTTTGCCATCTCGATTACTACTTCGGTCGGGGAGAACTTTGCAAGCAAGTCTTGTTTGATATTAATCTCGACATTTATTCTGGAGAGATCGTGATTATGACTGGGCCATCCGGTTCTGGTAAAACTACCTTACTAACACTAATAGGTGGATTAAGATCCGCTCAAGAAGGCAACCTTAAAGTTTTGGGACAGGAAATGTCTGGGGCTAGTAAGCGGCAACTGATGCAAGTGCGGCGGCAGATTGGTTATATTTTTCAAGCACACAATTTGTTAACTTTCTTAACTGCAAAGCAGAATGTCCGAATGTCTTTGGAACTACACGATGAGTACCTAAAGCAAGATATCGATTGGCTAGCAACGGATACTCTTAAAAGTGTTGGTTTAGGCGATCGCATCGATTATTATCCAGACAGCCTTTCTGGAGGGCAAAAGCAGCGAGTCGCGATCGCTCGTGCCCTAGTCAGTCGTCCTAAAATTGTTCTTGCCGACGAACCTACTGCTGCTCTCGATAAAAAGTCAGGTCGCGATGTTGTAGATATCATGCAGCGTCTAGCTAAAGAGCAGGGTTGCACTATTTTACTCGTCACTCACGATAATCGAATTCTCGATATTGCCGATCGCATCATCCACATGGAAGATGGACGATTAGTACAAGAAGTGGCAAAGCAAGAAACTATCTAATTGTGCTAGTGATATCGTGATTTTTGATTCTCTTAATGGCATTAATTTTAGTTATTTGTGAAAGTCTTATGAGTCAAACCGAAGAACCAAAATATTCCGTATTGCAATCCTATAATGATATTGAAATCCGGCAATACGAACCAAAAATTGTTGCTGAAACAGTCATTCAAGCTGAAAGAGATCGAGCAAATAAGGCTGCATTTTCGATTCTTGCCGCTTACATATTTGGTGAAAACACGTCTGTAACCAAAATTGCGATGACTGCGCCTGTCACGCAATCCCAGCCAAGGGAAAAAATCGCCATGACTGCTCCTGTCATTCAACAAGAAGCGGGAGAAAATATCGCCACAAGCGCTTGGGTGGTACAGTTCGTGATGCCTTCACAATATACGCTGGCAACGCTGCCAAAACCAAAAGACTCTCGCATTACTATCAAAGAAGTTCCCAGCAACAAAGTAGCGGCAATCCGTTTCTCCGGTCTAGCTGGGGATGAACAATTGCAGGAAAACGAAGCCAAATTATCTGCTTTTCTGGCTCGGCAAGGTATCGAGACAAAAGGTAAAGCGATTTATGCTTTTTATGACTCTCCGTTCATCTTGCCTGCATTTAGACACAATGAAGTCATGCTCGAATTGAAATAATATCTCTTTTAATAACTAGATTCTCGCTCTTGGCGATCGCATCAAGTAAAATATCTCAGGAGAAAAATTATGATTGCAACGACTCGCTTAAAAACCACCCAATCGGAGGAAATCTTTGCTGCTGCCCAAAAATTAATGCCAGGAGGAGTTAGTTCCCCCGTGCGGGCTTTCAAATCTGTTGGCGGACAGCCAATCGTATTCGATCGCGTTCTTGGCGCTTACATTTGGGATGTGGATGGCAATCAATATATCGATTATGTCGGCAGTTGGGGGCCAGCTATCTGCGGTCACACTCATCCTGAAGTCATTGCTGCTCTGCACGATGCTTTGCATAAAGGAACTAGCTTCGGTGCGCCCTGCTATCTAGAAAATGTACTGGCACAGATGGTAATCGATGCCGTTCCCAGTATCGAGATGGTACGTTTTGTCAACTCCGGCACGGAAGCTTGTATGGCTGTTCTTCGTCTGATGCGAGCTTTTACGGGGCGGGAGAAAGCAATCAAGTTTGAAGGCTGCTACCACGGACACGCCGATATGTTTCTCGTTAAGGCTGGCTCTGGTATTGCCACTCTCGGCTTGCCCGATTCTCCTGGTGTGCCCAAATCCGTGACTAGCAACACGCTGACCGCTCCTTTCAACGATTTAGAAGCAGTAAAAGTATTGTTCGAGCAAAATCCCGGTGAAATTGCTGGTGTAATTCTTGAACCTGTTGTTGGCAATGCAGGTTTTATTCCACCTGCTGCGGGTTTCCTTGAAGGTTTGCGAAAACTCACACAAGAGCATGGAGCGCTGCTGGTATTTGATGAAGTGATGACAGGATTTCGGATCGCTTACGGTGGAGTGCAGCAGAAGTTTGGTGTCATTCCTGACTTGACTACCTTAGGTAAGGTGATCGGCGGCGGTCTGCCAGTCGGCGCTTATGGCGGTCGCCAAGAAATTATGTCGATGGTTGCTCCAGCCGGAAGCGTGTATCAAGCCGGAACGCTTTCGGGCAATCCACTGGCAATGACGGCAGGGATTAAGACGTTAGAGTTGTTGCAACAACCTGGAACTTACGAGTATCTCGATCGCATTACCAAGCGACTCACAGAGGGAATGCTGGAGATTGCTCAAGAAACAGGTCATGCTGCCTGCGGTGGTCAGATTAGCGGAATGTTTGGTTTCTTCTTTAACGAAGGCCCGGTTCGCAATTATGAGGATGCTAAGAAGTCTGACTTAAGTAAATTTGCTCGCTTCCATCGCGGTATGTTAGAACATGGAGTTTATTTAGCTCCATCTCAATTTGAAGCCGGATTTACTTCTTTAGCTCATACCGAAGCAGATATCGATCGCACCCTCGAAGCAGCTCGAACAGTCTTGTCTCAGTGAACTTCTTGCAAAAGTCGGGGTAAAGGGGAAGGGGTAAAGGGGAAAAAAACTCAAAATCTTTTCCCTTTAACCTTTACCCTTTCCCCGCCAAGTGAACTTGGCGAACTACTAGGCTAATGGTTTGAGCTTAGATAACTGCTCCTAAAGAGGTCAGCGTGGTAGTTGCCGCCTCAGTTAAACCTTTAACTCCGACAATATTCATTTGCTCATAGGGCTTACTCGCTCTCATGGTTTTTAAGCATTTGCCTGCTCCGATATCCCAAAGTCTAATCGTTTCATCGTCACCGCCACTAACCAAGGTTTGGTTATCTGGACTAAAGGCAAGTGACCAAACCAAGCCTGTATGTCCGTGCAAAACTTTCAAACACTTACCCGTGCAAACGTCCCACAACTTAATTGTCAGATCGTGACTCGTGCTAGCCAGTATCTTGCCATCAGGGCTAAAGGCAATCGATTGCAACCAGTTTGTGTCTGCTTGCAAAACATTGAGGCACTCACCCGTGTGCGGATTCCACAGCCTGATTGTTCGATCTGGACTAGCACTTGCCAGGGTATTACCATCAGGGGCGATCGCAATTGCCCAAATCCAACTCGTGTGTCCTGCCAACGTTCTGAGGCAGTTACCCGTGTGAATATCCCATAACTTGATCGTTTGATCCCAGGAGCCACTCGCCAATATCTCTCCTTGAGAGATGAAGGCGACTGACCAAACCGCAGCGTTATGTCCCTGTAAGGTTCTTAAGGTTCGACCTGAACGAACGTCCCATAGTTTTATAGTACAATCTTCACTGCCACTGGCGATCGTCTGGCTGTCGGGACTAAAGGCAATCGATAAAACTGCTGCGCGATGTCCCTGTAAGGTTCTTAAGGTTTGACCTGAACCAACATCCCATAGCTTTACTGTTTTATCTACACTACTGCTGACTAGGATATTTCCTTCATGATTAAAGATAACTGAATGAACCGAGTTGGAATGTCCTTTTAACACTTTCAGGCATTCACCAGTTGCGGTATCCCATAACCTCACAGTGCGATCGCGGCTGCTACTAGCAAAAATTTGACCAATGCTTGGTAAGCTAGCACTAACAGGACTAAAGGTAACAGAGAGTATTTGATTGGTATATCCTTGTAGAGTCTTGAGGCATTCACCTGTATCGACACTCCATAGCTTTACGGTTTGATCGTGTCCACCGCTAGCCAAAAGCTTGCCTTGGGGACTGAAGGCAACTGCAAAAACCCAACTGAAATGTCCTTGAAGCGTTTTGAAACATTCACCCGTATCGACACCCCATAACTTCACGCTATGATCGTGCCCACCGCTAGCCAAAAGATTGCCTTGCGGGCTGAAGTCCACTGAAAAAACTCGATTTGAATGCCCCAAAAGTGTTTTGAGACATTCACCCGTTTGAGTTTTCCATAGCCTGATAGTGTGATCCTCGCTGCCACTTGCTAGTATCTGACCATCTGGACTGAGAGTTATTGACCGTATTCCACTATTATGATGTTTTTCAAACGTTTGCATACACTGTCCAGTGTTGATATCCCACAATTTAACAGTGCGATCGTCACTACCACTCCACAATTGAGTATCTCCCTTAAAAATAACAGAGAGTACCCAACTAAGATGTCCCTGGAGTGTTTTGAAGCATTCTCCAGTGCTGCTATTCCATAGCTTCACAGTGCAGTCATCGCTGCCACTTGCTAATGTGCAATTATCTTGGCTAAATGCAACCGACCAAACCTCATTTGTATGCCCTTCTAAGGTGCGAAGGCACTGACCAGTACTAACATCCCATAGCTTTATTGTGTAATCTGTGCTACCGCTAGCGAGAATCTTGCCATCAGGGCTGAATGTCAGTGATGTTATCCAACTCTTGTGTCGCGTGCAGATCAAGACTGGTTGCACATCGCTAACTTGGTACAAATGAATTTCTCCATTACTGTCACCTACCGCCAGAAGTTCTCCATCAGGACTAAAGGCTACTGCATGAATAGCACCAAAGGTTTCAGTAAACGTACACCTCGCTAAATTGGCGTAAGCAAAATTCGTATTTTGCAAATTTACATCTCGTAGGTCAGCCTGCCAAATGGTTAGACCAGAGAAATCATAGCCCGTTAGATTAGTTCCTAGCTGATTGAGTAAGTTAAGAATATTACCTGCTACATATCCCGGCTCTAAGGGGGATTTCTCTTGCTGCTTGAGTAAGATTTGAGTCAGTTCATATTCCAAGTTTTTTTTGCCTTCAAAGACTGGAATTAACCTGTTAATCACGGCATAGAGAATGAGACGAATTTGAGTCTCTCTTACATAGTCTTTGGCAGTAGCTTTGATCAGAGCATGGCTTTTAAAAAGCGAAAACTCCTGGTTAGCAATCTCCTCACAAACTTGCTCAACCAAGCGACTTGTCACATACTCCATCACGACTGGCTGTAGGGTGAAGTAGGCTGTATCTCGTTCGATGAGCGATCGCCGTCCCAAAGATTCCAGTGTTTCAATTAAATTGAGTTGTGGAAAAGGCGATACTAAATCTTCTCGTAACTTGGAGAGGGTTACTGGCTCCCGATTAATCGCTAGCCAGTACATTACATCTTTTCCCTCATCAGATAAACGCTCAAATTGCTGCTCTAATAAATCACGAAGATCGCCAAATACGGTGGTTTCCTCTTTTAAAAACTCAGAAATATAACCATCAAATAAATCTTGAATCGTAGTTGCCACAATTTTTAAGGCTAAGGCATTGCCTCCATAGCGTTTGACCAGTGCGTTAAATTGAGTTTCTAAACCCTTGAGCCTTTTACTCTTAAGAATTTCTTCTCCCTCTCCTTCTTTAAGTCCACCCAATCTCAAAGTTCGCACTGGCAAGGCTTCTCCTTCTAGAGAGGCGACCTCTTTAGGTTTTTCTCGCGTTGTGAGTAGCAAGCAACTCTGGTGGTCTGATTTACCTACTCGTTTGAGGAGTTCGCCATACTGCTCATATCCAAGGTTATATTGTCCTGCTCGACTTCCACCACGTAACACAGCATCTACATTATCGAACACGACCAAGCAGCGCATTTCTTTAAAGTAGTTAAGCAGCTGAGAAATTTTTTCACTAATGCTTTCCGGCAATTCTGCCTCAGTTTCTTGCTCGTCAGCCAGAAACTGAATGATGCTACCCAAGAATGTATCAATGGGTGGAGCGTCATACAGCGATCGCCAAACAATACAATCAAATTTATCCTGCATTAGTTCTGCCAATTTAATCGACAGACTAGTTTTCCCGACTCCACCCATTCCGAGAATGGTCACTAATCGACAGCTATCCTTCAGCAACCACTCATCCAGAGTACTGAGTTCTTGTGTACGTCCGTAAAATGCTAAGACAGAAACAGCTTCCCCCCAATCTTGACGGCTATTGGGATCTGAAGCCGAATAGTAGCCTTCGGATAGGCAGCTGTCAAAACCAAGAAAGAGAGCCTCAAGTGTTCGCTTGTCAACTCCCTTCCTACGGTTCAAAACTTTTCTAATTGTTAGAGGGTCTAAGTTAGTGCGGTAGCTTAACTCTTCAAGAGTGAATCTCTTGCCAAAATTATCTCGAAACTCAAACTTGTGCCTTGCTTCATCAAACTTCTGTAAACCAACAGAAGTGAGTATAACTCCACGCTTGCGTCTTGGCATACCCAAATTCCTCTACAGACAAAGATAGATTTAGCACAGAACTTAAGTACTTTTTCACCCAAGATATATTTATAACTTAGGCTTCTCCCTCTGGGGGGAAAAGAGCAGCAACTGCAATCGGTTTCAAACAACTGATAATCACTCTCAAGAAGAACCGCCTAAACCTTAATTATTGACGCATTTATCAATAAATATTACAGCTTTAGCACTAGTTTCTTAATTTGACTAAATTCGTGCGTCTGATAAAACATCTCCACACAATCTCCAAATTCCCAATGATCGCCAACTACATTCAACATCTTCCTTAATTCCGAAAGTTTAACTGTTAAATTACTCCAATCCTAATCAACGTGTAGTTTTAGTCAACTAATTTTTGGTATTTTTACTTTTTATCAATTAATGCTTTTGATACTGCGATCGCACTGAGGAAAGAAGTAGGAACGAATATTATTAAAATTCAAGCTTTCTTTCGGTAATTAGGTATTTCTGCAAGTCTCATAAAGCACCTTTGATAAGCTCCTGTCTCCAGATATAGACCACTTCATTATTAAAAGGGTTAAGTCTTTATTTTTACATCCTCAATTATTTAGGCTGAATCGACAAGACTAAAGACTCAAATCCTCTTTTGACACTCAGCCATCTCAGCAAAGGGTGTTCTACACCTGTGACAAAATCCATATTCCCATAAAGCAGGGATTTTAAATCTAGTCTCACACTTGGGACATTTAGACAGTAAACGGAGATTGTGCTGATCGCATCCCCCCGTTTCCTTAAATTGCCATTCAATTAGGTGACAAGGCGCTTCAGCATAGCAAGCCCCACATAACCGAATTGGCTCATGCTGCATTCCCACTCCAAGAGGTGGAAGCATTAGACATCTCCAGAAATTAAATATGCGTTACCCAGAACCCTTGTTTTGACGTAGCAGTGCTACGTCAAAACAATTCTTTTTCGGAGATGTCTATTTGGGCTAGCCTGTCTGCACCTACTTCGACTACAGATGCGATCGCTTCCAATTCTTGCTGACTAGGGCGAGGGTTAAAATGAAATCTTTCCCACCGTGCCACTACAGCACCAATTGCTGCTAACTTACCCAGCCCAGCAGGAGATAAATGGTTAGCACGTCTAAACCGACCGAGAAAATGACTCAGGCTTTGCCCTGGATAGGGTTCTATAATAAAAAGCCAAGGCTTAACATCTGGTGCTGTCATTATTTATACTCTTTAGCCACTTCTTGTAGAACAGCCTTATCAATCTTCTTAAATCCCTTAGATAAAGAACGAATTGCCGCCTCTCTAAGAATCTCATCCAGCCGACCGATGTAACCTTCAGTTGCCGATGTGAGAATCCGCAGCATATCCTTGGTAGTTAAATTAGACGACACAGGCAACTTCAAAACCCTATCTTCCCAGGCTTGCACAGTATCTTGGAAATCTTTACCCGCTAACTTACCGAAACGATGACAAGCGCGAAAGCGATTATAAACTTGTTCATCACGCTTGATCACTGCCTCCAAGCGGTCAGTTCCCACTAACACTACAGCAATTTGTAACTTGTCATAAATATCTCGCACCTCAGCAAACGTCTCAGGCTTGAGGCGGTCAGCTTCATCAATAATCAGCATTTCTACGCCACATCCCTTGAGTACCTCCATTGCCCTTCCACGAAAATCAGAAACAGTTCCCTTTGTCGCCCGAAACTTTAGATACTCAATCATCTCCTTGAATAAATCCTTAGAGCCGCATTTTTGCGGAGGCTGAATATAAACTACAGGTACAATCGGAGGTCTTCCAACTTCTTGCTGTGGCTTTTGCCTGTACCTATAGGCATCACAGGCAGCCGTCTTGCCAGTCCGTGATTCCCCAACTACTCGACAAGCTTGCCTTGCTTTGCTTTGCGCTTTCCATCCAACCAATCATGGAGAGTTTTTACCTGCTGTAACTGCACAATGCTTTTACCCTTGAGACGAGCAATTTCAGCTTGCAACCACTCATCATCTGGTTTTACCCCACCCAACTGCTTGGCGATCGCTTGAGCTTCTGTCATTTTTTACAACCCATATTCTTCACGAAGTTGTTCATAGTCCCACACCTCAATGTCTTCGTATTGAGAGTGAACCGTTTCTATAGATTCCACTTCATCTGGTTCAATTATTTCGGAAGGCAAGGATTCTGTTTTACTTTCATCAACCGCAGCAGATCGCAAAACAGCCTGTTCCAATTTTTGACGCTCTTTACGACTTTTCTTGCTAGCCACAAGAGCATCGCGGTCAACAACTTCTTGCAATAATGATTGGTTACTGATAGTTTTCCCTGCGGTACGAAGTCTCCGACTTGCTGCAAGAGCCTCATCTAATGCCAGTTGCTCTGTCTCCAAACCTTGAGCGTGAGCGCGAGTCAGAAATACTTCCTGATTGTTTTCTTGGCGATAAACCAAAATTGTTGTAATGTCTCTGGGGTCAAACCTTAAGTTGACAGTTTCCCCTGCATAACCTGCCAGATATTCTCCTCGATACATCAAGTTCTGAAACTGCAAGCAACCACCTCTTTGTACAGTGCGCCGTGACTGCTTCATTAAACAGATATCCAAATCTCGTTCTGGTATCGGTACTGGCACTGTTGGCAAACCTGCTTCCCAACGCTCAAAGCGAGTTTGATCACCCATCCGCGCATCAATACTTTGGTTGTAATGATCTACGATGTAGCGAACAAGTAACTGTTCTAGTTCTCGCAAAGTAAGCCTTGCGTCTTTTTCTGAATCTTCTGGGCGTTCCTGAACATTAGATCCGGTGTATCCAGGAAGCGTTGAAAATAGTTGGTCATTTAATGTTTTGAAGGGACGTTCCACTATTCCACCTTCAGAAGGGCGATCGCGTAAATGACAGACAAACCCTAATTGCGCCCCAATCTGACTCAAGTGGTTAGAGCGAAAGTCTTTACCGCCATCAGTATAAAAGTGTTCTGGTTTTCCATAGGTTCCCCACTCACAATGCAGTTTGTACTCGAAACCGTACTGTTTGGGTAGAATTGCATGGCGTAACGCTAATGCTACTACCCCAGAACTGGGCGCATCAAAACCCAAATTGATACCCATAATGCAACGAGAGTAAGTATCAATTACTGTTGTTAACCAGGGACGACTTAGCAATTCACCATGTTGATCTACCAGCAACACATCCACGCGGGTATGGTCACATTGCCAAACATGGTATACAGTGACTAATTGTTTGTCATCGGTGACAGATTATTTGTCACTGTTAACATATTAATATCAATTTTAACAAAATCTTGTCACTGTTAACAAATTAGTGACTACTATACAGTCTGGATACCCTATATCAAAGATTAGAACCAGAGTTATTTGAATCTGGAAAAGGTACGCGGTGGATGCTCTAGCAAGGCAACTTTAAGGTTTACAAGCCGATGCAATGGCATAACAAGTCGATGCAATGGCATAACAAGCCGATGCAATGGCATAACAAGCCGATGCAATGGCATAACAAGTCGATGCAATGGCATAACAAGCCGATGCAATGGCATAACAAGCCGATGCAATGACATAACAAGCCGATGCAATGACATAACAAGTCGATGCAATGACATAACAAGCCGATGCAATGGCATAATATCGTGTCCGGTTAAAGACTTATCATTAAGATGGCAGGGGAGCAGTTTTTGCTGGGGGCAAGGGGAAGAGGGTTTCCTGGTTTTTGCACAGATGCGGGAATATAACTAATAGGCGGACATGATATAATAGGCTGATGCATTAACAATAAAACTGATTTACCAGGCAAAAGTAAGTTTTATTAGAGCGATCGCAACAATTTTCTAGACCGTCAATGGAAAAGTCCCAGATTTCGTTGCAACTAGCTCTCAAGATGATATTGCTCCACAATTTATATCAGTTTCTTAATTGCGAATGGGCGGAAAAGCGAACTTGTACTGAGCGACTTGCCTTGAGCGAAGTCGAAAGGAGCCGAAGTATTGCGAATTGGTATTAGATTTCAATCTTTCGCAGATTGGAAATTCACGCTTATTGCCAAAATCGTTGATATTGCCTCATCCAAACCGCTTAAACCACAAGTGCTTCGGCTTTTCCTACTGCTATTCAGTTCTGAGAGCGATCGCAGAGTGAGCTTGAGCCTTTCTCAACTGCTGTGTTAGTTTTCAGATAATCCTGCACCAACTTACAACCATAATTAAGTGCATCTAGGTGGAGAATTCGCTGCAAATTCCAAAAAATTAGCGTGTTGTCATCACCCCCTGAAGCGAGAAAACTCCCGTCAGGGCTGATTGCAATTTGCCTAATCGCTGCGGTATGTCCTCTAAGGGTCGTTATTTCCGTACCATCAAGCTTCCAAAGTTTGACAGTACCATCTACGCTACCAGAAGCAAGCATTTTCCCATCAGGACTAAACGCAACTCCCCAAATCGCCGCACTATGACCAATGAATGTCTTCAGCAATTTGCCGTCAAGAGTCCACAGCTTAACGGTATTGTCGCCACTTCCAGTCGCTAGCATTTTACCGTCTGGGCTAAAGGCAACTCTCCATACTGTTGCTGAGTGTCCTACAAAAGTTCTCAACAATTTACCATCAAGCGTCCATAGTTTAGCAGTATTATCACCACTGGCTGAACCAATGAAGCGACTATCTGGACTAAATACGACTTGCCAAACTTCCGCCTGATGTCCTTTAAGGATCTGTGGCGCAGGGCGAT
This sequence comes from Nostoc sp., assembly GCF_036917375.1. Classification (GTDB taxonomy): domain Bacteria; phylum Cyanobacteriota; class Cyanobacteriia; order Cyanobacteriales; family Nostocaceae; genus Nostoc. The sequence goes on from NZ_JBALDN010000026.1 coordinate 52,289, forward strand.
CTCTAAGCCATACATGAATGATTTTGTCAACATTTGCCATTGCGATCGCTTGTCCGTTGGGACTTAATACTCCTGCTAAGAGTTTACCGAAAGGAACTTTGTAAGTGGCAACACTAGTAGTCTGCCAACCCAAAAATGCTGGGTGAGGACTGGGGAAAGGGGCAAGGGGAAAGGGTAAGGGATTTAAAACTTTTCCCCCTTCCCCCTTACCCTTTACCCCGCCAAGTGAACTTGGCGAACCACTAGTCCCGTCTCGCTTCTTAAGTTTTACCGTATCATCGTAAGCGGCAAGAGCAATTAACTTACCATCTTTACTAAATGAAACATCGAAGACTACGGTCTTAGATTCAGTAAAAGTTTTGAGTAATTTGCCTTGGCGACTCCAAAGTTTAGCGGTGTTTTCATGGCTAGCTGTAGCGATTGTTGAACTGTCGGGGGTAATAGCTATTGACCAAATCCCCGACTGATGGGCAATGATGGACTTTTGGAATGGGTTTTCACTTTGCCAAAGTCTGACAACGTTTTCTGCCCCCGCCGAAGCAAGAAAGCTGCTATCTGGACTAAACGCGACTCCCCAAACGGAGGCACTATGCCCTCTAAGCGTTCTCAGTTCTGTCCCATCAATGTTCCACAGTTTAACAGTTTTGTCGAGACTAGCAGAAGCAATTGTTTGACCATCAGGACTCCATGCTACTCCCCAAATGCCGGCACTGTGACCAATGAGAGTTTTATACTGGCGGTAGCTTCCATTACTGCTGTCTCGCTGCCAAAGTTTAACAGTTTTGTCTTCACTCGCTGAAGCAATTGTCTGACCGTCAGGGCTGAAAGCGACTCCGACAACCCAACTAGCATGACCAATGAGAGTTTGTAAAGATTTGGCGTTTTGCCAACCTGTACCGTCTCGCTGCCAAAGTTTTACTGTTTTGTCTACACTTGCGGCAGCAACGATATTACCATCAGGACTAAAAGCTACTCTCCAAAACCCCATTTTGTAACCTTGAAACGTCCTTAGCAACTTACCGTCTCGCTGCCAAATTTTCACCGTTCTGTCGAAACTACTAGAGGCAAGGAACTTACCATCAGGACTAAATGCAACTCCCCAGAGCGAACCTGTGTGACCTTTGAGAGTTACTAGCAGCTTGCCATCTAGCTGCCAAAGTTTAATAGTACCATCTTCACCCGCCGAGGCGAGTGTTTGACCATCAGGGCTAAAATCGACTGCCCTAACTGCTCCTGTATGACCTTTGAGAGTTGCAACTAGTGTGCCATCACGTCGCCAAAGCTTGATTGTTTGATCTACACTTGCTGAGGCAATTAGAGAACTGTCAGGACTGACATCTACAGCTAGAACAGCTGCGGTATGCCCCGAAAAACGGTTGTACTCATCTGTTCCATAAACTGCTTGTTGCAGTGCATTTTCTACTTGAGGTGCAAGATTTGTATTTGATTCACCTAATTTTTGCAGTCTTTTTTTTGCTTTGATTGCTTCTACAAGTGCATCCAATCTGCGATTTGAGGCAAAAAGCCCCTCGGAAGAAGATACAAGCGCTTGAGTTTCACTGTTTTTGGCAATAGTTTCGCTGTTGCGAGTCTGCTGATACAAAATAAAAGTTGCTATTCCCAAAGTACTAGAAAAGAGCAACCCAATACTTACTACAACTAGTAGATATCTCTGTAATAAAGCCGTTTTTTTCTCTTGTGCTAGTCGTGCTTCTACTTCTTTAGCCCGTGCTGCCTCCAATGCCATTTGCACTTCTTTGCGATCGCATTCCGCACTTGCGGCTAAAAATTGGTAATCTAAATCGCTCAGACTTTTGCCTTGTGACCAATTTTGAGTATCTTTTAAAGCTTGTCCTCGCAACAGACGCGATTCATCTTTGTAACCCGATGCTACCCAAGCGTTGAATGTTTGCGAGTAAGGGCGGAGATTATCTAATTGTCTTAACACCCATTGGGCATTAAAAACATTTCGATAGATAGGATTTTTAATTTTGAGATAGCCATTGTGTCTCTCTACTAAACCGGATAACAACAGTTGTGTCTGTTCTCGACTATCATCACTCGGAACAGAACGAAGAGGCGTAGAGGCAAACTCTTCTCCCCTGCTCCTCTGCTCCCCTGCTCCCCGGTCACTGAGCGTAGCCGTTCGCGAAGCGTCTCGTAGAGAAGTGCTGCTCCCCTGCTCCCTTCCTCCCCGTTCAAGAGCCTCTTCTGCTTGCAATACTTGTTGATAAATACCCAACAATCGCCCTGCCTGTTGTTCGTCGAATAAGAGGCGATCGCGAATAGTACGCAAATGTTCGGGTTCGTCTTGTGACTGCCAATTTTGAATAATCTGCTTAAGCACTAATTGCTCTACCCACAATGCTTCTGTACCTGGAGGTAGGGTAATCATTCCTGTGGCAGTTTCAGCAGAAGCAACATCGGTAATTAAATCACAGAGTTTTTGTGTGAGAAACGGCTGTCCCCCTGTCCAGCAAATAATCTCTTGCAATATTGCTTGTGGTTGACTGACTACTTCTTCTAATCCTGAAAGCAAAGGCGTGGCTTCATGCAGTCCAAAGCCCTGTAACTCAATTGCTTTACCAAGGTTAAAGGGCGTGCGGCGTTTATCTGCAATCAAGTCAGAGGGACTTGCTACACCAAATAGTGCAAATCCCAAAAGTTCAAACTTTGAGTTATGTGGTCGTAAATTATAGCACTGACGAATCCAAGCAAAAAAGTCGTTGATTGGGAAATTTAAACTCAGTAAGCTGTCAATCTCATCAATAAAGATGAAAATGCGTTTGGCTTTGCCGTCTAGGAAAGAATCGCTTTTGAGATTTGGTAATAAGATATCTTCAACAAATAAGTGTAGTTTTTGCACCGAGGAAATACCTGCTTGCATTTCCCACCAGCGCTGAAAGTCAATTTGTGACGCTAATTTTAAGCTATATAATAAGCTGATAATAATGCCCTTGTACCATTGGTCTGGTGTAGTATCTTCAATACCCAAGCGAGTCATATCTAAGTAAACACAGCTATGCCCTTCTTCCTTAAGCCGATAGCTTGTGCGTTGTAGTAAGGATGACTTGCCCATCTGACGAGAGTTGAAGACATAACAAAAATGACCTGCTTTCAAGCAGGCATAGAGTTGTTCATCTGCTTGACGGGTAACGTATGTGGGATCGTCACTGCGGAGACTACCCCCTACCTGATATCTCATATCTAAGTGTGATTATCAAATAAAAACATTAACATAATGACCATTAATTTCTAGATAAATTATTGAAAATAAATATTGTAAATCTTACAGCATACTTGATGTATGATTTGCGTTTCCAGATAACCAAACGCAGCCCCAAAAGTGTTACTGAAGTTGATTGCTTGGAATCTAAGTCTTTGATTGGCAACAGGGGATACCAATGTTGAAAAAATTAAATTCTGGTTTTATATAAAAAAATTAGTATGTCGGGACAGAAAAATCTGTGTCTGAGTTAATTAAGTGACACACCAAAAGAAAAAGATATACTTTCAGACGCTAAAGAGGTTATTTGAAAAGTGGTTGGCTGTAATTTTAATCACCCCCCTTAATCCCCCCGATGTATTGGGTGGAAACCGAAAAATCCAGTTCACTCCCCAATAAATACGGGGAGGGTTAGGGTGGGGTAAAAATATTTGATACATCAATCATGACTTTTCAAACATCCTCTAAAGAATTTAAAATTACGTCTAATTAAGATTCGTTCAGGTAAGACTTGGCATAAATCAGTCTAAATTTGGCTCACGTTTGTCTATTATCGCTACTGTTGCTATATCAAACAATTGTGGATAGCTGTTTTGCAAAATAGGAGTGGTAGAGTCCGTAACGCGGTAAGACGCGATCGCCCTCAAAGCGAATTAATCCCAAACCTTCAAGCTTATAAGTGTCAATAGGATTAAGAGAAATATCTTGCTTTGCTGCCAGAATTTCAGCAAAAGTCTTTGCCAGTCTAGGATTTTCTTGCAGTTTGATCCAGTGTCGCCATAAATGATCGCGGTAGATGCCACCATTGGCGATCGCTTCCTTTATTATTTCTTGCACGGTCATTTCTTGAGACTTAAGATAGTACAAACTAATCTGAATTAGTGCTGGATGTCCTCCTATTAGTGGCATTAGTTGAACAAAATCTTTTGCTTTAAATGAGTCTAAACCATACCGCCTAACTAAATCTTCTACTTGTGGTTGAGTAAAATCGTTCAGACGAATAGGTAGACCAATATTAAAAGGAGAGAGGTTAATATCCATAGAGATGTACTCTTCGGTTGAGTAAACCATTACTAACCTCAGCTTTTGCCAGTTGGAATTGTGTCGTGCTTCCTCACACCATGACCGCAACAATGCAAAAAACTCTTGACAAATCTGAGGATATTCAAAAAAACGGTCAATTTCATTCAACACTAAAACCACTGGGCTTTGACATTGATCGAGCAAATAGTTTTCTAAATAGAAGCCGCTACTCAAGTTGTACCCAATTTCTTCATTCCACTTTTCCTTGAGGTTGGGGTCAATACCTAACCCTGTTGCAATTTTCCAGCAAAGATGACGCAACAGTTTATTTAAATCAGTTAGACACTTACTATCGAATTGGTAGCAATTCAGATTCACAGTCTGATACCCAAGTTTTTGTGCAAAGGCACAAAGCCGCAACACAAGAGAACTTTTACCCATCTGTTTGGGAGACCTAATCCGAATCACGCAGCCACTAGTAGTTACTTCTCGATAAACCTTTCTCTCTAGTGAAGGACGTTCAATATAAAAGTGAGAATCTAAAGGTACGGGCCCATCTGGGTATGACCAAAGATTTTCGATCTGTTCAGTTTGTGTGTGATGTTTTTCGACAAATGAGGTTAATTCGGAGCTTTGAGATAAATCTTCTTTTATATTTGCAATAGACAATAACTCAGATGTTTCAGTCTCATTTGCTTTATTGACTATAGTGTAGTCTTCGTTATGTAATTCTAGATTAAAAGCGCTAAAGCAGAGTTTTATAGTTTTTTGATCTACACTTTCACTTAAAGACCATAATTTACTCAAAGTTCTACTAGAAACATGAATGCGCGAGCTTATTTCTTCTAAACTCAAGTGTTTGCCTTTATTTTCTACTATCTCCACAGAAAGAATTGCTGATTGTAACCGTTTAATTCCTGTGGATGTTAGTACAACTCCTCGTGCGCGTTTTGTTTTATACATTGCTCTCCCAGGTATTTATTATAAATGAGTGTTACAAGCAATAATTTTTTATCTAAATACTGAAACTATAACGCTAACCAGTGATTTTTTATACAATGATATTGTATTTTTTTTAACATTCATTGGAACTCTGATAAACTAAGTCACATTGTACCAGCTTGATAATAAACACTGACATCGATTATCTATTTATCCTACTTTTCCTACTTTTCCTACTTTTTCACTCGCTGTTTTGATGGTTATCTTGCAAATACTGTCTAGAGAAATCAAGTCCTTGTCTTTACTTGAATTTGTACAAATGTGATTAAATAATGTAATATTTTTAACTTGTATAATTTATGACTTTTTGGTTGGTACGTTGCAAAATATTATCGATTCAGTAGAACTCTAAATACTGAGTATTAATAGTTGTGGAATTACTTTTAATCAAGACTTGGTTGAAAATGAAAACTTGGCAGAAATGATGCACAAGCAAAGCCCAAATAAATACGGTTGCAAAATGTATAATTTATTTTGTTTTGTACTTGTATATCACATAAGCAATGCAGAACTTATCTAACAAATGTATTCTGATTACTAGCTGCTACTAAGAAAAGGGAAGATTTTCTAACTGTCTTGATACCCATTGAGGAGTGAAAACACTGCGGTAAATCGGATTTTTTACTCTCAGATAGCCGTTATAATTTCCCACTAGACCAGATAGCAACAGTTCTGTCTGTTCTTCACTATTATCGGCTGGTATCAAGTTATCTATCGGGTTCCTATTCTTTAGTTCCTCTACTTGTAACACCTGTTGATAAATTTTTAATAACTTTCCTGCTTTGCGTTCGTCAAAAAGTAAGCGATCTCTTATGGTACGGAGATGTTCAGGTTCATCTTGGAATTCCCAATGTTGAATAATGCGCGATCGCACCAATTGTTCTACCCAATATCCTTCAGCACCGTTCGGGATGGTAATTGTTTCCTTATAACTTTCTAAAACAACTTGCACAACTAACTGACAAAGCTTTTGGGTGAGAAACGGTTGTCCTCCTGTCCAATGAATAATATACGCCAATATTGCCTGTGGCTGGCTAACTACTTCTTCTAAACCTTCAGCTAAGGGCATAGCTTCATCTAATTGAAAGTCATATAATTTAATTGCTTGACCAATGTTAAAGAGAGTTCGATGTCGATCGACAATTAAGTTAGATGGACTGGCTACACCAAACAAAGCAAAACCCAAGCGTTGAAAACTTGGGTTGTGTGCTTGCTGCTCATAACAGTAACGAATCCAGATAAAAAAATTGTTGACCGGGAAATTCAAACTTAGCAGGCTATTAATATTGTCAATAAAGATGAAAATGCGATTATTTGGAATTTCTCTCAACAACACCTGTTCAACAAATTGATACATTCGTTGTACAGGATCGAGTTCTGATTGTTGCTCCCACCAACTTTCAAAATTAATCCGTTCTGTCAGATTTAACTTGTGAAACAAGCTGAAAATAATGCCTTTATACCATTGTATAGGCGTAATTTGATTAGTACCTAATAGGAATGAATTCAAATAAACACATATATAATTTTCTTTTTCTAAGCGATGAATAGCCCGGTGTAGTAGAGATGATTTACCTGTTTGGTGGGAGTTGAAGACATAACAAAAGTCTCCGGTTTTTAATCCAGTATAAAGTTGTTCGTCTGCTTGACGGACAATATATGTAGAGTCATCATACTTCAGGCTACCACCAACCTGATATTTCATAGTCAAGTCAATTCCCATAAATAGGGATACTTGTATTTTTATAACCAATACTATATTTAAACACAAGAATATTCTGATACAATTTCACTATTATGCTCATTATTTTTACTTTTAATTAAGTTTTAATTCTCTTATCTTTACTTAGATTATCTGATGGCGATCGCCCGTATTTCATCACTATTAGAAAGTAGCTGATTTCTAATTTTTATGCTATATGCCGAGCTTTCTTAACCATTGCACTTACTTTTAATTGCGTTTAAATTAAACTCTAAAGAAAGCAAAAAATTTGCAATTGCCCAAAAAGAAATAGTCCCAAAGCTAATCAATATATCACTTGCAAGCTTATCTTCTCTTACCTAAAAATAAAAATCAAGGAAAGTTAAGACATTTAAGTAAATTCTTGAGACAGTTAAGACAGTTAATAAAAAAGTAAGTTATATTCTGAACTAAAAAATGAAAAAAATTCTGAACCTTATATTTTCCACCTATAAATAAACATAGATGTAAAAACCATGAATTTACAGTTTAACACCGGAACTAGTCTAAGTTTCGATAGCAAACATGGGTTGATAAATTAAAATAATGACGCAATTATTATAAATAAAGCAAATGCCATTGTTAAGTTGTAATAAAAAGCCTGAATTTACTCAAATTTATAACTGACCTTGAGATTTCCTTTCTGACGTTTTGCTTTAGTAACTACTACACTTTTTAATTCATTAAGTGATTTCAAATGAGTCCCCCCACATGGAGTTGGATGAAGATTGCCAATTGTCACTACTCTCAAAGGTTTTCCTGGAGGTAAATTGTTGGAGATATTAGACCAACGTACTGCTAATTCTTCAGGTGTAATTAGTGAAGCTTCTACACTGCTAACTTCATTTAAAGCTTCACTAATTTTTGTATTAACTTCAGCAATAAATGTTTCCGTATTTTCAAACGAAGGGCTTCCTTGAAACTCTACATAGGAACCATCTGGAAAATGATACCCTTTAACTGCGATTAAATTTTTATCAAGGGATTCGACTATCGTGTACATAAGATGTCCAGCTGTATGAGCCTTAGCATTTTGCATACGATGGGCTTCATCAACATATAAAGTTACTTCTTCGCCTTTTTCTAAAGATACAGATGAAAAATCTCCATAATGACGAACATCTCCATCTACAAAGCTTACGAAAGTGATTGGAAGCTGAACTCCTTTTGCTTCAATAGTGCCTATATCTGAGGGCTGACCACCACCCTGCGGATAAAACACAGTGCTACCGAGTACACAATAATAACCCCGTTCATCATCGGCAACATACTCAACATGAGCCTTATCAGTAAATTTATAGGTGTCTTCAAGATAAGTAAGTACTGTGGACATAGACAAATCTCTCTACTTGGCTTTAATAACAATTATTGAAAAAAGACAATTCTAGCAATTGTCTTAAGCTATTACAAGTTATCATAGTATGTCATGTCAATTTCGTCTGCGGTTAAAGTATATTTTATTTTGACTATATTGATTACTATTAGAAGTTGTCTTTAGATCAAAGTAGCGATTACTAATTGTATCTCTTAAGTAAGTCGGTGAAAAAATTCAATGTATATGAATAAATATAAATTAGCTGGAAATATTAGCACCGACTTACCTATAGGTTCTGAGAAAGCCTTTACGACCAAAAGACTAAATCACCTCCTGGCATTTTTCCAATAAAAGAACTAATTGTTATACGTTCTCCAATACCTGGTAAGACTTCATGAAAATTACGGCTGTTAAAGATGACTAAATCTCCTGCGAGTGGAATATTATGTTTTACTTCTGAGTTGGCTATTAAGGAATAATCGTAGCCATAGGAACCAGGAGTTTTATATTTTTCATCTTCGGGCTGCCACTGTCGGTTGTAGACTTTGCAGACACCTCCTTGGCTAGGCGCTTTTACATAGAGATTCCATACTAACTGTGAGGTAATATTTCCTATTCCCCAATTTGGAGCATCTAATTGAGCAAAGTCTATGTGTAGTAAGGCAACATTAATATGACGTATCAATCCGGCAAAATAATACTCACAGGCTTCCTTTTCGTAAGCAATCTGTACTTGATTTGATACATTCTGACGCAGAATTGTTGTCAAACGTTTTAGCGGGTCGAAAGAAAAGGAAGCCACCTGATTATAAGTTTTTTTGGCTTTTTTAACTGCATCAAAGTATCTCAATTTATCCCTATTTCTATGTTCAAATTGGGTAATTCCAATTCTTCCTATTGGAGGTTCCACATTTTTATAAAAATCAAAACCAACTTTTTCAATTGCCAGAGCTAATTTGTTACATTCTTCAGACGAAGCAAATTGAGAAATGCGAATTGATGGAATATCATTTCTCAGCAATGCTTGGAAATTTTCCTGGTTCATTTCACAGTCATTTAAGGTTTGCCACTTAGTTGCTCTTAGCATGGGAAATTTCTCACTCATAATTTTTTATAAATTAAATTGTTAAAATACTTATTCATTTCATATTTAAGCTAGTAAAAAAGTTTGGCGATCGCGATCGTCCACAAGAGTAGGGGAACTTGCCTTTTCCACCACGCGCACAATAAAAAAATTGAGGATTTTAAATGTTTGCCAAAAGTTGCTTCATCTTAGCTCCTAACGGATGGTAGCCGCTAAACTCTCACCCATTTCAAAACTTTGGGATCTTTATCATAACGATAAGTTAAGCCGTCCCTAGTAGTAATAGATTCCCCTTTGCTTGCCTTACTTCTAATAGTGGAAACGGAATAGGAAGTTAATTCATTAATTTCCTTATGAGAAAGCCTTTTGCTTGTACTGATTTCTGACTCATTTTGGGATTTCTCTTGAGATGAATTATCTATTGTGATTTCAGTATTTTCGGAAGTATTACTGACAATTTCCTTTGCTTTTTGCAACCGATAATCCTGCACAGGTACAAGTTGCCAACTAGAATCTTGTGACAGTTCTAAAACCCATTGATGATAATTAAATAGACTTTCTCTATGTCCAACACTAATAAACGTTGTTTTGGTATCTTGTAACTGTTGATATAAACTTCCTTCATTTGTTAAATCTAAGGCACTTGTTGCTTCATCTAAGATAGTAAAGTTAGGATGAGTAACTAATAGTCGTGCAAAAGCAAGGCGTTGTTGTTCTCCTAGAGATAATATATTTTCCCAAGGAACTTCAGTATCAAAACCTTCAACTCGACTTAGCAAGTTTTGCAAGTTTACTTGTTGCAAAACGTCTTTGAGTTCTGCGTCGGTCATTTGACGATTCGTATTAGGATAAAGTAATTGTTCGCGCAAAGTCCCTAAAATGATATAAGGCCGTTGGGGTAAGAATAATACTTCTTTTAGGGGAGGTCGTACCAAACGGCCAGTTCCCGCATTCCACAAACCAGCGATCGCTCTCAACAGAGAACTTTTACCTCGACCACTCGGCCCGATGATTAATAAACCTTCTCCAGGCTGAACGTTCAATGACAAGTCTTCAACGATTACCTGCTCATAGTTGGGTGTTTGTAAAGTGACATTCTCAAAAGCGAATTGATTTTCCTCTATTGTTTTAATAGTACTGACATTCTCGGGTTGTTTGGTAACTGCTTCTAAGGCATCTGAAAACTCAGATAAACGCTCAACATAACTAGAAAATCTTCCAGAAACGCCAAATTCACGGATTAATTCTTCTAAAGCACCAGCAAACATATAGCAAGATGCAATAGCTTGTCCAACTTGTCCGAAATCAATTTCACCTTTAATATATAAAGGCGCGAGTACTATGAGTGTGATAAATTCGATAGCAGCCCGATATCCTCTGTTAAAAATTTCCTTACTTCTCTCCCAATCAATCCTCTGTTTAATATCGTTTATTAAATTAATAAATCGGCGTTGAATTATATTTAGTTCCTGTTTTTCCCCTTGAAAAAAAGCTATAGACTCAGCGTGATTACGAATATGAGTTAGGGCATAAGCATAATCGGCTTTAGATTCAAGTTCTGCCTGATTAATCTTAATCAATCCTTGATTTAAATAAGCAGCAATTAAGTTGCCTATAATCGTATAGATAAGCAGAGCCACAGCTATCTGTTGGGAAATTGTCCAGACAACTACTAAAAAAGTTATCATTTCCAGTATTTTTTCTAGCAAAGTAGCTGAAAAGCTGAGGGCACTACTAGTAATTGGTTCAATTTCTTGAGATAAACGTTGATCTGGGTTATCAATATCGGCTTGAAAATTAATTTTATAATAAGCACGCTTGTTCAAATATTTATTTAAAATCTGATTATTCAGCCATTGATACCAATCAAGAGCAAGTTTTCTTCTAACAAATTTAGTAAATCCTACTAAAAGCGTTATCAAAAGAAGTCCAACAGCATAAATTGATATATTATAAGTAAATTTAGAATAATCTTTTTCTTGAATAATCACATCGATCAAATAGCGATAAATAAAACTATTAAAAGTAGTTACAGCTACAAGTGCGATGATTAGCAATATTAGGAGAATAAGCATTCCCCAGGCGCGAATAACGTCTGAAAATGCTCTTTCTCCTGGTTTTGTTGGATACCAATAAGGCCCAGCGATCGCTTTTACATCTTCCCAGAATTGGATAAAACTTGAAAATGCATTTGTTGAGGGTTGAGCTTGAACAACTTGGGTTGGCATATTTGAGACATAAATTAAAATCTTTTATCAAAATTAATACTTTTTAGTGTTGACTAATTAGTAATAATCACCGAATTAAGAATCCTACTCAACACTAATTTTTCAACTGATTTTCCCTATTTGTTGAGTGCGGCTTAAGGCAGCAAGCACTGCATTAGAAATGACAGTTCGCATTCCACCTTTTTCTAACTCGTAAAGACCAGTAGCAGTCACTCCCCCAGGACTAGTTACCTTGTTTCGTAAGACTGCTGGATGTTCATCAGTCTGAAACATAAGTTCTACACTGCCAGCAATAGTATGCAATGTTAGTTCTTGGGCTTGTGCGCGAGTTAAACCCATCTGAACCCCAGCATCAATCATTGCTTCGATGTACAGAAATATAAACCCAGTCCCGGCGCTACTCAACGCCGTTGCCATATCAAGGTAATGTTCATTTTGAGTAGCAAATTCCTTGCCTAATGCTTGTAAAATGACTTGGGTATGCGATCGCTGTATCTCTGTCACACTTGATGATGCGCTCCACACCGTAGTTCCATGACCAACTTGTACTGCAATATTCGGCATTGTACGCACAACAACAGGATGATTCAACCCTTGGCACAGAGATGAAATACTCACTCCACCCACAATACTAATTACTAAAACATCAGGTGAAATTTTATCCTTCAACATAGCCATTACAGAGGCTAAAACCTGCGGCTTTACTGCCAATATCACAATAGATGCACCTTCTACAGCTTCGATATTCGAGCTTGTAGTACGTACTCCATATTCCTTCTCTAAATGAAGGCATCGCGCAGAAACTGGATCGCTGACTATAACTAGATCGGGTTTTTGAACAACCTTTGTTGATAACAATCTACTAATTATCATTTCGCCCATCGTGCCACCACCGAGAAAGGCAATTTTTATTTCTCCGAGCATATATTCTCCTTATTTAATATGTTGTTGGCATCAAGATAGATTGGGCTGAATCACTGCTTTTAATACAGATCCTTGCTCTACATCCGCCAGCGCTTGATTAATTTCTTGTAGTGTGTATGAGCGACTAATTATGCTTGACCAAGCAATATTTTTATTGGAATCACTATGACGTTTTAGTAATTCAATCATTCTGTAAAAATGACTGAAATCAATTCCCCAAGTCCCGCGAATATCAATATGTTTTAGATTAATCTCCAGGTGGGGATTGATCAGAATCTCACCCGTGTTTGTGTAATGCCCGACAATAACATAGCGACCTCCATTTCTCGTCATATTCAAACCTTCTTTGACAGCAATGGGAATGCCTGTGGCTTCAATAGTGACATCAGCACCGTGTCCGTGCGTCAATTCCAAAACTCTTTCAATATGTTGTTGTGGATCGTTAGCCTCAATTACAAGGGTTTCATCTACACCGAAAGATTTGGCAACGATTAATCGGCTCTCATATTTATCAATGACAATTACTTTACCCGCACCTGATAGTAAAGCTAGAATTGCTGCACTCAAACCCACAGGCCCGCAACCCTGCACCACGACAACATCACCAATTTGAATCTGCGCTCGATCGATAGCGTGTAGTGCAGTTGGTAAAGCACATCCTCCAGCAATGAATTGCTTTGGTGAGACTTCTTCGGGTAAAGTTAGAACTTTAACTCCTGGTTTGAGGTAAATCAATTCAGACCAACCACCCAACAACCCATCTTTCGCTGAGTAGGTGACACCATAAACTTTGCGTTGTGGACAGCGAGTGGATGCCTTGGCTACTAGACAATACCAGCAGTTGTAACAGGTTTCGTGTACATCCAAAAAAGTAGCGATCGCTCCAGGCTGAATTAATTTACCATTGACATCACTAACCTGGCCACCTGTTTCTACTACACGACCGACTGAGAAGTGTCCAGGAATAATTGGATAGGGTACTCCCTCTAAATGCCCACGTAGTAAATGTACATCAGTTCCACAAACTTCACTATATATGGTTTCAATAATGATTCCACCCTTTTCTAAAATAGGGTCTGGTAATTGTTGCACTTCAACTGGTTGATTAGGTGCAGTCATCACAGCTGCTTTGGGCATGAATCATTACCTCACTGTATTTTCCAAATTGCCGTTGATGTAGAGACGTTGCATACAACGTCTCCACAGGGTTTTGGTTCAAGACCAGAAAATAATTTCACCGTTAGGAAGTAAGCCAATCATGGAAGTGAAAGCCACACGTTGTCCATGCATCGGCTCAACATAGTGAAAGTTGCTTGTATTGAAAAGCAATACATCTCCGACATAAGGTTGAAAGGAGATCGTATCCACATCAGCAATTACTGTATCACTATATCCGTAAGAATCGAGTTTATATTGCTCATCGCTTGGTTGCCAACGGCGATCGTAAATGCACGTTTTACCATGATTGTTGTCAGACAATTTCAAATACAAAGTCCAGGAAAGTTGAGTGGTAATTGTGCAAATTTCCCATTCAGATTGCTCTAATGGAGCAAAATCAATATGAAGTTGCGTACCATGCTCTATTTTTCTGATCAATCCAGCATAATAACTACCGTAAAATGGTTCCGAAGCAATTCGCACTTTCGCGCCACACTCTCGGAACTTCTCCATTATGCGCTCCAATGGATTGAAGGAAGCTGCTGTAATAGAGTCTCTTAATTTAGTAGCTCTTTCTACTTCTTTAAAATAAGCTGCTTTACTAATGCTGTTGTATTCAAATACTGTGATGCCAACTTTTTCAATTTTAGGACTCACATCTTGATAAGCATTAAAGTTGAGCAATTCAGTTTGAGCATATAACATTTCACACTCTTCGGGTGTAGCAAAATCTTTCAGCCGAATCAGAGGAATTCGTTGTTCAAGCAACATTTTTAAAGATTCTGCGGTTAAGGGAAACTCTTGTTTTTTATCCCATCCTGTCGATTTAATCTGGTTATAAGCAGCAGTCATAATACAGTTCCTTACATTTAAATTTCAAGTTTTAACTTTGGTCAACAATCTCAATTCATATTTAGCAATGCCATGTTTGCTTGTGCTTGCTCAATACAAACTTTCAACCGTTCGGCTAAGAACTGGACGTGGGGTTCAGCCATCATCGTGATATGGTTGCCTGGAACAAAATGGATATCTACTGGTTCGCCAGAATACTCACTCCACCCCCAAGTCGAATCTTGGGAAATCTCAGAAAACTTGCTAGCCAAGCGTTCTGGAGGAGTTTCTCTGGCACGTAAAAGCGTAATTCGACCAGGATAAATCTGTTCTGGTACATAATTAATTAGAGATAGAGAGTTTGCTTTTAAAGCTTGCACCATGTTTTTCATCTGCGTAATTTCAGCGTTAGGAGGCAGCATATTCACCATTTTTAAATGCTGTAAAACGTGTTTTAGTTGCTCCTCCACAGGCAAAGATTGAAGGGTATCGTAAGAAATATCTATGTTCGTTGATAGAGAAACTTCTACTGCTTTGATCAACTCAATCAACCACCTAGCATGATCCCAATCAAGACGTTCAATACGTGCTTGTTTGTCTTTAGAGGTTGGTGCTGACATATCAATCATGACAACTAGAGCAACGATATGTCCTTGATGGAGCAACTGAGTCGCCATTTCAAAAGCTACTATACTTCCTAAAGAATGCCCTCCCAAAAAGTATGGCCCTCGCGGCTGAACAGCTTGCATTGCTTCAATATAATGACTAGCCATATCTTTAATTCGAGTGGCTGGCTCTAATCCATCTAGATTGTTTACTTGAAAACTATATAAAGGTTGGTCTGCTCCTAAATAACGTCCTAAGTGATACAAGTAGAAAGGTTCGCCACCAGCGCCGGGAATGCAGAAGAAAGGTAACTTTGAACCGTTTGGCTGAATTGGAACCAGACAAGACGAATTTGAGTAATCCGAGTCTATTTGGACAACTGTTGCTAACTGTTCAATAGTTGGGTTTTGGAAGAGGCTTGTTAAACTCACATCTTTAGCAAGCTGCTGCTTGATTTGAGCCATTAAGTAGGGAGCCAAAAGCGAATGACCACCAAGGTCAAAAAAGTTATCTTGTACTCCCACCTTGTCAACTTTTAGAACCTTTGACCAAATTTGCACCAATTGCATTTCTAATTGGTTACGCGGTTCGACAAATGTATCTAAGTTATTAATGTTAGAAGGTGTAGGTAAAGCGCGGCGGTCTATCTTGCCGTTGGGTGTCAGGGGCAAGCTATCTAGGAATACAAAACTAGAAGGCACTATGTACTGTGGTAGCTTGGTAGAAAGGAAGCGACGGATTTCACTAATGGTAGGTGTTGATTCCTGATTTGGGATGATGTAAGCCACTAAGCGTTGCTCACCAGAATCATCTTCATGGGAAGTTACTACAGTTTGATGCACAGATGGATGTTGTGCTAATACTGTCTCAATTTCCCCAAGCTCAATGCGTATGCCGCGAATCTTGACTTGACGATCGAGGCGACCGAGAATTTCTAGAGAGCCATCTGGAAGATAGCGGCCGCGATCGCCTGTATAGTACAGTAAATCCTGGTCGTCATTGCGAAAATGGTTTTTGACAAACCGAGAACGCTTCTCTTCTGGAGCGTTAATGTAGCCCAAACTGCGAAATGGTGTTCGCAAAACAATTTCGCCTGGTTCCCCAATGCCGCACAGTTGCCGATTTGTATTCAAAACTAGTGCTTGAGTTTCAGGAAGTGTCCGTCCTACTGGCTGTACCCCTACTGTCGGTTCACTGGGTACTTGGTAATAACATTTCGCCAAAGTTGTCTCTGTCGGCCCATAGAGATTAACGATTTCACCTGCTTGGGGGAAAGCATCTCGCCATTGTAATATGAGTGTCTCCTTAAGAGGTTCTCCGGCTAAAAATAACCAGCGTAAGTTACGCAGAGATTCTGAGGGGACATTAGCTAACCATGATTGCGCTAAGGAAGGAACTGTGTGAAGAACGGAAATCTGTTCGCGTTCCAAGTAACGCAAAATTTTCGTCGGTTCTAATTTATCTCCTTGTGCTGGTAGACACAAGGTTGCACCACTGGTCAAAGGTAAGAAGATATCTCTAAGAACGACATCAAAGGAAAGTCCTGTTAATTGGGCAATGCGGTCTTGTTGACTAATTCCAAAGGTTTGTCTTTGCCAGTTGAGAAAATGCGCCATTCCTTTGTGACACCCCAATACACCTTTAGGAACGCCAGTCGTACCAGAAGTAAAGAAAATATAGGCTGCATCATCAGCAGATATTTTTGGCAGGGGTGTTGTATGACTGCTTTCTAAAGAATTTATAGCTTCTGCTGTGTCTGGATTTACATAGATGATAGTTAAAGACTGCCATATCTCTTGGTCTTTTGGGGGTTGACTATCGATGTACAATATGTGTTTAGCTTTCGCTTCTTGAAGCATTAGCTGTTGGCGTTGGCGTAGCCCACCGGAGGTATCGCGAGGAAGTTGCGGATCGATGGTCAGTAGTACTGCTCCACTCAAGAGAACAGCGATCGCACTGGCAATAAATCCAAAACTTGATGTCCCATATACGGCTACGACATCTCCCCGTTCGATTCCGTGACTTAGTATCACCCTTGCTAAAGCTTGAGAGCTTTTGCCTAATTCCCCATAGTTCCAAGTGCGAGATCCTTGACGCACTGCTGAAAGTTCTGGATTGCTATTTACCCAAGAGGTAAACGTTGTTGTGACTAATTCGTATTCTGGTTCTGGTATAGCTGTTGTGGGATCTGGCAGTAACAGTTGGGCTTGTGGTGTTACAAGAGAATAAGCAGCGATTGCACTATCAGCATCGACAACAATTTGATTCAGCAAATGATGGAATTGTTGTACCATTTCCACCATTCTTTCTGAAGTAAATAGGTCAGCATTATATAGTAGTTGCAGAGTTATTCCTTGTTCGTGTTCTCCAACATACAAGCTTAAGTCAAACTTGGAAGCTGCTTCTGACATCAATATAGGTTCTACAGACAATCCAAAAAGTTCTAGTTGGGTGTCTGCCAAATTCTGTAAATTAAACCATACCTGAAAAATTGGATTATGGCTGAGATTTCGTTCTGGCTGCAATGCTTCCACCAGCATTTCAAAAGGTAAATCTTGATGAGCATACGCGGACAACGCTACTTCTCGCACCCGTGATAGTAGCTGCTTAAAACTGGGATTACCATCTAAGCGGGTACGCAACACAAGGGTATTGATAAAAAAGCCAATTAGCCCTTCAATTTCTGCACGGTTGCGGTTGGCGATCGGCGTACCTATGCAAATATCATCCTGCCCACTATAACGCCATAGCAATATTTGAAATGCTGTTAACAGCGTCATAAACAAGGTTACACTTTCTTTTTGACTCAATTGTTTGAGCGCAATACTTAGTTCTTTTGAAAGTGCGATCGCTTGATATGCGCCGTGGTAAGTTTGCACAGCCCCTCTAGGTCGGTCAGTGGGTAGCGACAATAAAGTTGGTGCATCGGCTAGTTGTTGTTGCCAATAACTCAGTTGGCTTTGCAGTACATCTCCTTGCAACCATTGCCTTTGCCAAATTGCAAAATCTGCGTACTGAATAGGCAGTGGTGCTAACGGTGACGGCTGATCTTGAGAATAAGCATTGTACAGAGATGCTAATTCTTGCATAAACACACCCATTGACCAGCCATCAGAGACAATGTGATGTATATACACTAACAAGGCGTGTTCTGTCTCGGACAGCACAACTAACGTTGCTCTGACTAATGGTTCATTTGCCAGGTTAAAACCTTGAATCGCTTGTTTTTGCACTAATTGCTGTGTAGCAATTTCTTTTTCGCTTACTTCGGCTTCGCTCAGTACAAGTGTGGATAAATGCTTAAAGTCAACAATTGAGACTGTCCAAGGTGCAAATCCTAAAGGGTCGGAAGTTCTTACTATTCCCTGCCCCCTGCTCCCTGCCCCCTGCTCCCTGCTCCCTGCTCCCTGCTCCCTAATGATTTGTGTTGGTTGTCCATCAACGTTAATAAAGTTGGTGCGTAACACCTCGTGGCGATGAATAATTTCTTGTAAGCTTTGTTCTAAGGCTGCAACATTAAGAGTTCCGAATAGACGCAAAGTTAGCGGTATATTATATAAGCCACCCAGAGGCTGTAACTGATCTAAAAACCACAAACGCTGTTGAGCATAAGACAGTGGTAATTGTGCATTCTCTGCCCTTGGTAAGATGGGTGGTGTAGAAAGTTCTAAGTCTTGTACTGAGCGGAGTCGAAGTACCTGTTCCTGCAATTGCCCAATCGATTGCGCTAGTTCTGCAATTGTTGCTCTTGCAAATAACTCACGCAATGGTAGTTCTACTTTGAAAATGTTGCGGATACGTGAAACCAGTTGCGTTGCTAGTAACGAGTGTCCCCCAACTTCAAAGAAGTTATCATATATGCCCACTCGCTCTAGTTTCAGCACTTGTGTCCAAATTTGTGCCAGCATTTCCTGAATGGGTGTGCGTGGGGCAACATATTTGTCTTTTTGTTCGTTTTGTAAATCCGGTGCTGGTAGGGCGCGGCGGTCTACTTTATCGTTGGGAGTTAGTGGCAACGACTCCAGTACCACAAAAGCATTTGGCACCATATACTCTGGGAGTTTTGCTTTCAGGGAGTGGCGCAGTTGGTCGATTGTGGGTGTACTTCGACTCCGCTCAGTACAAGTCACCTGTGGATACGGCACCACATAGGCGACGAGGCGCTTTTCTCCTGGGGTATCTTCACGGGCGATAACACAACAGGACTGCACATCACCATGTTCGCTCAGTGCTGTTTCAATTTCTCCCAATTCAATGCGGAAACCACGAATTTTTACTTGATTGTCGATGCGTCCTAAGTATTCAATGTCACCATCCGGTAAATAACGTGCCAAATCCCCAGTTTTATAGAGGCGCTCGGAATTAGAGGATTGGTCTTCTGCTTCCCCCTTGCTCCCCTGCTCCCGTACTCCTCTGCCTCTTTGAAAGGGATTACCGATGAATTTTTCCTGAGTTAGTTCGGGACGGTTGAGGTAGCCTCTTGCCAATCCCACACCACCGATGTGTAATTCTCCTGGTACACCGATGGGGACTGGTTGTAGATATTGGTCGAGGATGTATATCTGAGTATTATAAATGGGTCGGCCAATTGTGAGCTTTTGCTGATGGATACCCAGTAATTTGTATGTTACTTCTACAGTCGCTTCAGTAGGGCCATAGGCGTTTATTAGCTGTGGATACTCGCCTATATGCTGCTCCCACATTCTGAATCGTTGCTCAAGTGGATGCTCGCCACCAATAACTACTAGTCGGATGCAATCGGGTAACAGCAAATTGGCATTGACTAATTCAAAAGTTAGCTGATGCCAGTATGCTATTGGCAAATTTAACACTGTTATACCCCAATCGCGGCATTTTTCGATGAACGTCTGCACCGAACTCAGCATTTTTTTGGTTCGTAGCACTACCGTCGCACCACAACATAGGGAAGGATAAATTTCTACTGCTGCTGCATCGAAACAAATAGAACAAAACTGTAGTACGCGTTGGCTTTGCCCAACCCAGGCATCGCTTAACCCATACTCAACAATTGCCGCCTGTGTAAGATTGACTAGGGACTGATGTTGAATCATTACTCCCTTGGGTTTGCCTGTAGAACCAGAAGTGTAAATTACATAAACTAAATTTTCGCTGCTGGTGCTATTAACCAAATCAAAATCACTCAATTGAGAAATAGATTCCCACTCAGTATCCAAACATACAAGCTGCGCTTGATGCTTAGGTAGCCTTTCAATTAGATGCTGTTGAGTTAAGAGTACCGAAAGTTGAGTATCTTCGAGCATGAAGCTCAACCGGTCTTGGGGATACTCAGGATCGAGTGGTACATAAGCACCACCCGCCTTAAGAATGCCAAGTAATCCCACCACCATCTCCAGTGAGCGTTCAACACACAACCCTACTAGTACATCTGCTGCCACACCCAAAGACTTGAGGTAATGCGCCAACTGGTTAGCACGACTATTCAACTGCTGGTAAGTCAGTTGTTGATCTTCAAACACAACTGCCACAGCGTTGGGAGTACGTTTAACCTGCTCCTCAAACAATTGATGAATACATTTATCCTGGGAATAGTTGGACTGGGTATCGTTCCATTCAACCAATAACTGCTGCTGCTCAACTTCTGTTAGCAGAGGCAATTGTGAAATCCGCTCTTGAGGATTAGCAACAATTCCTTCAAGCAATGTTTGAAAATGCCCACTCATCCGCTCAATAGTGGCTGCATCAAACAAGTCAGCGTTGTACTCCCACAAACCCACCAGTCCAGTTGCCGTGTTCTGCAATGATAAAGTTAAATCAAACTTGGCAACTGCACTTTGGATTGGCAAAGAACTGATAGTTAAGCCAGCAAGCTCTATCTCAGACATAGGCGCATTCTGGAGGACGAACATCACCTGAAACAGTGGTGTATAGCTGAGGTCTCGTTGTGGCTGCAATGCTTTTACCAACTCCTCAAAGGGCAAGTCTGGATGAGCGTAAGCTTGCAGTGTCATTTGCCGGACTCGACCGACCAATTGCTGAAAACTGGGATTACCTGACAAATCGGTACGTAATACTAAAGTGTTGACAAAAAAGCCAATTAACCCTTCAAGTTCGGTGCGATCGCGGTTAGCAATGGGCGTACCCACTACAATGTCATCGGAGCCTGTATAGCGATAAAGCAAGGTAACATAAGCTGCAAACAGCGTCATGAATAGGGTGGCTCCCTCTTGCCTACTGAAATTAGCGATCGCTTGACTCAGTTCATTTGATAATTCTATATATTGGACTGCACCCCGGTAATTTTGAATGGCTGGTCTAGGTCTGTCCGTGGGTAATTCTAGTAAGGTAGGAGCGTTTTTGAGTAATTGCTTCCAGTAATCAAGCTGCCTTTGGAGTACCTCTTTTTGCAACCATTGCCGTTGCCAAATAGCAAAATCGGCATACTGAATTGGTAGCTCAGGTAGCTCTGGGGATAAGTTATTGCAGAGGGCTGAGTAAATGGTTGCTAACTCGCGCATCAATACGCCTGTTGACCAACCATCCACTAAAATGTGGTGTACTGTTAGTACCAAAGCGTATTCTAGCTCTTTGAGTTTCACCACACAAGCTCGGATTAAAGGAGAACTAGCAAGGTCAAACGGTTGAGCAGCTTCTGTTGTAGCTAATTGTTGGCAAGCGATTTCTCTTTCACTTTCAGGTAGTTCTGTTAGGTCTAGTACTGGCACACTTAAGGTTAAGCTATCAGCAATTACCTGGACTGGCTGTTCGTTGATAGTGTGGAAGTTGGTACGTAAAGCTTCGTGGCGCTCAATAATTTTGTTAAGGCTTTGCTCAAGCGCCACGACGTTCAGATGACCGTGAAGTTTAAAAGCTGTTTGTTCGTTGTAGAAAGGGCTATCTGGTTCCAACTGGTTTAATAACCAGAGTCGTTCTTGGGCAAAAGACAGGGGTAAATTCTGAGGACGCTCGGTTTTGATCAAGGGGGAATCTGTATCGGGAGCCGCATTTTTCTTATGCAGCAACAAGATAAGTTCTGCTTTATTTTTAGCTAATAAGTCACGAGTTTCTAGCGTCAATACCCCCTTTGGAGCATTAGCACGCAACTGCTCACCCTCAACCCACAACTTCACACCCTGTTTACTAAGATCAATTACCAATTGTTCGATATTCACAGAAACATTACTCCACGTCAGCTAACTCGTAATTCGTAATTCGTAATTTAAAATTAGTTTTTATTCAAATTGCTATTTCTTCTCTATCAATTGCACCTAAGTTGGTATCTGGCTCTAATTGGTTTTCTAGTTTTGCTGCTATTTCAACTATTGTAGGAGATTCAAACAAACTTGCTACAGATAATTTAATAGAAAAAGTGTTTCTTAATCTTGACAGAACTTGAACAGCTATTAAAGAATCTCCTCCTAATTCAAAAAAGTTATCATGGATTCCTACCTGTTTAATTCCTAATAATTCTTGCCAGATATCGGCAATTTTTTGCTCAATATCATTACGAGGAGCTATATATGAATTTGGCAAATTAGGTCTGGAGTGGAGTGCAGATAAGTTTTCTGACTGAAAAACATCCTGTTTTCGTTGTAATGAAATCTCTGATTTCTCTTCAGTATCTTTTTGCCCAGATTTGGTACTAAATGCGGCTGATGCAGAAGCTTGAGCCATAATAATCTGATGTTCAAGCGCTTCAGTTTCAGGAAAAGCCGCAACTTGAACAAAGTCTTGAGCGCGTAGTGCTTCAAACCACTGGTCTAAAATGATAAAAGGCTGACCTGGATTGCGTCTTTTATCGTCTAAAGGTTTCAACAGCAGACCCCAACTAATATCAAAATCTATTTTCGGCTGCGTTATTTCCCACACTAGGAGGAAGCCGCCAGGAGCTAATAAAGAGCGTACATGGTGGAGTGTTTGATCTATGTTGCGAGTTGCGTGCAACACATTAGAGGCTATGATTACATCAAAGCTATACTTCTCAAATCCTTGCTCAGTTGGAGACTTGTCTATATCTAGTAATTGATATTCAACAAATGGATAGTCTTTAAACTTCTGTTGCGCTTGAGTCAGGAAGCCGCTACCAATATCAGTAAAAGTATAGTTAGTTTGTTTGGGCTGCAACACAGGTAATAATGCTTGCGTAGAAACACCTGTACCTCCACCGATTTCTAAAACTCTCAGGTGAATTGATGAGGGCAATGATTTGACTACCTGTTCTAAGCTTGAGCGCAAGATAGAGTTGTAGTAAGTAATTAAAGGAGATTCTGAATATGAACCGTTGTTTTCTGTTTGATAAACTAGTTCGTTGAAAATCTCTAATGGTTCTTGTTCACCAACAACAACAGCAGCTAAATTTTTACCACAGCGTTGCACTAAATCTAAATCTATTAAAGATGAAGCAGCGAACCTAACTTTGACTTGCTCTAAATGTTCATTAATATAATCTTGTGAACATGGCACTAGCCCAGTAAATAATCCCTCCTGTTGCTGTAATTGTCCTTGCTTGACTAATATTTGCAACCATCTAGACAACAATTGCTGATAGCGGGGAGAAATATTGTATTGCGCCAACAAATTCTCTAAAGAATACTTATCTTGGGGATTACTAAAAGCCCCTACTTGCTTGAATGCAGAGTTGATGTAGGCTGTACATAAACGATCCAACCATTGTCTATTCTCTTGATAGGTTAACTCGTTAAGTTCTACATTTCTAGTATTTGCTTGTTTTTGACCTGCTTGTGTAAGCGATGTCCACAATTGTGATGTTGGGGGTATTTGCAACTGTCCCCAAGCTGCTTTTTGTGGGGGGTCAATCCAATAACGTTGGCGTTCAAAGGGATAAGTCGGTAAGGGAAGACGGTAATATTCATCCTGACTATAGAATCCAAACCAATCTACTTTGACTCCAGCCAACCAGAGTTGACCAAATGTGTTGAATAAAACACGAGTATCGGATTGCTTTTCTTGAGGATGACGTACCGAACTCAAAACAGTTTGTGCAGCTGCTTTGTCTGGATGCCTTTTGACTAATGTAGTTAGTGTGTGTCCTGACCCCACTTCTAGTAATACTTGTTCAGGTGTTGCTAATAATTTCTCGACACCTTGGGCAAACTGTACTGTGGAACGCAGATGTTGAGCGTAGTAGTCAGGATTTGTGGCTTGGGTGACTGTAATCCAAGTGCCAGTTAGGTTGGAGATGTATGGAAGTTTTGGAGGATTTAAAGTAACTTTTTTAACTCGCTCTCCAAATGCCTCTAAGATTGGTTCCATCATTTGCGAATGGAAGGCATGGGATGTATGCAAAGGTTTACATTCAATTCCTTGAGCAGCAAGCTGATTTTGTAGTGTATCTACTGCTGCTATGGAACCGGAAACTACACACTGGGATGGTTGATTAATTGCTGCAACAGAAATTTCCTCATTTAAAAGGGATTTTATCTTGTCTGCGGGTAAGGGAATTGAAAGCATTGCTCCAGTGGGCAGTTGCTGCATCATTTGTCCGCGTGCTGCTACCAGAGATAAGGCATCTTCTAGGGAAAAAACTTCTGCTAGAGTTGCTGCTACATATTCGCCAATACTGTGACCGATCGCAGCTTGTGGCTCCACTCCATAAGACTGCCATAATTTAGCTAGGGCGTATTCAATTACAAAAATAGCAGGTTGGGCAATTTCTGTTTGTTGAAGTTGTTTTGATACTTCATCAATATTTGATTCGCTGGGATAAATAATATGACGTAAATCTAGCCCTAGTAAAGGTTTAAGAAATTCTGAGCAATAATCAACTTGTTCTCTAAATACTGTTTCAGTTTCGTAAATTTCCCGCGTCATGTTGACGTACTGAGAACCTTGACCAGGAAACATAAAGACAACAGACCGTTCTGTAATCTCTGTATAATTGGTAAAAACTTGTTGGGCTGCTAAATTACTAAGACCTTTAACAGCATCTTCTAAGTCTTGACAAATTAACATCCGTCGGTAATTAAAACTTCGGCGACCACTATTGAGCGTATAAACTACATCGCCTAAATTCAGTTCTGGATGCTCTTTTAAATACGTGATTAAATTAGCTGTTGCTTGCTCAAGAGCATTCTCCGTTTTAGCCGATAGACACAACAAATGATAATTTCTCCCCTGCTCCCCTGCTCCCCTGCTCCCCTGTCCAAAAACAGGTGCTTCTTCTAAAATGACATGAGCATTAGTACCCCCCATACCAAAGGAACTAACCCCAGCACGACGAGGAATGTTATCTGTTTTCCATTCAGTCAGAGTTGTATTGACATAAAAAGGACTGTTAGCAAAATCAATTTTGGGATTAGGTGTCTCGAAATGCAAACTCGGAGGCAGCATTTTATGTTGCAGTGCTAAAACAGTCTTAATCAAACCTGCGACACCTGCTGCTGTATCCAAATGTCCTAAGTTGGTTTTTAACGAACCAATAGCACAGAAACCTTTTTTATCGGTAGTTTGATTAAAAGCTTGAGTTAAAGCTGCAATTTCAATTGGATCTCCTAAAGGTGTAGCAGTACCATGAGCTTCGATGTAGGAAATTGTTTCGGCATCTACACCAGCTATAGCTTGAGCTTCGCCAATCACTGCTGCTTGACCGCTAACACTAGGAGCAGTGAAGCCCACTTTCATTGCACCATCGTTATTGATGGCCGAGCCTTTAATGATTGCATGAATGTAGTCGTGGTCTGCGATCGCATCCTTTAATCTTTTCAATACTACAATACCAGCACCGCTTCCTGCGATCGTTCCTTCTGCCTTAGCATCAAAAGCACGGCAGTGTCCATCAGGAGACAAAATCATTCCCTCTTGATGCAAATAACCTATTTTCTGAGGAATACACAGAGTCACACCACCTGCTAAAGCTATGTCACATTCACCATTTAAAAGACTTTGACAGGCTACATGAACAGCAACCAAAGAAGTAGAACAGGCTGTTTGCACATTTACTGCGGGGCCAGTCAAATCGAGTTTATATGCAACTCTTGTCGGTAAAAAATCTTTATCGTTGGATATTCCAAGTTGTACAGGGTCAAACGTTGGTAGTGATTGATGATGAGAAAAGATATTGTTGAGAAAATACCTATTCATCCCCACACCACCATAAACCCCAATTAAACCATTGTAGGTTTGTGGGTCATAACCAGCTTTTTCGACAGCTTCCCAAGCTAATTCTAGAAATAGGCGTTGTTGTGGATCTATTAACTCAGCTTCTTTGGCACTATAAGCAAAGAAATTTGCATCAAATAATTCAATATCTTTTAAAACACCGCTTGCTTTTACATAACTCGGATTATTTAGTAAATCAACAGAAACACCAGAGTTGATTAATTCTTCATCTGTCAACCAAGAGATGGACTCTACACCATCTCGGAGATTTTGCCAAAATGATTCAATATCTTTTGCGCCAGAAAATCTACCAGCAACAGCAATTATGGCTATTTCAGAATTATTAAATTCGTGATTATCATGCAATAAACTTGTCATTTTACACCTTTTTTCTGAGAGCGATATTGTTGTCTGGATTGTAATTGTTGTTTTCTTAAAGCTTTAATTTCACTCTGGGCTTGAGTGCGATAATTGTTTTCTTTAATTGTTTCTTCTTTTTGAGATTTAGTACCTAAGTATTGGCTGAGGCTATGTATAGTTGGGTAGTTAAACATATCAACTATTGATACTTCTAAGCCCAATTTTTCTTGCAATTGCTGATTAACTTTAACTAGAAGTAATGAATGACCTCCTAGCTCAAAGAAATTATTGTAAATTCCTACCTTTTCTATAGCTAATGTTTTTTGCCAAATGTCAGCAATAATTCTTTCTATCTCTGTATTTGGCATTACATAATCTAATGATTCTTGATGTAAATCTGGGTTGGGCAGAGCGCGACGGTCTACTTTACCGTTAGGTGTTAAGGGTAAGGACTCTAGTATCACAAAAGCGGCTGGAACCATATATCCAGGCAATTGATTAGCCAGAAATTGACGCAGTTCTTCGGTTGTAAGCGTTATATCTTTTTGTGGTACTACGTAGGCAACTAAACTCTTATTACTTGATGTTTTTTCATGAGCAATGACACAACAGTTCTGCACATTGTTATGTTCTCCCAGTAGACTTTCTATTTCTGTCAATTCAATGCGGAAGCCACGTATTTTAACTTGGTTGTCAATGCGTCCCAGGTATTCAATATTGCCATCGGGTAAATAACGCGCTAAATCTCCAGTTTTGTAGAGGCGACCCGTACCAAATGGGTTATGAATGAATTTCTCTTGAGTTAGTTCTGTCCGGTTGAGATAGCCTCTTGCTAAACCTACACCCCCGATGTGCAACTCTCCTGGAACGCCTACGGGTACTGGTTGTAAATTTGCATCTAAGATGTAAACTTGCGTGTTAGCGATCGCCTTACCAATAGATATTTTCTCGTCGTCATTGCATTTTGCGATCGTGGCACAGACAGTAGCTTCCGTTGGCCCGTAAGCGTTGAAGAAGTTTCTACCAATAGACCATTGCTTGATTAATTCAGCAGGACAAGCTTCTCCAGCTACAATTATTGTTTGCAGCGCCGGAAGCTCTTCCACGGGTATAACTGCTAACGCCGATGGTGGTAGTGTGATATGGGTAATAGAATAATCACGTAATCGCTCAATTAACGGTTTCCCTGGCAATAGAGAGTCTTTTGTTCCCATGTACAGCGTTCCGCCTGACATCAGTGCCATTACGACTTCCCAAATAGAAGCATCAAAACTGAAGGAGGCAAACTGGAGAATCCGACTATCCGAAGTCAAGCTAAAAGTTTGAATCTGAGCTTGAGCTAAGTTGCATAGTCCCTTATGCTCAACCATCACACCTTTCGGTCTACCTGTAGATCCTGAAGTATAAATTACATTAGCTAGATGAAAAGCTTTGACTTCAGTAGTTGGGTTATCTTGATTGTTTTGGGCAATTTGTGACCAGGCTTCATCTAAAAAAACTTGTTTTGCTTGATGCTCAGGAAATCTGTCAATAAGTCGCTGAGTTAACAGTAACGAAACTTGAGCATCTTCAAGCATGAAGCTCAAGCGATCTTGGGGATACTCTGGGTCAAGTGGTAGGTATGCTCCACCTGCTTTGAGAATGCCCAGTAGTGCCACTACCATTTCTAGTGAGCGTTCTACACAAATACCCACCAGCACATCTGGTTTTACACCCAATGAGCGCAAGTAATGCGCCAACTGGTTAGCACGACTATTCAACTGCTGGTAGGTGAGTTGTTGATTGTCAAACACCACAGCCAAAGCATCCGGGGTACGCTGAACCTGCTGCTCAAACAACTGATGGATACATTTATCTTCAGAGTACTCTACCCATGTATTATTCCAATCAACCAATAACTGCTGCTGCTCAACTGCTGTCAGCAGGGCTAATTGGGAAATTCGCTCGCTGGGATTGGCAACAATTCCTGACAGCAACGTTACAAAATGACCATTCATTCGTTCAATTGTGCTGGCATCAAACAAGTCAGTATTGTACTCCCACACACCCACCAATCCTTGGGTAGTGTTTTCCATCGATAAAGCCAAATCAACTTTTGTAGCTGTACCTTCTACTGGCAATGAACTAACAGTTAACCCAGCAAGCTCTAGTTTCTGTACGGGTGCATTCTGAAGGTTGAACACCACCTGAAACAGTGGCGTATGTCCTAGATCCCTTTCTGGCTGCAATGCTTCCACCAACATTTCAAAAGGCAAATTTTGATGAGCATACGCGGACAACGCTACTTCTCGAACACGACCAAGTAATTCGCTAAAACTGGGATTGCCTACCAAGTTAGTACGCATGACTAAAGTGTTGACAAAAAAGCCTATTAACCGTTCTATCTCAGAGCGATCGCGGTTAGCAATTGGTGTACCCACCAAAATATCTGATTGTCCTGTGTAGCGGTAAAGCAGAGTATCGAATGCTGCCAACAGAGTCATAAACAGGGTACAACCTTCCTCCTGGCTCAGTTTTGTCAATCTATCAGTTAACTCAGCTGAAAGTGAAAACTTCTGATATGCGCCAGCGAAAGTTTGCACAGGTGGTCTTGGTCGGTCTGTAGGTAGTGATAACAGGGCTGGTGCATCTTTTAGTTGCTGTTGCCAGTATGAGAGTTGGCTTTGTAATACATCTCCTTGCAACCACCGTCTTTGCCAAATTGCAAAATCTGCATACTGAATTGGTAGTGGTGTTAAAGGCGACGGCTGACCTTGAGAATAAGCATTGTAAAGTGCCATTAATTCTTGGACAAACACACCCATTGACCAGCCATCAAAGACAATGTGATGTATAAACACTAATAATGCCTGTTCTGTTTCGGACAATACTACTAATGTTGTCCTGATTAATGATTCATCTGCCAGATTAAAGGGTTGGTGCGCTAGTTGCTGCGCTAATTGCTGCAAAGCAATTTCTTTTTCGGTTATGGATAAATGCTGCAAATCAACAATTGATACTGATACTGTCCCCCGTTCGCTAATAACTTGAACTGGTTCTCCATCAACTGTAATGAAGTTAGTGCGTAACGCTTCGTGGCGAAAAATAATTTCTTGTAAGCTTTGTTGTAGCGCAGTTCGATTGAGAGTGCCATCTAGACGCAAAGCTACAAGTAAGTTATAGAAGGGACTATTGGGATTTAACTTGTCTAAAAACCACAAACGCTGTTGAGCATAAGACAGTGGTAACTCTGCATCCCTTGTTCTCGGTAAGATGGCTGATGTTGTTAGATCCTGTTGCTGCAACTGTTGAATATGTTGGGATAATTCAGCAACCGTTGGTGCAGCAAATAAGCTCCGCAAAGGTAATTCTACATTCAAGCTGCTACGCACGCGGGAAACTAATTGCGTTGCTAGTAGAGAATGTCCGCCAAGTTCAAAGAAATTATCATGAATACCAACTCGCTCAACTTTCAGCACTTGCGCCCAAATTACCGACACAATTTCCTCAATAGGGTTACGTGGAGCAACATACCGAGCTGATAATTGGTTGTGTAAATCAGGTACAGGTAACGCGCGACGGTCTAGTTTCCTGTTAGCAGAAAGCGGTAGAGCATCCAAGATGACTATTGCACTTGGAACCATATACTCTGGTAACTTTTCCTTGAGGAAGTTACGTACTTCGCTAATAGAGATTGTACTTCGACTTACCTCGGCTTCGCTCGGCACGAGTCGCTCAGTACAAGTCTGCTCTGGTTGCGGCACAATATAAGCGACTAAGCGTTTATCGCCCGGTGTATCCTCACGAACAACTGCACAAGATGCTTGTATATCACTCAGTTGACCCAGTACCGCTTCAACCTCGCCCAACTCAATGCGGAAACCCCGAATTTTAGCTTGGTTATCAATACGTCCTAACGATTCAAGCTTACCGTCAGGTAAATAACGCGCTAAATCTCCGGTTTTATACAGACGCTCAGAATCAGAGAATTGGTTTTCTTTTTCTCCCCTGCTCCCCTGCTCCCCTGCTCCTCTGCTTCGACCGAAGGGATTAGGAATAAATTTCTCTTGTGTTAACTGAGGTCTGTTAAAGTAGCCTTGGGCTAAAAGCGCACCGGAAATGTACACTTCTCCTGACACACCCACAGGTACAGGCTGTAGATATTTATCGAGGATGTAAATTTGCGTATTAGAAATGGGTTGCCCAATCGAAGGAAGTAGCGGCCAAGTGTCTATTGCATCAGGCAGGGTATAACTGGTTGCTAGATGGCTTTCTGACGGCCCATACTGATTATGCAAAGTAATATCAGTTAGTTTTCTCAACCAGCCAGAAATCGCTGGAGTAATTTGCAACTGTTCTCCAGAAGTAATAATTTCCCGCAAACCAGTATTAACTATGCCATTCCCCAACGCGACTTCTGCTAGTTGCTGTAAGCCCACAACAGGGAGAAACATTCTCTGAATTTGCTTCTCTTGCAGAAAACCTAACAATGCTAGAGCATCACGGCGTAATTCCTCTGTGATTAAGAACAATGTGCCGCCAGAATACCAAGTAGTGAAGATTTCCTGGAAGGAGACATCAAAGCTAACCGAAGCAAATTGCAGGGTTTTTGCTCCACGAGAAATTTTGAGATTGTCCCGATGCCACAAGATATGATTGCAAAGGGCAAGCTGACTCATGGCTATACCCTTTGGTTGACCTGTAGAACCAGAAGTGTAAATTATATAAACTAAGTTATTAGGTTGTACACCAAGAATTATGTTGTCTGTGCTGCACTTTGAAATATCTTCAGCATCAGTATCTAAGCAAACAAGTTTTGCCTGATTTGGGGGGAGTCTGTCAATAAGTCGCTGTTGAGTCAGTAAAACTTTAACTTGAGTATCGTCTAAAATGAAGCTCAAGCGATCGCTAGGATACTCTGGGTCAAGTGGTACATAAGCCCCACCAGCTTTGAGAATCCCCAGTAGTCCGATGACCATTTCTAAAGAACGCTCGACACACAACCCCACTAGAACATCGGCTCCTACGCCCCAAGAGCGCAAGTAGTGTGCCAATTGGTTAGCGCGGTAGTTTAATTGCTTGTAAGTAAGTTGTTGATTTTGAAACTCTACCGCCACTGCATCTGGTGTCAACTCCACCTGTTCTTCAAATAATTGATGGATGCACTTATGTAGTAGATAATCTACTTCTGTATCGTTCCACTCCACTAATAACTGCTGTTGCTCAACTTCTGTTAGCAGTGGCAATTGAGAAATTCGCTCTTTCGGGTTAGCAATAATCCCTTCAAGCAATGTGACAAAATGACCTGTCATTCGCTCGATGGTACTAGCATCAAACAAGTCAGTGTTATATTCCCACCACCCCACTAGTCCAGTACTTGTACTGAGCGTAGCCGAGGTAGGGGTGTTTTCCATCGATAAAGTTAAATCAAACCTAGAAGTTGTGCCTTTGATTAGCAATTGATTTACAGTCAGCCCAGTCAGTTCTAATTCAGATGTCGGCGCATTCTGGAGGACAAACATTACCTGAAACAGTGGTGTATGACTGAGGTCTCGCTCTGGCTGCAATGCCTCTACCAACATTTCAAAGGGTAAGTCTTGATGAGTGTATGCCTCCATTGCCATTTCGCGGACACGAAGGAGTAATTCGCTAAAACTGGGGTTGTCTGCCAAGTCAGTACGCATAACTAAGGTGTTGACAAAAAAGCCAATTAACCCTTCGATTTCGCTGCGATCGCGGTTAGCAATTGGCGAACCCACCAAAATGTCTTCTGTACCTGTATAGCGGTAGAGTAAGGTATCAAAGGCTGCCAATAGCGTCATGAAGAGGGTACAACCTTGCTCTTGGCTGAGTTTTGTCAGCTTATTAGTTAGTTCAAAAGAAAGTGCAAACTCTTGATGTGTCCCGTGGTAAGTTTGTTCAGCTGGTCTAGGTCGGTCTGTGGGGAGCGACAATAAAGCTGGTGCGTCTTTTAGTTGTTGTTGCCAGTAACTCAATTGGCTTTGTAGTACTTCCCCTTGCAACCACTGTCTCTGCCAAATTGCGAAATCTGCATACTGAATCGGCAGTAGCGCTAACGGTGACGGCTGACCTTGAGCATAAGCGTTGTACAGCGCTACTAGTTCTTGGATAAACACACCCATTGACCAGCCATCACTAACAACATGGTGCATACACACTAACAAGACGTGTTCTGTCTCCGACAGCAATACTAATGTCGCCCTAATTAATCTTCCTTTTGCCAGATCGAAAGGTTGAGTAATTTGTTGTTGCGCTAATTGTTGGCTAGTAATTTCTTGTTCAAGTGTGGATAAATACTTCAAGTCAACAACTGAAACTGTCCAATTGGTTTCTGTTTGAATAATTTGAGAAGGTTTTCCATCAACTGTAATAAAATTGGTGCGTAACGCTTCGTGGCGATGAATAATCTCTTGTAAGCTTTGTTGTAGGGCTGCTTGATTCAAATTTCCCACTAGACGCAAAGCCATAGGAATGTTGTAAAAGGCGCTGTTTGGCTCGAACTGATCTAAAAACCACAAACGCTGTTGTGCATAAGACAGTGGTAATTCTGCATCCCTTGTCCTTGGTAAAATGGGCAAGGAAGTTAGTTCTATCTTTTGTTGCTGTAACTGCCCAATTAATTGTGCTAATTCTGCAATTGTTG
Source organism: Nostoc sp. (assembly GCF_036917375.1). Lineage (GTDB taxonomy): Bacteria > Cyanobacteriota > Cyanobacteriia > Cyanobacteriales > Nostocaceae > Nostoc. The sequence continues at coordinate 85,527 of NZ_JBALDN010000026.1, forward strand.
CTCTTTCAAATAACTCACGTAATGCTAGCTCTACTTTAAAACTGGTACGGATACGTGAAAGCAGTTGCGTTGCTAGTAACGAGTGTCCCCCAACTTCAAAGAAGTTATCATGTATCCCCACTCGCTCTAGTTTCAGCACTTGTGCCCAAAGAAGTGCCAGCATTTCCTCAATGGGTGTGCGTGGGGCAACATATTTTTCTAGCAGTGTGCTGTCTAACTCTGGTGTTGGCAGGGCGCGACGGTCTACTTTACCGTTAGAGGTCAGGGGTAAGGATTCCAGCAGCACAAAAGCACTTGGAACCATGTACTCTGGTAGCTTTGCTTTGAGAAACTGACGCAGTTCTAGAACTGTTGGGGATTGTTCCACCTGCGGCACTACATAAGCCACTAAACGTTTGTCGCCCGGTTGATCCTCTCGTACTATGACTACACTTTCCCAGATGGCTGGGTGTTGCACTATTAATGCTTCAATTTCGCCCAACTCAATGCGGAAACCACGAATCTTGACTTGGTTATCGATGCGTCCCAAATACTCTAACTCGCCATTGGCTAAATACCGCGCTAAATCGCCTGTTTTGTATAATTTTGACTTGTTAAATGGGTTGGAAATAAAGCGTTCTGCTGTTAGTTCAGGACGATTGAGATAGCCGCGTGTCACCCCTTCGCCGCCAACGTACATTTCACCAGGAACGCCAATCGGCACTGGTTGAAAATATTTATCCAGCACATATACCTGTAAGTCAGGTATCGGACGACCAATTACACTGGCTGTATGATTCAAATCGGCTTTGCTCAATGGGCGATAAGTGACGTGTACAGTGGTTTCCGTAATCCCGTACATATTCACTAATTGGGGCATCTGGTCGCCATGTCGCTCAAACCAAGGTTGTAAACTCTTGATTTCTAAAGCTTCGCCACCAAAAATTACTAGGCGTAAGTTCAAGTCGTCAATAGTTGCTGTTGACTGTTCTACTTGAATCAACTGGCGGAAGGCGGAAGGTGTTTGATTGAGAATTGTGACTTTTTCTTGACACAATAATTGATAGAAAGATTCGGGCGATCGCGTTACTAAATATGGCACTATTACCAGCCGTCCACCATACAGCAAAGCACCCCAAATTTCCCACACGGAAAAGTCGAAAGCATAAGAGTGGAACATTGTCCACACATCTTGAGCATTGAAGTGATACCAAGCGTCTGTGGCTGCAAACAGACGCACTACATTTGAGTGATTAACTAAAACGCCTTTGGGCTTACCTGTGGAACCAGAAGTATAGATGACATAAGCTAAATTATCGGTTGCTGCGGTATTTTCCGGGTTTAACTCGCACTCTTGAGCAATTTTTTCCCAGTCGCTATCTAAGCAGACAAGATACGCTTGATGTTGAGGAATAGACTCTACTAATTGCTGTTGTGTTAAAAGTACTTTAACTTGAGCATCTTCGAGCATAAAGCGCAAACGCTCAGTCGGATACTCAGGGTCAAGTGGCACATAAGCACCACCTGCCTTAAGAATACCTAGTATTCCCACAATCGCTTCTAGCGATCTTTCCACACACAACCCAACCAGGGTATCTGCTTTTACACCCAAGGAGCGCAAGTAATGTGCTAACTGGTTAGCACGGCAGTTCAACTGGTAATAAGTGAGTTGTTGATTCTCAAAGACAACTGCTACAGCATCGGGGGTACTCAAACACTGTTCTTCAAACAACTGATGGATACACTTATCAGAAGGATAATTCGCCTGAGTATTCCACTCTCCAAATAACTGCTGTTGCTCTCTTTGGGTTAGTAGTGGTAATTGTGAAATCCTCTCCTCTGGATTAGCGACAATCCCTGACAGTAATGTTACAAAATGCCCTACCATCCGGGTAATTGTAGCTTGCTCAAATAGGTCAGAGTTGTACTCTAAACTTCCACTCAGCCCTTGCTCACTCTCTGTCATCAACAAGGTTAAATCAAACTTAGCTGTTGGGTTCTCTATTTGTAGCGGAGTTGAAGATAAACCAGGCAATTCTAATTTTCCAGGCGGCGTATTCAGCAAAACGAACATTACCTGAAACAATGGCGAGTAGCTGAGGTTTCTTTCTGGCTGCAAGGCTTCTACTACTTGCTCAAACGGCGCATCTTGGTGAGAGTATGCTTCCATTGCTACTTGGCGCACTCTTTGTAGTAACTCCCAAAAGCTGGGATTTCCAGAAACGTCAGTACGCAATACCAAAGTATTGGCAAAAAAGCCGATGAGAGATTCTAGTTCACTGCGGTTGCGGTTGGCGATCGGAGAACCGACGAGGATATCTTGTTGATTGCTGTAGCGCGATAGTAAGATGACAAAGCCAGTCAGCAAAGTCATAAATAAGGTTGCCCCTGACTTTTCGCTAAGGCTTTTGAGTTTTTGAGTCAGGCGATCGCCAAGCTGAAAGTGTTTGATGCTACCACGGCTTGTCTGTATTAATGGGCGCACTCGGTCGGTAGGAAGTTCCAGTAAGGGAGGCGATCCTGCTAATTGTTGCTTCCAGTACTCCAGTTGAGTGTCCATAACTTGGCCTTGCAACCACTGTCTCTGCCAAACAGCAAAATCTGCATACTGAATCGGCAGTTCAGGCAATGGAGAAGGCTTACCAGTACAAAAGGCTGTGTACAAGGCTGTCAGTTCGCGCCACAAAACCCCATCAGACCAACCATCAAAGACGATGTGGTGGACACTTAGGAGTAGCACATATTCATTCTCACGTGGCTGCAATAGGGAAGACCGCAACAGCGATCCTTGCTCTAGATTAAAGGGTTGTTCAACTTCGTTTTTGACCAGTTGCAAAACTTGAGTTTCTCTTTCTATTTCAGGAAGTTCCCGAAGATTCACTATAGGTAACGTCAAGTTGAGGCTGGGAGCAATCACCTGAACAGGCTTGTTTCCCGAAGCTACAAACGTAGTTCGCAATGCTTCGTGGCGTTGGATAATTTCATTGAGACTATACTCTAATGCAGAAATATTGAGCAAACCCTGAAGACGAAAAGCTAAGGAAACATTATAGGTGGAGCTATCTGGCTGCAACTGATGGATGAACCATAATCTTTCTTGAGAAAAAGACAAAGGCGGGTGTTCATTCCGAGATACAGGCACCAAATCTGGAGCTTGATTCTGTAAGTCGAGAATGCTTGCGATCGCCTGCCAAATATCTTCTCCAGTTTTTACTGGCTTGTTTGGTTCTAATGGATTTATTTCAGCAGAATAGCTCATTGTAATCTTTTTACTTCAGGTTTTTATGAATACACTAGAGTATTTAGTTTTGCGAAAAAAGCCCATTTTCAAAAATTATCAGCCTTGCTTTTTATCTATTAGTTTCACTATAGTTGCTACACTTTGAAAATTCTCTGCATTAATATCATTAGCTGCAAACTTAATTCCAAAATTATTCTGTAATTTAAGTATAAGTGACATAGCATTGACAGAATCTAGACCCATAGTAAAAAGATTGCTAGACTCTGATAAATCTTCACTAGTAATATTTGGTAAAACCTTTAAAACTACATTTGTAGTTTCTTGCTTAATTAAATCAATATTTTTCATATTTTTATATTTTCTGATAAATTATCAATTAAATTTTTTCTTAATACTTTACCTAATGGACTTTTGGGAATTGCGTCACGAAATTCGATAATTTTTGGTATTTTAAAATCAGCTAACTTGCCCCAACAGTAAGATAGAATATCTTTTTCGTCACAAATCTCTCGGTTTTGAGGTACAATAACTGCTTTAATAATTTCTCCTGCATACAAGCCTTTGATGCCAACAACAACGGCTTCTTTAACTTGACTATGCGTTATCAGGATGTTTTCGATTTCTAATGGATCGACTTTGTGACCTCCGGTATCAATGAAGATTTGCTTTCTACCAGTAATATAAATATGTCCGACTTCATCCTTCTTGCCTAAATCACCAGTAAAAAACCAACCATTTTTAAATGTCTGTTGATTTATTTCGGGTTTATTACAATATCCTTTAGTTACTGCTTTACTTTTGATGACTATTTCTCCAATACTTCCAGTTGGAAGTTCTTTTTCTGTATCATCAATAATTTTAATTTCGATATTTTTTAAAGGTAAACCGACAGAATCATAGGTGTCATTTATATCTCGATCTAAATTAATCGCTATAGAACCAGCTTCTGTACTACCATAAAGTTGTCTTACAGGAATGCCAAATCTCTGAAGAAATTTATCAAAAATTTCTTTTGATAAAAAGTTACCTGCCGAAAAGCATAGTTTCAGCTTAGAAAAATCAACTTGAGTATCATCTGGTGTTTCTGCTAGAGTGTTAAAAATATAAGGAACAGCAGGTAAAATAGTAATTTTTTCTTTTTCTATAAGTTCTAATACCCTTGAGCGTCTAAAAGCAAATGGCACTTCAATGGATTTTCCTTCATGCAAAACTTGTTCTAAAATTACCAGAGTTGCGCCATTATATATAGCAGTTAACAAGCAATTTTCTAATCCATGTGCGTGATACAGTGGCACTATACATAAAATATTATCTGTCGCGGATATATTAGCTGTCTCACTCAAGTTTGTAATTTCGTGAGATAGATTATCTTGGCTTCTACAAACTCTTTTAGGTTTACCTGTAGAACCAGAAGAATATAGATAAAGCACATCACCTTTAAAAATAGAAGTGCTTTCTGTAACTATTGAGTTATCTACTTCTTTAGGAAGCGAATAAGTACGATCAATAACTATTAATTCTATTTCTTTGTCTATTTTTGAAATAATTTTGCGAATATTTTCTGATTCATGAGTATTGGTAATAATTGCTTTAGTATTACTGTCGATAATGTAGTAGCTGACTTCTTCTTCTTTGAGAAGAGGATTGATTGGCAAAACTATAGCATTTAGTTTGGCAGTCGCGTAAAAAGCGATCGCAAATTCTGGGCTGTTAGGCAAAATTAACGCTATGCAGTCACCTTGGGAAATACCGATTGTATTTAAATGGTTACTTAAATGTGTAATATTAGCATAAAATTCTTGATAGCTAATTCTTAAGCGATCGTAGGCGATCGCAGTTTTATCAGGATGTTTATTGACAATTTCTAACAGTCTTTTTTCTAACATTATTCCCTCAATCTTTAAAAGTCTATATACTTAAGCAAACCTCTAAATATAATAAAATATCAAACCTCTTCAATAAAATAGTTTTTAGGAAACTTTTCTGTAATCATTATTACTGGTCTTTTATTAGAAAAAACTCGATACGTCCGAGAAAGCATTTTGTCTTTTCTCGCTATATTAAAATAATCAGATAAGTCCTCAGATGGTTCTATTGCTGAATCGATTATTTCTTTAAATATCTCAAGTTTATGTTCTAACCAGAGCCTACCCATTGGTTCCTGAGATTCCATTAGTTTGGAATTCAACCTGTTATCTAGTCTTTCAGGTACAATGATGGATTCAGCGTAAATAAAATTATTTAGACTAATTTTACCTTGTAATAATATTTTTCTCTCAATTACCTGGGTGCCAATATCTAAATCTAGGGCTGGAATAGATTTAGTAATTATAACTACTTTTTCTGATAATTTGACTAACTGAATTTTTTCTAACAAATAAGCTTCTAATATTTGTGTCAATGTGCCGTCAGTTGTTAGTAAAATTCTTTGAAATGGACTTAAGTTAAGTAGTTCCAGATGTTTAGATGTTAATGTTTCCTGCATTTCTACCTGAAGTTATATATAGTTTTTGCGAGTTTTGTGTAAACCAGAATCCATTAATAGCTATAAATGACTTACAGGCGAATAGCCTCAATTACGCTGACTGGAGACGCTATTGGATGAATTTTTGTGATTGCAAAGCCTGCTGTTTCTAATAAAGCTTCATACTCAGCTTCAGTCCGTTCACGGCCTCCATAATTCAAAAGCATCTGCAAGTCGAGGAGTTTACCATAGAATGGTTCGTTGCCTGGAGGTATAACCATTTCGACTAGCAGCAGCTTACCGTCAGGCTGCATCGCTTGATAGCAATTTTTCAGAATGGCGATCGCTCTTTCATCATCCCAATCGTGAATAATATACCGAAGCAAGTAAGCGTCTCCACTTGGGGGTACTGACTCAAAGAAGTTCCCGCCAATTAGTTGACAACGATGTAGCAATCCCAAGTCTGCAATCAGAGGCTTGGCATCTGCAACTACATGGGGTAAATCAAATAAAATCCCCTGCATTCTCGAATTCGCCTTGAGAATTGAGGCAATCAAAGTACCGCGTCCACCTGCAACCTCAACTAAATTGTGGATGGATGAAAAGTTATAACCTGCTGCGATCGCCGCATCTTGTTTATCAGAAAAACTACTAATGGCTTTATTGTATATTTTAGTGGCAGAGGCATCAGTAGCTAAGTAATCAAATATCTCCATCCCGAAGATATTTTTGAATACAGGTTTTCCGGTTTTGACACTTTCAAGTAGATGTCCCCAAGGTTGCCATTCCCAAGCTTGACCAGACTTGATAGCATAAGCACGCAGGGAGTTAGGGCGATCGCTTTGCAGACATTGGGCAAGCGGTGTTAATTCAAAGTAGCCTAAACTACCTTCAGCAAAGATACCAACACTGGCAAGGGCGCGTAATAGTCGGTAGAGCGATCGCACATCTACACCAGCTATTGTTGCTAATTCAGCATAACTTTTAGAACCATCCTTGAGTAAATCAGCAATACCCAGTTGAGCCACTACATAAATAGCTTGCGTAATCCAAGAGCCTACGATCATTCGCTGTAATTCTTGCGTAGGCTGCATCTGATTTGTATCTGTATCTATAGGATGTTGTACTTGAGTTTGAAACATAGACACTTAATGAAAAAATTCATTTTTGAGAAAGTTGATTTAGTTCTTGTCCCAAGGCTGCGATCGCAGCATAAATAATTCCTGATATGACTGATGACTTTACTCTTTTTTGATAAAGACTAATTTATCGTTGAAACAAACTTGCTTCCTTTAAATTACTATGCTGAGAATTTCAATTCAATAATACTCTCAGCTTCTTCAAGAAAATGCAATAGCATTTAGGACAATTAATTGGACAGTTAAGAAAGTTAAGAAAGTTAAGAAATGAATTACCAAAAAACAATGTTATTTGCAAAATAAAATATATCGCCTCGATTCGCCTTGGGATAACCTGCTCTATGCCGCAGCATTTGAGCATTAATAGGGAAAGGCAAACTAGCTAATTCACCAGCCGGCTCAACAATGGCGACGAGCGTATCATGTGCCAACGGGTCAAGTTGAGAAGACTGGAAAATATAGGGATTAGTAGGATAATCTAATCAAATAAAATTGCTACAAGTTGATATTGATTACTTAATCTTGATAAAAAATTAATAAATTTATCTTATGTGCTTGCTTAACTTTCCTAAATTTCTTAACTTTCCTAAATTCTGAAAATAATTACTTCTTAACTGTCTTAACCGCTCTTGAAAATATGTTTAATTACTGATATATCTGTAGTTGAAAAAATAATTTCCTTTAACTTTAAGGAAAACTCTATGCCTAAAAACACAGTCAAAACAGTGGATGTTGGAGCGTTACCATTTTTTGCGCGTTTCTTGTCAGAGCAAGCTACTGAAAAAGAAGGAACAGAGGTTCCTTGGACTTACAAGTTTCCTTCAGATTTGGAAGATAAATAATTTATTTAGTCTTCTACATCTGAAAGTACCTTTCTAATCGGGAAGATACCTTGTAATTGGCTTCATCATAATTTAGGGGAGTAGCAGTTATCAAATAACTAAAAACTACTCTAAAAGACGCGATGGTGCAGAGCGACCACTTTAGCGATCGCTTTCATATTATCTTTTCCAAACATGGAGGTGATTGCTTTTTCTAGTCCCCTAAATTTTTCAAAGATTTTTGGGTAGCGAAAGCAATTTGTTTGCTATTACTTGATAGCTACCTCTTAAAATTATCGAAAAAGTATATTTTATGCACCTGTCTGGTGATGTTGTTTTATTAATCACCCACAGTGGTGATTTCTTCACAATAGATAGAGTGGCAGAAGCCTTATCAAAAAAAGGGGTGCAACCATTTCGTCTAGATACTGATAAGTTTCCTCTAGAAGTGCAATTAACAGCACATTTTGATAAGTCTAAAAGCTACCACACTATAGAATATAACAACCAATCTATCAGCACAGAGCAAGTGCAAGCTGTATGGATGCGCCGTATTTGGGAACCACAACTGAGTCAAGAATTAGCGCCAAAGTTCCGAGAAGCCTGCATTAGAGAATCACTTGCAACTTTAGATGGTTTTTGGGACAGCCTCAAAGGAGCTACGTGGGTAGATAATTTAGAGCGGATAGATTATGCAAGTAACAAGCTGCGCCAACTGCGGATTGCGTCTGAAGTAGGTTTTGTTATTCCCCAGACTCTTATCACCAACAAAGCCCAAGCAGCACGAGAGTTTTTCGAGCAAGTCAATGGCAAAATGGTGAGCAAGCTCTTAACTGCTCTTTCCCGCAGTATGGAAGCTAACTCCTCGTTTTTTCTGTACACCAGCATCGTCAAGTCAGAAGACTTACAAGATGCCGAGTCACTGCGCTATTGCCCAATGGTTTTTCAAGAGCAAATTCCCAAACAACAGGAATTACGGGTGGTGTATGTGAATGGTAATGTATTTGTAGGGGCGTTAAATGCAGATATGTATGCAGCAGCCATTGATTGGCGTAAACCTGGTGTTGAGGTTGGCGCATGGCAACACCACCAGCTTCCCGATCGAGTAGTTAGCCGTCTCAAAGCCTTTATGGAGAAATTTGGGCTGTTGTTTGGAGCGTTAGATTTCATCGTCACACCGTCAGGCGAATACGTTTTTTTGGAAATCAACCCTGTGGGGGAGTGGGGAATGCTAGAAAAGGATTTAGACTTGCCTATTGCAAGTGCGATCGCAGACGCCCTACTTCAAAGAAAGAATGAATAATTAAAAATTTAATATTTGATATTAGCCTGCGGCAAGCCACCCAAAAGGTGTCTACATACTTCATAGTTCATACTCTTTATGACCGTATTAATAGTTACGTTTAGTCAAGACAACGAAAGCATTCCTCTAGTCATCAATGAAATTGAGGTTAGAGGAGAAAAAGCATTTCGGTTTGACACAGACAGATATCCTACCGAGGTGAAGTTAGATATTTACTCTGGCGATCCTGAACGAGTAATTATTACTGATGGCGAACAAAAGCTAGATTTGAGTGAAGTCTCCTCAGTTTGGTATCGGCGGATGCGCTACGGACAAAAAATTCCCGACTCAATGGACAAGCAATATAGAGATGCGTCAATTAATGAATGTCGCGCCACAGTCAGGGGTATGATTGCCACCCTTCAGGGATTTCACTTTGATAAAATATCCAATGTGGATCGAGCTAATAATAAGCAACTACAATTGCAAGTTGCACGAGAAGTTGGTCTGGTAACTCCACGCACTCTGACTTCAAACAATCCAGAAGCAGTCAAGCAATTTGCTCAAGAGTGTAGCCCAGGTATAGTTACCAAGATGCTTTCTTCCTTTGCTATTTATGACGATCGGGGGCGAGAAAACGTTGTGTTTACCACTCCAGTTACAAATGACGATCTGGAGAATATGGAAGGACTGCGTTTTTGTCCGATGACCTTTCAAGAAAATGTGCCCAAGGCGCTGGAATTGCGGACAACGATTGTCGGACACCGCGTATTTACTGCCGCAGTAGATTCCCAAAGCTTAGAAGGATCTACTTATGACTGGCGCAAAGAGGGGAGAGCCTTAGTTAAAAATTGGCAACCTTACGACTTGCCAGAAGATATTGAGAAAAAACTGCTCAAACTAATGGCTTATTTTGGTTTAAACTATGGAGCAATTGATATTATTGTCACCCCCGATGGTCGCCATGTATTCCTCGAAGTGAACCCAGTCGGGGAATTTTTTTGGATGGAAATATATTCACCACACTACCCTATTTCACAGGCGATCGCAGAAGTATTACTGACTAACAAAAATTAGGGGATTGAGCCTTGTGTATTTTTATTGTCTTCTATTTTTAAAGGTGTTAGTGAGATTCCACTATTAAATTTATTAATATTAAATTCCTTATTTAAACGAATTATTTACATTTGGAGATTAAATCCTTGTGATCAACCTAGTAAATACACAAACAGTTTTAACATTTAATGGGGTAAATGATTATATAGATTTTGGCAGAAACGACATTGGCGGCGTTTTCGCTCAAGGGAGTTCAGCTTTTACGGTTTCAGGATGGGTAAATCCATACGAACTAACGAATAAAGCCACTAGTTACGGAACGCGCAATGTATTTTTTGCCCGTTCTTCAGAGAGATTTAGCGATAACTTTGAATTCGGTATCAGTGAAACAGGAAGCCTAGATGTCTACATTGATGAAAGTGTCAGCAAGGGTATCAAAACCTTTGGGCAAGGAGAATTAACTATAGGACAATGGCACTTTTTTGCTATTGTTTTTAATAGTGGTCAAGTAACCGTATATCTTGACGATCGCGAATATAACGATTCTCTTAGAGGTTCATCTTTAAACAAAGCCACAAGTTCTATAACTCTGGGAGCAACCTTACACAAACAGGTCTATTTCAAAGGACAATTAGCAAACATTAGCGTTTGGAATTATCCCTGTACTCAAGCAGAAATCCAGACTCATCGTTGTGGGCAAATAGCCGGAGATGAATCAGGATTAGTGGCTTACTGGAAATTAGACGATGGGCAAGGTACAAGTGTCAAAAACCAAACTGGAAAGTCCTATCAAGGAAATTTTCGTGGTAATCCTATTTGGACTTTAGCAGAAATTCCATTCGCAACACAATCATCAAATCCAGTTCCATTTGCAGCAGAATCATCCAATCAAGAAGATATTCAACTTGAAGAGATCCAAACTGAGACAGCAGTTATTCCTGAAGAAAATATCTCACCACTAACTACAAGTTTATTAGCAGCAACGGTATCGTTAGTAAGCGACGACGAAGACCAATCAAAGGAAATTCAACAGACAGAAATAAACAGCGAAGAATCCGAGATTATTCCAACTGCGATCGCTCTCGAACCACATGACGAAGAAACCAAAACAGACCAAACTGAAGCTTCCGTTAATATCCAACAAGCACAAATATTAACTCAAAAGGAATCGCCGTTAGTAAGCGACGACGAAAACCAACCAAAGGAAATTCAACAGACAGAAATAAACAGCGAAGAATCCGAGATTATTCCAACTGCGATCGCTCTTCAGTCGCATGACGAGGAAACCAAAACAGACCAAACTGAAGATCCCGTCAATATCCAACAAGCACAAGTATTAACTCAGGAGGAATCGCCAGAAACCATGAATACAAAAGCCCGTCCCAAATATAAAATACTTTCCATTGATGGAGGCGGTATTCGGGGCATTATTCCGGCATTAATCCTATCAGAAATTGAAAGGCGGACACAAAAGCCTATATTCAGCTTGTTTGATTTAATTACTGGCACTTCCAGCGGTGGAATTTTAGCACTTGGACTAACTAAACCCCGATTAAGTTCCAATGTACCTGAGAACTTGCCAGTAGCTGAATACACTGCTGAGGATCTCCTACAGTTCTTTCTTGAGTATGGGGTAGAAATATTTTATGAGCCTTTGTTTGAAAGACTACTTGGCCCATTAGAGGATATATTTCTCCAGCCAAAATATCCTTCCGAAAGCAAAGAAGAAATTTTCCGGCAATATTTTGGTAACGCCCTTATCGAAAATAATCTCAAAGAAGTTTTTGTAACGAGTTACGATATCGAGCAGCGAATTCCGATATTTTTTACAAATCAACTAGAAAAGCAGCAAATAGAATCTAAGAATTTTCAGAAGTTATGTGGCGGTTTTTCGCTCCTAGATGCGGCATTGGCAACTAGTGCCACTCCGACTTATTTTGCTCCTCATCGGCTTGTAAACCCCCACAATAGCGGCATCGCCTATACTTTAATCGATGGTGGAGTATTTGCTAATAATCCTGCCCATTTAGCTATTTTAGAAGCACAAATTAGTAGTAAACGAAAAGCCCAAAAAGTCCTGAATACAGAAGATATTTTAGTAGTTTCTTTAGGCACAGGTTCGCTGACGAGTGTCTACCCTTATAAAGAAGTCAAAAATTGGGGACTCTTACAATGGGGAAGACCGCTTTTAAATATTATGTTTGACGGTAGTAGTGAAGTGGTAGCTGGAGAATTAGAACAGTTATTTGAACCTACTGAAAAAGAAGCTCAAAGTTTTTATTATCGCTTTCAAACATTGTTAGATAGTGAGCTAGAAGAAATAGATAATACCAAACTCCAAAATACTCGTCAGTTACAAGCTATAGCCCATCGACTAATATCTAATAAAAGTAAACAAATCGATGAACTGTGTAGTCTTTTGTTGAGCTAAATCAGATTTCTTATATCTTGCACCAACTAAATGGTGCAAGATGTAAGACTTTTAATTTCTTCACAAAAGAAATTAGTAATGACTCTCTTAGTCATGTTTTCACTTTATAAGGATTGTAGGTAAGTACAATGGATGAACTCGTCAAAAAAATTTCTGGTTTAGGCCTTCCTGGCATACTTTTCGTAATCGCAACGGGTGCAGCAGGGGGTAATGTCGCTGCCGTTGTCGCTATGCTTTCAACGCTGGGCGGGCCTTTCGGCCTCTTAGGAGGTTTAGGCTTGCTTGGGCTGGTAGCCGTTCTAGGGGAATATATAGCGGGATTTGGAATTGAAAACATTCTCAAGCTCGTCTATACAGAACGTAGCAAAACTGAATCTGTCAGATTTCTTCTCAAAGAAATTCAAGAATTGCCCATTTCAGATGAGTTAAAACTCAAACTGAAACATCATATCAGCCCAGTAGTCGTTACTGAGCCTGACCAAGGCCCTTTTCCGAGAACAGTCGAAATTGTTGATGACGAACCATTGACCTAGTGCATTCGATTTGATCCCCCCTAGCAGACTACGCTAGTTGTTAGGCTGCCTTAACCCTTACAGCGTAGCTGGCTCCCCTTAAAAAGAGAGGAAATTTAATTAAAGTCCTCCTTAAAAAGGGGAATTTAGGGGGAACTACAAATCTCGAATACAACACCATAAAAGTTTTCAGACATTCTCTAAAAGGAAAAATGGCTTTTGAGTCTAACTTAATTCTCAAAGGCCATTTCCAAATTCCTAATGTAATTAGTAACGGCTACATTTTTAGAATATGCAAACTCCATCTGTGCGCGAGCAAAATACAACAAATCCTTTTTCAGCCTTGATTCAATTTTGGCAGGATGTGAAAGTAGTTGCCGGGCCTTATTGGTATCCAACAAAAACAGAAGGAAGAGCATTTTCAGATGTGATTCGCTCATGGGTAATGCTCATTCTATTAGTATTATTAATAGTCGTAATTGTCGGTGCAAATGCTGCAAATAGTTACTGGAATCGCTATGTAATTGATATTGTTATTGAACAAAGAGACCTTGAAAAATATAATAGTACTTTATGGATGTCCAGTCTCATTATCGTAGGAATGGTCTTGTTAGTGACTCTTTTGAGATATGTCAGAAAAAAAATAATTCTTGACTGGTACAAATGGCTAAATTTTCATGTTTTGGAAAAATATTTAAGCAATCAAGCTTATTATAAAATAAATTTTAAATCTGATATAGATAATCCAGATCAACGCTTATCCCAAGAAATAGAACCGATTACTAGTATTGGCTTGAGATTTTCATCTTCTTTACTAGAAAAATCTTTAGAAATGGTCAGTGCTTTAATAATTATCTGGATAGTTTCTTCACAAATCGCAATTTATTTAGTTATTTATACAATTATAGGTAATCTAATAGCTATTTACTTGAATCAAGGAATAAATAAAGTTAGCCAAGAAGAACTTGCATTTAAAGCAGATTTTGCCTATTGCTTAACTCATGTTCGCAATCACGCTGAATCAATTGCTTTTTTTCAAGGAGAAGATGAAGAATTAAATATAATTCAGCGACGATTTAATAATGTTTTAAAAACTGCTGAACGCAGGCTGAATTTAGAGAGGGGACAAGACGCTTTTGGCAGAGCATATCAGTCTGCCATTAGCGTATTCTCGATGTTCATTCTTACACCTTTATTTCTTCAAGATCAAATTGATTATGGACAAATTAACCAAGCTAGTTTTGCTTGCTTTATGTTTTCTAATGCTTTAGGAGAACTAATATCTGAGTTTGGGAATTCTGGGCGATTTTCTAGTTATGTAAAGCGTTTAGCAGAGTTTTCAGATGCGCTACAGGCTGCTAGTAAACAACCAGAGAATGTCAGTACTATTCAAATTCTAGAAGAAGAACGTTTAGCTTTTGAGAATGTCACTTTACAAACACCAAATTATGAACAGGTGATTGTTGAAAATTTATCATTTGCTGTTGAGCCTGGAGAAGGTTTATTGATTGTTGGCCCTAGTGGTAGGGGTAAAAGTTCTTTGTTGAGAGCGATCGCTGGTTTGTGGAATGCTGGAACTGGTCGTCTAGTGCGTCCTCCTCTAAAAGAAGTATTATTCTTACCCCAGCGCCCTTATATCATTTTAGGAACTTTGCGCGAACAATTGCTTTATCCTCATACAGACAGGAAAATGAGCGATCGCGAACTTGAACACATTTTGCAACAAGTTAACCTGCAACACTTACTTACCCGCGTAAATGGCTTTGATACAGAAGTTCCTTGGGAAAATATATTGTCGTTAGGAGAACAACAACGCCTCGCTTTTGCACGGCTATTAATTACACATCCTAGTTTCACTATCTTAGATGAAGCAACGAGTGCTTTAGATTTAAATAACGAAGGTAATTTATATCAACAGTTACAATCAACGAAAACAACTTTTATCAGCGTTGGTCATAGAGAAAGCTTATTTAATTATCATCAATGGGTGTTAGAACTTTCACAAGAATCTAATTGGCAACTTGTTTCTATGCCAGATTATCAATTGCAAAAAGGGATTGTTATTAAACCAGTTGAAAAGGAGCAAATTACGATAGATATTTATCCGAAAGATGAACTCAAAATGAAACCAGAATCAGCAGCGATGTCTAACGACAAGCTGCAAAGCGTCTACGCCACAATTATAGGACTTTCTCATAAAGAGCTTCAGGTATTAACAGACTATTCTCTTACTACGATCAGAAGCAAGGCTAGTCAACAAAAGTCCATTACTACTAAGGATGGTGTAACCTACTGCTATAACAAAAACCCGGAGGTATTGAAATGGGTAAGAGCTTAGTAACTATTTGTATATTTCAAAATAAGTGATGCTAACTAAAAAGCAAAAACAATTAGTTACTTATAAATCTATTACGATTTATGAAAAATCTTACAAATTTCCCACCTTAAGAAATCCCAAACTAAAAAAAGTTCAACGAAAAATTAGAAAATGCCAAAGCTTAGTTAAAGAAGGTACTAAATATCATTCTTATTTTTGGGGAATAATTAAATGGAAAAAAGAAATTAGTCAAAGAGAAACTTTAGCAGAGGTTAAATCATTAATTTCCGATTATACTCAACTTCTAGATTTTTTAGAAAATTATAAAAATAGTTATCAAACTTTTTTATTAAAATTTATAGATGACTGGAAAAATCTATTTAACCAAAAATATTATGAAATTAGAAAAGTAAATGAAGAAAGAAGTAAGTTAGAAATAAAGAACAATAAAAATTCTCAAATCATTGACAAGTTAAAATGGGAAGAAGAAGAAAATTTAAAATCTACTTTGTTGTTAAGTAATACTAACTTTTTAATTTTAGAAAAAGTAAAACTACTCAGTGAAGGAATCAAAAATTTAGCGGAAGATACCAAAAATCAAAAGCAAGCTATTCAGACAATACTCAAAGATATAGAGGTGTATCAAGAAATTTATGAATATCAAGTCAAAGCTACAAAAATTCGTCAAGAAATTGCAAAAATAGCTGAAACAGCAATTAATCTAGAAAAGTCTCTACAAGATTACTTTAGTCCGTTTCAATCTTTAATAGATAATGTAGTAAAAGTAGATGCAGATTTTTACACAATTGTAGGAGAAATTCAAAATTTAGCAAGTAGTACTCTAAATTCTCAAGTTAATTTATTGACAATACAAGATTCTAGTAAAATATCTCATGACATTCTCAATTTATTAGTGGCAAGTTATGATAAAAAAGATAGACTGCAAGATGCTTTTTTTCAGTCACAATTATTAGATTTACAGGTTCATAACTTCGAGCTAAGTAAAGGTGAGATAACTTTAAATCAAGCGATTTATCTAATATCTAATTATATGTCTACTCAACTGGTTGCTCAAAAGAAAGTGCTAGGGATAGAAGAAGCAGATATTGTTTTTCCTTCTCCTCAACTTTTTATCGAGAAAATAGAATTTGCGGAACAACCTAATAATATTGATCTTGAGCTTACCACAGAATTTAAAATTAATTGTCATATTGATTACAGTAAATTGCAAAACCTTCTTACGCAGTACAAGTGGCAAGAAGCTGATATTGAAACAGCTAAATTAATGCTACAAGTCATGGGTAAGAATGATTGGAATGAAGTTTATAAACAAGATATTCTTAACTTTTCATGCCAAGCTTTTCATAAAATCGATCGACTTTGGCAACAATACAGTCATGGTTACTTTGGCTTTAGTATTCAGCAAAGTATTTGGAACGAAATAGGCGGTCAAATAGATTATGAAACAGAAAAAAGACTTGGCGATCGCTTGGGTTGGCGAAAAGAGGGAAACTGGTTAAATTACGACCAACTAACTTTTAAATTATCCCCAACGACACCGATGGGACATCTACCAGTTAAATGGTTACATTATGACCAAAATATATTAGACATACCTTCACATTCATCTACAACCCCCCTGTCAATGGCAGCTTGGCGAGTTGGATCTTGGCTAGTATGGCAGATGCACTTATTTTTTACTCGTGTCAAAATATGTCATGAAACTTTACCATGAGTGAATTGCACGTTATTTAATTAATAATAGGGGAGAAAACCAATGAATAATATGAATCTATCTGATACAGAAATAGAAATTTTACTTTTTGGAAAATGGCGTTTTAATACAAATTGGGAAAAAATTTCTA
Organism: Nostoc sp.; assembly: GCF_036917375.1. Taxonomy (GTDB): domain Bacteria; phylum Cyanobacteriota; class Cyanobacteriia; order Cyanobacteriales; family Nostocaceae; genus Nostoc. Next base: position 102,634 of record NZ_JBALDN010000026.1, read on the forward strand.
TTGAATTTAAGGATAATATGACTTATGAACAAACTAGAATTCAAACGTTTCTTTTATCTAAACCCAGCGAATTTATCACAGGTAATAAATTTACTGGTGTATGGCACGTAAATGATAGAAGATTATGTTTAATTGTTAAAACTGTTCCTAAATCATTTTTCAATTTGCGATTACTGATATTATCTAAAGTAGATTTGGCAGATATGATAGCTAGCATCTACTCTATATTTATAACAGAGAATTATGAAGTTATTGAAATTAATAGATCGGAGTTTCTAATAAGCAATGATAATCAGAGAATTACTGGTAAAAAAATAAATTAATACTTTTCCATTTTTGGAATATAACTTAAAAACCTAGATAACATATTAAGTCTGTGTAAATTTTGACGTTCTCGTATTTTGTTAGTAGACTTTTTGAACTTAATTTACAATATTAATAATATTAATTTTATGCATAGAGAGCTTAAAAAATCTTAGAGCTTGCAAAATTGATTGTGCTAACCTAGTTTAGTGCCATTAAGACTAACTAGAACTTGAATTTAACTCGTTTTTACCTTACTTATGTATTCCTTTTGGACGGTTGAGCTTTCTGATAATGTGCATACCTAAAATTTTTAAAGTACTACTATTGTGGTGGATACTAAGTGATGTTAACTCTTGACCCAACACATAAAAGCTACCCATAATACTAACCCAATTGTACAGTCCGTTTTTTGGTCTGTTAAGCGTTATTGTTGCATTCTTTCGATTATTTGCTCCTTTAAGTATTAAAATACCACCAAAATTAAAACTACCGGATGCAATTAATTGGCTGCTAGTAATGCTAGCCGTGATATTGGCAAAGGTGTAGCCTAAAAACTTGAGGCTTCCTGCAATACTGGCAGAATTATTAATATTACCATTAGCTCCTTTGCTCAGAGTAACTGTAGCGCCATTGAAAGCTAAAATCCCAAAATTGAAATTACTTGTAGCTTGAAATCCGTTCTCGTTCAGACTGATACCTAACGCCGTGAATTGTTTGCCTAAGAGAGTAACATCACCTAAACCAAAAACCTTTTTATTAGTTAAATCAAGTTTTAAACTAGGAACATTGAGCTTTATAACATTGCCTAAATTAAGAGATACATTATTAATTGAAACGTTTTGAGTGTTAAATGATAAAGTGCCGCTACCCAAAGATTGATTAAAAGCAACAATATTTGCTGTTCCGGTTGCGCTTTGATTCTTCAAATTAACTGTGAGGTTCGGAATAGTCAAAGTTAAGAAACCTGCTAAATTCAGCCGAATATCCCTCAGATTAACACTATTTTGAGTAACATCAAACATAATGCCTGCTAGGGTATTCCCAAAAACTGAAATTGTTCCTAAACCACTACCGATACCAGATTTTATATCGAGACTCAGGGCATCAACATCAATACTCAACAGATTGCCTAAACTCAAGTCAAAGTTTTTAAAGGTAGTATTGGTAGGGGTAATTTTAAATTCAACATTTGCAATTTCGTTGTCAATAATTTCTAGATAACCATCTCCCTGAAGATACTGCTCACTAGGCGTTACCTTTAAAGATAAATCTAAGCTATCGTCATCCGTTCCCTTGATTTTCAGAAATCCTAAATCAATTTCCAGAACTTTTAATAAACCAGAGATATTATTAAAACTTTTATCTCCTTGAAGGATTAAAATTGCCTCATGCCCCCAAGCATTAATTTTGCCATTAATTTCTAAACCTTCTGATATTGCTTGAGCCGCAATTATTGTTGGAAAAGGAACATACTTAATTAAAGGATTAATTTTTCCGTCTCCATCCCCATCAATTGATTCGATATTTAAGTTCACTAAGCTTTCTAAAAGCCTTAGTGCTTTGTTAACTAAATCAGTTGCATAACCTACTTGTTTACTAAGAAAGGAAGTGACTGGCCCTCGCCATAAATCTATTAAGCTAACCGCTTGCTTGGGATTTAAAATTAAAGCTAATCTTTCAGGATCGTTAGTGTCCATGAGAAAAGCTACCTCAAGGTCTGTTTTTTTCCATTTCAAATCACCAATGAAGCCAAAGTTATCGAAGTAAGGAGGTAAATACGTTCCACCTCCTTGAAACCTGATATTGCGAAGTTCAGTTCCTACCAATCCATAGGGATTAAACCAAGATTTTTCACCTTGCTGACAAAAGTATGCTGTTAAAGATTCGGGTTCGAGGGAGAGACTACCAGAGAGAAATAGCTTAGGTTCTTTTTCTTGGGTGGGATCGTAGCCTTGAAGAATTAAATTTCCAGTTAATCCAAAGTTTGGCTCTAAATCAGCACCAATATTTAATTCTATGAGCAAGTTATTAAAAGTAGCCTTAAATTGTTGCTGGGAAAATAGCTGAATATCGCCAGCAATATTACCTGTTAAGCTAACTTGTCCTGCCGGATTAAAGTTAATTATCGCTTCTAAGCACCCAATTCCTAAACTTCTATGAATAAAACTGCTGAAATTTGTCTGGAGATTATTGAAATCAATATTTCCAATAAAGTTGAATCCTCTGCTTAAGTTAATGGAACCTAATTTTGAATGTATAAAACCATGTTCAGTATCGGTGATGATTAGCTCTGGGTTGTTTAATTTTAAATCATTGAGAATAGGAAGTTTACTATCTAGTTTGCTAAAAACAAAATCTTCATTTAATTTATATTTTAATGTGGTTTGCTTGCCAAAAAATAATTCAATATCTTGGTCATTCAGTAATCCTTTAAAGCTGAGTTCAACTTCTTGAGAAGTTTTATTAATTTTGTATTTCGGTGCAGATATTCTAATTTCAGGGTTTTCAAATACTTCAAAAATAATTCTATCGAGCGCCGCATTTATGTATGGGATTTTACTATGAATGCTAAAAATTTTGTCTAAATTTAACTGCAAATTTTTGTCAAAATCTAAATAAGTTTCTGAACTTGAGTAGACTAAATTTACATCCTCTGAAAATCCAAGTTTTAATTTGATGGCATTAGGTAAGGTAATTGTTGTTAAATCGATGCTATTAGCCATAAGTAAGTTGTATAGTTTGGGTTATGCCAGATTATCCTCTCAAGAGTTACTCTATGATTGCTCTACCTAGTATCGCCATCCAAAACAAAATATACAATCATATCCCACTTTGACAACAAACCGATCCAGGACTCGATCCAATTGCCAGAAATTACTAAACCAGAAAAGCTAGCAGCAATGCGTATAGTATGCTAACCCAAAAATGCGCTTGTGAGAGTTGGGGAAAGGGGAAAGGGTAAGGGATTTAAAACCTTTCCCCCTTCACCCTTCCCCTTTACCCCGCCAAGTGGACTTGGCGAACTAATAGGTTGGTTGAAGTACGCCTCCCCATCGGCACGCCGTGAAAATGAATCAATTTTATGTTCAAGATGGAGAGATTGAATTTTAGCTTGGCGATCGCACCCTGGTTGCATGCCTAATGATTGCAAATGTTGCAGGTGAATCCAAAGGGATCGGCTTCGCTGAACGCGCCAGAACAAACAGAAAAGAAAAGTTATTTGAGCTGTATCAAACTGCTTTTGAGGTAATGAGGATGCTTGAAACACACGTAACCCTGAACTAGTAGCACTTGCTTACACATCGGATAGCGTTTGGCGCAACCGTTCAGAGTTTCTATCTGGTCGTGAGGCGATCGTTCAGTTCTTGACACGTAAGTGGCTTAAAGAATTAGACTACCGTCCGCTCAAAGAGCTTTGGGCTTTTCAGGACAACCGAATTGCAGTCCGGTTTGCTTACGCTAGCTTAGTTCTAGGATGAAGGTGATCATGGATACCGAGACAAATCGGATTCTATAGTGTTGTATTATATCCAGTGAAAGACTTATTCATACCACAGTGGGCAGAGAGCCAGGGAGAAAAGAGTTTTAGATTTTTGCATAGATATATCGAACCATCGTTAATTAACTGGACTTGATGTAACAGAGCGCTTTCAATACTAAAGTCATTGGAACAGGTATATGAAACTAAAAGAGAAAATTGCACTGGTTACAGGGAGTAGTCAAGGGATAGGACAGGCGATCGCAATTCGTCTAGCACAGGAAGGAGCAAGTATTGTTATTAACTATCGCTCTCATCCTGAAGGGGCAGAAGAAACCTTGTCGAAGGTAAAAGCTGCTGGTGGTCAGTGCCATATCGTAGACGGGTTCACAATTCAAGGAGATACAGGTAAGGTTGCCGATGTGCAACGCATGATTGCAGACAGTATTTCGCACTTTGGCAAGTTAGATATCTTAGTTAACAATGCAGGGATAGAAAAAAACGCCAATTTTTGGGATGTTACTGAAGCCGATTACGATGCTGTTATGAATGTGAATCTCAAAGGAATATTCTTTGCCACACAAGCATTTGTGCAGCACCTACTAGAAACAAAGCAACCTGGCAAGATTATTAATATTAGTTCTGTACATGAAGAATTACCTTTTCCGCACTTTGCTGCCTACTGTGCTAGTAAAGGTGGCTTGAAAATGCTCACCCGTAATTTGGCTGTGGAACTGGCTCCTTATGGCATTAATATTAATAATGTTGCGCCAGGGGCAATTGAAACTCCCATAAATACTAAACTTTTAAACGATCCACAAAAGTTAGGGGCGCTCCTGAAAAACATTCCCTTGGGAAGATTGGGACAACCAGGAGATGTTGCATCTATAGTTGCATTTCTCGCATCTTCTGAGTCAGATTATGTAACAGGTACAACATTTTTTGTTGACGGTGGATTGCTCTGGAATTATCAAGAGCAATAGAGAGGCAGGGGGCAGGAGGCAGGAGGCAGAAGGTAGAAGAGTGAAGTTCAAAGGCTCATTAATGGAGTTCAAAGCCTCATTAATGAAGCTCAAAGACTCATTAATGGAGTTCAAAGACTCATTAATGAAGCTCAAAGACTCATTAATGGAGTTCAAAGCCTCATTAATGGAGTTCAAAGACTCATTAATGGAGTTCAAAGCCTCATTAATGAAGCTCAAAGACTCATTAATGGAGTTCAAAGCCTCATTAATGGAGTTCAAAGACTCATTAATGGAGTTCAAAGACTCATTCTCCATGCCCATTTTGAATTTTGAAGTTTGAATTCGGAGCAAAGTGACATGACTCCAGAAGAAGTAAGATTGCAGCAGGATCGAGAACGTGTTGCCTACTGGAAACGCTGGGGGCCTTATCTCAGCGATCGCCAATGGGGAACGGTGCGAGAAGATTACAGCCGAGATGGTTCTGCCTGGGATTATTTTCCTCACGATCATGCCCGATCGCGTGTTTATCGTTGGGGCGAAGATGGCATTGCTGGTATTTCCGATAGTCGGCAACGTTTGTGTTTTGCGATCGCTCTGTGGAATGGTAACGATCCCATTCTCAAAGAACGACTCTTTGGACTAACGGGCACAGAAGGTAATCACGGTGAGGATGTTAAAGAGTATTACTTTTATCTTGACAATACGCCCACCCATTCCTACATGAAATGCTTGTACAAGTATCCCCAAGAAGCATTTCCCTACACCCAACTGGTAGAAGAAAATCGGCGCAGAAGCAAATTTGAGCCGGAGTTTGAGCTACTTGATACGGGGATCTTTGCCGAGAAGCGTTATTTTGATGTTTTTGTCGAGTATGCCAAAGCCGCACCGGAAGATATTTTGATTCAAATTGCGATCGCTAATCGCAGTTCAGAAACCAGCACACTCCATCTACTGCCAACACTTTGGTTTCGGAATATCTGGGCTTGGAATCCCGAAATTGAGAAACCTTTTATGAAAGTGGTTAGCTCAGATTCCAACTTCAGTTTAATTGAAGCCGAGAATTCTCACCTGGGAACTCGTTGGCTTTACTGCCAAGGAGATACAGAACTTCTGTTTACCGACAACGAAACCAATTACGAACGATTATTTGGTTACAACAATGACTCACCTTATGTCAAAGATGGCATTAATGAGTATGTGGTAAATGGGAAAACAGCAGCCGTCAATCCCAAACGTATAGGTACAAAGTTTGCCCCTCACTACAAATTAACTATCAATCCAGGTGAAACTAAAGTTGTGCGCCTGCGGTTGAGCGATGTGCAAACACTCACAGATCCTTTTGGCAAAGATTTTGACACAATTTTCCAGACACGGATTGCCGAAGCTGATGAATTTTATCAGGGCATTTGTCCCTTTCCCGTGTCAGAAGATGAGCGCAATATTCAGCGTCAAGCCTTTGCCGGCTTGCTATGGAGCAAGCAGTATTATAACTATGTCGTCCATGACTGGCTCAAGGGCGATCCCCAACAACCGCCACCTCCACCGGAACGACAGGCTGGACGCAACCATGAGTGGATTTCTCTGTTCAGCGAAGATATTCTCTCGATGCCAGACAAGTGGGAATACCCTTGGTTTGCTGCTTGGGATTTAGCATTTCACTTGATTCCCCTAGCTGTCATCGATCCAAATTTTGCTAAGTTGCAGCTTGACCGCCTTACACGAGAATGGTATATGCAGCCCAATGGTCAATTACCTGCTTACGAATGGGCATTTGGTGATGTTAATCCCCCCGTGCAAGCGTGGGCAGCTTTGCGGGTTTATCAAATCGAGCAGAAGTCTTGCAAAAAAGCCGATCGCGCTTTTCTAGAAAAGGTCTTTCACAAGCTGTTGCTGAATTTTACTTGGTGGGTAAATCGCAAAGATATAGAAGGTAAGAACGTATTTCAGGGCGGGTTTTTGGGACTGGACAACATCGGAGTATTTGACCGCAGCAATGAACTACCTACAGGCGGCCATCTCAATCAAGCAGATGGTACAAGCTGGATGGGAATGTACTGTTTAAATATGCTAGCGATCGCACTGGAACTCGCCAAAGAAGATTCTACCTACGAAGACATTGCCAGCAAGTTCTTCGAGCATTTTCTCTACATTGCTGATGCCATTGACGGCATTGGGAATGCAGATATTGCACTATGGAATGAAGAAGACGGCTTTTACTACGATGCCCTGCATTTACCCGATGGACGGCAATTTCCCGTCAAAGTGCGCTCAATGGTTGGGTTAATTCCCCTTCACGCTGTCACAGTGCTGGAATTAGAAACTTTAGAGCGTTTTCCAGGCTTCAAGCGTCGGATGGAATGGTTCATTCGCAATCGCCCAGATTTAAAAGATAATGTCGCCTGTATGGAAACACCGGGGGTAGGTGCGAGAAGACTGTTAGCGATCGCTTACAAGACAAAGTTACAACGTATTTTGCAACGGATGCTCGACGAGAATGAATTCTTGAGCGATTACGGAATTCGCGCCATCTCCAAGCATCACCTCAAAGATCCTTATGTTTTACATCAAGACGAACATGATTACTGCGTTCGTTACGAACCCGCCGAATCTACCACAGGTTTGTTTGGCGGTAACTCTAACTGGCGTGGCCCGATTTGGTTTCCGGTAAACTACTTAATTATTGAATCACTGTGGAGGTTTTATGATTACTTCGGAGATAGCTTGAAGGTGGAATATCCCACAGGTTCCGGGCAAGAAATGACATTAAAGGAAGTAGCGATCGCCCTTTCTCATCGCCTAGTTGCGATTTTTGAGCAAGATCCTGCTGGTCGTCGTCCGGTATATGGCGGTCTGGAAATATTTCAATCCGATCCCCATTGGCGCAACTATATTTTATTCCACGAATACTTTCATGGAGACAACGGGGCGGGTATTGGAGCCAGTCATCAAACAGGCTGGACAGGGTTAGTCGCCGCGCTAATTCTCCAAAATGCTGAACACCGAGCGCAAGAGCAGCATGGAAACATTTAGAAAGCATTTACCAGAATACTTAATGGAAGCAGCACAGCTAGCATTATTTCTGATTGCTGCGGGAATATTTACCTGTGTGTTTCAGTATCCTGGTTCCCCAATTCATCAAGCAATTCCCAATGGCGATTTGCGTCGGTTTTTAATTGGTGTGGTCATGGGTTTGACAGCAATTACTCTCATTTATTCGCCTTGGGGCAAGCAATCCGGCGCACACATGAATCCTGCTGTCACGCTCACATTCTATCGTCTGGGAAAAGTCAAACGTCAGGATGCTATTTTTTACATTCTGTTTCAATGTTTGGGCGGATTGTTTGGGGTTTATTTGGTGGCATTATTGCTGGGTCAGGTATTCACCAAAGTGCCTGTGAATTATATCGTCACCGTACCAGGAAAATCAGGTTGGGTTGTGGCTGCCTTGGGCGAACTATTCATTGCGTTTGTAATGATGATGACCGTGCTGCTAAGTAGTAACAACCAGAAACTCAATCGCTTTACAGGACTATTTGCCGGATTTCTGGTAATGCTTTACGTTTTTTTTGAAGCTCCTCTATCTGGCTTTGGCATGAACCCTGCCCGCAGTCTGGCTTCTGCATTACCTGCTCACATTTGGACAGCATTTTGGCTATATGTAATTGTGCCACCTGCGGGGATGTTTCTGGCATCTGGAGTATATCAATATCTATTTGGCAAACGCGCCGTTAAGTGTGCCAAATTGCATCACGCCAATCACAAACGCTGTATTTTTCGCTGTGACTACAATCGTCACGGCAAAATCGATTTGAGCGATCGCCTGCCAATTCCAGGAGAACAATCATGACAACGAACACTCATTATGATGCGATTATCATCGGCACTGGGGCGGGTGGTGGCACTTTAGCCTATCATCTTGCACCCAGTGGCAAGAAAATTTTAATTTTGGAACGGGGTAAATTTTTACCGCGAGAAAAAGAAAACTGGAGTGCGCTGGAAGTTTACCAAAAAGAACGGTATCACACTCCAGAGCAGTGGTACGACGTAAATCATAAACCCTTCCGTCCAGCAACGAACTACTGGGTTGGTGGTAATACCAAAGTTTACGGTGCAGCTTTGTTGCGACTACGCGAACGCGATTTTGAGCAGGTGGAACACAAGGACGGCATTTCACCAGAATGGCCATTAAAATACCGCGACTTTGAACCGTACTACACTCAAGCAGAGCAGCTTTATGATGTCCACGGTCAAGGGGGTATCGATCCCACCGAGGCAGCCAGGAGTTTACCTTATCCTCATCCTCCCGTACACCATGAACCCCGAATGCAGGAACTTGTTAACGGTCTGAGGCAAGCTGGTTTGCATCCCTTTAATCTGCCGTTGGGATTGAAACTTAATGAAGTAGATAAAAGCCTGGGGAACTGTATTCGTTGTAATACCTGCGATGGTTTTCCTTGTTTAACTCAAGGTAAAGCCGATGCTGAAATTAACTGTATTCAACACATTCGCCATAGTGAAAATATTACTTTACTGACTGAAGCCAAAGTCACACGCTTACATACAAGTCCGTCTGGTCGAGAAGTCACCCGCGTAGAAGCTGAGATTGACGGCGAAACTCAATTCTTTACAGGTGATGTTGTTGTAGTTGCTTGCGGCGCGATTAACTCAGCAGCATTGTTATTGCGATCGCACAATGACCAACATCCCAACGGATTAGCCAACAGTTCCGATCGCGTGGGGCGCAACCTGATGAAACATGTTTGCATGGCAATGGTGCAACTAAATACAAAACTCAATCCATCTGTTTATCAAAAAACGATCGCCATTAGTGATTTTTATTGGGGCGAATCTGATTTTCCCTACCCAATGGGCTTGGTACAAAATACTGGCAACGTCTTGGCAGATATGCTACCCGCCGAAGTTCCGGCACTGATGGCTCCACTATTAAGACTGCGACCAGGGGCAGAACTGAAAACAGTTGCCGACCATACAGTTGGCTGGTGGTTGCAAACAGAAGACTTACCCGATCCTGAGAATCGCGTGCGGGTAGAAAAAGAGCGCCTTTACTTAAACTATAAACCCAATAATTTAGAAGCAAGCGATCGCCTAGCTAAACGCTGGGTAGGTGTTCTCAAGCAGGTCGATCGGGCAGAACATTGTATTCCGTTTAGTCTCTATCCCCGCAACATGATGCCACTACAATCGGTTGGTCATCAATGTGGTACTTGTCGTTTTGGAGAAGACCCAAAGACTTCTGTACTGGATCTGAATTGCCGTACCCATGATGTGGATAATCTCTATGTTGTCGATGGCAGCTTCTTTCCATCCAGTTCCGCCGTCAATCCCACGCTGACCATTATTGCTAATTCATTGCGAGTTGGCGATCGTTTACTAGAACGCTTGAAATAACAATACCTTCATTACTTATGCAACTGGTAAGTACTTATTTCTCATGGACTTAGATGACCTAATTGATCCCAATACGGTTCGGTTAAAGGGCAAAGGGAAAAGGGGAAAGGTTTTCAATACATCCTTTACCCTTTACCCGCAAACCCATTCCCCAGACCACAAGGAAAGTGAAAAATGCTTATCCGAACCGTATTGTGATTGATCCTACTTAGATAGAGAAGTGCGTGCTATTTTTGGAAACTCATCAAGAGTTTTCTTTTGTTAACTCCTACTCATATTATGTCCGCTTGATTACTTATTAAACCCGAATCACCCCACCCCCGACCCTCCCCGCCTGCGGCTACGGTGTACACACAAGTACTGTCCACATACACTTCAACTCTTTTACCCACATTTTAAACCGTCACACTTATTGACATCCCGCCCAGAACTAAAGTTCAGGGCTATAAGACTCGGAATTCATTCCGAGGCGGATAGAAACGTAGCGCGAGATTTATTTCTTAATAAAGATATGGCTGCGAGAAGACTTGTGTGTACACCGTAGGCCTGCGGGGAGAGGAGACAAAGCACAGCTTTGGCGGGGTGGGGTTCTTTTATTACGGGTAATTTGGCGGACATGATATCAGTTGGTTTTCAAGCTCAAGAATATTGGTGGACTCACGGCTTTATACCAATTCGCAATACTTCGGCTACGCTCAGTACAAGTTCGCTTTTTCGCCCATTCGCAATTAAGAAACTTAGATACAGCAAGACTTTTCTGATTTACATCTGTTGCCTCATTTTAGAGAATTGGTATTAATAAACCCTCGCAATTTATCTCTCTCCTAACCCTGTTTTGTAACTTTCGGAAAACAATAATCTTAGGTAAGCTCTGAGGCTTTATTTCCTAATAGAAACTAAAATTTATAGCCAAAAGCTGAAAACCAAAGCTCCATAACCCTTTATACAAATTCGCAATTAAGAAACTTAGATGTAGCAAGACTTTTCTAATTACATCTGTTGCCTCATTTTGGAGAATAGGTATTAGGATATTGCATTCTCGCAAAGTGACAAAACAGCGATTATTTGTCGCTGCGATCAAATAATTAGTCGCTCTACAGTGAAATGCAAAAAATACAGTACGCCCTCCTTGAACGCTATGTCCTGCAAGATAAAATCAGCGTTAAGTACGAGAAAGATTGTATAAAAAAAGATGCATTACGAAAACACTATTTTTTTATAGGGGATGGTGCTAGTAATCCTGATAAAGCACCCAAAGAACCAGTTCCAAGAGCGGTTAGAAGTTCAGGAATTTGTTTGCTGCCCTTTGCTTGTAGAGCAATTGCACCTATAAGGCAAATTAATACTGTAGAGGTAAGTGTACCAACAATCATACGGTAAATCCAGGGGTCTGTTTGTATATAGTTTTGTGGCAGATTAAAAGTATTATTTACTGCATCAGCGTTTTGTTGTAAACCTTGCTGACCTCTTGAATCATTGAGAGTTGATGGTTGTTTACTTTCCTCAACTAAAGACTGTGTTTCGACTAAAGAGTTTTTTCCATTCTCTGTACTCATAGTTAGTGCATCCTTTTTTAATAAAAATAAGCATTGGAAGTTTTCTATAATGGTAATCACATTACGATTCCTCTTTTTCGGAAAAGTAGAAACAATCACCAAAGTTTTTTGATAGTCAAGTGAGATCGCCCCTCTGTCTCTCGATCGCTGGAGTAGGCTTAATTTTGGGTTTAAACAGGCTCTAGTAGGTTAGTTGTAGATTTATTGGCATCGCTGTCGGGGATTGTGGGGTGTGTAGTAGGAGCGATCGCACCCAATACCCAATGTCTCACCCCAAGATAAGTAATAAGCCATCTGAGTAATGGCAGCAGTCGGTTTAACCAGTAAAAAAGCACTAATTTATACTTCTATATAATTGCAATCACTTAGAAAAGATTGCCCAGATACCCTCACTATCAGCAATGCCGGCAGTTCTGCTGATGTATGGGCTATTGCAATAGACTTCTTGGCATTTGTCGGGAAAAGGGAAAGGGGGAAAGGTAAAGGTTTTGTATTTTCCCTTCCCCTTTAACATGAGTCCTTTTTCCCACGAGAGTGCAAAAAGCACTTTTGCAAGAGACTTCATGAGCTGCGCTCACAAGGAACAATGAAAATGTTTTTTCCTCCTGCCTCCTGCCTGGTTGTTGAGTTTCGACTACGCTCAACTGCCGCGTAGTCGAGACACTGCCTCCTGCCTTATTTTCAAGGCAGACTTCATGAGCAAGCTGATTTAAGTGAACCCGCAAATACACGTATCATATAGATTAAAATTAGGTTATTATATAACCGAAATATTACTGTAATTTTTGAAGGTTTTTATATATGTAAATTGCTGATTTCAGAGGATATACGGTAACGAGAACCAAAGCGATCGCGGTACTTTAATTTCAATAAATCTTATATTATTCAGATTAAAAAACTCAGAAAAGATGACGAACACAGAATGTAGAAGCTCAAGCTGATGATCGATTCGCGCCTAAAACTAGTACGGTAAAACTCTGAAAAATGCCAAACGTAGTTCTCTTTGAGATATGAGAGCCACTCTCTAGGTGTATACGCATTTACAAAAGGCTTGAAGCTAAAAACCTCTTCTTTCGCACTTCAGGCTTTGGTAAAGACTTGTGCAATATGTAGGTTTTTATGATGGAATTTTTAAATAATTTTTTCTCTACTAGCCAGTTTATTCCCCACGGACATTGCTATCTGTGGAAACCAGGATTGGTGTGGTTGCATCTGATTTCAGATGTGTTAACTGGACTTGCTTATTATTCAATTCCAGTGATGTTGGTTTATTTTGTTCGTAAACGGCGAGATATACCTTTCGGCTGGATATTCCTAATGTTTGGCACATTCATCGTTGCATGTGGCACAACTCATTTAATGGATATATGGACGCTTTGGTATCCTACCTATTGGCTATCAGGGTTAATTAAAGCTATTACCGCTTTTGTCTCCGTATTAACGGCTATAGAGCTTGTGCCATTAATGCCGCAAGCACTAGCTCTACCGAGTCCTGCCCAACTAGAGGCTGCAAACTACCAACTAGCAAAAGAAATTGCTGAACGTATACGGACTGAGGAAGTGTTGAGGGAAAGCGAACAACGCTGGCAATTAGCTTTGCGCGGCAATAATGATGGAATTTGGGACTGGAATGTTAAAACCAATGAAGTTTTCTTCTCGGCTCGCTGGAAAGAAATGCTCGGTTACGAAAACCACGAAATTTCTAACCATTTAGATGAATGCGTGACACGAGTGCATCCGAACGATATTGAGCGGGTGAAACAAGCGGTTCAAGATCACTTTGCTCAGAAAACACCGTTTTACATTACTGAGTATCGAGCTTTATGTAAAGACGGCACCTATAAATGGATTTTAGATCGAGGGCAAGCACTGTGGGATGAAGATGGTAATGTAGTACGAATGGTAGGCTCACATACTGACATTACCGATCGCAAGCAAGTAGAGGAGACACTAAATAGCTTACTTAACCAACTAGAAAGCATGGTTGAGGAAAGGACAGCAGAGTTAACAAGAATCAACGAATCATTACAGACAGAAATTACTGAACGCCAGCGAATAGAAAAAGCATTGCGAGAGAGCGAACAGCGATTTAGGGCTGCATTCCATCAAGCTGCTGTTGGCATTGCCCATGTCGCAATCGATGGCAGCTGGTTGTTAGTTAATCAGAAGCTTTGCGATATTCTCGGTTACACACTCGAAGAACTACAATTGTTAACTTTCCAAGATATTACTCACCCGGACGATCTTAATACTAACCTGAAATATGTTGAGCAGATTTTAGCAGATAATATTCAAACTTACTCGATGGAAAAGCGCTATTTCCGCAAAGATAATTCCATAGTTTGGGTTAATCTCACTGTGTCTTTAATGCGTGAATCTAGTGGGGAGCCAAAATATTTTATTTCTGTGGTCGAAGACATTAACGAACGGAAAGCCGCGCAGCGCGAACGCAGGCAGTGGGAGGAGCAAATTCAAGCATCACTGTTAGAAAAAGAGGTGTTATTAAAAGAAATTTACCATCGGGTCAAAAATAATTTACAGGTTATTTCCAGTCTGCTCAACCTGCAATCTGCCTATATCAAAGACAAAGACGATTTGACAATATTTCAACAAAGCCAGCAGCGGATTGCATCAATGGCTCTCGTTCACGAAAAATTGTATCAATCTCAAGACTTAGCAAGGATTAATTTGGGTGAATATATTCGAGATTTGGTAGCAAGTTTATTTACTGCTTATGAAGTCAATGAAGATGCGATCGCTTTGACAATAAATACAGAAGATTGTATTTTTCTTGGTTTAGATACAGCAATTCCTTGTAGCTTAATTATCCATGAACTTGTATCTAATTCCTTAAAATATGCATTTCCCAAAAATAGTCATGGTGCAATCAATATTGAAATCAAGAAAATAATTAATAATAATTTACTGCTAATAGTTCGTGATAATGGCATTGGCTTACCATCAAACTTTGATTTTGAAAAGCTAGCATCATTAGGGTGGGAGTTAGTAGAGGCTTTAGCCCATCAGCTAGCAGGAAATATCAATATTACAGGCTCTACTGGAGTAGAGTGTCAAGTGACATTTCCTTTACCATAAAATAGACAATTAATAAAAGATGACCAACGCAAAAATTTTAGTTGTGGAAGATGAAGCTATTGTTGCCAAGGACTTACAATTCAGGCTGAAGAAATTTGGTTACACAGTGCCTGCTATCGCTTCTTCAGGAGAAGAAGCGATTAATATAGCAATAGAAATATCTCCAGATTTAGTACTGATGGATATCAAGCTTAAAGGCTCAATGGACGGGATAGAAGCTGCTGAAGAAATCTATAAGCGTTTGGATATTCCAGTAATTTATTTAACTGCTTATGCAGATGAGAATACATTAGAACGAGCTAAGATAACTGAGCCGTTTGCCTACCTACTGAAACCTTTTAAAGAAAGAGAACTACAAACAAATATTGAAATAACTTTGACTAAGCATGGTTTAGAAAGGCAATTAAAAGTTAATAAAAAATGGCTGGATGCACTTTTAAAAAGTATCAGTGATGGTGTGATTGCTAGCGACTTACAAGAGTTAATCACTTTTATGAATCCGGTTGCAGAAAATCTGACTGGATGGAAACAAGAAGAAGCTTGTGGTAGAAATTCTTCAGAAGTATTTAATATTGCTAATGGGGAAACTCATAACCCTATTGAAAGCCCGATTATAAAAGTTCTGCAAGATGGTATTATCGTTAATCTCCCCGCAGAAACTATTTTGATTACTAAAGATGGTGCAGAAATACCAATTGATGATAGTGCTGCACCGATTAAAGATGACAAAAATAATATTACAGGCGCTGTATTAGTGTTTCGAGATATTACTGAGCGCAAACGAGCGATTGAGGCGCGTCAAAAGCAAATTGAGCAAGAGCAACTTGTGATGCAATGGGAAGAGATAAATCAACTCAAAAATGACTTTTTGAATTTAGTTTCTCACGAACTGCGATCGCCTCTGAGTAATATCAAGATGATGATTCAAATGATACAACTATCTAATAGTACTGAGGATGCTCAACGCTATCTAAAATTAATGGAAAGCGAGTGCGATCGCGAACTAGAATTAATTAACGATTTACTAGACTTACAACGGCTAGAAAGCTCATCCTATCAAGTTATTACCCCTGATGCGTTGCTCTTACAACAGTGGTTACTTTGGATTATCGAGCCGTTTCAAATTCGCGTTCAAGAACATCAGCAAACTCTACAGGTGAATCTCCCTGCAAATCTCCCGCCGCTATTCTCAGATGGCATTAGCTTGGAACGCATTATAGTAGAATTGATCAATAATGCCTGTAAATACACACCTGCGGGTGGTGAAATCGTCTTAAGTGTCAGTCACGATTCTTCGGAAACACCTGCAAAAACAATTATTACTGTCAGGAATTCAGTAGAAATTCCGGTAATAGAGTTACCACGGATATTTGATAAATTTTATCGTCTCCCCAATGCAGATATCTGGAATCAAGGTGGTTCGGGTTTAGGTTTATCTATAGTCCAGAAATTAGTGGAACAATTGCAAGGAAACATTCAAGTAGAAAGTGGCAATGGATGGACTATATTCACTCTTACATTAATCGATCTATAGTACTCGATAAATTAAAAATTGCTAGGTGAGGGTGGGGAGTAAAACAAATCGCGTTGTCATATCATGTCCGCTTGATTACTTATTAAACCCGAATCACCCCACCCCGCCAAAGCTATGCTTTGTCTCCCCTCCCTTCAAGCGGGGAGGGGTTGGGGGCGGGGTGCAATGATTGTGGAAATTATGACTATTAATCAGAACATGATATCAAACCTTTACATAATTATAAAAGTTTCTTTGGAAGACTAATAAACTTTTAATATGAGAATTTCATAAATTTGATAGTTGTTTATGTTGGGTTTCACTGTCATCCAACCCAATCTGGATGAATAGATTTCACGCTCGGTAATTAACTGAACTTGATATGAGATAATTAAACCAAATTATTAAATATCAAAAAATGTCATTAACTATATCTTCTACACCTCAAGGTTTTAGTACATTTATCACGAATTTGGGAATTCGAGATACAACTGATGATTTTGTATTGATTAAATCATCAGTTCCTTGTATTGCAGATGGAGTTTTCACTCAAAGTCTTTTTGCTGGGCCAAGTGTTACTATTAGCCGCGATAATTTAAAAGATTCACAAGCACAAGCAATTGTCGTTATATCTAAAAATGCAAATGTAGCTAATGGTTCTGTTGGCATCGCTGACGCCCAAGAGGTTCTGCAATTAGTCGCAACTGAAACTGGAATTGCTGCACATAATATCGCGATCGCTTCTACAGGTGTAATTGGCAGACGTTACCCCATTGAAAAAATCCGGACTGGTTTATTAGGATTGGGCAAAAAATTGACTGATGCTGATTTTCATGCCGCCGCTCGTGGTATTATGACCACCGATACAGTAGCGAAACTAGCTACACGGCAAATAGGAAATGCCAAGCTAGTAGGAATTGCCAAAGGTGTTGGCATGATTGAGCCTAATATGGCTACCCTCTTAACTTTCTTTTTTACTGACGCTGCAATTTCTGCAAATAGCCTTCGTTCTATTTTTCGTTCTACTATAGATAAAACTTTTAATTGTTTGAGCGTAGATACTGACACTTCTACTAGTGACTCTGCTGTGATTCTTGCTAATGGAATAGCCGGTGAAGTTTCAGAACCAGATTTTGCTAGGGCATTGCAAGAAGTTGCACAGGAATTAGTGCTGAAAATTGCCCGAGATGCAGAAGGTGCTACTAAGATAATTGAGGTAACTGTAGATTCAGCGATTAACTATGCACAAGCGAAAACAGTGGCGAAAGCAATTGTAAATTCACCATTGGTAAAAACTGCTGTTTATGGAGCAGATCCGAATTGGGGAAGAGTTGCTATGGCTATAGGCAAATGTGAAAACGAACAGCAGATAAATCAAGATAAAGTTGTTATTAGTTTTGATAATGTAAAAGTTTATCCTAGTAGCTTAACTGATGAAAATCTAGAACAGTTACGGCAAATTATGTCTAAAGATAAAGTAGATATTCATGTTAGCCTTAATATTGGCGATGCCTCTGCAACTGTATGGGGTTGCGATCTTTCAGAGGGTTATATAGAAATTAATGGTAAATACTCAACTTGATTAGACCTGTTGTACAAATGTAAAATTTGCCCACCCTACGGGATCTTGCTACATCCCCCAACCCCTTCTTCCAAAACTGGGAGAAAGGGAGCGAATTTAAAAGTCCCTCTCCCAAGCTTGGGTGAGGGTTTTTGATTCATTGCGCTCGGCGTTGAAGAAAAAGCGTAGCGTCTCGTAGATAAGAGTCAATTAGTGGAGAACAATTTCTCATTGTCCTTTTTAGGTTAAGTTGACTTTTTCGCTCGAATTTTGTCAAACATTGTACCTTCATCAAAGAATTTTGCCTGAATTTCGTCCCATCCTCCTAAATCTTCAGCTTTGAAGATAGTTTTAATTTTGGGAAAATTGGCTTCTGTTTCTTTGGCGATCGCAAGGTTTACAGAACGAAATCCCAATTTGGCAAACTCTCGTTGTGAGTCTGGGGTGTAGAGAAATTTGATAAATGCTTCTGCAACAGAACGAGTACCGTGTTTATCAACATTTTTATCGACAACAGCAACAGGATTATCGATGGAGATATTAATATCGGGTACAATATATGGAAGTTTTTTACCATTTTTGTCCGATACAATCATCTCTTTTTCATAGTTGAGCAAAACGTCACCCTGACCATCTTTGAAGAACAGTTCGCTGGCATTTCGAGCAGTTTTGGGTAACACAGGTGCATTATTATAGACTTTGGAAATAAAGTCTATTGCTTGATTTTCATTTCCGCCAGTATTAATCGCCGAACCCCAGAGATTAAGAAAACTCCAACGAGCCGCACCAGAAGTTTTGGGATTAGCTGTAACTATCTTGACACCATCTTTTGCCAAATCTGCCCAAGTTTTGATATTTTTGGGATTACCTTCACGAATAGCGATCGCATCTACAGATTTGGTAACAATTGCATTATTAGGCGCTTCTTTTTCCCAACCTGGTTGAATAAAACCCGCTTCAACAAGTTTATTAATATCAAGGGCAAGTGACAAATGTACCACATCAGCTTCTTTACCCTCAATCACCGCTGCAAGGGTTTGGGAAGCTGACGCGTCATAACTTTGATTGAAAGTGACATTTTGGTTGTGTTCTTTCTTCCATTGTTCGATAAATTTAGGAATGATTTGCTCGTATGCTGCACTAGTAACTGAGTAAGAAACAAAAGTTAGGGTTACATTAGGCTGAGAAGCTGCGCTAGCATTACCAGTGTAATTGACATTACGTAAAGAGCAAGCAGCTAACAGGATACTTAAACTAATTCCAGCCAAAAATAGAGAGACAACGCTCCACAAAGAATGTCTATATAACCAACTTTGGATTGGTTGTGTGTACCACTGTTTTATAAACTGCAAAGGTTTAACAATACAAGTGGAAACTAATTGAGTTAAATATCTCCTGAGTTGAAGAGTAGGTTGCCACTGGTTCATCAAATTTTTCCTTTGAATCTGGAGTATTTTAAACGAGAACCTGTAAAAAATTATTATAAAACGCTGGTTAAATAAAAATATTTTTATCAACCTAAATTTAAACAATTTATATCAAGTTCGGATAATTAGTTATGTTTCCTACAGTCATTGCACCCCGCCAAAGCTACGCTTTGTCTCCCCTCCCCTTAGCAAAGGGAAGAAATTAAGGGGTGGGGTTCTGTGAGTTTAATAGGTAACAAGCGAACATGATATTATTCAACATATCAAGGATAAATAGTTTTAGAAACTTCTGGACTGCAAATGACGATACGTCCCTTATCACTTTCTTGAATAGCTAAAACTGACGGCAGATCATCAAGCGATCGGCGTCTTGTCGTGCATCTGTAACACCTTGCCAACGAGCTAACCAAAATATCACAACTAATACCCAGGATATTATTACTATTTCATTGACTAGCGATCGCAGAAAATCAACTGAGCGCAGTTGTCCAAAACTAAATTCAGCCACAGATTTTTAACGTTGCCTGAATTACGATCGCAGCGATAATAAAGGCGATGGTTGTTTTGCAGATTGTCCAGATATCTCCGAGAAATATTTGCAAAAGTAAGTGAGTTAGGCTTTTACTGATGTTGATAACAAAAACTTCGATGCTAGCAACAGATATTTAAACATTTGTTGCAAGTGCTTCGATGCTAGCAACAAATATTCAAACCTTTATAACAAATATTCAAATATTTGCAATAAATATTTAAATGCTAGTAACAAATGTTCAAACCTTTATAACAAAGGATGAAACCTTTGCAACAAATGTTCAAATCTTTATAACAAATATTCAAATAGTTGCAATAAATGTTTAAATATTAGTAACAAATATTCAAATATTTCCAAGAAATGCTTAAACATTTGCAATAAATAGTTTATTGTTTGCAACAACCGCTTTGATGTTAAGAAAAAATATTTCAAAGTTTGCAGAACTTAAGTAAATTCAACGTATTTTCGTTATTGTTAAGTGGAGCAATTGCCCTTGGCATTCTCGTAATGTATCAATACCATGTTGCTAGCACCCAATTAAAAACAGCTACCTCTGCGCTATTTCATGAAAAAAATTCTTACCAGTTTTTTGACATTGGGTATTTGGCTAACGCCTTTAACAGTAATGCTGATGGCTCAACCTAGCTGGGGACAAACTCAAAACTCGCGATCGCAAGAAGCACAAAGACTGCTTCAGCAAGGGATAATGCTGACACTGCAACAGCAATACCAACAGGCAATACAAATATTGGAGCAAGTTTTAACCATTGTACGAGAACTCAAAGATCAAAAACGAGAAGCAACTGCACTGCTTGGGCTTGGGTTTAACTACAACCGTTTAGGAGAAAGGCAAAAAGCACTCGATTTTTACAACCAAGCTTTGCCTTTATCTCGTGCTGTGGGCGATCGCTCTTGTAAAGCTGTTACCTTGGTTAATATTGGTGTACCCTTCCAAAGTACAAATCGACCAATTGAAGCCATTACTAATTTAGAGCAATCTCTCTAAATTAGCTTAGAATTCACAGTAACTTATCTGGTGTAATTGGCAGATCCCGAATCCGCTTACCTGTGGCGTGATAAATTGCATTAGATATGGCAGCAGCTACCCCAACAATCGGAAGTTCCCCCAGGCTTTTAGTTCCTAGTGCATTCACATAAGGATCGCATTCTTCAACAAATTGCACTTCCATATTGGGAATATCTGCATGAACCGGAATCAGGTAATCGGAAAGGTTAGCACCAACTATTCTGCCCTGATTAGCATCCATTACAGTTTTCTCCATCAGCGCCATACCAATTCCCCAGGTAATCCCACCGATAACTTGACTCCGCGCTGTCTTGAAGTTGAGAATTCGCCCAGCATCATAAACGCCTACGCAACGTCTAACTTTGATTTCTCCCAACAATTCATCAACTGCAACTTCGACAAATATCGCCCCAAAAGAATGTTTGGCATATTGTTGGCTCTCTGGATTGAGTGACGATTCCTCTGTAACTTCTAAACTTTCTAATCCATGACGGCGGAGAATATCGGTGTAGCTGTCTCGCTTCGATGGGTCTTGTTTTGAAAATATTTGCCCTGACTCAACGGCAATATCTTCTGCTTGCGATCCGTAAAGCAGAGAATTTGCATCCGCGATCGCCATTTTAATTATTTTATCCCGTGCGGCGATCGCAGTTTGATGCACCGCCGGGGAAACACTCGCAACTGTAACTGAGTTCCCTGTCATCGGGGCTTTGGGAAGATTAGTATCACCTAGTTCAAACTGCACTGGTAGTCCCAATACTTCAGCAGCTACCTGCGTCATCACTGTATAAGTACCTGTACCGATGTCTTGAGTACCGCTTTGTACTTTTACTTCTCCAGTGGCAAAAATTTCTACCTTAACTGACGCAGTTCTAGCATTGGTGGGAAATGTCGCACTTGCCATTCCCCAACCAATCAAGAAATCATTGTCTCGCATGGAACGGGGAACTGGATTGCGTTGTAGCCACCCAAAAATTTCTGCTCCTTTTTGATAACATTCTTTCAGGGATTTACTTGACCAAGGTAATCCTTTGTGCGGCTCGATATCTGCATGATTTCTCAGTCTTAGTTCAATTGGATCGATATTTAAGGTGTATGCCAGTTCATCCATTGCCGATTCTAAGGCAAACATTCCTGGCGCTTCTCCTGGCCCCCGCATAAAGGTTGGTGTGCCGGCGTTGATGCGTCCCAAACGGTATTTTATTTCCAAATTGGGACAGGCGTACATCATGGTTGTTGCTGCACCTACAGGTTCGGCAAAGTCATCAAACAGGGAAGTTAAAGATGTCCCAATTTGCTCGATTACAGTTAATTTGCCTTCCTTGGTTGCACCTAACGTTAGCTGCTGCTGAGTTTCGGAGCGGTGGCCGCAAGCCGTGTACATTTGCGATCGCGTTAGTACAACTTTTACTGGGCGTTTTACTTGCCGAGCTGCGATCGCAGCTAAAATCGTATGCGATCGCAGCAGCGCTTTACAACCAAATCCGCCGCCTAAGTATTTGGAGATAACGCGGACATTTTCTTCGGGAATATTCAGAATAGATGCGATTTGGCCTTGGGTGGCAGAAACGCCTTGAGTGGTTTCATACAGGGTCAAGTTATCCCCCTCCCACATTGCGATCGTTGCAGAAGGTTCTAGGGGATTATGATGTTCTATTGGCGTAGTATAAACTTCCTCTACCAAGACATCTGCCTGTACTTTCCCCGATTCAACATCCCCTCTGGTGATTTTAGCTGGCATCATGCCAAAAAATATTGATTCGGGTTCAAATATCTCTGTATGTGCCATTGTGACTGTCGGAATGGCTTCTTCGTAGATAATTTTTATCCTAGAGGCAGCAGTTTCGGCTTGTTCTAAAGTTTGGGCAATTACAACCCCCAAATGTTGACCATCGTAGTAGATATTATGGTCTTTTTCAGTTGACTGAGGTTGTGGAGGGCCAAAGAAAGGTATTTTTACCAAAGATGGGGTTTGCTGGTAAGTAATGACATCTAACACACCAGGGGAAACTGCGGCTGCGGATGTGTCTATTTGGATAATTTTACCGCTGGCGATCGCGCTTTGAAAAATCACTCCATAAGTTAAATTCTCGATTAGCACGTCGGCTGTGTAAGGTGCTTCTCCCGTTACTTTCAGCCTACCGTCAACGCGATCGAGTGGTTTCCCAATAATTTTATTCATAATTTTTCTGTCACAACTGAGAGTACGCGTACCAAAGCGCCTTTGACTAATTCAATTTTGAATTAGATTGTGCGTTTGCAGTTTTGCTTCTTTGAGGGCTGCGGCTGCGGCTGTAAAGATATCTTTGTTAATTGTAAGGGTCGTATTCAAAGAAATCATTAAAGCCTCGTGCTATTTTAGTCTGGTTTAAACTCAAAGATTTAGCTGATAAAACTGGTCAAACAATCTATCAAATTATATAGTTTCAGCAATTAAAACATTCGGATGTTCCCATGTTTATGCGCCTGCGCTGCACCATCGCTTGTGACAGTTGCGTAAGTCCTGTTAGTCTCCGGCGGGCAGTCAAATGAGTAGCATTTGCGTAGCGTGAGCGCCACTTGCGATCGCCCAACATTAGGATAAAGCATAGCGGTTTTGATACAAAACCTTAAAATGCTTGCGGTATCGTCAAATTCGTAGATTAGACTAGAACCACGAGTAAAACGTTTAAAGCAAGGTTGAACAGCCTTTTAGAGAATTTTTGGTTAAGTCCGCTACTTATTTGCTACTCAAAAATCTGGACATTCAAAATCGACTATTTCGGGGTGGCAGTAGTACTTTAAAACCGTCTGTACGGTATCGCCGATTAGGCTTGCTACCTTGTCTACAGATAAGCCACTGGTTATAGCCCACGTTGCAAAAGTATGGCGTGTTGCATAAGGCTTGAGGTAAAGCAATTTACCCTGTGTAGCTAATTCCGCTACTACCCCAGGGTAACGGTAGACGTTGCCGTTAAATTTCGTGCGGTTCTCCTTTTGCAAGCATTCGTTAAGCACGCACAATAATGGTCGGTTGTTACACACACCAGTTTGATTATTATTAGCCAGAATAGATAGTTAGAGCCGTAATCGTCTGAAAAGACCAAAATTTATCGAAATGAAAAATATTATCTCGATTGGTTGGAATAACTGGTTCAAACGGCATAAAGAATCTGTTTTACTATTTGACTCAATTGCTGCCGCTAATGAGATTGCTCTAATGCTTAACGGTCAATGGGATGGCTGCAATGGTATAATTGTGGCTTCTAGTGATGAGATAGCTGTTAACACTGCTGCCAAACTATTACAAGCTACATGGTGTTATCAAGGCACATCAAAAGCTGTTTTAGACAGAGTAACAACTGATGTAATTTTACGCCGTTATGCAATCGGAGAAAGAAATTTTGTTAATGCTAATTTGAGGTGTGCAGTACTTGCATCAGTGAAGCTGAGTGAAATTAACCTAAGTTATGCCTCATTGAGTTGGGCGGACTTAAGTCAAGCAAATCTAAGTAAAGCTGATTTAACAGCAGCAGACCTCAGTCAAGCTAATTTAAGTGGAGCCGATTTAAGTAAAGCATACTTGATGAGGGCAAACCTCAGCGAGGCAGACCTGCAACGAGCTTCACTTCAGGGGGCTAACCTCAGTAGTGCTAACTTAAGTGAAGTCAACCTCACTGGTGCTGATTTAACAGGAGCTAATCTGTCACTAGCAGACCTAAGAGGGGCAAAGTTTCACTTGTGCAATTTGAGCGGGGCTAACCTAACAAATGCCAAGTTAATTGAAAGTGACTTGGCTTTTGCTCAACAATGAGCGATCGCGTATCCTGTACCACCGCCAGATCGCAATCAACATAAAATCCCTATACATGGATTGGAACGAAGTATACCGAAAACTAGCCTCCAAATATAGTATCAAAAATTACAAATCTCGCTTCAAAGGTCATTCTACATCCAGCTTGAGGGCTGTGATATTATAGGAGACTGCTGCATACATTTTAGAAAAACTAGAAACTGAATCGACCATGGCCCTCACGCAACTGCGGAAACAAGAAATAATCTCCAGCTACCAAGTTCACGAAACTGACACTGGCTCGGCCGATGTCCAAGTGGCTATGCTAACTGAGCGCATTAACCGCCTCAGCGAACATCTCCAAGCAAATAAAAAAGACCATTCTTCCCGAAGAGGACTGTTGAAGCTAATCGGACAGCGTAAGCGTCTTCTAGCTTATATATCGCAGGAAAGCCGGGAAAAATATCAAGCTTTGATTGCTCGTCTCGGTATTCGTGGATAGGATTACCGCTTATGTCTGCTGAAGAATCTGAACGCAGTCGTTTGCCTTTTGAACCGAACAAAAAGCGCCAAAAACCCGCAAAAGCTCAAAGTAAACCAGCAGCACAGCCCCAAGAATCTGTCAAAAAGGCTGATAAAAAAGTGGTTTACACCAAACAAGAGATGGCAATTCCGCAAGTAGTCAGCCAACGGATGATCCGACGGGTAGCTGGATTCTCTGGCGTACCAACAGCTTTGGGCATTAGCGCCTTGGTTGCTAGCTATCTGCTTGCTGCCTACTCCGATATCCGACTACCTCCCATCGCCGTGTTATTGGTGAACATGGGATTATTTGGTTTAGGGGTTTTAGGGATAACTTATGGCGTTCTCTCTGCCTCTTGGGATGAAGAAAAAGTCGGAAGTTTTCTGGGTTTGGGTGAGTTCAACACCAATTTGGGACGAATGGTGGCAGCTTGGCGCGAAACTCGGCAAAAAAACTTATAATGAACGGCGCTCAGGTATTAAGTAACTGTGATATTGGGTAAATGAAAAAGTTAATGTTGAAGTTGAAATTCGATCGCTTCAACATTGCTAGTTAAAATTATACAATCCATTTTATACCCTATATCTAGTTATTTAGCAGTAAAAATACTGACTGAGCGCTACATTTTATCTATTTATTTTGTAAACAAATTTTATTTTTAACTATTTCTAATTAGCCCAATAGGCAACAATAAAGTTAGCCTATTCACAGAAAATTTTACTCAATTAATTAATCAGGAACTTTCAGATGATTATAGTAATGAAAAGTGGTTCCCCAGAGGCGGAAATAAACCGCATTGATGAGGAACTCAGTAGCTGGGGGTTAACTCCAGAAAAAATTATCGGTCAACACAAAGTAGTTATTGGTCTAGTAGGTGAAACCGCCAGCTTAGATCCGCTACAAATTCAGGAACTTAGCCCCTGGATTGAGCAAGTTTTACGGGTAGAGCAGCCTTACAAACGAGCTAGCCGTCAGTACCGCCACGGTGAAGCTTCGGATGTAGTAGTTAATACTCCTGATGGAGCAGTAGTATTTGGGGAACATCAGCCTTTGGTAGTCGTTGCTGGCCCCTGCTCCGTAGAAAATGAAGAAATGATTGTAGAGACGGCGCGGCGTGTCAAGGCTGCTGGAGCCGCATTTTTGCGAGGTGGCGCATACAAACCCCGGACTTCACCTTATGCCTTCCAAGGACACGGCGAGAGTGCTTTAGATTTGTTAGCGAAGGCGCGGGAGGTCAGCGGACTAGGTATTATTACAGAAGTGATGGATGCCGTAGACCTGGATAAAATTGCCGGAGTTGCTGACGTGATTCAGGTGGGGGCAAGAAATATGCAAAATTTCTCCTTGCTCAAAAAAGTCGGAGCGCAGTCCAAACCAGTACTCTTAAAGCGGGGAATGGCAGCTACTATTGAAGATTGGTTGATGGCAGCCGAGTATATTTTGGCATCTGGCAATCCCAATGTAATTTTGTGTGAAAGGGGAATACGCACCTTTGACCGTCAATATACGCGAAACACACTGGATTTATCGGTAGTGCCCGTGTTGCGAAAACTGACTCACCTGCCAATCATGATTGACCCCAGCCACGGCGTAGGTTGGTCTGAATTTGTGCCTTCAATGGCAATGGCGGCGATCGCAGCTGGCACAGATTCCCTGATGATAGAGGTTCATCCCAATCCTGCCAAAGCTTTATCCGACGGGCCCCAATCTCTAACACCAGACCGTTTCGATAACTTGATGCAAGAATTGGCAGTAATTGGTAAAGCAGTGGGACGCTGGCAGCAACCAGCTGTAGCTCTAGCTTAAAATTCAGTTGCAACTTAGGGACTAACAAAAAATAAATTATGCCAAATTATTTCTAGATTTGTAGGGGCGTAAGCATTGGTGTCAACTTAACGCTAAACCCGATTGTTGAAAACCTTTTGCCCCCAGCCCCTCTTCCCAAGGCATCGCTAGCGTGTATACACAAGTCGGATGTCAAGTAGGTACAGATGTACCTCACCAACTTGAAATATGCTGTAGTATAACGTGTCAAAAGGGCAGAATTGCTTGTAAATGCAAGGTTTTTTCTAACTGCGGATGCTTAAAGCGAAGCTCTCTGGCGTGCAGATGTAACCGACTAGTAACTGCACGGCATCCATAAAGGCGATCGCCTAAAATAGTTATCCCAAGTCCTCGCGCATCAGCTGCATGAACTCTCAACTGATGAGTGCGTCCTGTTAGTGGCGTAAATTCTACGCGGGTATAGTCTCCTTCTCTCGCTATTACCTGGAAGTGTGTCAAGCTGGGTTTACCGTGCTGCCAATCAACTTTTTGCTCAGGGCGATTTTCAGGATCTCCCCACAATGGCAGTTCAATTTTACCTTGCTCAATTGTCAAAACACCGGAAAGTATAGCTTCATAAACCTTGTGAACCTGGCGTAGCTGAAACTGCTGGCTGAGTTGCCGATGGGTTTGGCGATCGCGTGCCAACAACAAAATCCCAGAAGTTTCCCGATCTAAGCGATGCACAGATATAAGCGCCATACCATCAGGTAACAAATGACGTAAGCGGCTCAAAACACTATCTTGGCGATCGCGATAACGACCGGGTACCGAAAGTAATCCAGCAGGTTTGTTGACAGCAATCAGCCATTCGTCTTCATAAATAATCGGTAAAGTGACCTCTGTGTACACACATCTTGGCAATGAAGCCCAAACCCCGGATTTACCCCCCTTAATCCCCCCTTGTAAAGGGGGGAAATATCCGGTTCCCGGTTCTCCCCCTTGCCAAGGAGGAGTTAGAGGGGGTGAAAAGGACTTTTCCCTAGCAGGGAGGAGAGGTTTCAAGCCTGAGAGCAAAAACCCCATTAATGGCTGACATCGCTCGGCACAGGCTCCATAAAACTCTCCCGGAATTTTATCTTGATTTACGGAAGACTCACCCCACCAAAATTCTGCCATTGCTAGGGGTTTGAGATTATGTGTTGCCGCATAATGAAGCAGCTTTGGGGCACAACAGTCTCCTGTGCCGGTGGGCGAACCTCCTGGCATCAATTCTTGCAATGATTGCGATCGCCCGGAAAAATTAGTCAGGCTGTAGCTAGCGTGCATTTGAGCTTGCAATTGACCAGAAAGTGCTTTGCGCCGTTGTTTCAGTTCGCTAATTCGCGCATCCGTCGCTGCAATTACCTGTTGTAGGGGCTGTAATACGGCATTTTGCTGGCGTTTAAGTTGTCGTCGCTCAATTCCCTGTTGACGACTCTCTTCGTCAAGCTGCTCAAGGGCAATAGTAAGCGCTTCGGAAGAGAGTGTATTGCAGATTTGCTGACGTTTTTCCTGTCGTTGATGTTTGCAATAGCGATGGCGATCGCTCATTGCTTGTAACTGCTGCTCAAAGTCATTAAACAGGATTTCATACTGCTGGCGTTCGGTTAGTTGCTTCAAGGTAATAATTTCTTGTTTAATCGCGTCCAACTCAGCCAAAGTACGGCTTTCCTCAAAAGCAACTTCATCTCGTCCCGGAATTGGCGGCACCCAGCCCTCAACCACACTGCAACTATTCAAAAGACCAGAAAAAGCTTTTAGTACTCGTTGTTCGCCATTAGGCAGTTCAACCAATAGTATTCCATACATCTTCCCTTCACGGGAATAACAGTCATTGTTGCTAAGATGTTGCATTAGTCGGTGGGCGATCGCTTCGGACATTGAAGTGCGCGGTAATTTTAGGCGAACGCCACTTTGCGGACAGCGCCCTTCATACCAATAGCTACAAGATGAGTTAGCGATCGCAAAATCGCAGTCGATGAAATCTGAAAGTGCGTGCAGAACTACCATACAAAGTATGATTGCAAATCTAGCCGATCCTTTTAAATATATATAGCGTTTAGTAAGAAGTCTATTAGACTTCTTGGCATTGTGGGGAAAAGGGTAAGGGTTAAAGGGTAAAGATATGGAATTTTTCCCCTTTAACCTTTAACCTTTCCCCAACATCTTGCAGTTACTTTTGCAAGATGTCTATTGTGTTGAGTGCTTTTGGCAATTTGGCATCCAAAGTTTTTCTGTTGCAGTTTTAATTTATATATCAACAGGGTTACAGGGACATTGAGAAAATTCTACAAGGGATTAATTCCCATCTCAAAATCCCACCCAATGGCCAGTTGTTGACGTTCACGCTCTCCCAACCACCTTAAGGTGGATGCAGCACAAGCGTCACCGCTTCACTACAACTGGCTAGAAATCAAACAGAAAATATATAGTACAACGATGGCAGTGTTTGAGTCTGTAGTTGTCTGAGTTTATGTCAAGCTAAGTTTGGCGGACAGTAGCCCAATCCACGGATATAACTTTGTCGGAATACTTCAATCTCATTAGGCTGCGGTCTACCATGAGAAACTACTGCTACCTGATAGCGTTCCATAACATTAATTGCTGATTCTCCAGCTTCCAAACTGCTCAGAACATTACTAACGAATTCGGGTGGTGAGTAAATAATTCCTACTTCGCTCAAGAAAGCTTTAATATCTTTATCTTTTTGTTCCGATACAAAAGATTTAATTTTGACGTTGATTATCCAACCATGAAATTGATTAATTACAGTAATAAATTCTAGAGAAAAGTCATTCCTACTAAAATATTCCACAACCCGCAGTGTCAAACTAGCATTGGCCAGATAGTATAGGTATTGCATAATTTTTAGAGCATAATTGAGACTTTCACAAAATAATCTATAAATCTAAAGATTTAATGAGGATTCTAAGTTTTTACAGAAAAAATAATTAGATAAATTTCTGATAATCAAGGTTAAAAGGAATACTACTTTATTTATTAAGCTTTATAAATAAATATGTCAGACTGCAAAATCTAAATTAACTTGTTGTATTGTTTGTAACAATATATTAAAATTACACAGAAGTTTAACCACGCAGAGGGTGTGTCCTGCGATCGCGAAGGTGTCATAAGCATCTTCTTTTGATACAACTTATGAAAATTTTGTTGGTAGAGGATGACGTATTACTGAGTACAGCACTCTTCGAGTTGTTGAGTGCAAATCGTTATACTATCGACATTGCAAGCAATGGACAAGCTGGATTAGAACTAGCGCTATCGACTGAATATGAGTTGATTTTACTGGACTGGCTAATTCCGAAACTGGATGGGATTACCTTGTGTCGGCAACTGCGATCGCAAGGCTACCGTAAATCCATTCTGTTGTTAACCGGGAAAAATTCTAATGCAGATATTGTGGCGGGGTTAGATGCCGGAGCAGATGATTACGTTATCAAACCCTTCGACCCAGAAGCATTACTAGCAAGAATTCGCTCTTTATTACGACGCAATGGGGCGATCTCATCATCTATCTTAATCTGGGGAAATCTCTGTTTAGATCCAAGTGCCGGCAGAGTAACTTGTAACGATCGGGAAATTCTCCTCACAGCCACAGAATACAAACTGCTGGAGTTGTTTTTGCAAAACCCAGACAGGATCTTTAGTCGTGCAGTGATTCTAGATCGGCTTTGGGGATTTGGGGATGCACCGACTGAAAATGCAGTTACGACTCATATTAAAGACTTGCGCAAGAAACTGAAAACAGCAGGTATAGCAGAAGAACTTCTAGAAACGGTATATGGCATGGGCTATCGCATCAAGCCTGCACCTAATCGCCCCATCTCTGTTGGGGAAAAGAATCAAGATGCAAAGAAAAAACCCGGCCCCAAAGATATGACTTCTGTAAATCGGGTGCTGGAGCGATTTCGTAATTCCTTTGTTGGACAGGTTGCAGTGCTAGAGCAAGCAAAAACTGCACTCTTGGCAGGAAATTTAAATGAAGATTTACAGCAGAGTGCATTGCGTGAAGCCCATAAGCTAGCAGGTTCAATGGGGTCGTTCGGTTATCCAGAGGGTTCTCGGCTCGGACGGAAAATAGAACATTTGCTGCTTGAAGATTCTTCGCTATCTCCAGAGCAAATCTCTAATTTCTCGCAACTGGTAACAGCATTACAGCAAGAGTTAACCAAACCTGCTGTCACTTCCACTGCTCCAAGCGTTCCGATGAAGCAAACTCATCGTCTCTTAGTAATCGATGGTGATACTCTGTTGACGGAGCAGTTGCAGGCAGAAGCCGATTCATGGGGAATCAGGATGAAGGTTGCACCAAATTTAGCAACCGCCCGATCGCTTTTTTCCTTAAAAGCTCCTGACGCTGTTTTACTCAATTTGAGTTTTACAGAAATAGAGGAAGACGGATTAGTATTATTGAGCGAGATAGTAGAGCGATCGCCAAATATCCCAGTAATTGTTTTTACCGGACGAGATACCCTAGCAGATCGACTGAGAGTATCGCGTTTGGGAGCTAGACAATTTTTGCATAAACCGGCGACAACCGAGGAGATTTTTCAGGCGATCGCTCGTGTATTACCTCAACCTCAAACTTCCGAAGCCAAAGTTTTAATCGTAGACGATGACCCTGTAATGCTGGCTGGATTATCAGCGTTGTTAACTCCTTGGGGGCTAGAAGTAATCACTCTCTCCCAATCACAACAATTTTGGAAGGTGCTGATTACAACATCTCCTGATTTGGTGGTGCTAGATTTAGAAATGCCGATAGTTAACGGATTAGAGTTGTGCAAAGTCGTGCGCCAGGATGCGCAGTGGGGAGATTTACCGATTTTAGTAGTTACAGCCCATACAGAAGCAGAATTTCTTCAGCAAGCTTTTGCTGCCGGAGCCGATGATTTTATTAGCAAGCCAGTGCTAGGGCCAGAACTTGTGACACGGGTACTGAGCCGCATTCAAAGAACGCGTTGGCGCTCTCAAGCAGGGAAAAGTTAAGCATGATGAGAAATTATCAGCAATTATTGAAGTACGGTGTTGCTATTGGTTCAGCTGCGATCGCCCTGCTGCTGTCACTCTGGCTAGAACCGCTTATTTCCCGAACCATTGGTGCTTTTTTCTTTATAGCTATCATCGTCAGTACTTGGTATGGTGGCTTTCGACCAGGAATCGTTACAGTTGTCCTTTCAACACTGGCAATTGATTATTACTTGATTCCCCCTCGATATCAACCGGGGATTAATCAACCAGAAGATGTATTGCGGCTAGGGCTTTTCCTCCTAGTTGCCTTGATAATTAACCTGGTGACAGGCAATCTTCAGTACAGCAGACGGAAGATTCAACAACTCAACCAACAATTGTCTCAAGAAAATGCCGAACAACTGCGGATGGCTCTTGACGAGCGCAAACAAGCACAAGAAACGCTGCAACAGCAATTTGAGCAACAGCGCTTAGTGATGGAGATGACCCAGCGTATCCGGCGATCGCTGAATTTGCAAGATATCTTGCAAACTACTGTCGATGAAGTGCGGCAATTTCTGGAGTGCGATCGCGTCACTATCTTCCAATTTTATCCAGGTTGGGGTGGAACGATTGTGATTGAGTCTGTTGCACCGGAATGGATGGCTCTTTTACCACTCCAAATTCATGACCCTTGCATTGGTGAAGAGAACGTTGAACCCTTTAAACAAGGCTTAGTTACTGCCAAAACTGATATTTATACTGCTGGAATTAGTCCCTGTCACGTTGCATTTTTAGAAAGTCTTCAGGTGAGGGCAAATCTGGTCGTTCCTGTTTCCTTGGGAGATGAATTGTGGGGATTATTGGCAGCTCATCAATGTAGGGGTCCTCGTGAGTGGCAATCTTCAGAAATTGCTCTATTGCGGCAGTTAGGAGCGCAGGTAAGCATTGCTATTCAGCAAGCAGATTTGTTCAAACAGTTACAGACAGAACTAATAGAGCGCAAACAGGCAGAAATTGACCTACAACAACTGAATACTGAACTTGAGCAACGGGTGCAAGAACGCACTGCACAACTGACAGAGACGAACGATCGCCTACAAAAAACAGTTATAGAGCAGCAACAAACTCAACTCACACTTTTAGAACAGTCGCAAATGCTGGAGCTTCAGGCTGTAATCACCCGAAATATGGGGGAAGGCATTTGCTTAGTGAGAATAGATAATGCAATCATTATCTATGCCAATCCGAAATTTGAGCAGATGTTTGGCTATGACTCTGGTGAACTCAACGGTCAACACGTTTCGATTATCAACTATGTCACCAAATCGGTAACTACTCAAAATGTAAATCAAGCCAGTCTGTCTGCCATCTTACAAAATACTGAAGCCACCTATGAAGCCCAGAATCTTAAAAAAGATGGTACGCCATTTTGGTGTAGTGTGACGGCTTCTGTATTCAGGCATCCAGACTACGGCGACGTTCTGGTTGCGGTTCACCAAGATATTACTGAGCGCAAAGGCATCGAAGAAGCTTTACGCGAGAGCCAAGAAAAGTTTCGTCAGATGGCAGAAAACATCCAAGCAATATTTTGGATCAAAGATATTCGCAATCAACAAGTTCTATATGTGAGCAATGCTTATGAAACCATCTGGCAAAGAAGTTGTGAGGACTTGTATCATAACCATTCAAATTGGTTAGATGCAATTCACCCAGAAGATCGCCAGCGCGTCGAAATTGAATTCATTGAAAAGTTCAGAACAGGGTACTATGATAAAAAATATCGCATTATCCGCCCTGATGGTTCAATCCGTTGGATTCGCGATCGCGCATTTCCGATCAAAAATGAACTAGGCGAGTTAGTTCGGATTGCTGGTATTGCCGAAGATATCACTGAACTAGAGCAGATTAATTTGATCAAGAGTGAGTTTATTGGCATTGTGAGTCATGAACTCCGCACTCCCTTAACTGCAATTCGGGCAGCACTAGGCTTACTACAAACTGGTATTTACGACAAAAAACCAGACAAATTCAAGCGGATGATTGAGATTGCAGCCATCGATAGCGATCGCTTAGTGCGTCTTGTTAACGATATTCTCGATTTGGAACGCTTAGAATCGGATCGAGCTGTCTTAGAAAAAACCACCTGCAATGCGGCTGATTTAATTCAACAAGCAGTAGCCGTAGTGCAAGCGATCGCCAATCAGCAAAATATTACTTTTAAGATCCACTTTACCAATGCTCAAGTTTGGGCGGCTCCTGATGCCATTGTGCAAACACTCACCAATTTGTTAGGTAATGCGATTAAATTCTCGCCTGCCGATTCTACTATTACTCTGAGTGTCCAGCAGCAAACAGACTGCGTACTATTCCAAATAACGGATCGAGGCAGAGGTATTCCAGCAGATAAGTTAGAAGCAATCTTTGGAAGATTTCAGCAAGTAGATGCCTCTGATTCTCGTACCAAAGGCGGCACAGGCTTGGGATTGGCAATCTGTCGTAGTATTATTGATCGGCACGGTGGGCAAATCTGGGCTGAAAGTACTCTTGGTGTTGGCAGCACGTTTTTCTTCACTCTGCCATTGCCGGGAAATTAGGCAGGGGGGCAGCACTTCGGCTACGCTCAGTGACCGAGGAGCAGGGGAGCAGGGGAGCAGGGGAGAATAATAAATAACTAATGACAAATGACCAATGACAAATGACAAATGACTAAAAAATTGTTAATTGTGGATGATGAAGAACGAATCCGCGAATTAGTGCAAGCTTGTTTAGAAGACTTGGGAGGATGGGACACCCTGACAGCTGCATCAGGGTCAGAAGGACTAAAAATCGCTCAGACAGAACCTATTGATGCCATTCTACTTGATGTCTCTATGCCTGACATGGATGGCTTTGCAGTCTACGAAAAACTTCAGGCAAATTCTGTAACCCAAGGAATTCCAGTGATTTTGTTAACAGCGAAAGTCCAAGGGAGCGATCGCGCCCGTTTCGCCCAGATGGGAATTGCCGGGATTATTACCAAACCTTTTGAACCCACCTCTATTTGCAACGAAGTTAGTGAGATTCTGGGGTGGGACGATTAATAGTTAAGTTTGGTAACAAAATCTATATCTTTATTAGTTTTTTATTTTTGTAATGTATTTTCTTTGGTTACAGATAAAAACCTTTTATCTGTAACCGAGAAAGGTATATGAAATAAAATGAACATGCTAGAGGAGGTAAATATAATCGGTAAAACGATATTGCTCATTGATGATGAACTGCATGTCCGTGAGATAGTAAAATTTTGCCTCCAAGATTTAGCTGGTTGGAATGTGGTGACAGCAGATTCTCCATTAGAAGGATTGCAGAATGCAGTACACCATACTCCTGATGCGATTGTATTAGATATCTCAATCCGCGATCTGGCTAGTTTTGAGTTTATGAATAAACTAAGAAATCATCCAGAAACTCAAGCTATTCCTGTAGTGTTGCTCAGTGCGAAAGCGCGATGGTTGGATTCGCAAATTTTGCGACAGTATCAAGTCGCAGGTGTAATACTCAAACCCTTTAATCCAGTTACCCTCCCGGCTCAGGTTGCTCAATTGCTGGGTTGGGATTTTACTTGACTAAAAGATTAAACAAGAATAGGTAAAACATCCAATATATAACAAGATTTGCAATTATTTGGAGTACAAAAAATTCTTAGAGACGCATAACTAGCTGTGCGTCCCTAGCGTGTATCTCATGCAAATGAAAATTCCTATAAATTGCAGTCCGAATATCAAGGTTTAGCCTTTAAGCAATTGGTTTGATTTTGAAGTTATTACCAATAATAGCAATTCTCAATCATTAGTAAGAAAGAAAATCGCTGAAACACTTATAGATACTTATTTTCTGCCTATACATTTTCTCACGTTTCAATTCGGATTGCTATATCAAGTTTAAGCTTGAATTTAACTTAACGTTTTAAGTAATTTGGAATAAAATTAAATACTAGAGGAAAATTTTACATCTAGCTAAGTGCATCTACATAGATTATTACTATGCTCTTCAATCGTCTATCGGGTTCTGAAATTGATTTAAAGCAAATCCTCGCTCAAATTAGGATGCTGGCCGATCAAATTCATCAGTCACTTGAAGTGAGTGAAATTCTCAAGATTATTGTCAGCGAAGTTAGAACAACTTTAGAAAGCGATCGCGCCATTATCTATCGCTTTTTTTCTGATGGAGATGGAGTTATCGCAGAAGAGTCTGTAAGTAATGGATGGAAACCGATTCTAGGACAATTAATTTACGATCCTTGCTTCAATGGGGCATGGGTAGAGCGATATCGAGATGGAAACGTTGGTGTTATTGAAGACATTCATACTACAACCCTTGACCCTTGTTACAAAAAACTCTTAACGGACTTGCAGATTCGAGCTAATTTAGTAGTACCAATTTTAGTAAACAATCAAGAACTTGATGGATTTTCTAGTACATATCCTTATTTATGGGGCTTAGTAATTGCTCACCAGTGCAGTGGCTCGCGTCAATGGAGTTCTTTAGAAATTGAGTATTTCCAACTGATAGCCGCAGAGCTAGGAATCGCTCTTGGGGAAGCAGAACGCCATCAGCAAAGGGCTACATCTTGCCAAAAACTAACGCTGCAACTCAATCAAAACCTGAAAAATTTGACAGTTCAGCCAAGGTTGAAGTCAATCAGAAGAACTCTGTATCAGAATTTTAGAGGTTCCATTATCACAAGAACAGCATTGCCAAAGAATATATCAGTTGCAGACTTGATTGCATTTGACCGATTACAAACTCCAGTTTGGATTTATGATATTCAAAACTTGCAGATGTGGTGGGCGAATCAATCCGCTCTGCATATTTGGAATGCTGAAAGTCGAGAAGAATTGCTCAATCGCAACTTCAGTGATGTTTCCCAGTCTACTCACACTCGAATGCAAAGTTATTTGCAAGAATTTCAGCAAGGGAAAACCATCACTGATAACTGGACATTTTACCCAGAAGGAAAACCTGTTTCTCTGCGCTGCATCTTTTCTGGAATTCAAATTGAAGAAGGGCGAATGGCGATGCTGGTTGAAGGATCGACAGAAATTATCAATCAGATCGATCGAGAAACACTCAGATCGATTGAAGCCCTACGTCACACCACAGTCATGATATCGCTTTACACGATGGATGGTGTACCTTTGATGCAAAATCCAGCAGCCCTGCGCTGTTATCGGGATACTCTGTACCCTAACTCGTCAGCTGAGAATATTTTCTTGAGTCACTTTGTTGACAAGAGTGTTGGACAACAAGCTATGAAAGCGATTAATTTCGGTGAGGCGTTCAGCATAGAGGCTCAGGTGTTAACTACTGAGGGAATTCAATGGCATGGGATCGATATACGATGCACCCGCGATCCCGTAACGGGTAACTCCATCATCCTCGTCAACGAAAACAATATTACCAAGCAAAAAGCTGCACTACAAGAACACCAGCGTACAGAATCAGAATTGCGCTGGCGGGAAGCTTTGCTGCGTTCTATGACTGAAACTTCTTTGCTAGGATTTTTTGTTGTTGACAATCGTACCGATGAAATCCTCTATTTCAATCACCACTTCTGTAAAATTTGGGGCATCGAACATCTAGAAGACAAAATGCGTTTGGGTGCTTTAAAAAATAATGACATCATTCCTGATTGTATATCTTCAATTGTCGATGCATCGGCATTTGTCGAATCTTATAAACCGTTGCAGTCTGAAGAAAATCGTTGCACGATTGAGGATGAAATTTTATTTGTCGATGGGCGAACGATTCGCCGCTTTTCCAGTCAAATTCGGGATACTCAAGATCGATACTTTGGGCGGTTATACATTTTTGAAGACATCACCCCTCGTAAACAAATCGAAGCCGCACTCAAAACCAGTGAAGAAAGATGGCAGTATGCCTTGGAAGGAAATGGCGATGGAGTTTGGGATTTGAATGCTGAAACTAACGAAGTCTTTTTTTCCCGACGATGGAAAGAAATGTTAGGGTTTGCAGAGCATGAAATTGGAACTACCCTCAGTGAATGGGAACAGCGGGTTCACCCCGATGATAAAGCGAGGGTTTACGAGGAGGTTAGCAAGCATTTATCCAGTGAAACTCAACAATATGTCAGTGAGTACCGGATTAAGTGCAAGGATGGAACCTACAAGTGGATTTTAGATCGGGGTCAAGTTTCGAGTCGCGCCAAGAATGGTTTTCCCCTACGGATGCTAGGAACTCATACTGATATTACTGAACGCAAGCGTATGGAAGAAGCGCTGCGAGAAAGCGAACAACGCTATCGTTCCGTAATTACAGCGATGGCAGAAGGTATTGTCCTACAGCAATCCGATGGACGCATTACCACCTGTAATGATAGTGCCGAAAGAATTTTAGGGTTAACAGCCGATCAAATGATGGGGCGAACTTCTATTGCTTTGCTGTGGCGAGCGATTCATGAAGATGGTACTTCTTTTCCAGGCGAAACTCACCCCGCCATTGTCACCTTACGCACCGGAAAACCTCAATTTAACGTGATTATGGGAGTTCATAAACCTGATGGCAGCTTGACTTGGATTTCAATCAATTCTCAGCCACTGTTTGAATCCGATGAATCAAAACCATCTGCGGTGGTGACATCATTTACGGATATCACAGACCGCAAACAAGCACAAATTGCTCTACAACAGCAAACAGAACGGGAACGTATGGTTTATGCGATCGCTCAACATATCCGTAGGTCTTTGGACTTGGATGAAATTTTAAACACAACTGTTGCTGAAGTCCGACATTTTCTGCAAACCGATCGCGTCATCATCTATCGCTTTAACCGTGATTGGAGTGGTGTGATTGTCACGGAGTCTATAGCAGCAGGTTGGCAATCGATTTTGAATATGGAAATTACAGACAGCTATTTTGTAAAAATACAGGGAACATCTTATCAAGAAAGTACGCTCAGAGTTACTCCAGACATCTACACCGCCGGATTTACCCCTTGTCATATAGAGTTATTGGAACAGTTGCAAGTCAGAGCCAAGCTAGTTGTACCAATTTTACAAGGCAATCGCCTTTGGGGTCTTTTGGTTGCTCATCATTGCAGCGCCCCGCGTCAGTGGCAACCTTGGGCAAGCGAACTGCTTCAGCAATTGGCAACACAGGTAGCGATCGCTATTCAGCAATCAGAACTTTATCAACAATTGCAGCGTGCCAACCAGCAGCTTGAAAATATGGTAATGGTGGATGAATTAACTCAAATCGCCAATCGCCGATGTTTTGATATTAAGCTTAATTCTGTCTGGCAATCTCTTTTACGAGAACAAGGTTTTGTCTCACTACTTTTATGCGACATTGATTATTTTAAACAATATAACGATACTTATGGTCATGCGGCCGGAGATGATTGTTTGCGCTTTATTGCCCAAGCTTTCAAACAAAGTGTTAAACGTTCTAGAGATTTAGCTGCTCGTTATGGTGGAGAAGAGTTTGTTGTCATCTTGCCTAACACTGCTAGTGATGGGGCTTTTCACGTTGCCCAAGAAATTCATAAAGCTATCCAACAGCTAAATATTCCCCACGCGGCATCGCCTGTGAAGCACCACGTCACTTTGAGTATCGGAATTGTTACAGTGATTCCGACACCCAATATGGTTCCTTTGGATTTGATTGAGGCAGCAGATCAAGCTCTTTATCAAGCCAAAGCAAACGGGCGTAATCGTTCTTGTATAAATAGACTGTCTTAAAAAACGAGCGATCCCTGCGCTTTTTGCGAGCCGACGCTAATCAAGTAATTGTTAATATTTTCTAAAGTTTTTTCACTACTGTCATTTCTTTATTAGTTCTTTATTTTCTGTTTATAAATTAAAGCTGTTGGTAGTTAAGCCAAGAGCAAACTACTTATTTGTGTTTAACATTATTTAATAAAACAACAATACTATGACAAACTGCCCTTGCTGTTCCAACCAAATGCTTCGTCACATTCGTTTACAAGAAACCTACTGGTTCTGCCGCCACTGCTGGCAAGAGATGCCTAACCTGAGTTTAGATAGAAGTACTTTAAATTTGACTAGAAAAAACACATTATTAGCCAGAGAACCAATTTCAGCCAACCACAAACTTTTGAAAATGAACGTTAGAACAGAGCTTTGTGCCTGAGTGAATCAGGAAGCAAACAACAAACGAGCTACGCTTACGCTTTAAGAGGATGTTTGAAAAGTTTAATTTTCAATACTTTTCAAACATCCTCTTAAATAGCTAGAGGTATCGTCTGAATACTGACTAATAGGTTAAAAGTTAATATCTTTATATAAAGACTGCTTTACTTCTGTTGCCGCAGCGAGGCATAGCCCATTTTAACTCATGGATTATGAATCCTACTCCATCTAAATTCTTTCTACAAAAACTTTTAAAAACTTATAAGTTTATTAATTATTATAATTTAGAAAAAGAGCGCTAAAGCCGCTTTAATGACTATCTTGTATCGCTTGTTCGTTTGCTTTCATCGCTAACCCAGATTGGATTATAACCACTCTAAATCACGCGAATATTAAATGACTCTTAAACCGTGTAATTAAGTACTCTTGCATTTTAGTTAAGTCTGATATCTTCTTGGGAACAGCTTTATTGTTGTCAGGTAGATTGATGAGTCGAATTAATGGATTTGTCGGGCGACGTAATTTCTTGAAATTCGCCAGTGTTGTAGGTATTGCAGCTACTACTTTTGGTGATAGCTTTTGGAATATAGAGCAAACTGCTGTTGCTGATATTCACCCAGTTAACCCTAATTCAATTAGTCCAAATGAAGCCATCAAACGCTTGCTTGATGGTAATCAAAGATTTATCCATCAAAAACGCCAATATCCCGATCAATCACTAGAACACCTACGATTAGTTGCGAAAGCTCAGTATCCCTTTGCCGCCATATTGGGCTGTGCAGATTCTAGAGTACCTGCGGAAATTGTTTTCGATCGAGGGCTTGGAGATTTATTTGTCGTGCGAGTTGCTGGTAATGTTGTCAGTGACACGGTTATAGGTAGTCTGGAATATTCTACAGCAGTATTGGGTTCGCAGTTGATTATGGTTTTGGGTCATAAAAGATGTGGTGCAGTAGCAGAAGCAATCAAAAACGAACCACTTCCGGGCAGAATTGGTTTGATTATTGAGGGTATCAAACCATCTGTAGAAAGGGTAAAGTTCAGAACTGGCGATAATATGCAAGATGCAGTTATAGCCAACATTCAGTATCAAACTGAAAAATTGCAAGAAAGCTCAACTATTTTAGCTAAATTGCTTCGTGAAGATAAACTAAAAATTGTTGGTGCTTGCTACGATATTGATACTGGTAAAGTCAACATTCTTACTTGAATATCTCACAGGTTTTTTGTGTATAATTCTTACACTATATTAGTGTATTGCAATTCCTTAAAATCCTTATTATAAATTGAAATAAATCTAGTTTATTTTGATAAATTGCAATAGGAAATGGCAATTTATCAAAATCCTTATATATATAAAGACTGTTTTGCTCTTACCTCTTACCTATCTCTCAGCAGAGAGCTTGCTTGTTAAGCT
Organism: Nostoc sp.; assembly: GCF_036917375.1. Classification (GTDB taxonomy): domain Bacteria; phylum Cyanobacteriota; class Cyanobacteriia; order Cyanobacteriales; family Nostocaceae; genus Nostoc. Next base: position 144,140 of record NZ_JBALDN010000026.1, read on the forward strand.
TATCCGTGGTTTGATTAAAGTACGATATATACATCAATTTATCGTAGTTTATGAATACTCAATTACCCGAATTAACTTGTCAGCCATAAAATAAATATAAAACTTTCCATGCCTATCCAAACTATTGGTATTTTAAGTCCGGGTGATATGGGACAGGCGATCGCAGCTGTTCTCAATCAACATGGATTGAAAACTATTGCAGCCCTAGACGATCGCAGTGAACGAACTCGGCAATTAGCAGCCGCAGCCAACATCCAAGATGTAGGTTCCCTCAGACAACTGGTAATTGAATCTGATGTGGTGCTGTCAGTTCTAGTCCCCGCAGCGGCTACCCAAGCGGCGAAGCAAGTAGCTGAGGCGATCGCCAATGTTGGTAAACCCATTCTGTACGTTGATTGTAATGCGATCGCACCCCAAAAAGTCATAAATATCGGCCACCTCATTGAATCAGTTGGAGGAACATTTGTAGATGCATCAATTATTGGCCCACCACCGCGAGTTCCCAATCGCACCCGCATTTACACTTCTGGAAAACAGGCAAATCAACTCCAACAACTACGAGATCGTGGCTTGGATGTACGGGTAATTGGTGATGAAATTGGTCAGGCTTCCGGGTTGAAAATGTCCTACGCAGCACTGACAAAGGGACTTACAGCAATCGGCACAGAATTACTAATTGCAGCCCATCGTTTAGGTTTAGATAAGGAACTATGGGATGAAGTATCTAATAGTCAACAAGAACTTGCTAGTATTTTGACGCGTTCCATTCCAACGATGACACCGAAAGCGCATCGTTGGATAGGAGAGATGGAAGAGATTGCAGAAACCTTTAAAGAGTTAGGTCTGACAGAGCGCATTTTTTACGGAGCAGCTGACGTTTACCGTTTGGTGAAAGAAACCTCCTTGGGTAAGGAAACACCAGAAGAGTCTAATCGCGATCGCCCGTTGGATGAAATCATTACAATCCTTTCTAATGAAGCAAGTGACACTGAATCGTAAAAACTGAGAATCCATGACTCAAGAGCAATGGACTGCGGTCGATCGTTACTTTACCGATCTGCTTGTACCGTCAGACCCCGCGCTGGATAAAGCCCTCCAAACTAGTGCCGCCGCCGGACTACCGCCGCACAGCGTTTCGCCAAACCAAGGCAAACTGTTGCTACTGTTGGCGCAAATCCAAGGAGCGCGAAGCATCTTAGAGATTGGCACACTGGGCGGCTACAGTACGATCTGGCTGGCGCGGGCGTTACCCAGCAATGGCCGCCTAATCACACTGGAAGCTAACCCAAAGCACGCCGAAATTGCCCGCGCCAATATCGCTCACGCTGGTCTGTCTGAGGTTGTTGACCTCCGCCTCGGACAACGCCACGGCAATCCAGACTGTGGGTAGCAAAGGATATGACGGCTTTGCGATCGCGATCGTCACGGCTGACCAATAGCTAATATACTTCTTGCAAAAGTCGGGGAAAAGGGGAAGGGGGAAGGGGGAAGGGGGAAGGGGTAAAGGGTAAAGGGTAAAGGGTAAAAAAACTCAAAATCCTTTCCCTTTAACCTTTTCCCTAAGAGTGCAAAAATATATTTTTGCGAGAGGTCTAATATACTTGCCTTGAAAATAGTATTGGCGATGTTTGAGTCGATCTACACTAACGCAAACTCATGAAAATTTAGAAAAAACTTAAAGCTTGTAATAAATAAACCCAGCAGGGACTATATAACAAGTCCCCCTGCCAGGAAGGTATAGTATATTCTGGCCATGTTTGATTAGATTAGCGCTTATTTGTAAAAAATAATTGCGTATCCCTAAATACAATAACTAAATACTTCGTAAAACACAGTTAAGAAAAGTTACTAAATAGGTTAATTTCCAATTAAAATCCAATACGCTTGGGTTAAGAGTTCTTCACTCTAGCTGAGTCGGTAAAGCCTTAAAAAACTCTCTAGACGTAAACTGTAAGACTTTAAATATTTAGTGAAATTAAATATGCGTTATCCAGAACCCTGGTAGAGACGTAGTAGTGCTACGTCTCTACATTTTTTCTATCAAATGTCTCTTGAGTAGAGTAAATGGCAGGGGTAAGCTTTTTTAGAATGGGATGAGATGGGTTACTTTTATGTTCGTCGATTAACTAGGGTAGCGCTAGCTTGGTCAACAGGCATTAGCACAACTTCATTAATATTGACATGGGGCGATCGCGTCACACAGAAAAATATCACATCAGCCACATCATCTGCTGTTAGGGGTGTAACTCCTTGGTAGACTTTGTTGGCACGTTCAGTATTTCCGTGAAAGCGTACCTCGCTAAATTCCGTTTCTACCATACCAGGATCGACAGAAGTTACACGGACTTGCGTACCCAACAGGTCTTGTTTTAAACCTTCAGAAATGGCTCTCACAGCAGCTTTGGTAGCACAGTAGACATTGCCACCGGGATAGGTTTGATGTCCGGCGATGGAACCTAAATTTACCACATGACCGCGATCGCGACTTACCATTCCCGGAACGACATAGCGGGAGACGTAAAGTAAACCCTTAACGTTAGTATCAATCATGTCTTCCCAGTCTTGAAAGCTGCCTTCGTGTAACTTGTCTAAACCACGACTCAAGCCAGCATTATTAATGAGAATATCGATGTCAGACCAGGCAGAGGGTAGAGTCGTAATGGCAGATTCAACAGCATGGCGATCGCGCACATCTAGCTGTAATAAATGAATTTCAGTACTAAAATCTTTACTCAGAGTATCTGCTAGCTGCTGCAAACGTTCTAACCGCCGTGCTGCTAAAATCAGTTTTGCACCCGCACCAGCAAAGATTTTTGCACAAGCAGTACCAATACCACTACTTGCACCAGTGATCAAAATGATTTGATTTTGTAAGGAAATCATTAGGATAGTTAGGAGTGAGGAGTTAACAGTTATGAATTATGAATTAGCACAAGTTTCATCGTTCATAATTTATCATCAGTCGGTCTCTAACTCCTAACTTTTAACTCCTAACTACTTCTTCACCACTTGCAAGCGCTGAGTTACCATTGTCATCCCATTACCTCGCAAGATGACAGCAGAAACCCATTGGCTACCTGGGGTAGATGGTGCTTGTCCCACTTTAAACAGTCCGCCAGATGTCAGTAATTCTAAATCCACGGGTGTAGGGTTAAGAAATTTATCTGGTTGGATAGATTCTTCTAGCGCCGTTCCTAGCAGAAAATCATCACCAAGTGGCTCTTGAACGATCGCATCAAAATTATACTTCTGACCGACTTGCACCTGCTGTGGTAATTTAATATCAATTTGAGGCGGGTTGCTACCAGAGGTAAGTAAGGTGCGTTCTGACAAAATGTCTTGGCGGACTATTTTTCCACCTTCAATGCGCTGACGCGATTTAATCGTGGCATTAAGAGCTAACTTCTTACCATTACCGGAAGGTAAGCCAGTTATTTTCGTTTCTGTTTCAGCAATAATCCCATTGGCTTCGGGTTTTGAAGATAGCAGTTTCGTGCTGTATTGTAATTTCGGATATCGTTGCCAAAGTGAAGTCAAAGACTTTTCTAGGGTTTGGAGGTTTAATCCATCGCCATGAGTGAAATTGGGACTGTAGAATTGCAACACCCCTTTGACATCGCCTCGGCTGGCGGCGGTATCAACTTGCGTCAACAGGTTTTTCAGATCGGCTGGTGCATTTTGGGCTGTCGTGGCTTGGGATAATTGCTGTGGTGTTGCAGCCTGAGTGCGTTGCCAACCGCTTGTTAAACCAATGGTCAGTAGGAACGAAACCAGCCAGATATTTGCTGGAAATTTGAGTTGTCGTCTCACTAAGGCGGTAATAATGTTAGTCATTGGTAAGAATTTACTGATTTGATTAGAGAAAGTAAGCAAATTGTTTTATCTTAGTTAAGCTAGACGCTAAACGGTAGAGGTTTGATGGCAAACGCACCGATACGATTATTAATAGCTGCCAGTGGGACTGGTGGACATTTGTTTCCAGCGATCGCCCTGGCGCAAAAACTTCCAGATTATCAAATAGAATGGCTGGGAGTACCCGATCGGCTAGAAACTCAACTTGTCCCCAAACAGTATCCCTTGAATACTATTGCAGTTGAAGGGTTTCAGCAAGGGTTTGGACTTTCCTCGATTCGCATTTTGGGTAAACTCGCCCTTTCGATTCTAGAAGTCAGACGAATTCTCAAACAGGGAAATTTTCAAGGGGTGTTTACCACAGGCGGTTACATTGCCGGGCCAGCCGTGATTGCGGCGCGTTCCCTTGGTTTACCTGTAGTTTTCCACGAATCTAACGCTTTACCAGGTAAAGTAACTCGCTTTTTTGGCCCTTGGTGTAGTGCGGTAGCCTTGGGATTTGAAGTCGCTGCTAAGTATTTACCTCGTGCCAAAAATGTCTATGTTGGTACTCCGGTAAGATCGCAATTTCTAGATGGGGCAATTAATGCACCACTGGATTTAGCTATTCCTGATGGTGTGCCTTTAATTGTTGTTTTTGGTGGTAGCCAGGGTGCAGTTGCAATAAATAAATTGGTGCGCGAATCTGCAAAAGCTTGGTTTGATGCTGGTATTTATGTAGTACATTTAACTGGCGATCGCGATCCCGAAGCAGACAGTCTCAAACATCCACAGTACATAGCCTTACCTTTTTACAACAATATGGCAGCCTTGTTGCAACGAGCAACTCTTGCTATTAGTCGTTCTGGCGCAGGTAGCTTAACAGAATTGGCAGTGTGTGGAACGCCAGCGATTTTAATTCCTTATCCTTTTGCCGCAGAAGACCATCAATCTTACAATGCAGACGTATTTACTTCATCGGGTGCAGCGTTAACGTTGAAGCAATCTGAGTTGACGACTGAAGTATTGCAAAATAATGTGTTGAATTTATTGCAGTCACCGCAGGAGTTAGCAAAGATGAGGGAAAAAGCAAAGGCTATCGCAGTTCCTGATAGTGCCGAAAAATTGGCGCAGTTAGTGCGTGAGGTGATAGAAACATAACGTTAATTATTTAGCATTAAAGAATATGTTATTTAGCAAAAAACTTCGTTTTACAGTAGGTTGTACTGCCTTATTACTTGTCAGTTTAGCAAGTAGTTATCTATATACCCACTCTAAAAGTAAACAACTAGCTCAACAAAATCAGTCATTTACTCAACAAGAAAATTCTGCCCTACTTCAATCGCAGATTTCTTGGACTTCAAATCAAGCTGCCGATCGACTTAACTCAAACTTTCAAAATGCTTTTACATCTCGACAGAATTTGTTAGCAGCATCTGCGCCCTATCCAGTTGTTGATGAGTTCAAAAAATATAAATTTAACATTAATGGCAGCCAGATTGCTACTCCAGGAAAACTACCAAATAGTAAAGTTAAATTCAATCAAAGAGATTTATTAACTGTTCTCGTTAATACTAGAAAATATTTTCAAGATCATGCTTCAGAAGACCCAGATATAATGCGTACAGGAGTCCTTGCTACTCAAGGAGTTACTGTACCCGATGTCCTCAAAACTTTGGATTTTATGATTGCTGTTTTGAAGGAGGATATTGCTAATAATCGGGCTACTCGTTTACAAGACTCTCAATTTATTAATACTAATTTTCGAGTTATTAAATGGTCTGCCTACAACCCAAAAAGTAAACAGCAAAAACAATTACGAATCACCAAATATGCTGTATTTACTCACCCTGGTTCCCGCAAGAAAACCTCTACTTTTGATATACCAATTTATAGCTTAAAAGATAATTCTAATAACGATAAGTTTTACACTCGATACACAAAGCAAGATGTTTTGTCTGGTATTTATGAACCAGGTGGTAGAGAATTTGGAAAAGTTAATACTCTTGCTTATCTAACCAGAAACGGCTTAGAAGAAGCAATTATGGAAGGAACAATCCTGATTAATTTTACCGATGGTGATAAGGCATTTTTTAATGTAGATAGAAACAATGGAATAGCTTATATCCCCGGATTAAAGGCAACAGCACAAAAGCGTTATTGGTATTTTAGAGAAGTTGATGCTATTAAAGGCTACGGATACAAAATAGATGCCAAAATTTCTATCAAACCTGGAGTTACTTTTGCTGGAGATGTTTTGAATATCGGTTTAGGTAAGGTAATTGTAATTGAGCATACTCAAGGTGGTCGCAAACATCTGCAAATGGGAGTCATCGCCGATACAGGCGGAGCATTTTTACCCAATCTTTATCAGCTCGATTTTTTGGCAGGTATTTTTCAGAATAAAAAAGAATTTGGGCAGAATATCAGCCAATTACCAGACCATGCCACAGCATATTTTTTAGTCAAGAAGTAATGCATTGACCCGATATCAAAAATCTATGCACGGGTTAACAATTCTAAGTTGTGGCCATCGGAGTCATAGAAATAGAAGCCACGACCTTCCTTTCTGTGGTTAATTTGTCCTTTATTGTGATGCATGGGGTCGCTACTGTATTCAATACCTGCCTCTTTGATGCGTGCAAAAATTGCATCAAATTCTTCATCACTAACATGAAACGCATAATGATGTGACTCGAATGCTTCAGCGTCGGCGAAGTCGAGCGTGAGTTGATCGTTTATATGCACAACAGCGAAGTGACCAACGGGAAGCTCGACCTCTAAACCGAAAATTTTTGCAAAGAACCTCGCCGATGCTTCTTTGTCATGTGCGGGCACTATGGTGTGATTTAAAGTAATTGTCATGTCACACCTTCCCTCCTAATTTTGGTAGTAATCCATATCAACTCTCGATTTCAGAGCCGATAACAACAATGTTCCTTTCTATTTTATCTTTTGGGCGCTAACACCGGAGTAAATATATCTAAATCCTGCGTTCAATGTATTTGGAACAACCGCAAACACTAAAGCTCAAGCTTAAATAAGCAAACCTGATAACTCGTATCAGGTTTCCTGAAGTAATAAAACTTGATTAAAAATTGTAAAGCAGTGTAAAGTAGTTTCACAGGCAAAGACTTTATCGCCTGATTCATAAATAACCGCAATCATAAAACCATGACAGCAACCTTACAACAGCGCTCAAGCGCCAATGTATGGGATCGATTCTGCGAATGGATCACCAGCACCAACAATCGGATCTACATCGGCTGGTTCGGC
>NZ_JBALDN010000027.1:0-5292 GCF_036917375.1 Nostoc sp.
CTGCGATTTCAATCTTAAAAGGGCGGCTCATGGTTATTTTAATTTATCAAGTTTGTTTTCTCTATTATATGCAGCTTCATATAAAATTGGTATTAGTTAATTAAAAATTCAGTAATATTAACAGTCTAATAAAACACAGCCATTGATAAATGTTTCCGGGAAAGAGATAGATGGATAGCACTTAGACATTTCATGAACTGATGCAGTTGAAGTATATAGAATTAAATGATATCAGTCAATTCTAACGGAGATAGAGATTGAGATACTGTTTCTAGAGAAACACTTCTAGCTGCAAAGGAAAGTTAAATTTGAGACAGATTTAAAGATTGCAGTAACGTTAAGTCAGCAAATAGCTACATAAAAATAACCTAGTAACGATAATTCTCGGAAATATCCTCTGAAATCGAAATAAATGGTGAAGATTGGCTAATTTTAACCTTTGTGTTTTGGTTGTCTGGGTGTAGTACTTACATCAGATGAGTCGCCAAAAGTATCCCTTGCTTCGATCTGTTTAATTTTCATTTGTAAGTTCAAGTCATCACTGCTAACAATTGTTTCTAAATTCGCTAATCTCCGTTCTAGCAGTTCTATTTGTTGCTGGTGCAAATAATTAGTTTTGGATTTTTGCTCATCAGAACGCCAAACAGCAACTGTACCAACAGCTGCCCCACCAATTGCAACTAAAGGAAGAATAGCACCGCTTCTAGTAACGGCTGACAGTGGCACGCAAACTCCAAGAATGGCAACTGTAATTACCCAAATTCTTGTGGTAGCAGATAATCTGACATCTTGGTATTGTTCGAGATTGGGTTGAGATTTTTTAGCCATAAATTTATCCAAAGAAAAGTTATTTGCTACATTTGCACAAATGTTTACTAAAATACTTCCTACCATTGGGTTAGGTATAATTGCTATTTTATATATTTTTGTAATTATGGTTACTCAGTTATTTACGATCGCTAGATTAAGATTGCAATGATAGCTATCTACTACTTCTGGAGGGGGCAAATCACTTTTCGATGGTCTTGAGCAATTATTAAATACTGCCAATCCTCTGATAAAATCCTTTGAGCGTAAATAGTTAAATTTATTATGACAAGTGCATCTTATATTTTTCTGGCTGGAGCAAGTCGCGGTGTTGGTCGAGAAATTGCTCAATATCTGACATCTCAACAGTTAAAGGTTAAAGCACTCCTGAGAACAGCAGCAGTTGCTAGTGAACTAGAGAAAATCGGTATTGAAGTAGTTTTGGGAGACGCCTTGAATATTGCCGATGTCGAACGCGCCATCGTCACAGATGAACCTATTCACACTGTTATTAGTACAATTGGCGGTTTACCATCAGATGTAGAAAGGCCGGATTACCCTGGTAATAGAAATCTGATCGATGCAGCAGTTAAAGCTGGAGTGCAAAAGTTTATTCTTGTATCTTCCATAGGTGCTGGCAGTAGTGTTGTTGCTGCGTCACCCCAAGTTTTAGAGGTACTGGGAAAAGTTTTAGCTGAGAAAGACAAAGCCGAACAACACTTAATTGCCAGTGGACTCACCTATACAATCATCCGTCCTGGTGGACTCAAGTCAGAACCAGCAACGGGTAATGGCGTTTTAACCGAAGATCCGCACATTATTGGTAGCATCAATCGTGCAGATGTGGCGCAGTTAGTTGTTCGCTCTTTAAATAGCCAACGTGCCAATAATAAAATATTGTCAGCCGTAGACCGAAATATGCTATTTGGGCAAAGAGAATTTGCCGAATTTACTTTGGAGTAATTTAAGCACGCCACCGGAGTATTTGACTCTTGACAGGATTGACAAATTCTCGTCTTTCAGCAACAGATCGAGCATACTCCCGCTTTAACTGGTAATACCACTGTGCCTGCATATCTGAGTCTTTAATCAGCCGTAGCACAGGATTATATTTCAAACCAATTTGCTGTTTTTCTACAACCGTTCGGTCTTGGCCAATGAAAGTCCGCGCCAGCACGTGTAACAGTGGCTTGAAAAAGCCTACCCAAGGAAGTGTCCAGTAAAGAGCAAAAGTTACTTCCGTTTCTGTGTCTGAAATCGGTGTAACTGCCGTTAAATTAACAACTCGATTATTACCAATAGTGGTTTCTTCAATTCTGACTCCAGGCAAACGAAAGGAAATTTCTGTTTCTGGCACACCACCGCCAATCAGCCAGTATAATCGACCACCATTCGCTGGTAATCGGTGTCGTCGCATTGTAAAGCCGTAGGGCGAAGCATCAAATTGCTTTACTTCCTCGTGCAATTGCTCATTTCGCCACCACCAAGCACGATGAACGTAGGGTGAATGCGCCGGGTCCATCAGACCTACCACTGCATGATCTATAAAACAAGGAAATTTTACCACTTCTACAAACTGGTGAGAGCGATCGTCAAACCCTGGAATTACCGGAATTTCCATATCAGATGCAGGTTGAGGGTTATCGGGATCGGGCATATATATCCAGATATTCCCTTGGGCTTCGCGAATACTATATGACTGTACGTCGAACCGACTCAAATCCATTTGCTGCTCCTCCACAAGAGAAGGTATCGCAGTACAGTGCCCAGCAGAGTTAAAGCGCCAACCGTGGTAACAGCATTCAACTTCTTGCCCATTGAATCTCCCACAACTCAAGGGCACACCACGATGGGGACAAATGTCCGTCATCGCAGACACTTTGCCATCCTGGCTGCGAACTAGCAGCACCGGTTCTCCTAAGAAAATGCGGCTGATCATCATGCCTGGCTTGATTTGATTGCTAGGCAGAGCATAGTACCAAGTATTACGTAGTACAAAATTATCGTTATTTTTCATAACTAATGGCCTCTGCCTTTGACACAACAAAAGTCCTGGTTTGTGGAAAGCAAGGTGATGCTGGAAAACATTCTTTCAGGTTTTTAATTGCTGTAGGTAAGTTCAACTGATGTACTTATTGGTCGTGTTTGTAATTCTCTCAGATTTAGGTTGTTCTAAGAGCATTGCAGGTGTGAAATTGGATTATTCGCCAGAAATTTGTACAAATACAGTTCTTTTGCGCGGGCCATCCAACTCAAAAAACAACACAGATTGCCAGGTTCCCAAAGCTAATTTACCATCCACAATGGGAATTATCTCACTCGTGGTTAGCATCATTGCCATTAAATGAGAGTGAGCATTAATCGGCTCATCTTCTGGGACATCTCTTAAATGCAAGTCATTATGCAAATAGCTATCTGATTCCGGTGCTATTTTTTGCAAGAATACTTTTATATCTTCTAATAATCTGACTTCATTTTCGTTGATAGATAACGCTGTTGTAGTGTGTTGAGAAAATACTAAAACTTGTCCATTTTTAATTGGAGTTGAGGTAAGAAAATCTTGAATTTGTGGCGTGATATTATGAATATTAAATTTTGGCTCAGTTTCAATTTCAATTAACTTATTAATAATTGGCATCTGTTGAATTTTATATTTGGGATTGCGAACGAGGTACGCTAAAGCAGCTTAACGCCTTCTTGAAAGAGGCAGGAGGCAGGAATTCAATGACTCCTAGTTATTGACTATAGTTTCCAAACCTTGCACTAATCTCTCTATACCTTCTTTTGCCGTCTCTTTTTGCAGCGCCCCATAAGCAACACGTAAATAGCATCTGTCATCTATGCCAAAAGTTGTACCTGGAATAACTGCGACTTTATGTTCCTGAATGAGTCTTTTGACTAATTCAAAAGCTTCCATTTGGGTATGAACTTTGAGGAAAAAATAGAAAGCGCCATTGGCGGGGATAATGCTACATAAGCCTTGTAGACGGTTAAGAGAGTCTAATACTAGTTGGCGTACTTGAGCGATAGCTTCTATATGACTCTTCAAATATTCCTCTTTTGCCTGCAATGCCCCTAAAGCTGCATATTGAGAAATGACTGGCGGACAAATCAAAATTGTATCCTGGACTTTTTTAACAGCGACAAGTAAGTGTTTAGGAATCACCATGTAGCCAATGCGCCAACTGGCAAACCCGTATGCTTTGGAAAGACTATAGAGAGAAATGGTGTAATCGCTACTATTACTAAATGCACCAGGGGAAATGTGTTTTACCCCGTTATAGGTAAAGTATTCGTAAGCTTCATCGCTGATGTGGTAAATACGGTGAGTAGCACAAATTTGATTTACTTGGCGCAATGCGGCTTCAGAATAGACAACTCCAGTCGGATTATTCGGTGAAATTGTCACCACAGCTCGTGTTTTGGGTGTAATTGCTTGAGCGATCGCTTCTTGTCGCAGTTGGTAATTTTCATCTGTCGCCACTAACACTGCACGACAACCAGCCATTGCGATCGCCATTTCGTGGTTGAAATAGTAGGGTGTATTCAGAATAATTTCGTCGCCTGGGTTAGTGATAGCAAGAATGGCATTCATAAATCCCATATTGCTCCCTGCTGTCACAATGATGCAGTTTTCCCCATTGATTTCAATCCCGTTGAAGGATTGCAATTTCCCTGCAAGTGCTGTTAGTAGAGGGGGAATTCCCTCTACTGCTTTGTATAAATTATTAGTTGGTTCGGCTAAGAATTTGGCTAAAAATTCTATGGCTTCCGGTGGTGGGTTGTAAGAAACAACACCTTGTCCTAAAGAGATGGTTCCAGGAGAGTTTTTAATCAGTTCCCCAACCACAGGAATAATTGGCGATTGTACCGCCTGCATACGAGAGGTTAGGGATTCCATATTTTCTTGCCTATGTACCTGCTTTTAGTATCTCTTAATAGGTGAACAATCAACTAGTACAGCACAGTGGAAATCCACCCATTCTAAATTAATGAAATGTTTACTCGCTACCATCTCAATCCCCGAAGTCAAAATCAAAGTTATACCAATACTCCAAGCTGTGGACAGTTTAGCGTTGTATAGCGATCGTCAAAGAACGTACTTTGGTGCTTGATGTCTAAATTGCGGGCGATTTCACGATGATTTTGACCCTCTGATGCCATGATTATTATTTTGGCAGCGCGTTGACGCCACCAAGTAGATGGCTTTTAACCTGATTATTTCTTCTCCCACCAATATGGTCTGTTTATTTCCGCCGCACTGCACTAGGTTCTGGCACTGAATTTAATATTAAGTTAATAAATGTAACGGAAATCCATTTTTTACATTTAATTTTAGGGTTCGATGAATATACAATCCAATATCTGTGTTATTTTTTGCTGCTTATATTTCAATACGGTTCAGTTAAGGCTGAAAAACTGATTAGTGATATGAAATTTAGGAGTTTCAACTCGTTGTCCAGTACCTCTGTGTTTTGGCTTTTT